>JAZLLP010000009.1:0-135485 GCA_045598225.1 Acutalibacteraceae bacterium | reverse complement strand
AAATCTTGAAATACGACAGTATATCTGCGATTTTCGGCTTTGCACTTCAAAAAATTTTCTATTTGTAAGGTGCTTCGCAGTTCCTGCCGTAAGATTTTTTCGTATGCGAAGCAGGAATTTGCAGGCAGGCTGTCGCCTGCCAAAAAATACTGCAATGCAGACGGGAAAAGGTTGCGAGCGGAACCGTAACAGGTTCGATTCTCGCCAGCCTAAAAAAGCGTCGCTTGAATATGAAGTGATAGGCGAAAAAGACGGAAAAGCATTGGTGAAAGTGCTTCTTCACACAGGCAGAACTCACCAGATAAGAGTTCAGTTTTCTTCGCGGGGGACGCCTCTTTGCGGCGACGGCAAATACGGCAGTCACGATAACGCATCAAAGAATATATCACTTAACGCCGCTTTTCTTACCGTTAAAATTCCGGGCGGCGAAGTGCTTCGTTTCTCATCTTTTCCGGATACTTCAGTTTATCCGTGGAATTTGTTTGAAGAGCAGATTAGTACGCTTGATGAATAAATATAACAGAAAAGACTTCAAAGAGATTTAATCGAAAATCTTCCTTTGAAGTCTTTGATTTTTTATTAAAAAATCATTGAATTTTACCGTCTGCTATTTTCAGCATAAGTTCCGCAAACAGACTGTTCGCCCACGCAAACCACGGTCTTGTGAAATCTTCGGGGTCGTTTTTGTTGAACGATTCGTGCATAAGAAACGTGCCTGCATGTGTATTTGTAATTGCGGAAATACATTCTTTTATTTCGTTTAAATCGGTACTTGTAAGTGCCTGCATAATAAGTGAAATGTGCCATATTTTGCTTTGCCCCGTGTGCGGACTGCCTATTCCTTTTGCGGCTGTGCCATCAAAATACCACGGATTGCTCGGTGAAAGTATGAAATTTCGTGTATTTCTGTAAATTTCATTGTCGGGTTTTACATAGCCGAGGTAAGGTGCGGCGAGCAGACTTGGTGAATTTGCGTCATCCATAAGCAAAAATTTGCCTTTACCGTCTGTTTCATACGCAAAAATTCTGCCGTGATTTTCCGTTTCGATTATTGCGTGTTCTTTAATGCCTTCGTCTATGTCATAGGCGAGCGAACGGCATTCACTTTCAAGTTTTGTATCCTCGTAACCTGCATTTGCGAGTTTTGCCGCTTTTTTCAACGCAACTACCGCCATCATATTTGACGGAACAAGGTAGCCGTAAACACAACGGTCATCAGACGGTCTGAAACCCGACCATGTCATACCGGTATAGGCAACTTCGTTTCCGAGCCCGTTATTCGGCAGAGTGTCTGTCTGCGAGCAGTTTGCACGGTTAAAATAATATTTTGAATTACCGTGATTTTGTTCTTTTTTGAAAACATCGAGAATGTTTTCAAGCATCTTTTTAAATTCGTCTGTAAATATGGATGAATCAAGCGTACTGCTGTAATATTCATACGAAAGGAAAATTGAAGCGCAGAGCGAATCTACTTCGTATTTTCTTTCCCATATAAGTTCGTGCGAGAAATCGGTATCATCTTTATGCGATTTTGTGTTTGCCGATGCATTGAAGGCGTTTGAATAAGGGTCAAGGTTAATGTAAAAAGCATGGCGTGCTATAACGCCTCGGAAAATTTTTCTTAAATCTTCATCTTCCGCCGCAAAACGTATGTAAGGTTTTAACTGAGCAGCGCTGTCACGCAACCACATTGCCGGAATGTCACCGGTAATGACAAAATATGTTCCGTCATCAAGACCTGTTACGGTTGTTTCAATCGTATTTAAAAAACAGCGTTTGAAAAACGGTGCAAGTTCCGGATAAACTTCTTTTAACTTTTCTTCGGTCTCATCTGCTTTTTTGAGCAGTATTTCAGGTATATCCATAAAAACCTCCGATGTTTTTATTTAATGTAATATACCACATTTCGGTAATAATTACAACCCGTAAAAAAGAATACGGAAAAAAGAGAAAAATTTACAACATTATATCTTTATTTGTAATTGCTTTTTGATGACGGGTGTTGTATAATAAAATATCATATTATATCTCATAATGAGGGAAAAAGATGAAAAAAACGTTTTCAAAAATTTCGGCAGTTCTGCTGTCGGTAATTACGGTGCTTCTTTCGGTTTCGCCGGCGGGGGCAATAAAACTGAAGCGTTATTACGGCGATATAGATTATGACGGTTTCGTTTCTACGGCTGATGCCCGTGCCGTACTCATTTATGCGCTTGATATTGCAGGAGGCGAACTTTACGGCGATGACATCGACTGTGCCGATGTTGACAGAAACGGAAAAGTTATGGTTGCCGACGCTCTTATTATTCTTCGTATGTCAATCGGTACGGTTGAAAAGAAATATATGGAAAACTATGAGTTTACGCCGCATGCAAAAGAATTTGTCAGTGAAGTAAACAAAATAAGGTCAAAAAATGTTTACCCTAAACTCGAAGAACTTACATATTCGAGCGCACTTTCAAAAGCGGCTGATGAAGCGGCTCGCGAATTTGTTGAAGATACGGGTACTGCTCTTTACAAACTTGACGGAAAATATTACTACAAACTCCTTGATGAATACGGCGTGAGTTACTCATCCGCAGACAAAATAATTATTCAGGCGGGCTCGAGTTATATGGATGCTTTGAACAAAATGAAATCCGATTCGCAAAGCAATAAAGCGCTTATGAACAGTAATTTCACAAAAATGGGTGTAGGCGCTTATACCGATGACGGACGTACGTTCTATTGGTGCGTGCTTCTTGTAAAAGGATAAAACAAAGTCTGAGTTTAAAGTTAAACTAAACCGGGGACGGTGATAATATGTCAAACGCTTTAGGCGAAAAAATTAAAGATGCTGTCGGCATAGAGGGCGAAGTTCTCCCCACTTTGCGCCCGATGCTAAATTATACCTGTGCGAACATTACGCTCGGCGGTGCAGGTTATCCCATAAATCAGTTTCATCAGCAGTTCCTCGCTTACGTTGAAGGGCTTGACACGCTTCAGGCGGGCAGAATTTCTTTGTACACAGGTCTGTGGGATGCGGTAAGTGACCCGATAATGGGTGTTATAACCGACAGAACACGTTCAAAAATGGGCAGACACCGTCCGTGGCTTATAGCCGGTGCAGTTCCGTTTGCGATAGCCTACCTCCTTAAATGGACTTCATTCGGAATTTCGTCAAATTCGGGTTCTTCGGCTGTCTGGTGGTGGTATCTGTTTGCAGGTCTTCTGTACGCTACTTTTATGACTATGATGAGCATTCCGCATACTGCAATGCTCCCGACGGTTGCCCCGCACTATTTTGAAAGAACACAGTACAAAATTGTCGAATATGCAATGAACTCTGTAGGGCAGATGTCTTCATACATATTTACTGCTCTTGCCATAAGCGGATTTAACATAAAAACAGCGCTCGGCGGTTTGCCGAACCCGTCACCCGATGACCGCGGAAATTATATGATGGTCGGTATTGTGCTTGCGCTATGGTTTGTGTGGGCGCCGATACTCTGCTTCAAAAAGACAAAAGAGCCGTCATCTGCAGAGCAGGTAAACGAAAAGTTTGACGCAAAATACCTTATTCGTGAATACCGTGACGTGTTTAAAAACAGAGCGTTCAGGCAATATTTTATTATGTCGCTGTTTTACTCAATGAGTAAATATTTCTGCAATTACGCCGACCAGTATTTTATGATAAGCGTTACGGATACATACAAATTCTTTATTTCACTTAACCTTATTTCCGGTATTTCGGAATTTTCGGGTTCACCCGTAAACTATTTCATAACCCGTTACAAAGGCAAGACTTTCTGCGGCAAACTTTTAGGGCCGTTTATGGTATTGGGTATTGCCGCAAACTCGTTCCTTAATTATACAACTCCGAAGAAAGTCATATATGCGGTTATGATTATTTCGTCGATTTTCTATAATTTCGGTTTCTCGGGTCCCGGTTTTGTCTGTGAAAACATTCAGCCCGACGTTACCGATGTTGACGAACTTATTACCGGCAGAAGGCGTGAGGGCGTTATTTCAACGTTCAACACGCTGTTCAAAAAAACCGTCAGCAGCGTTATGGGTTATGCAGTCGGTGCTTCGCTTAAATGGTTCGGTTACGATACCGCCGTTCAGGCGCCCGAACTTCAGTCGAAAAAAGCGAATTTCGGTTTAAGACTTAACTATTCGATTATTCCGGCTGTATTCGCATTCTTCTGTGTACTTTCTGTTTATAAATACAAAATGACTAAACAGGACCACGAACTTATTAAATCACTTATTGAGGAAAAACACGCAACGGGCAAATGCACCGTCAGCGAAGAGGATAAAATCAAAATTGAAAAAATTGCAGGTCAGAAATGGGAAGATATGTGGATAGGCAGTCCTGCCGTTTCAGACTGAGGAGGTAATATATATGAGCGATTATAAAATTGAAACGAAATGTGTTCAGGGCGGTTACACACCCGGCAACGGCGAACCCAGACAGATACCGATAATTCAGAGCACAACTTTCAAATATGCCACAAGTGAAGATATGGGTAAACTTTTCGACCTTGAAGCAAGCGGATATTTTTACACAAGACTTCAGAATCCCACAAACGATATGGTTGCGGCAAAAATATGCGAACTTGAAGGCGGCACGGCGGCTATGCTTACCTCGTCAGGTCAGGCGGCATCTTTTTACTCGGTTTTCAACATTGCTTCCTGCGGCGACCACGTTGTTTCATCTTCATCCATTTACGGCGGAACATATAACCTTTTCGCAGTTACGATGAAAAGAATGGGCATTGACTTCACATTCGTTTCTCCCGACTGCACCGATGAAGAACTTGAAGCAGCATTCAGACCGAACACAAAAGCGGTTTTCGGCGAAACAATTGCAAACCCTGCACTTACTGTTTTTGATATTGAAAAATTCGCAAAAGCGGCTCACGCTCACGGCGTTCCGCTTATAGTAGACAACACTTTCGCAACGCCGGTAAACTGCCGTCCGTTTGAATGGGGTGCCGATATTGTTACACACTCCACAACAAAATATATGGACGGTCACGGTACGGCTGTCGGCGGTTGTATTGTTGACAGCGGTAAGTTTGACTGGATGGCACACGCTGACAAATTCCCCGGACTCTGCACGCCTGATGACAGTTATCACGGCATAACATACGCCGAAAAATTCGGCAAAGAGGGTGCGTTTATTACAAAAGCCACCGCTCAACTTATGCGTGACTTCGGCTCAATTCAGTCACCGCAGAACGCTTTTTATCTTAACCTCGGACTTGAAAGTCTTCACGTCAGAATTAAAAGACATTGCGAAAACGCTCTTAAAGTTGCACAGTTCCTTGCTTCAAGTGATAAAATCGGCTGGGTTACCTATCCCGGACTTGAAGGCGACAAATACTACGACCGAGCACAGAAATATCTTCCGAACGGTACTTGCGGCGTTGTAAGTTTCGGCGTAAAAGGCGGCAGAAAAGCGGCTGAAGAGTTTATGAAAAAACTTAAACTTATCGCAATCGAAACACACGTTGCAGATGCAAGAAGTTGCTGTCTTCACCCGGCAAACGCCACACACCGTCAGATGAATGATGATGAACTTGCCGCAGCAGGCATAGGTCCCGACCTTGTTCGCCTTTCATGCGGACTTGAAAACGCCGAAGACCTTATTGCTGATTTAAAACAGGCTTTGGGCGAATAATTGATTTTAATAACGGCTGAAAAAAGGCTTACGGGGAGTGATGTAAAATGCCGATAAAAGTTCCGGATAAGCTGCCTGCTGTTGAAACGCTTTTAAATGAAAATATTTTCGTTATGACGGAAAACCGTGCCATAACGCAGGATATACGTCCGCTTAAAATTTTGCTGTTAAATCTTATGCCTAAAAAGACGGAAACAGAAACACAACTCACACGGTTACTCGGAAACTCGCCTTTGCAGGTTGAACTTGACCTTATATGCACAAAATCGCACACGCCGAAACATACGCCGAAAGAATATCTTCTTGCTTTTTACAAAACGTTCGACGAAGTGAAAATGAATAAATATGACGGTATGATTATTACCGGCGCACCCGTAGAAAAACTTGAGTTTGAGCAGGTTGAGTATTGGGATGAACTGTGTGAAATAATGGAGTGGAGTAAGAAAAACGTCACAAGCACGCTTCATATATGCTGGGGCGCACAGGCAGGACTTTACCACCATTACGGAATAAAAAAATATTTTCTGCCCGAAAAACTTTCGGGTATATATACGCACCGTGCGGATTACAAAAATTCCATTCTTCTCAGAGGATTTGACGACGAGTTCAAAGTTCCTCATTCAAGATATACTACGGTAAGGCGTGAAGATGTTGAAAAAGTCCCCGAACTGAAAATACTTGCTTCGTCAAAAGAAGCGGGACTTTATATAGTTTCCACCGAAAACGGCAAGCAGATTTTTGTTACAGGTCATTCCGAATATGATGCCGACACTTTAAAAAATGAGTATTTTCGTGACGTTGAAGCGGGAATTAACCCGAAAATTCCGAAAGATTATTTTCCCGATGATGACGTTACAAAAGAACCTGTAATGCAGTGGCGTTCTCACGCAAATCTTCTTTACACAAACTGGCTCAATTATTTCGTTTACCAGACAACACCGTACGATATTTCACAAATTGAATAATTATAAAAAATCATCTCAAAATATGTTTGAGGTGATTTTTTATGAACAGTTATAATATGAACGGTATGCCCACAGGGTTCGGTATGGCTCTTATGCAGAACGCTCCTGCACTCGAAAGATTTTCGGCAATGTCAAAAGCCGAGCAGGAGGCAATTATCAACGGTACGCACAATATAAAGTCACGTTTGCAGATGCAGGAATATGTAAACGGAATTATTTCAGACGGACAAGGTATGCAATAATAATCAGTAACAAAAAAGATTCTCTTATGACAAAAAGCAGGAGAATCTTTTTTAAAAATAATGTTGCTATTATTCCAAATATGGAATATAATGAGCGAAGAGGAAGTGTGTTTATGATTGATTACATAACTGCTAATGAAGCGGCAAGAAAATGGGGAATATCACACAGGAGAGTGATAACGCTCTGTGGAGAAAATCGAATCGAAAATGCCGCTATGTTAGGTAATATGTGGATTATACCGTCCGGTGCTGAAAAACCTCTTGACGGCAGAACATTGAGATATGACAAAAAAACTGAGGTAAAACCTTTTGTTAAGTGGGCAGGAGGCAAAGGGCAGATATTATCAACCATAAGAAACTATTATCCAAAAGGACTTGGGACTGAAATTACAAAGTATTGTGAGCCAATGGTAGGCGGAGGCGCTGTATTTTTTGATATACTAAATAATTATGATTTAGATGAAATAATGATTTCTGATTCAAATATTGAACTTATCAATGTTTATGCGGTTATTCGGGAAAATGTATCTGATTTAATTGAATTGCTTTCTCAATTTGAAAAAGAACATTTAAGACTTGATGATGAACATAGAAAAGAATATTACTATTCTCAACGTTCTTTATATAATGAAACTATGAGTTGTAATTCATCAAATTCTGTTTTGAGAGCCGCTTTATTCATTTACTTAAACAAAACTTGTTTTAACGGTTTGTATCGGGTAAATAAAAACGGGCAGTACAATGTTCCTATGGGATCATATAAGAATCCTACTATTTGTGACACCGAAAATCTTATTCTTATATCGGATAAACTTACTGATGTCGATATTATTGCCGGCGATTATACTCAATTAGAAGAATTTACCGATGAGAATACTTTTGTATATTTTGATCCGCCATATCGTCCATTATCAAAGACGTCGGGATTTACAGCATATACTGAGGACAATTTTAATGACGATGAACAGATAAGACTTGCTGAATTTATCAAGCATTTATCAGATAAGGGTGTAAAAGTTTTGGCAAGTAATTCAGATCCGAAAAATACAAATCCTGATGATGAATTCTTTGATGATTTGTATTATCCTTTAAATGTAAACAGAATAACGGCAAAGAGAGCAATAAACAGCAACGGAAAAAACAGAGGAAATGTTAACGAGTTGTTGATTTGCAACTATTGAAAGGGGTAATAAAATGAGAGATTTTAATAATTGGCTTTCAAAATTCAGAGACAGTATTTCCGATTACGGATATTATGTTGAATTTGAAAAAGTGTATCGAAATATCGATTCAATAAAAATTGAATTGAATATTTTAAATGCTTTAGTCGGTTCAAAAAATATAGAGGATGACTTTGAAAAAATAGTAACTGAATATCCTGAAACACTTAAGTGTATTCCTATTCTTTTGGCTGTCAGAGCTAATGAGATATATGCAGTTGACGGCGACGGCTCATTTACATATAATTTTAAAAAATTAAATTATTCTGTTGAACAATACAAGACTTTTATGAGGAAAACAGGATTATTTGAACTTCTTGAAAATCACATCGTGAGCAATCTGGTTGACTATGCAACCGGAGTTGAAACCGGTCTCGATTCAAACGGTCGTAAAAACCGTGGCGGACACTTGATGGAAAACCTGGTAGAAAGTTATATCCGAAAAGCCGGATTCAAAAAAGATGAAACCTATTTCAAAGAAATGTACATATCAGAAATAACTGAAAAGTGGGGCTTAGATCTTTCAGCAATATCAAATCAGGGTAAAACGGAGAAAAGATTTGACTTTGTAATAAAAACAGAAAAAATGGTTTACGGTATAGAAACTAATTTTTATTCAAGTGGCGGTTCGAAATTAAATGAAACTGCAAGAAGCTACAAAACTTTGGCTCTTGAAGCAAAAACAATTCATGGTTTTGATTTTATTTGGTTTACTGACGGAAAAGGATGGACAAGCGCAAGACATAATCTTGAAGAAACATTTGATGTTATGGAACATATATACAATATTGATGATATGGAAAACGGGATAATCGGAAAGGTTTGCAAATAATGGCACAAAAAAAGATTACAAAATGGGAACCTGATGATTTTGAACTTGAAATGACTACACATTGGTCTTTTCCGAATCGTGGAGATTGGGCTACTCATGATGCAAAATGGCGTGGCAACTGGTCGCCGTATATTCCCCGAAACATTATTTTGAGGTATTCACAAGAGGGAGATTTGGTTTTAGATCAGTTTGCAGGCGGGGGCACAACACTTGTTGAAGCAAAACTTTTAAACAGAGATATTATCGGTGTTGACGTAAATGATGTTGCTCTTAACCGCTGCAAAGAAAAAATCGAATTTGAACATGAAGGTGCAGACGGAAAGGTATATCTTCATAAAGGTGATGCAAGAAATCTTGACTTTGTTCCCGACAGCAGTATTGATTTGATTTGTACTCATCCGCCTTACGCTGATATAATAAAATACAGCGAAGATATTGACGAGGATTTATCACATTTGAAAGTAAAAGATTTTCTTGAAGAAATGAAAAAAGTGGCTTCCGAAAGTTACCGTGTTTTGAAAAAAGATAAGTTCTGTGCGGTTTTAATGGGGGATACACGTCAAAAAGGACACATGATACCAATGTCTTTTGAAGTTATGAGAATATTTGAAAATGCAGGCTTTAAGCTCAAAGAACTGATTATTAAAGAACAGCATAATTGTAAAGCAACAGGGTATTGGAAAACAAACAGTGTTAAATATAATTTTTTATTGATTGCACATGAATATCTTTTTGTTTTCAGAAAATAAAACTGTATTTAATATTAGGGGTTGTCGCATTTAGATGCAGAAAGCGTTTTTTTCGTCCCGTGGGCAATACAAAGGTATGCCGAGGGCGAAAAAACACTTAGAAAAGCAAAATTCAATAAACATTCTGTTATATAAAAAGCGCTTTTCATTACAAAATTTCTGTAAGAAAAGCGTTTTTTGTTATTTATTTCGTTTAATAAAGTGTTTTGCTTTTCGCTCTGCGCTAAATGCGACAGCCCCTTTTTGTGGTTTTTGATACGCTTTTTGTATCACGTTTTCAGAATAATATTCTTTTCAAAAATTTAACAAATTTTTACTTGCGTTTGCGTTAGTAAAATTGTATAATAATTAAGTTTATTATTTGTTTATGTTTAATAATTAAATGTATAATCAAATGTGGAATGGGAAAGGAGAGTTTTATGCTTAAAAGACTTGCAAAAAGTATAAGGGAGTACAAAACTCCGTCAATACTGACGTTTCTTTTTATTTTGCTTGAAGCGGTAATTGAAAGCATAATACCGTTCATTACGGCAAACCTTGTAAACGCCGTTGAAGCAGGTACGGGAATTAACGAAGTTGTAAAAACAGGTGCCGTGCTTATTACAATGGCTCTTGCTTCGCTTTGTTGCGGAGGTATAGCAGGCGTTACCTGCTCAAAAGCATCTGCGGGCTTTGCCAAAAATTTAAGAAAGGATATGTTCTACAAAGTACAGACATATTCTTTTGAAAACATTGACAAATTTTCATCTTCGTCGCTTGTTACAAGAATGACCACCGACATCACAAACGTTCAGATGTCTTATATGATGATAATTCGTACGGCAATACGTGCTCCGTTAATGCTTATTTTCTCAATAATTATGGCGTACATAATGGGCGGAGCACTTGCAACATCCTTTGTTGTTATCATTCCCGTGCTCGCTTTCGGTCTTTTCATAATTGCAAGAAAGGCTATGCCCGCTTTTCACCGTGTATTCAAAAAATATGACAGACTTAACGAATCCATTGAGGAAAACGTGCGTGCAATGCGTGTTGTGAAAGGCTTTTCCCGTGAAGAATACGAAAAGAAAAAATTCGGTATTGCCGCAGAAGATATTTGCGGTGACTTCACAAAAGCGGAAAGAATAGTTGCTCTTAACGCACCTCTTATGCAGGTCTGCATTTATTTCAATATGGCATTCGTACTTGTTGTTGGCTCGAAAATCATAATTTCAAGCGGCGGCAGCGTAATAGGTGTAGGCGAAATTTCATCAATGCTCACATACGGTATGCAGATTCTTATGCAACTTATGATGCTTTCAATGATTTACGTTATGCTCACTTTGTCCGGTGAGTCAATGAAACGTATTGTTGAAGTGCTTGACGAGGAATCCGTTCTTAAAAATCCCGAAAATCCCGTTACCGAAGTAAAAGACGGCTCTGTTGATTTTGAAAACGTCAGTTTCAAATATTCAAAAACTGCCGAAAAGTTTGCTCTTTCAAACATTGACCTGCATATTAAATCGGGTATGACTGTCGGAATTATAGGCGGTACGGGCTCAAGTAAGTCTTCACTTGTTCAACTTATTCCCCGTCTTTATGACACAACCGAAGGCTCTGTCAAGGTCGGCGGTGTTGATGTAAGAGATTATGACATTGAAACGCTTCGTTCCGCTGTTGCAATGGTTTTGCAGAAAAACCTTATTTTCTCCGGTACAATAAGTGAAAATCTGCGCTGGGGCAACGAAAATGCAACGCAGGATGAAATTATAGAAGCGTGCCGTCTTGCACAGGCTGAAGATTTCATCAAAGGTTTTGTGGATAAATACGAAACAAAAATCGAACAGGGCGGTACTAACGTTTCGGGCGGTCAGAAACAGCGTTTGTGCATTGCAAGGGCGCTTCTTAAAAAGCCGAAAATTATTATTCTTGATGACTCAACAAGTGCAGTTGACACAAAAACCGATGCGCTTATAAGAGCGGGACTTAAAGAGTACATACCCGAAACAACAAAAATAATAATTGCACAGCGTGTTTCATCTGTTGAAGATGCTGACGTTATTATTGTTATGGATAACGGTGAAATTTCCGCAGCGGGAACTCACAGCGAACTTCTCGAAAAAAGCGAAATATACCGTGAAGTATATGAACAGCAAACGAACGGGGGTGACTCGGATGAGTAAACAGCAGATGCCTCCGAAAGGCGCAGGCAGAAAATTTGACAAAGGCGTATTTTCAAGAACTGTAAAACTTCTTTTCAAATCTTATCCGGTACTTGTGCCCGTTACCTGTGTGTGCATAATTCTTTCTGCGATTGTTTCGTCAATACCCGCAGTATTTACCCAAAAAGTTCTTGCGGTAATAACAAAATACCTTGAAGCGGGCGACATGAACTGGGATGTTGCCAAAAAAGAAATTATTCCCATGATAGGAATACTCGTTGTACTTTATATTTTCTCAATAATATTCATTACAACGTACAATCAGCTTATGGCGTACATAACGCAGGGTTTCCTCAACAAAATGCGTGTTAAAATGTTCGACGGTATGCAGAATTTACCCGTAAAATATTTTGATACTCACAAGCACGGCGACATAATGAGTTATTACACGAACGATATTGACACTCTGCGCCAACTTGTTTCGCAGTCGCTTCCGCACCTTTTACAGTCGGCTGTAATAGTGCTTTCAGTTCTTTGCATTATGCTTTATTACAGCATACTTATGACGGGTATTGTGCTTTTAGGCGTTGTTGCAATGATTTTTGTTTCTAAAAAAATCGGCGGCGGCTCGGCAAAATATTTCATCCGTCAGCAAAAATCAGTCGGTCAGACCGAGGGCTTTATTCAAGAAATGATGAACGGTCAGAAAGTTGTAAAAGTTTTCTGCCACGAGGAAAAAGTCAAAAAACAGTTCGATGAAATAAACGACAGCCTTTTCAATGACAGTTACAAAGCGCACGCTTATGCAAACTGCCTCGGACCGATTATTATGAATATCGGCAACGTGCTTTACGTTATTTGTGCGACAGTCGGCGGAATGTTCTTACTTTCGGGCGTAAAAAACATAAGCCTTTCGGGACTTGCGTTTTCAATAGATATTATTATTCCGTTCCTCAATATGACAAAACAGTTCACAGGCAACGTAAACCAACTTTCACAGCAGATAAACTCCATTGCAATGGGTCTTGCGGGCGCATCACGTATTTTCAGCCTTATGGATGAAATGCCCGAATCGGATGAAGGCTATGTAACGCTTGTAAACTGCGAATATGACGAAAACGGCGAAATCACCGAATCGGGAAATCATACGGGCAAATGGGCGTGGAAACATCCTCACGGCGACGGAACGGTAACGTACACCGCTCTTAAAGGCGACGTAAGAATGAATGACGTTGACTTTTCATACAAAGAAGGGCACCAGATTCTTCACGGCGTTTCTGTTTTCGCAGAGCCCGGTCAGAAAGTTGCGTTTGTCGGCGCAACGGGTGCAGGTAAAACAACAATTACAAATCTTATTAACAGATTTTATGACATTGAAGACGGTAAAATCCGCTATGACGGAATAAACATCAACAAAATCAAAAAATCTGATTTGCGCCGAAGCCTCGGCATTGTTTTGCAGGACACCAATCTGTTCACGGGTACTGTTATGGAAAACATCCGTTACGGCAGACTTGAAGCAACCGATGAAGAATGTATTGAAGCGGCACGCCTTGCCGGTGCTGACAGTTTCATTACAAGGCTTCCTCAGGGGTATGATACCGAACTTTCAAACAACGGCTCGAATCTTTCACAGGGACAGCGCCAGCTTATTGCAATAGCGAGAGCGGCGGTTGCCGACCCGCCTGTTATGATTCTTGACGAGGCAACATCTTCAATAGATACAAGAACAGAAGCGATAGTTCAAAGAGGTATGGATAAACTTATGGAAGGCAGAACGGTTTTCGTAATTGCTCACAGGCTTTCAACCGTACGAAATTCCGATGTTATAATGGTTCTTGACCACGGCAGAATAATCGAGCGTGGCGACCATAAAAAACTTATTGAAGAAAAAGGTACTTATTATCAGTTATATACGGGTGCATTTGAATTAGATTAAGAAAAAGTGCAGAACGAAAAAGCGGAATTTAAAAATAAATAACACAAAAGCGGTTTTCTTACGGTGATTTGTAATGAAAACCGCTTTTTATGTAAAAGGTGAATTTATCATTGAAAATACGGTGAAATATGATATTATATATGTAACTTTTATGACAGAATGTTTGGAATGAAAAGGGATGATTATATGATTAAATTCAAATGCGACTGCGCCATGGGTGAACATAAAGCACCGCTTGAAAACTACGTTATAGAAAAGGGCGCAATAAATAAACTTTGTGAAGTTCTTAAAGATTATAACAAAATATATATGGTTTGCGATGAAAATACATATAAAGCCGCAGGTGAGGAAGCGGAAAAAATACTTACTTCGTGCGGAAAGTTTTCTCACAAATTCATTATAAAAGGCAGAGCACTTCCCAATGCACAGACAATAGGGGACATACTTATTCATCTTAACAGTCCGAAAGCGGATTCCGACATTTTCGCCTGGTCACCGAAGCCCGACATTATTCTTGCAGTCGGCTCGGGTACGGTAAACGATTCGTGCCGTCTTGTTTCGTACCGTCTCGGCATACCGTACGCAATTCTCGGAACCGCTCCGTCAATGGACGGTTATGCTTCCGCAGGCTCGCCTGTACTTTATGACGGAACAAAAGCTACAATAAAATGCACAACGCCGAAATTCATTATCGCGGACACAGACATTATGCGAAAAGCACCGTACGATATGCTTCTTGCCGGCATAGGCGATATGTTCGGCAAATATACGGGACTTCTTGACTGGGAACTTGCCCGTGATTACAAAAACGAATATTTTTGCGACAAAATCGCCGCAGATGTGCTTGATGCAACAAATCTTTGCCTCGAAAACGGATACAAGGTAACAGAACGTGACGCCGACGTTATTTCAAACGTGATGAACGGATTTATGGTAACGGGTCTCGGTATGGCTTACACCGGTAACTCACGCCCTGCATCGGGCTCGGAGCACATTGTCGGTCACGTCTGGGAACTTGAAGATATTGAAAACGGCAGAGAGCCGAATCTTCACGGACTTGAGGTTTGCGAAGCGACAAGGCTAATAGCGGAAATGTATATGATGCTTTATAAAGAAAGCGATGACGAACATCTCAAATCACTTATTGAAAAATATATTCCGTATTTTGAAAAGGTTGAAAAATACTGCTGTGAAATGAAAGTTCCGTCACCCGTAAAAGACCCCGCAAGAATGGAAAAAAGCGTAATGCGTGCTTTGGGACTTCGTGACAGGTACACAATTCTGTTCTACCTCAATGATAGAGGTCTGCTTGAAAATTACGCAAAACGTGCGTCAGAATCTCTTTGTGAAAGACTGTGATTTTATGAATGAATTGAAAAATAACTGTGCATACCTTATGAGTGTACCCGAAGAAAAAATGAAAGATTATTCTTCCGGCAGATACGAACAGCAAAAGGAAGATGAAATTACTCACGAAGCGTACGAATACATTTACTGTTGACTGATTATCGGAAAGGATTACGGCAGTGACTTTCACACCGTTCAGGTAATTTCAAAATGAATGATATGATTTTGTACGTCAGCACAAACGGTGAAGACGTATCTCAAAGCGAAATAAGCAAAGCGTGTCAGGTGCATATTGCTTTTGTTATGGGGTGTTACCTTTTAAACGGTAAAACTCCCGAACCGCCGAAAATAAATGAAAACATTTGTGTTGCTTCAATTATGAATCCGCAGTTTCGCCCTGTTTCGGGTTGTGCTGTAAGAGTGACGGTTAAAAAAGTGTAATATGCTATTTTAATTCAAGACTTGACATATATTCAAAATAACATATAATGATACACATATTATACATTAAGAGGATAAGGATATGGAAACTGAAACAAAAAATAAAAGCAGCGACGGTATACAGGTCAATAAAAAAACCATAATAAGTATAACCGCAATACTCCTTGCAGTATATATTTTTGCCGGCGTTATGACGAGAATTGTTCCCCGTGGCGAGTACAATACTTTTACCGACCCGGAAACAGGTAAAACCTCAATAACAACGGAGAGCGAGTATCAGCCGCTTGACGATTACACAATGCCGTTGTGGAAAATATTTACTGCGCCTGTTTCGGTATTTGTTGATGATGAAACACGTGAAACCGGAATGACAGGTTTACTCATAATTGCATTTATTGTTCTTATGGGCGGTACGTTTTTGCTTCTCGACAAGTGCGGCGTGCTGAAATATACGGTTGCCGTTATAATAAAAAAATTCGGTGCAAAAAAATATCTTCTTATGGCAATTATTGTCTTTTTCTTTATGTTCCTTGCTTCTACGGCGGGTATTCTTGAAGAAAGCGTTACGCTTGTGCCTTTATCCGTTGCTATTTCGCTTGCGCTCGGGTGGGACTCTCTTGTCGGTGTCGGCATGAGCCTCATTGCCGTTGCGTTCGGATTTACAGCCGCCACATTTAATCCGTTTAACGTAATGACGGTGCAAAAACTTGCGGGTGACGTTGAAATATTCTCGGGACTCTGGTTAAGACTTATCACTTTTGTGCTTGTTTATGCCGTTTTAATTGCTTTTCTCATTGTTTATGCAAAACGTGTTGAAAGACATCCCGAAAAAAGCGTTGCATACGAAACAGATAAGGCTCTCAGAGATAAATATACCGTTAATGATATGGACTCATTTTTACTTGAGAAAGACACAAAAAAAGCAACTCTCGTTTTCGGCGGATGTCTTTTGAGTGCACTTGTTTGCATAGTTCTTGACTTTGCGCTTTCCATGGGCGGTGTTCTTTCCATGGGCGGTATTGCCGTATTTTTTACAACCGGCGGACTTGCCGCAGGTATTATTAAAGGCTTCAGAGGTAAAAAACTTTTTGCCGATTTTGCAAGCGGAATAAAAACAATTTTACCGATGATACCGCTTATAGTTCTCGTTATTTCCGTAGCGTATATACTAAACTGCGGCAAAATAATGCATACAATCCTTTACTATGTTTACAATCTTGTCGGCTCAATGAGTCCTTATACTGCAATTCTTTGCATATTCGTATTTATTGCGCTTCTTGAATTCTTTATAGGCTCCGGAACGGCGAAAGCATTCCTTGTTATGCCGCTTGTAATACCGCTTGCCCACCTAATAGGCATAAGTTCAAATGCCGTTGCTCTTTCGTTCTCACTTGCAGACGGCTTCACAAATCTTCTTTACCCCACAAGCGGAATTATGATAATTGCTATCGGAATTATCGGTGTTTCTTACACAAAATGGCTTAAATTCAGTTGGCCGCTGTTCATACTTGAAGGTATAGTTTCAGTAGGCATTATGCTGTTTTCAATATATACGGGTTATTGCTGAAAAATCCGTTACAGAATGGAAATGAAAATTTAACAGTATAAAAAGACTTCAAAAAGGATGATGAAAAATCTTTTTTGAAGTCTTTTCTTATAGTTTTTATTGATGTCAATTATTCATTATGCCGAAAATATCGGATTCTATGTTGTATATGTTTTTTAATTCGATTTTTACTTTGTCGGTAAATTCAATGAATCTTTCCGAAAGATTTATCACCCTTAAATTTCCGCGGGAGGTGACGTATTTGCCGCCCGGCTTTTTTTCATCTGCGACAAAATGCGTTACGGTTATAAACGGCGTTTCGTATATTTTTTCTTCAAGTATCCTGAATTTTGCGTCCAAAAGATTTTTTGCTTCGTCGTCAAGCAGAAGTTCGGGCGAAGTAATGCGAGCGGTTTCGTCAATTATACTGTCATAGCCCGTAAGCGCCGCAAAAGGTGCAAACTGCGCCGCTCTGTTTCGCATTGACATTCTCGGATGATTTTTTGAAGTAGGGCAGGGAAGGTCTATTATGTCGCTGTACGGATTATTTTCCATTATTTCACCCGTATTTCTCTTATTTCGTCAATACCCGTTATATATTGCGGCACTTTTCCGTCAAGTACGGTTTTAAAACTTTTGTGAAGATGTCCGCATACAACAAGTTTTATTAACGGTTCGTTTTTTATGTATTCGGTTACTGTGCGAGTTGTTTCGTCTGCAATCTGCTGTTTAAAGCGGTCATCGGGATATTCTTTCATAAGTTCTTCGGGAACGGAGACGAGGCTTGCGTGTTTTCTTTTGCCTTTCACAATAAGGTCATAAATATCTTTACCGAAAAGCGGAACGTGCATAAAAAGAATTATCGGCATACCTTTTGCCACTTCATTTTTCAAAGAGTTAAAATGTTCTGCGGTAAATCTGTAATATGCGTTGTCAATTCCGACAATGTTTATTCCGTTTATGACTTTTGATGAAAAACGAATACTGTTTTTATATGAGGACTGCACTTTTTCAAGATTTTTTTCCATACTTTCAGGCACGTCATATTCCATACCGCCGAAAGGTCTGAAATCGTGATTGCCGTTTACGAAAAAACAGTCGTTGTTTTCGGTGAACTTTTTGACGTATTTAAGATTTTTATATGAAAAGAAATCCGTCATATCGCCCGTGTTCACAATAAGCGCATTTTTTTCTTTTGCAAGAACACTTGCATTATTCAGCACGTTTTCGGAATGGGTGTATCTTTTTGAGCGTTTTTTTGCAAGTCGGTGCAAAGCGAAACTGTCACGTATTCCCGTATGCGTAAGGTGAACGTCGGTAATGTGAAGAATTGTAAAAGGTTTTTCTGCGCCGAGTTCAATTTCATTATATGTGTGTTTCATTATGCTTTGTGCCCCCCGACCTGTTCGTTTCTTTGTTTTGCGGTTGCGCCGTCTTCAAAGTTCATACCTTTGAGTATGGCGTTTTTGCCGTATTTCTTTTTTATTTTTATTATTGTTTCCTGCTGTGCCCGTTCACGCCGACGTTCTTCGTTTTCTTTTTCCTCTTTTTTTGCAAGTTGTGTTAAATCGGTAAATAAATCGAGTTGTTCATACCGTATTTCTTTTTTTGCCGCTTCTTCGCCTGTGATGTGATTTGCAACAACGTAAATTCTGCGCACAAGAAGTTTTTTGTCAACTATTCGCTCGAAAAGTTCCTCGGTATATTTCAGAATAATTTTTGAAGATGATGTTTTTGACGGCAGATTTATTGAGCCGTGAGAAGATTTCGGCACTTTTCGCCCGTATCTGTCTTCGGTAATTTCGCCGCCGTAGCCGTGTGCGCTTTCGGTATCGTAACAGACGGTAAGAACAATCTGGTCGGTTACGACTTTTTTGTCAACAAGGTCGAGAGTTAAAGAATCGGTCATTTCTTTTAACACAAGTTTTGCTTTTTTGTATTCGTACGCACTTGACAGTACCTGCCCAGAACTAATACTCGTGTTTTCCGGCGTGTACGCTTTAATTTCCGCTATTGTACACGGCTCACGCCCCCATGCGTGGTCTATGAGCAGTTCTGCGTTTACGCCGAACAGTTTATAAAGCAGTTCCTCGTTCAAACGGTCATATTTGCCTCCGACAGAACAGCGTGCGACGTCGCCCATTGTGTAAATTCCGTTTGCTTCGAGTTTTGAAGCGTAGCCTTTTCCTATGCGCCAGAAATCGGTTAAAGGTCTGTGTGTCCACAGCCTTTCACGGTATGTGCGTTCGCTGAGTTCGGCTATCCGCACGCCGTCTTTGTTCGGTTTCATCCGTTTTGCGTCAATATCCATTGCAATTTTTGCAAGGTAAAGATTCGTGCCTATTCCCGCAGTTGCCGTAATGCCTGTGTTTTTCAGCACGTCATTTATCATTGTCATGGCAAGTTCGTTTGCGGACATTTTATAAGTTTTAAGATAGTTTGTTGCGTCAATAAAAACTTCGTCAATCGAGTAAACGTGTATATCCTGCGGACTGATGTATTTAAGGTAAATACTGTATATTCCCGAACTTACCTCCATATATTTTGCCATTTGCGGCGGTGCTATGATGAAGTCGAGTTTTAAAGAAGCATCTTTTTTCAGTTCGTTGTCAAAAAAAGATTTACCCGTAAACGCTCTGTTCGGCGCGTTTTTTCGCCGTTCGGCATTTACTTCTTTTACTTTTTGGTTGACTTCAAACAACCTTGCTCTGCCGGGTATACCGTATGCTTTAAGAGAAGGTGACACCGCAAGGCAGATTGTTTTTTCGGTTCTTGAAGAGTCTGCCACAACAAGATTTGTTTTAAGCGGGTCAAGACACCTTTCGACACATTCTACAGATGCGTAAAATGATTTGAGGTCTATTGCGATATATGTTCTGCCGTTCATTTACGCACCTCCGTTTTTACTTTTATTATAAATATTTTTGTGCTTTTTACAACAGTATTACGCTATTTTTCTTCAACGTACCATTTTCCGAGATATTTATCTTCGTAAAGACTTGTTTCTCTGCCGCCTATCATAACGTCATATTTCGTCACCTGCATTCCGCTTCCCGAAACGGCACGGGAAACGTTTTTGAGTTTGTCAATAACGTATAATGTGCCGTTGTTCCAGCGAATAAGCATCGGCTGTTTGTTGCCGTATGAATCGTGTTTTAAAATAACGTCTACAAATGTGCTCATTTTTATCACCCGACTGTGATTTGAAATATTTACACGAACAAATGTTCACTTATAATATATCACTAAATTTTCACTTGTCAAGAGGAAATGAAAGGAATGTGATATTGACTTTTCGGCGGTGTGTTATTATACTTTAATATGTAAATATTATTGGGTATGAGGTGTGTTTTAAATGGGCAGAATGAGTACATTGAAAGACGGCGTGCAACTTAACTGTACAATCGTAAGTGATACGCATATAGATATAAAACATCCGATTCCGGCACTTCCGAAATTTTTTATGAAACGTGCTCTTACGGATGCGAAAAAAAGTAAAAACACGGTAGATGCTTTTATTGTTATAGGCGACACAACGTCAAGAAGCAGTAAAATAAACTGGGATATGGCAAAAGAAACATTCTCAAAAGTGAAAGCGCCTGCAAAAAATATTCTTATTGCAATCGGCAACCATGATACATGGTGCGATGAGGAAGATGATACCGCATTTAAACGCTACCTTTCATATACTGCCGAAATTACGGGCGAAAAGCACGAAAAAACATATTTTTCAAAAGTAATTAACGGCTATCACCTCATTTTCCTCGGCGGCGAGTCGGATTGCGGCTGCGGCGCATTTATTTCGGATGAACAGGTGGAATGGTTTAAAAATGAAATGAAATCTGCATCCGAAAGCGGCAAACCGGTTTTCGTTTTCTGTCACCAGAGTCTGAACGGCAAACACGGACTTCCACGCACATTTGATAAGGATGAAGACCCCAACGCAAGTCCCATGGAGGGCGGAATAGGCGAAAAGTCCGATGAAATAAAAGAAATACTCGAACAGTATAAAAACGTTTACTATTTCAGCGGTCATTCGCACATGGGCATAAGCGGTGAAGATACATACAAAAAAGAAGGATATTCAAGTTTTGAAAAATACGGCAGTCTTCATCTTATAAATCTGCCGAGCCTTTCCTGCGGAAATCATCACGGCATAAACAATAAACTCGGTGTCGGTTTTCAACTTGAAGTTTACAACGACAGCGTTGTTATAAGACCCCGTGAAACAAAATTACACCGCTGGGTTAAAAACGTTGTTATAAAAGACGGCAAACCTTATTATGAGGATATTTTAGAATGAAAATCGAAAAAGATAAGTACATATTTTTCCTTGACATAGATAACACTTTGTTCGTTCACGGCGAAATTCCGCAGAGAAATCTTGATGCAATAAAACGGGTAAGGGCGGAAGGACACAAGGTGTTTATTAACACGGCACGTTCTTACGCCTGTATTCCCGACCTCATAAAAAATCTCGACATTGACGGAATTGTTGCAGGTCTCGGCTGCAGTATAAGAGTAGACAAAAAGTGTATTATGTGCGAAAAACTTCCCATTGACGAGGTTGCCGAAGTCTTTGACTTTTTTGTCGAGCGCGGCAGAAAAATTCTGCTTGAGGGCGAGGAAACGCTTGTCGAAAGCATAACGTTTTATGACAGAAACCATACTGTTGTAAAAAACGGCAAAGAGCTAAAAAAGCTTTTTCCGAACGGAATTTTTGCAAAGTTTTACCTTCCCGGTAAACTCGATGAAGAGGAAACAAAATTCGCAAGTGACAGATATATGTTCTTTCAGCACGAATCTTATGCTGAATTTTCACCTAAAGGTCATACGAAAGCAACCGGCATTTTCACCGTTGCAGAATATTACGGCGCAGATATTTACCAATGCGTTGCAATGGGCGACAGCCTTAACGATGTTGATATGCTCAAAGCGGCGGGAATTTCCGTTGCAATGGGCGATGCAGTACCCGAAGTTAAAAGAATGTGTGACATTGTCACCTGTGATGCCGCAGACGGCGGCGTTGCAGAGGGGATGTATAAAATAACCGGCATAAAACACGAAATCACGGTGTGAGTTTTTTATGAAATAAAGGCTGTCCGCAAAGACAGCCTTTTTATAATGCTATTATTGTTTTGTGTTTTCGCTTTGCTTGTGCTTCAAATTGCGCCGCACCTCCGAATGAACGCCGAACATAAGTGACTACATAATCTGATTGTTCAATCATCCGGTTGTTACGGTATGATATTGCAAAACGTTTTGGGACATTTTCAATGGTTTCCGGTAAAATAGTATGTTCTGAAAAATTGTTTTCAGCGGTCGGCATATATGCAAGAACAATATAATATCGTATAGGATATTCATTTTTTAGTTTATCAAGAATATTCTGAACCATAAAATCAAAGTTTCCGTTATTGCCCACATAAAATATATCAACATTATTTTCGATTATTAAATTCAGCAGAACTTTCCGCAGTTGCTCTTTTTCTTTTTCAGGCGTATCCTTATGTCCGAAAAATGTACAAGTCATATAACACCTCTATACCCGAATATGGGTAACAGTATTATATAATGAATAAATTTGTAATGTCAACCCGTATTCGGGTAAAAAGTGACGAAAATGACCTTATCATATTATTAACCCGATAACGGGTAATAATAACAATGAGGTTTTGTTATGGAATATTCGGAGTTGTATGTAAAAAGAATTTATGAACTTTGCAAAGAGCGTGGAATAACAATAAATAAACTTGCAACAATGAGCGGAGTTAAACAATCAACTCTCGATAATATTGTAAGAGGTCTTACAAAGAATCCGAGAATAAAAACGCTTCATAAAATTGCAATCGCTTTCAGTATGACTTTGCCCGAATTTCTTGATTTTAAGGAACTTAATGATTATTCGTTTGATGATGACGATGACGATTGAAAAAACTTTAATATTATCGAAAGGAATGAAAGAAAATGAAAAAATTTACATTTGCAATAATGACGGCGCTTTTGGTTACAGCCATCGCTTTTACGGCAGGTTGCGGAAAAACAGAGAATAAAGAAGACACATCCGATGTACCGGCTGTAACCGAGAAAGGTGCGGCAACCCGTTTTAAAACAGGCACATGGGCGAGTGATACCGGTGTGAACTATGTTCTTGACGGTATAACCGCTTCGGAGAAATAATTAACGAAATACGAATAGATTCAGACAAATAGAGCCATGCTAATATAATTACGTAAATAAATAATCCATAGCCGAAAGGTTATGGATTATTTTTGGCGCAGAAGATGAACGTTTGTGAGCGCTGCCTGTGGCAGAAAAAGCGAACAAAAAGTTCTGGGCGCAACAAGGAGAATTGCGAAGCGTTTCAAGCGAGCAAGGCGACTATGTTGCAACCGGAGAGACTCGGCAGGCAAAGTCTTTCTGTTTGCAGTTCTTCACTAATCACTATTACTTATTACTTTCCGGAAATCGACACCGGAATTTTAGTGAAGAGTGAACAGTGAATAGTGAAAAAGTAAAAATCGACAACCTTCTAACGAAGATTGTCGATTTTTGGCGCAGAAGGAGAGACTCGAACTCTCGCGCCGGTTACCCGACCTACGCCCTTAGCAGGGGCGCCTCGTCACCAACTTGAGTACTTCTGCATTGGTAACACTTCTGTGTTATTTAATTGTGCCCGAAGGCTGGCGCAGAGGGTGGGATTCGAACCCACGGTACGTTTCCGTACGACGGTTTTCAAGACCGTTCCGTTATAACCACTTCGGTACCTCTGCATTTACCGCGTGAAATATAATATCATAACGTTTTAAAAATGTCAACCGGTTTTCTGTTTTTTATTTAATGTTTTCAAAAGTTTTATCAGAATTAAAAAATTATATATCCTAAATATTGATTTTACACATCGTTTGATACAAATACGTCTGCAACTTCGCTTATTGAAATAAACGCTTTCGGGTCTATACCGTGAACACAATCTTTCATTTTTGTAACCTGAAAACGGTTTACAACAAAATATACGACTGTTTTTTCTTTGTCTGAATATCCGCCTTTTGCGTTTATTTTTGTTACACCGCTTTCGAACTGTTCCGAAAGGGCAGAACAGATTTCATCTGCTTTTTCGGTAATTATCATAGCGGATTTTGCTCTGTCAAGACCGTCTACTATAAAGTCAAGTGTTTTAAGAGCGCAGAAATATGTAACCATTGAGTAAAGCGGAATTATCCAACTTTTTGTTACTATGCCGCATACCGTATAAAGAATTATATTGTATATCAGGCAAAACGTTCCTACGCTTAATCCGAGTTTTTTTGCAAATATTACCGCCATAACTTCAGTTCCGTCAATCGCACCGCCGAACCGAAGCGCAATTCCACTGCCTATTCCCGAAATAACGCCGCCGAAAATGGCGCAAAGAAGCAAATCTTCACCTGCAAAAGGCGATGACGTGCTGACGTTTACGGGCAGAACATCGGTTATTATTTTTACCGTTACCGAATAAATCGCAACTGTGTATATGCCGTACAGCGTAAAAACAATTCCCTGCTTTTTTAAACCGTATAAAAACAGCGGAATGTTAAGTACAAGAAGAAATTCGGAAAGCGTAAGAAAATCGGGCGTGATTTGCCCCAAAAGTTGCGATGTGCCGGATATTCCGCAGTCGTACATATTGACGGGATTTAAAAATACGGAAATCGCAAAGCCGTAAATAATGCCTGCAAGCGTCATCATTATTATATTTTTTAATTTTATTTTTTTTAAAGTTTCTTTCATCAGGTCACTGTTCCTTTTTAATAAATATATAAATGAAATGTTCGGGATATTCGTGTGAAAATCCTGTTATTTTAAATCTATTATATCCTTTACTTTCGTTCCTTTGCTTTTACCGAGTTTTTCGAGGAATTCGGAAATTTCCCTGCCTGCGTTTTCAACTTCCGTTCTGAATTCTTTTGAAGATACTCTCAAAACGCCGTAACGCAAAGCGGAAAGCCTTATTAGGTTGTCGGATGTTACAACCCGTACATTTTCGTTTTTGCCTATTTCGGATGATAACTTTTCGATATATGTATCTCCCGTTTCGTTTTCTTTGGTAAAAACAACGTGTATATTGTTGAAATCAAAACGTTTTCCGCTGTTCCCCGAAACGTTGTAAGCATCAAATACGAGTATGACTTCCGATTTTGTAAATGCGGCGTAATTTGAAAGAATATTCATAAGTGCAACTCTTGCGCCGTCAAGGTCGGTTTCGCTTATGCTTTTCAGTTCATCCCACGCAAAAATTACGTTGTATCCGTCGACGATTAAATGTTTTTTTCTGTTTTTGTTTTCGTATGAATCCGGCTTTTCCTTTGCTGTCTGCGGTTTCGGTCTGTAAAGTGTCTGCGTGAGTTTTGCAGGACCGAATTCACGCTCCATTATTGCTTCGAGTTCTTTGTCATCTATTGAAAAATTCCGTGTGTTTACAGATGCTTCGTAAGGTGTTTCCTTTTTTTCAAGACAACTTTCAATGTGCATATATTCGCTTACTTTGTCCCATTTTACCGCAAATCCGCCGCCGTGAGCACAGAATACGGAATCGGGTGTGTTGTCAAGGTCTGCTTCGGGGTCATAAGCGAACTGCTCAATTATTTCATCTGCGTTATGACATTCGCCGTATCCGCAAAGCGTGAGTGAAAGTCTGCCTGCTCCGCCTGTGTAAGCGGCAACCTCGGAAGCGTAAGTGTTGAGCGTTGTAACGGGAGCCGTTCCCGTAAGCATTGACATACCGCCCATATCCTGCGGAGCGTCGAACTCACCGTATTTTGCTCTTATATCGTTTATTGCTCTGCCGATTTGTTCAGTCGGAACTTCAAGACGAAAACTGTAATAAGGCTCAAGCAAAACGGATTTTGTTTTCATAAGTCCCTGACGTACGGCACGGTACGTTGCCTGTCTGAAATCGCCGCCCTCGGTGTGCTTTATGTGTGCTCTGCCTGCGGCAAGTGTTATTTTAATATCCGTTACGGGCGAGCCTGTAAGAACGCCGAGATGCTGTTTTTCGTAAAGATGTGTAAGTATAAGTCTCTGCCAGTTGCGGTCGAGTGAATCTTCACGGCATTTTGTTTCAAAAACAAGACCTGCACCGCGCGGAAGCGGTTCCATAATAAGATGCACTTCCGCATAATGTCTTAACGGCTCGTAATGACCTACGCCCTCTGTTTTTTCGAGAATTGTTTCTTTATAAAGAACTTTGCCCTGATCTATTTCAATTTCCAATCCGAAATTTTTTTCGACAAGACTTTTGAGTATTTCCGTCTGCACTTCTCCCATAAGACCGACGTGGATTTCCTGTAAACGGCTGTTCCACGTAAAGTTTAGTTGAGGGTCTTCCTCCTCAAGCAGTCTGAGTTTGGGTAAAAACAGTTTTGCATCTGCTCCCTCGGGAAGAACTATTCTGTAATTCATTACGGGTTCTGTTATCGGCGGCTCCGACTGTGCTTCAAAACCGAGCCCCTGACCGCTTTTTGTGTTGTTAAGACCTGCAACGGCACATATTTCACCTGCGGTTATTTCATCGGCAGTTGTGAATTTTGAACCGGAATATATTCTTATGGCATTTACTTTTTCATCTGTTTCGCCCGTATTTAAAATATCTCTTACCTTTAAAGTTCCGCCTGTGACTTTTAAGTGAGTGAGTCTGTTTCCGTTTGAATCATGGCTTATTTTGTAAACTTTAGCCCCGAATGTGTCGGGATATATTTTTTCGGGTGAAAGCGAGTAAATTTGTGAAAGAAAATAATCAATTCCGTCAAGTTTAAGCCCCGAACCGAAAAAGCAGGGGAAAAGACGGCGTGATGCAACAAGCATTCTTTTATCATCATCGGTGATAACGCCGTTTTCAAGATATTTTTCAAGCATATCTTCACTGCAAAGCGATATTTCTTCATCGACGTTTTCGTTTTCGGGAAAAATAACGCAGTTTTCCGAAAGTTCGCTTTTAAGTTCTTTTATAATTTCCTGCTCGGTTTTTCTTGCGTAATCCATTTTGGTAATAAATATGAAAACGGGAATATTATATATGCCGAGCATTTTCCAAAGTGTTCTTGTGTGCGACTGAACACCGTCAGTTCCGCTTATTACAAGCACGGCGCTGTCAATTATCTGCATCATTCTTTCCGTTTCCGCTGAAAAGTCAACGTGCCCGGGTGTGTCAAGAAGCGAAACTTTTAAATCGTTTACGATAAAATTTGCCTGACCGGCAAAAATTGTTATTCCGCGTTTTTTTTCGAGTTCGTGCGTGTCAAGGAGCGTGTCGCCGTTATCGACTCTGCCGAGTTTTCTCATTATTCCGCTTTTGTAAAGCAACGCTTCGGCAAGTGTCGTTTTGCCCGCATCAACGTGAGCAAATATGCCCGTAACGGTGTTTTTCATTATTCCGCCCCTTTCATAAAAATCTTAAAATCCGAAATTACGGGAAAATATGTTTATTATTTTCATTATAACAGAAAACAGACGGATATAAAAGATAAAAAAAAATAATTTCATACACATAAAACCGTGTGCGAAACAACATAATTTTATTGATTGTTACAAAAATTTAAAAGTGCGTATATTTTCCTTTTATTACAGTTGATTTTTAGCCGATTTTAGTATAAAATGTATAATTGACATAGTAAAAAAGCCATATTTTTTAATTTTTTTTGGAGGTTTTGTATGAATTACAGGCTTACTAAGCGTCAGGCAAAAGAAATGCTTGAAAATAAACTTCTCCACTTTTACGGCGTTTCAACCGAAAACGCAACATACGACCATTATTACAGAGCAATTTCAATGATAGTGCGTGATATGATGGCACAGGGCAGGGGCGAAATCTCACGCAAGGCAGATACCGAAGGCAAAAAGCGTGTATATTACCTTTCAATGGAATTTCTGATGGGCAGGTCGCTTAAAAACTCACTTTTCAATCTTAATCTTACAAACGTTTTTTCAAGCGTTCTTGCTGATTACGGCATAAAACTCGAATCTCTTTACGATTGCGAGCCTGACGCAGGCCTCGGCAACGGCGGTCTCGGCAGACTTGCGGCGTGCTATCTTGATGCACTTGCAACACAGGGCTATCCCGCAAGGGGCTATTCAATACTTTACGAGTACGGCATATTCCGTCAGAAACTTATTGACGGCAGGCAGACCGAACTTCCCGACAACTGGCTTCCCGGCGGCGAAGTGTGGCTCGTTCAGCGTGAATCGAGTTCCGTTCAGGTTACTTTTGAGGGTAAAGTAAAAGATTCGTGGGATGAACATTATCACCACGTCGAAATAGAAGACGGCAATACAATCTGGGCGGTTCCTTACGATATGTTCGTTGCCGGTAAAGACGGCAAAGGCATAAGCGTTCTTCGTCTGTGGAAAGCAAAAGCGCCCGAATTTGATATGGGGCTTTTCAACCAGGGCGACTATATGCGTTCAATGGAACGTCAGGCAATGGCGGAGGTTATCAGCAAAGTCCTTTATCCGATGGATAACCATCCCGAAGGTAAATCGCTTCGTCTTCGTCAGCAGTATTTTCTCGTTTCCGCTTCCGTTCAGGATATTGTACGCCATCACCTGAGAGAATACGGTACGGTTGACAATCTTCCCGAAAAAGTGGCTATACACATAAACGATACACACCCGACAATGGCTATTCCCGAACTTATGCGTATTCTTCTTGACGAATGCGGTTACGGCTGGGACGATGCGTGGAAAATAGTTACAAACACGGTTGCTTACACAAACCACACAGTTATGAGCGAAGCGCTTGAATGCTGGAGTGAAGAACTTGTTAAACGCCTTATTCCCCGTATATACGAAATAATTAAAGAAATCGACAACAGATTCAGAGCATTCGTCTGGGAACAGACTCACGATGCAGGTTACGTTGAACGTACCGCTGTTGTATCGGGCGGTGCAGTCAGAATGGCTAATCTTTGTGTAGCCGCATGCCACAGTGTAAACGGCGTTTCGGCGCTTCACAGTAAAATTCTTGTTGATTCGCTGTTTAACGATTTTTATAAACTTACACCCGAAAAATTCACAAACGTTACAAACGGAATTGCTCACAGACGCTGGCTCTGTCAGGCTAATCCGAGACTTACGGAGTACCTTACCGAACTTCTCGGCAGTGATAAATTCGTTTATGATGCCGAAAATCTTTCAAAACTTGCAGAGTATAAGGATGATAAAGAAGTTCTTGAAAAAATCGGCGAAATTAAAAGGAAAAACAAAGAAGACTTTGCAAAACACATTTATAAAACAACGGGCGAAAAACTTGATCCCGATTCGATTTTTGACGTTCAGGTTAAACGTCTTCACGAATACAAACGTCAGCATCTTAACGCTTTCAGCATAGTTGCCGATTACCTTGCCATTAAAGATAATCCCGACGGTGAGTTTGTACCGCACACATATATATTCGGTGCAAAAGCCGCTCCCGGTTACTTTATGGCTCAGCAGATAATCAGTTTTATACTTGCTTTGCGTGACCTTGTAAACAACGATCCCGATGTAAAAGGCAGACTGAAAATAATTTACATTGAAGATTATAATGTAACAAATGCGGAACGCCTTATGCCCGCCGCAGATGTTTCGGAACAGATTTCACTTGCCGGTAAAGAGGCGAGCGGTACGGGATGTATGAAACTTATGATGAACGGTGCTGTAACTCTCGGAACGCTTGACGGCGCAAACGTTGAAATTCACGAAGCGGTCGGCGATGACAATATGTTCCTGTTCGGCATGACCGCAGACGAAGTTGTTTCGCTTCGCAACAGCGGCTACAATCCGCAGAGTTACGTTGCAAACAACGCAGAACTCAGACGTGTGCTTGATTTTGTTTCGGCAGGTATAAACGGCAAAGATTTCAGCACAATAAGCGGCACTATTTCTCATTACGACCCGTTTATGGTTCTTGCAGATTATGCCGACTTCCGCCGTGCACAGTTCAAAATGCGTGAAGCGTTCCTCGATAAAGAAAAATGGAACAGAATGATGCTTATGAATACGGCAATGTCAGGCAGATTTGCGGCAGACAGAGCAATTAACGAATATGCCGACAATATATGGAATGCACAAAAAATGTAAGTAAAATTCGTCTTTTTGCCGAAAATGTTTTTTTAGAGCCGTTAAGAGCGATAAATACACTAAATGACTATTGACATTTTGCGAATTTTAATGTAATCTTATTCTGTGAATGCACGGTGCTATTATCGTGCTAAAAAGTGAAAGGGGCATATTTCCTATGAAAAGTTCAGATCTTAAAGTCGTTGCAATTATTCTTGCAATAGCACTTTTCTTCACGATTGTTACAAGTAATGCAGTTTCAATCGCTTCCGTAGTTCTTCTTGCAACAGGCGGCATCGGCAACAAAGCAGCAGACGTTGCTACACCTGCTGACAACGGTAACCAGGGTACTACACCTTCAAACAACGGTAACCAGGGTACTACACCTTCAAACAGCAGTTCAACCTCTACATCCACAGACAACGGCAACACTGCTTCCACACCCACAGACAACGGCAACACTTCTTCTACACCTACAGACAACGGCAACACCAACAAACCCGCTGACAACGGCAACGGACAGAAGCCTGCTGACAACGGCAACGAAAAGAAGCCTGCCGACAACGGTGCATGGGATACCGCTAAATGCTTCAACTTCTACAAAGATGCATGTAATAAAATCAAAACAACAGGTGCAGCAGGTCATACACGTAAAGAATGGCAGACGCTTGTAAATCTTGATCTCGGTAGCGCACTTGCCACAAAAGTTGTTCAGCCCGTTCTTATGATGTTCATTAAGGGCGAAGACAAAGCCGGTGAGTCTGTAAGCGAAAAAGGCAGCGACGATGCTAAAAACCGTATGTGCCCCTGTGATTGCGATATGAGTTATGTTGCAAGTGCAACTAAAGAAGATCTTGCAAACGGTAACTACAAAATCACAATCGTTATGAAAGACGAAAATACACCTGCAAAGGGTTCAAAAGGTATTGCTTCTATGGCAACAGGTATCCTTTATATGGAAGATGTTCAGGATACAGTTAAGAACGACTCCACAGTAAGCAAAATCGTTAAGAGCCTTGATAAGGGTGAACTTAACTATAAAGCATACACAATAGTTGCAGAAATGACAAAAGACGGTAAGTTTGTTGACATTAACCACTTCGTAACAGGTGAACTTGCAGCAGAAGCAACAACATCAATCGGCGGTGTTTCAGGTAACGGTGTTCTTGAATTCCACAGCCATTGGTACAACTTCAATTATTAATACATAAACAATTCTATTAACAACCTGCTTCGGCAGGTTGTTATTTTTTTAATAAATGATTTGTTTTATGAAAAGTATATTTCTTTTTCATAATAAATATTGACTTTTTTTTCATTTTGTTGTACTCTAAATAATGTAAATAAAGTGAGTGTTTGTAACCTCACAAATGTTGAAAGGGGTATATCAATGAAAAGTTCAGACCTTAAAGTTGTTGCAATTATTCTTGCAATAGCACTTTTCTTTACGATTGTTACAAGTAATGCAGTTTCAATCGCTTCGGTTGTTCTTCTTGCAAAGGGCGGCATAAGCGGTCTTACATCCGGCACTGCAGATGAAGGCACACAGACACCCGCAGGTGACAACAACAGCAGTTCTACGGGTACACCTGCCGGCAACAACAGTTCTTCCACACAGACACCCGCCGACAATAGCGGCACTTCTACACAGACACCTGCTGATAACAGCGGCACTTCTACACAGACACCGGCTGACAACGGCAACGAGCAGAAGCCTGCTGACAACGGCAACGAGCAGAAGCCTGCTGACAACGGCAACGGACAGAAGCCTGCCGACAACGGCAACGAACAGAAGCCTGCCGCACAGAAGAGCGCAAAAGAAGTTCTTGATATATACACAAAAGTTATGACAAAGGCTAAAACAGATAAGCCTGCATACACAAAGGTTGAATGGCAGGAACTTCCCGATGATGCTAACAGCCGTGTAGTATCCGAAGGTGCAAACCTCGTAGGTACTCTTCTTAACCTTGTTAACTCTCTCGGTATTATGACTGACAAAGCAAAGGCAGAAGCAAATCCCGAAATTAAAGAAGCAGGCTCCGATATGAGATGGTTCCCCGTTTATAAAAACTCAAAGGGCTGCTACCTTACAGACACCAACCTTATTAAAGAATATAACTATCAGCAGAACGGTGATGTTGCAACAATCACAATCGTTCTTAAAGATGAGCTTAACCCCGAACCGATGGGCGACGGTACTGAAACTTACGTAAGTGCACACGGTGCAATGTTCGGACCTCTTGCAAAGAAAGACATTGACGATACAATTAACGGCGGCGCAGTTCAGAAAGTAATTCAAAATGTTACATACAGCCTTACATATCATGATTGTACCGCTATTCTTGAATACAACACCAAGACAAATGAAATAGTTAACCTTACACAGTATATGAGAGTTTGCATATCAGGCGCAGGTAAGATTTTCGGCATTAAGCAGATTACCATTGATAAACAGGAACTTATCGATACTATGATCTGCAAAGATTTCAAATATTGATTTTAACTTTAACCTCTGCTCAAACGGGCAGAGGTTTTATGATGAAAAGGAACAGAGGATTATCCTTTGTTCCTTTTTGTGTTGGTATAATGAAAAAACTGAAGTACAAAATTTGTATTTTTGACAAAAAATCAAGTCATAAGCCTTGCATATCATCAATTTCGAAGAGATTGCATATCGTTGATTTTACATCTTCACTATTCACTCTTACTTCTTACTTGAAATTCCGTTCACAAAAGTTTTTTTAGTGAAGAGTTAATAGTGAAAAGTGAAAAAGTAAAAAATCCGCCCACATTCATGAACGGAATTTTTTGGAGCTACTGGTCGGACTCGAACCGACGGCCTGCGCATTACGAATGCGCTGCTCTACCAACTGAGCCACAGTAGCATTGAATATATGTGCAGACACTATTATATATAAATGTTTAAAATAATGCAAGACTTTTTTTAAAATAGTTGTTTATTTTTTTGTTGATGTTGTAAAAAAATGTAGTATAATGTGAAAGTGGTAATGTAATATTATTTCGGAGTATATTATGAAATCAAAAAAGAAAAAAATAATTATAGTGTCGCTGATTTGTGCGTTGCTTGCAATAATAGCAGCGGCGATTGTTTTTGTCATGCAATCTTCAAACAACGAAAAAAAAGTGAAAGTGCCGGAAGATACATCATACATACTTTTTGAAACGGAAAACGATGTTGTTCCTGTTTCCGAAAATGATATAATATCATTCAAAGGGGAATACTCTGATTTAAACAGTTACATTTATTATTCAAAGTTAAATTCTTCCGAAAAACTTCTTTATAAAATATATGAGTACGCATTTGAAAACTGTTACAATTCGTTTTATGTTCAAAGCGATATTTTGACAGACTTCGTATATAATGATGTTGAAATACTCATTTTTCTTTCCCTCGATACTCCGCTTGTGGAGCAGAATTTTGAAATGAAAACATCTCGTACCGAAATGAAAATGACAAATGCATCCGTAACAGGAGAAACGGAAAAAACAGAGGAGTGTATCCGTTTTAATCTTAAAATGAATTCAAAAGAGTTGATGGCGAAAAAAAAGACTGCCGTTGAAAAAGCGGATGAAATAATAAAAGAAATGCCCGAAAATCTTGATGAAGTCGAAAAAGCAAAATATCTTTACAGATATCTTTGTAACAACACTTCATACAAAGACTATAATAATGAAAAATCAATTTGCTATGTTTATGATGCGCTTGTTACAGGCGAAACTCATTGCGACGGTTTTGCAAACGCACTTTCGCTTCTTTATAATAAAGCGGGAATCAAATGCTTTGAAAAAGGTTATTACGACAGTCCTGCTGAAAAGACAAAACTCAATGTAATAGGCGTTTCCTCAAAAGAAAAAAATATTGAATATTACAAGACGCCCACAGGTCATACATGGAACAGTTTTATGACAGACGGAAAATGGTATGATTGTGACTGCACTCTTGATTCAAAAGATAATCTGGAAAAAAGATTTGTAAAAGATATTTATTTCGGATTCGGAATTCCGGACGGTTTTGTTGGAAAATATAAGGATTACAATTATAAGAATATTGCCCCGGAATGTTCGGATTCATTTCTTTCAGAGCCTCAATGTACTTTTGAAACGGTAAATGACGCAGGTATAGAAGAAAAAATTTACGACGCATTGAGAAACAGCGAAGACGGTGTTGCTCTTATGGCGTTTATCGGTCAAAGAGATGCGGATATAAAATCGCTTGCAAAAAAAGTTTGTGATTATAACGATATTTCCGTTTATTACGGCAGATGTGCTTCTTCTCCTATGCTCGTCTATTTTGCATTGAAAGACTGATGAAAAATAAAAACGGATTTTGGTGATGATGTTTGATAATTACCAAAATCCGCTTTTCTTATTATTGATTTATTAAATTACAGATTCAAAAAGTCTTTTCTGTAATTCACACCGAAATAATCCGCAAGTTCTTTCATTTGTGCATCTGTAATTGTGTTTACACGTGGCAGTCCTGCCGTAAGCATATAAATCTGTGCGGCTTTTTCAACCGTTTCAATAAGACCGAATGCTTCATCAAGTGTTTTGCCGACACCGTATATTCCGTGAAGTCCCCACACAACAAGCCTGAACTCTTTCATTTTTTCGGCAGTCGCTTCACCGATTGAATTAGTACCGCAAATCATCCAAGGAAGAACGCCTATACCCTCGGGGAAAACAACTATACATTCGGTACACATTTCCCAAAGCGAGTGTGTAAAAGATTTTTCGTCAAGTTCATGAACAAAATTCATTGCAAGTGTATTTGTCGGATGACAGTGCATAACTACACGGTTTTCGGGGTCAACCGAAAGCCGTGCCATGTGGCTCATAAGGTGGGCGGGGAGTTCGGATGTGAACTTTCCGCTGTCTTTATAACCCCAAAGAAGTTCTGCGGTAGTTCCGTCTTCTGCAATTCTTATTATTCCGAGATTTGTTTCGGGATCATTTTCAACATTCTTAAAATATTTACCCGTGCCGGTAACAATAAATACTTTGCCGATAAGAGCATCTGCCTTGAAACCTGTCGGTATTGTTCTTATAACGTTGTTTTTATCAAGGTATTCATACACTTCGTTTTCATCAAGTAAATAACTGAGGTTGCCGCCGTTTCTTTCATCCCAGCCGAGGCGGTACATATTTGCGGTAATAGAACCCATTTCTTTTACAAACGGAGCATCAAAAATATTTTTCATTATCTGTTCACCAGCACTTCTTTTTCGTATTTTTTTATTTCCGATAAATAGTCGGCTTTTACGTTTTCTCTTGAAAGATATTCATTCCACACATCACCGAACGGCATTGTTTTTATTTCTTCACCGAGTGCGAGAATTGAGGTGAAATCGTTTTCATCCTGCAGTTTTTTCATTTCCTCCGAAGGTTCAAGAAGAGCATAAAGCAATGCTTTTTCAACAGAGCGAAGACCTGTTATCCATGCGCCTGCTCTGTTTATTGAAGCGTCAAAATAATCTGTTGCAATGAAAATTTTGTCAAGCGCATCATTTCTGACTATTTCTTTCATTATTTCTTTTGTTTCATCGTCAAAAATAACAACGTGGTCGGAGTCCCAGCGTACTGCTCTTGTAATGTGCAAAGCAACTTTTTCATTAAAAAGAAGCATTGAAGAAACCTTGTCCGAAACAACTTCCGTCGGATGATAATGACCGTTGTCCATAAGCGGTACTATTTTTTTACTGTTTACATAATTCATACAGAATTCAGCGGAACCGACTGTGTAACTTTCAAGACCTATGCCGAATACTTTTGATTCGAGAGTAACGAAGACTTTGCTTTTGTCGTATGGCGTTGAAAGTATTTCATCAAGTGAGGATTTAAAGCGTGCTCTCGGAGAATATCTGTCTGCGGGAATATCTTTATAACCGTCGGGAATCCAGATGTTCATAACGCAGGGGACACCTGTTTCTTCGGCAAAATACTGTGAAATTTCAATACAGCGTTTACCGTGCTCTATCCAGAATCTGCGTGTTTCTTCGTCAGGGGAGGAAAGCGTAAGATTATCTTTTACACGGGGGTGTGAAAAAAATGTCGGGTTAAAATCAATACCCATATTTCTTTCTTTTGCAAAATCCACCCATTTTTTGAAATCTTTCGGCTGAATAGCGTCTCTGTCACGAAATTCTCCGGCAGGGAAAATTGCGTAGCAGGCGTGAAGATTAAGTTTGAGTTTGCCGGGCGTAAGGCTTATTACTTTGTCAATGTCCTGCATAAGTTGTTCGGGTGTATTTGCTTTGCCCGGATAATTACCGGTTGTCTGAATACCGCCTGAAAGAGATTCTTTACTGTCAAATCCCACAACGTCGTCACCCTGCCAGCAGTGCATGGAAACAGTAATATTTTTAAGTTTTTCAAGAGCCTTGTCTGTATCAACACCGATTTTTGCGTAAATTTCTTTTGCTTCGCTGTATCTGCTCATAATTGCGCCCCCTTATTTTTTCGAGAACTCCATAATAACACTATTATCTGTTCATTTCAAGCGGTTGACGAAAGAAATATTAAAATATATAATGAAACAGGTGATATAATGGAGAAAAGAAAATGTATAGAATGCGGAAGTAATTTTACGCTTACCGATTCAGAAATTCGTTTTTATAAAAGTAAAGGACTTGAACTTCCGAAAAGATGTGAAAAATGCCGCAAAAAAACGAAGGCGGTTAAAGAACGCAAAGAAAAGAGCGAAAATGTTAAACTGTTTTCGGTTCTTTTTGTATTGCTGTTTACGGCAGTATGTTTTTTTGCCGGTATAGCGTTTTTTAATTCCGGTGATTACAAAAAATCGTATCTGTTTTTCCTGAGCGGAATTGTATGCTTTTTAATTTATATTCTGTGTTTGAAACACAAGAAGAAAAAACTCTCTAAAAATGAATTGTACGGCGTTATGGAAGAGTTTACATTCAGGTTTTCAAATGCCGAAACTTTTAAAGAACATTTTGAAAAACACGGCGCAGAAACAAAAAGCAGAACTCCGCGTAAATACCTTGAAAATGCTAACAGGGTAATAATGTCCCGTGAATCGCTGAAAAAACGCGAAAAAGAAGACGGTGATGAAATTTATTATGATATAAATACGGACGAAATAGTTTTTGTCTCTTCAAAAAACGGTTATATCAGAACATATTATATTGCTGATTACTCATATTATTTGAAACAGTAGGATATAATATTACGGGGGACTGTAAAAAAAGTTGTTTTTTTACAGCCCCTTCTTTTTTTGACATTTTTTTTAATTCACTTGATGTACCATTATAAAAAAAGTAAACGGAGGAATACAAATGCCCGTTACGGTAAAACAGAAAAATAACGTTATAACTGCGTATCTTAAAGGCGATATTGACCATCACACCGCCCCGTCAATACGGGAAAGTATAGATGATGCGATTGTAAGCATTGAAAACTCAAAAAGTATTATTCTTGATTTTTCCGATGTAACGTTTATGGACAGTTCGGGAGTGGGTCTTGTTATGGGAAGATACCGTCTTGCTTCGCAAAAAAACAAAAGTTTAAGCGTTGAAAATCTTTCCGAAAGGGATTACAGAATAATGAAAATGTCGGGAATTGAAAAAATAGCGAAAATATCAAAAAAAGCGTGAAGGTGAAAATATGAAAAAAATAAATCAACTTAAACTTGTTTTTGACAGCCGTTCCGTAAACGAAAGTTTTTCAAGAATGGCGGTGGCGGCGTTTGCGTCACAACTTGATATGACTGTGGAAGAACTCGGTGACATAAAAACGGTAGTCAGTGAAGCGGTTACAAACTGCATTGTTCACGCATACCGAAATGAAATAGGACCCGTTTACATAACTTGCACGGTTTTTGCCGAAGGCGTTGTAAGAATATCCGTACGTGACAAAGGTTGCGGAATTGAGGATATAAAAAAAGCACGTGAGCCGCTTTACACAAGCGTAGGCGGCGAACGCTCCGGACTCGGCTTTTCGGTAATGGAAAGTTTTTCGGACAGGCTTTGTGTTAAATCAAAACCCGGTAAAGGCACAACCGTTGTTATGGAAAAAATGATAAGCGGGAAAAAAGATGACTGATTCAAAAAAACTTGTTGAGGAAAATGTCGGACTTGTTCACTCCTGCGCAAACCGTTTCAGAGGACGGGGAGTAGAATATGATGACCTTTACGGTGCCGGTTGCGTCGGACTTGTAAAAGCGGCAGAGGGGTTTGACGAAAATCTCGGATTTGCTTTTTCAACTTACGCAGTTCCGGCGATACTCGGTGAAATAAAACGGATTTTCCGTGACGGCGGTGCTGTAAAAGTCAGCAGAGCACTTAAAGAAAGAGCACGTGTTGTTCAATATGAAAAAGAAAAAATGTCAAATGAAATCGGCAGAGAACCTACCGTAAATGAACTTTCGGAAAAACTTTGTCTTTCCGTGGCGGAAACTGCGGAACTTCTTCTTGTGTCAATGCCGCCGGTATCACTTACCGACAGCGGCGAAGAAAGTGATGAAAAACAGTTTGACATACCCGTTACGGGTGATGAAGAACGAATTTCCGAACAACTTGATTTGAAACGGTGTCTTGATTCACTTGAAGAAAAAGACAGAATTCTTATTGAACTGAGATATTTTAAGGGTATGACACAAAGCCTTGTTGCAAAAAATCTCGGTATGTCGCAGGTGCAGGTGTCACGGCGTGAAAAGAATATTCTTTCCGAAATGCGTAAAAAAATGGCGGGATAGCGTGGCACGAATAATTCGAGGTTAGTGTTCATATATCACGGTATATTCAAAATATACCAAAAAATATGTCGAAACACTCAAAAGAATGTAGAAATGAACATAGGGAAAATTCGGAATTTACTTGAAAAAAAAGAGTAATTGTTATAAAATACTATCGGTAAAAAATTAACAAAGTAAAAAGGAGTCAAAATTTATGAGTCTTTTAAACAAGAAAACCGTTGACGACATCAACGCAAAAGGTAAAAAAGTCCTCGTTCGTTGTGATTTCAACGTTCCGCTTAAAGACGGCGTTATTACTGATGAAAACCGTATAACAGCGGCTCTTCCCACAATCAAAAAACTTATTGATGACGGCGCAAAGGTTATACTTTGTTCTCACCTCGGCAAAGTTAAAAACGGACCCAATGAGAAAGAATCTCTCGCTCCCGTTGCAAAAAGACTTTCCGAACTTTTAGGTAAAGAAGTTGTTTTCGCCGCTGACAACGAAGTAGTAGGCGAAAATGCGAAAAAGGCTGTTGCCGAAATGAAAGACGGCGATGTTGTTCTTCTTCAGAACACACGTTTCCGCCCTGAAGAAACAAAGAACGGCGAAGCATTCTCAAAAGAACTTGCTTCTCTCTGCGACATATATGTAAACGACGCATTCGGCGCGGCACACCGTGCACATTGCTCAACAGTAGGCGTTGCATCATTTGTTGATGAAGCGGCAGTCGGCTACCTTATGGGTAAAGAACTTAAATATCTCGGCAATGCTGTTGAAAATCCCGAAAGACCTTTCGTTACAATTCTCGGCGGCGCAAAAGTTGCCGACAAACTCAACGTTATCGAAAATCTTCTCAATAAAGCAGACACTCTTATCATCGGCGGCGGTATGGCTTACACATTCCTTGCTGCAAAAGGTTACGGCGTAGGTACATCTCTTCTTGATGAAACAAAAATCGACTACTGCAAAGATATGCTCAAAAAGGCAGAAGAAAAAGGCGTTAAAATTCTTCTTCCTGTTGACGTTACCACAGCGGCTGATTTCCCGGAACCCATTGATGCTGAAATAGAAACAGTTGTTTTCGATGCTGACAAAATCCCCGCAGACAGAATGGGACTTGACATCGGTCCGAAAACAGCAGAACTTTATGCAGATGCGGTTAAATCTGCAAAAACAGTTGTATGGAACGGTCCTATGGGCGTTTTTGAAAATCCCATACTTGCAAAAGGTACAATAGCAGTTGCAAAATCTCTTGCAGAAACAGATGCAGTTACAATTATCGGCGGCGGCGATTCTGCGGCGGCTGTTAATACCCTCGGCTTCGGTGATAAAATGACTCATATATCAACAGGCGGCGGCGCTTCTCTTGAATTCCTCGAAGGTAAGGCTTTGCCCGGCATCGAAGCAGTCAACAACAAATAATTTGCCATTTCACGCACATCTGCCGTCTTACTCGACTAACTCGCGTACCTTAGTACGCTTCGGTCTCGTAAGGCGACACCTGTACGCAAACTGACAAATTATTCCGGTGAATACAGATTGATTATTAAAAAATGACTAACTTGCATACCTTAGTATGCTTCGGTCTCGTAAATTCACCGTCTGAAACCAATCTGATTGATTATTAACACGAATAAAAAATAAATAATTATTCGGCAGGCGTTTTACTCGACTAACTCGTGTACCTTAGTACGCTTCGGTCTCGTAAGGCGACACCTGTACGCAAACTGACAAATTATTCCGGTGAATACAGATATGCAAATTCAACCGTCAACTGCCAACTGTCAACTGCCAACTGCCAACTGACAACTGACAACTGACATCTGACAACTGACAACTGACAACTGACAACTGACATCTGACAACTAAAAAATGAAAGGGAAAGAAAGTTATTATGAACAAATCTCTTCGTAAAGCAGTTATCGCAGGTAACTGGAAAATGAATAAAACTCCCGATGAAACAAAAGAAATAATCAACGCTATGAAGCCTCTTGTTAAAGATGCTGACTGCGATGTAGTTCTTTGTGTTCCTTACATTGACATTTTTGCCGCACAGGAAGCAGCGGCAGGTTCAAACATTAAAATCGGTGCAGAAAACTGCCACTGGGCTGAAAGCGGCGCATTTACAGGCGAAGTTTCCGCACCCATGCTCAAATCAATAGGCGTTGAATACGTTATAATCGGACATTCCGAAAGAAGACAGTATTTCGGTGAAACCGATGAAACCGTAAACAAACGTGTAAGAGCGGCACTTGACAGCGGACTTACCGTTATTCTTTGCGTTGGTGAACTTCTTTCCGAACGTGAGCAGGGCATCACAAATGAAGTGGTTCGCAAACAGACAAAAGTTGCTCTCGGCGGTGTTTCTGCTGATGAACTTAAAAACATAATCATTGCTTACGAACCCGTATGGGCAATCGGCACAGGCAAAACCGCTACCGCAGAACAGGCTAATGAAGTAAACCACGCTATCCGTGAAGTTGTTGCGGAACTCTATTGCCCCAAATGTGCAGGCGCACTCACAATTCAGTACGGCGGTTCTATGAATGCAAAAAATGCAGACGAACTCGTTGCACAGGAAGATGTTGACGGCGGACTTATCGGCGGCGCATCTCTTAAAGCGGAAGATTTTTCAATAATCGTAAAAGCCGCAAGCAAATAATTAAGTTTATTTTATAAAAATAATCTCCGCATTTTTGCGGAGATTATTTTGAGGATATAAGAGGTAAAGATATGGATAAAAAAGTTCTTCTTGTTGTTATGGACGGCGTAGGCTATTCAAAAACAGGTCTCGGTGATGCCGTAACACTTGCAAATACCCCTGTTCTTGACAGACTTCTCAAAGAATGTCCCAACACAAAACTTAAAGCGCACGGTGATGCGGTAGGTCTTCCGTCTGATGACGATATGGGCAACAGCGAGGTAGGTCATAACGCACTCGGCTGCGGTCAGATTTATTCGCAGGGCGCAAAACTTGTAAACGAATCAATAGAAAGCGGTAAGATATATGATTCTTCCGCATGGCGTGAAATTGCCGACAACTGCAAATCAAAGTCTTCTACGCTTCATTTTATCGGTCTTCTTTCCGACGGAAACGTTCATTCAAATATTTCTCATCTTATTGCCATGCTTAAAGAGGCGAAGGCGGAGGGTATAAAGAACGTAAGAGTTCATATTCTTCTTGACGGACGTGACGTTCCGGCAACATCCGCACTTACTTATGTTGATGAACTTGAAGATGCACTTTCAGAACTTAACGGTGACGGATTCTGTGGCAAAATTGCTTCGGGCGGCGGCAGAATGAAAATCACTATGGACAGATACCAGGCAGACTGGAATATGGTTAAACTCGGCTGGGATACTCACGTTAAAGGCTTGGGCAGACAGTTCAATTCTGCAAAAGAAGCGATTGAAACATACCGTGCTGAAATTTCAGGCGTTATTGACCAGGACCTTCCTCCGTTTGTAATAGAGGAAAATGGCGAGCCTGTCGGCAAAATAGTTGACGGCGACAGCGTTATTCTTTACAATTTCCGCGGCGACCGTGCTCTTGAACTGAGTATGGCATTCGATTATGACGAATTTACATATTTTGACAGAGGTGCAAAACCCGACGTTGTTTACGCCGGTATGCTTCAGTATGACGGCGACCTCAAACTTCCCGAAAGATACCTTGTAAATCCGCCTGAAATCAAAGAAACACTTTCGGAACTTCTTGTAAAAGAGGGTATGAATCAGTTTGCTGTTTCCGAAACACAGAAATACGGTCATGTAACATATTTCTGGAACGGAAACAAGAGTGACAAATTCAGCGAAGAACTTGAAACGTACCTTGAAATTCCCTCTGACAGAGTTTCGTTTGACGAGCGTCCGTGGATGAAATCCGCAGAAGTTACCGACGCTGTTATTGGAGCGATGAAAGGCGGAAAATTTGACTTTATTCGCTGTAACTATCCCAACGGCGATATGGTTGGTCACACGGGAAACCTTGATGCAACAATTACAGCCGTTGAGGCGGTTGACCTCGGTCTTGCACGTGTTCTCAAAGCGGCTGACGAAACCGGATTTACCGTGCTTGTTACCGCAGACCACGGCAACGCCGATGAAATGCTTGAAAAGAACAAAAAAGGCGCAGTTCAGGTAAGAACGGCACATTCACTTAATCCTGTTCCGTTTATAATCTATTCAAAAGATGAATATGAAATAAAAGACGGTAATTTCGGGCTTGCAAACGTTGCACCGACAGTTGCAAAAATATTCGGTATTAAACCGTTTGATTCGTGGGAAGAATCAATAATAAAGTAATAAAATGAAACGGCCCTTTCATATAATCTATTAACGATTATATGGGAGGGTCTTTTTTGCAATACGATTATGAAGAACGTGCCGTTCAACTCGGCATTTACATAACTCAAACCGGCGCAACCGTGCGGGATGCGGCGAAAAAGTTCGGAATTTCAAAATCAACTGTTCACACAGATGTCACGGTAAGGCTTAAACGAATCAATCCGGAATTATACGGCGAAGTAAGAAAAGTGCTTGACATAAATAAAGAAGAACGTCATATAAGGGGCGGAATAGCAACCCGTGAAAAATATCTTCGTGAAGCGGAATTTATTTCAAAATGATTATTTTTTCTTTTTGTTGACAAAATTGTAATATAATATTAAAATTATTCAGTACGATATTTATTTAGTGAAAAACAAAAGGAAGAATAATATGAAAAAAATAATTATGTTAATATGTGCCGTTCTTGTATTTTCACTTGTTTTCTGTGCCTGTGAAAAAAGCGGGAACAACACTCTTGAAACGGCAGACTCCACAATGAACGTAACAGGTGAAAACGGCAATGTTTCTCTTACCGAAGATGTTGTAAAAGAAATGCTCGGTGCATTTTCTGCGGATGTTCTCGGACTTCAGAAGGAAATAGCCGAATATGATGTTAAACTCAGCGCAACCCGTATTTTTGATTCGGATGCGTGCCTTGTAGAGGCGTTAAACGAGGACGAAAGCGTTGCAGGCACATTCGCTATACTCGGTTATGACTGCTTTGTATTTGACGGTGAATCGAAAGAATATCTTATGCTTACGTCGAACGGTGCCGTAAAAGTTGAAAAAAATAAAGGTGAAACCGAAACGGCACAAAACGGCTCTTCATTTTCTTATGACGTTGAAAATCATGAAGCACTTCTTGAAAGGTTTTCAAAATATTCGTCAAAAAAACTCGGTTTTCCGAAAGAACTTTCCGAATACATTCTCGCTGTATCATCGATGAATTTCACAGATGATGACGGGAAAACGGTATATATTATAAATGTATTTGAAAAAGACGGTACTTCAACGGGACTTTCCCTCGGTTTTAACGAAGAAAACGATTATGTTTATAACGAAAAAGAACAGGCTTATATTAAACTTAAATGAGTTTGTTACGTTTAATACAGAATAAAAAACGGGGCTTCGGAAGCAGATCTTTTCCGAAACCCTTATTTTATCGGATTATTTATGCTGTGTATATTCCGAGTGCTTTTTGAAGTATAAAAACTGCGTCTTCTGTGTCTGTAATACTGTTTCCGTTTACATCGGCGAGTGCGGATTCCTCATCGGAAAGAATTTCGATTCCCGCCGCTGCACGCAATGCTATTCTGGCGTCGGCTGTTGTAACGCTTTTTTGTCCGTCAATATTGCCGGGTTCCATTGTTTTGTTGAAATCGGTAACAAACGGACTGACATTTGAACTGAAACTGTATGCGAAACCTGCCGAGTGAGAGGTACACGTTATTGACGTGCCGTATGAAACAGTTGTTTCTTCTCTGTTTGAAAAAGCGTTCCTGCCGATTTTTAAAACATTTGACGGTATTGTGACATTAGTGAGTTCCGGGCAGTTTTCAAAAGCGTATCCGCCTATTTCGAGGTTTCCGCTGCCGAACGTAACCGAATTAAGTAAAGTATTATTCTTAAAAGCGCTGTTTCCTATGTATTCAAGTGAATCGGGAAAAACAAGAGCAGTGAGTGAAGCGCAGTAATTGAATGCGTAATCGTCAATTATTTTAAGCGACTGCGGAAAAACAACGCCGGTAAGAGATTTGCAATTTGTGAAAGCATTTTTGGAAATTTTCGTAAGATTGTTGCCGAAAACAACCGAAGTAAGCAGACCGCAATTATAAAATGCACGTTCTCCGATATTTTTTACAGATAAAATGTCAATCTGAGTAAGTGCTGAACAGGAATTGAATGCGTTTACTCCGACTGATTCAACGCCTGCCCCCATATTTACTGTTGCAAGTTTCGTACATCCGTAAAAAGCGAGGTCATCTATTTTTTTTACGGTGTCGGGGATGTTCACTTCCTCGATTACGGGTTTTCTGTAAAATGCAGATGCGCCTATAATCGTTACGTCCATTCCGTCAATCTGCGAGGGAATTGTAACACTTGTAAGTACATTGTTTTGAGGCGTGCTGTTGAATTTGACCGTGACGGTATTATCTTCATTTACCGTGTAAATAAAAAGTTTGTCGCCTGTTGTCAAAGCCGAAAAAACGGGCGCAGATACAATAACAAGTATCGCTGCAAGAACAAATGACAGATATTTTTTCATAGAATAAACACTCCTGTGAAAATAGGTATAGTATATACATTTAATATTATACACTATAAAATCGGTTTTGTACATAGAAAATAACTTTATGCAAAAATGTGAATATTTACTGTTTGAGTAGGCTTTTGAAAAATATACATTTTTTAATGTATATCGGAAACAAAAATGAATACTTTGTGTAAAATGTCAAAAATGATGTGGAATTATTGATAATGTTTGTAATTTAAACTATTGTATTTTTTATAAACGGGATGTATAATTATACCACAAAAAGTAAACAAATATACATTTAATGTATGTTTAAAAAAGAGAGGTAACAAATTATGAAAAAGTATTTTAAAGTTCTTGCAGTAGTACTTGTTGTTGCAATGCTCGCAGCGTTTGCTTCTTGCGGCGGTGCAAAAACTACTAACGAAAACACAGAACAGGCACAGCCTGAAAAGAAAGATGTTGTTAAGGTAATTGATATTTCTCTTACCGATGAAGATTATGCTTTCGGCGTTTCAAAGAAAGATACCGAACTTCAGGAAGCTGTTAACGCTTTCATTAAAGAAATCAAAGAAAACGGCAAACTCGAAGAAATTATGAACAAATATTACGGCGATGGCGAACCCACACCGGTTGTTTCCGCAAAAGAAGATGACAAAAAAGATCAACTTGTTATTGCAACAAATGCCGCATTTGCTCCTTTTGAGTATTTTGAAGGCGACGCTTACTACGGAATTGATATGGAAATGGTACAACTTCTTGCAGAAAAACTCGGCAAGGAACTTGTTATAAAGAATATTGATTTTGATGCAGTTTGCACAACAGTTGACAACGGTTATGCCGACATTGCCGCTGCAGGTCTTACAGTAAACGAAACAAGAAAAGAATTTGTTGAATTTTCAGAACCTTACTATAAAGCATCACAAATGGTTATTACAAAGGCTGATGATACTGCTTTTGATGCCTGCAAAACAGCTGAAGATGTTGAAGCAATACTCAATGGCTTCGATTCATCAAAGAAAGTCGGCGTTCAGACAGGTACTACCGGTCAGTTCTATGTTGCCGGCGATAAAGACTGGGGCTTTGACGGTTTTAAAGTTACATGCACAGGCTTCTCAAATGGCGCTCTTGCAGTTCAGGACCTCATTAACGGTAACCTTGACTATGTTGTTATTGACGAAGCACCTGCAAAAATGATAACAAAAACATTTAACGAACAGGCATAAGTAAACACCGTAATATTTTTGTGCCGAGAAGAGTTTTCTTCTCGGCATATTCTCAGTAAAAAGCATATTGATTTTTTGAAAAAAGGCAATAATTATATTGCTGAAAACGGATGGTAAAATAATGAACAATTTCGGAAAAAAATGGGATGTTTTTGTTGATATTCTCATTCGCAAAAACGGATACATACAGGTGCTTGAAGGACTTCGTAACACCTTAATTATTTCTGTTGTGGGACTTTTTATAGGTATTGTAATCGGCACACTTATTGCGCTTGTTGAAATTATTCCTTCAAAAAATCCCGTTGTTACATTTTTGAAAAAAATTGCATCAGTTTATGTTGCTTTCTTCAGAGGAACACCTATGGTTGTTCAGTTGTTGCTCGGCTATTATGTTCTTTTCCCGCTAATAGGAATAAAATTGTCATCTCTTATGGTGTGTCTTGTAATTTTCGGGCTTAACAGTGCAGCCTATGTTTCCGAAATAATGAGGTCGGGTCTTCTGTCTGTTGATTACGGTCAAACCGAAGCCGGCAGGGCGCTGGGCTTGAGTTATTCCGTCACTATGTGGAGAATTGTTGTTCCGCAGGCTGTTAAAAATATTCTGCCGACACTCGGAAATGAGTTTATAACTCTTATTAAAGAAACATCAATAGTCAGTTTTGTCGGAGCTGTTGACCTTTGTACTGCATTTAAAAATATAGGCAACAGTTCATACGAGTATATGGTTCCCTATATAGTTATGGCGGTTATATATATTCTTCTTGTGCTTATTATTACACTTGGAATAAAAATAATGGAAAAGAGGTTGAGAGCAAGTGACAGACATTGACATTATTGACGCAAGAAATATCTATAAGTATTTTGGCGAAGCACATGTTCTCAACGGGATTTCTTGCGATATTAAAAAAGGTGAGCGTATAGTTATCATCGGGCCGTCGGGAAGCGGAAAAAGTACATTTTTGCGTTGTCTTAACCTCCTTGAAGAACCGACATACGGCGAAGTCTGGTGTGAAGAAAAACTTGTTACACCTGTTGACCCTTATCTTCATAACGATGTTATTGAATGTTCAAATACATACATTAAGTTGTTCAATCAATTCAAACAAGCCAATCCCGAAATATCTGACGAAGAAGCAAAAAAAATGCTGATAGAAAAAATCAGAAAAGAAGACCTGCTTAATGAAAAAAACGAAGGCAAGCGTTATAAATCCCTGATGAAAAAAATATATAATGAAAATTATATAAATATTAACCTTGCCCGCCAAAAAATAGGGATGGTTTTTCAGCAGTTTAATCTTTTTAACAACCTTACGGTTATGGATAATATTACGCTTGCGCCCATTAAACTTTTAAAAATGGAAAAAACAGAAGCCGAAAAGAGGGCGCTTGAACTTCTTGAAAGAATCGGTCTTCAGGATAAGGCGTCTTTTTTCCCGCAACAGTTATCCGGTGGTCAGAAACAGCGTATAGCAATAGTAAGAGCGCTTGCAATGAATCCGGATGTTATGCTTTTTGACGAGCCGACATCTGCACTTGACCCGGAAATGGTAGGCGAAGTTCTTGACGTAATGAAAGAACTTGCCGCAAGCGGAATGACAATGGTTGTTGTAACTCATGAAATGGGGTTTGCAAAAGAAGTCGGGACAAGAGTTCTTTTTATAGATAAGGGTGTAATTGAGGAAGAAGGTACACCCGATGAGGTTTTCGGCAATCCTCGAAACGAACATTTACAGGCATTCCTCGGTAAAGTTCTGATATAAATTATGATGGGCTGTCGCATTTTGCATTTGAATGTGACAGTCCCGTTTTTATTCTTGACACTTAAACTTTAATCTTTTATACTTGTTTCCGGGTGATAAATGTTGAAAAAGTTCGTAATAAAGCGAATTTTGTGTTTTATTTCGGCGACAGCGGTAATGGTAATGTGTTCCTGTGCGAAATCGGAAAGTACGGACTCTCTTTTTCACGGCACTGTCGGAGCGGTATATAAAACAGATGAGTATAATATAGCGGAAAGTTATGCTCAAAACGGCGCAACAGTTATAGGGTATGAAAGTGATGACGATGTGTTTTACGCCCTCGAAAACGGAAAAGTTGATGTTGTAATAGCAGATGAATTTGAAGCGGGCAGACGATTACTTGAAAATGACAGGTATGAAATAAAAAACGAGTGTGCGGCGACAGTGTCATTTTGTGCATATTTTGCGAAAAACAGCGAATTGTGTTCTGAATTTAATGAAGCAATTTCGTATCTTAAAGAAAACGGAGTAATTGAAAAAATCACAAGAGCGTATATTGACGGTACAAAGTATAACGCTCCCGTACCCGAAGCGAAAAACGGTACACTTGTGCTTGTTACGGATGCTTCAAACGCACCGTACCCGTTTGAATTTGAAGACAGCAAAGGGAATATCACGGGGATTGATTCGGATATAGCAAAAGAAATCTGTTCATATCTCGGCTACGGGCTTGAAATCAAAAGTGTTGATTTTGATGAACTTTTTATATCTCTTGACGAAGGTAACGCCGATTTTATTATGTCGGCATCAACGGTTACAGAGGAAAGACTGAAATATTATTCTGCATCCGATGAGTATTTTGTTATGCACTATGAAGCCGTCGGATTCTGAATAATGTGAAAGTAGTGATTTTGCACAACAGATTGTTTTGAAATTTGCTTTTTTCAACAATGATTTTATTTTTAGATATTAGTATTGCAAACACATTGTTTCTATGATATAATCTTTGAGATAAATACCGTGGAGGTGTCTTTTTTTGGCGAACAATTCAGCAGATGTCAAAGAAGATGTTGTTCCCGGAACGGCGGAAGCGGATGTTGCTTCCAGAGAGTATATTTATGAAAACCGTCGTTATGTAGGTCTTAAAGAAACAATATGGTATGTTGTTTACGATATGTGCCAGAGTTTCAACATAAACGGTTTTTCATCTCGTTTCGTTACGAACATTCTTCAGATAGACCTTGACTACCAGACAATTATAAGTTCAATCAACGGCGTGTGGGATATTGTCAACGATATTTTTACCGCCGCAATAGTTGAAAAAACACGTACACGCTGGGGTAAATTCAAACCTTATCTTGTCGCTCTCGGTATTCCGGGAACACTCGGTACCTGTTTTTATTGGTTACTTCCCATGTTCTTCAAAGGTAAAGGTGCACGTGATAAGGGTAAGTTTATTACATATCTTATTCTTGCATTAACACGTGAGGGCGCAGACACATTCCGTTCAATAGCAAGAACCGGTATGCTCGCCACCATAACACCTCACCCCGTTGACAGAACAAGGCTTATTACCGTCGCGGAATTCTTCTCCGGTTTCCTCGGTGAAAAACTTCCCGAACAGATAATGACTGTTCTTCTTGACCTCATCGGTAACAAAGTTGTTAACCTTTCATACACTTCAACGTTTATGTTTATGGGTAACTTTACCTCAATAGTCAGCGGCGTTGCGGCACTTATTTTCTGTGTTATGACACGTGAACGTGTTATGCAGTCCATTGAAACGCCGAGCGTTATTCAGGGTATAAAATCCATAATAAACAACAAACCCATCCTTCTTCTTACGCTTTCAAATACTCTTTCGAGTTTCAGCGTAGGCGGCAGTAAGAATGACTACTTTATAGACGTTCTTAACTTTGCATCTATGACACTTGTTGCGGGTATTCCGGGTGCAATTATCAACCCGTTCTCATATTACCTTGTACCGTGGTTCAGAAGAAAATTCTCAACGAAAGTTCTTTATATCCTCGGTCAGTACACAATGAGCCTTACAAAAATACCCGTATACTTCTTCGGTATGATAGGCGGCAAGCATAACGGTCTTTATAAAAAAGTATTGCCGATGTTCTTTGCATTTGCACTTGAGGAAGCCGTTTATACATGCTTCTACGGTTTAAGACGGGTTATTCCGAATGAAATGTACAATGAAGCAATGGACTACTGCGAATGGAAGAACGGTTACAGAACAGAGGCTATGACATCAGTTGCAAAAGGTCTTGCAACAAAACTTGCTTCGCTCGGTTCAAACCTTATTTCACTTCAAATCAAGAAGTTTATCGGTTATGACATCACCTCTTACACAAGAGGCGAAGCACAGACTGACGATACAAAGCACGGTTTGTTTATTATGTGTACTCTTGTTCCCACTCTTACAGGTCTTCTCGGTATTATTCCGATTCTTTTCTATGACCTTTCGGGTGAAAAACGTGAAAAGATGTACGCAGAACTTCTTGCCAGACGTGATGAGGCTTCAAAGAAAGCGGCAACAGGCGACAAAGCCGCTATGGAAGAACTTGCAAAAGAGCAACTTGAAGTCGGAAAACAAAAACACGAATTATAATAAGCGTTTTTATAAAAAGAAGAATTAAAACGTAAAAAAGAGACTGATGGATTTTCTATCAGTCTCTTAACATAATAAATATACTGAAAAACAATTTGTTGACAAATAAATGTTTTAATTATATAATAAAAGTACAAAGGAGTTACCGATAGACGGTTAGCTCATAGATGTGATTGAAACAACCACCCTAAGTGCAGAATTGGTGGTTGTTTCTTCTTTATTATTTGTGATTATAAATAGCCACAAAAAGAGAAATAAGTGAAATAAGTAAACTGGTGAATAAAAATAATTCTGTTACTGTTAAGTACATCTTATCGCCCTCCTTGTTAAATACTGAGAGGGCAGAAACAATGCCCTCTTGCAAAAGGGCTAACCACCTATCCGTTATGGTAACTCCTCGGAGCCGAAGCTCAAAATTATTATATCATATTGTAAAACAATGTCAACATTAGTGTTTTTATTACAAAAAAGTTGTTTGTTGAATTTAATCGTTTTTGTTTTTTTATTGAATTAAATATTGAAAAGTGATAGAATAAAGAAAAACAGTAATACACGGTGAATATATGAACAAAAACAGTTATTTTTCAAATGCCGCAAAATTTCTTTTGATAGGTACGGCGTTGACATTTGCCGCAAAACTCCTTTCGCTTATGAATACATTTTCATTGTCGGGCGGCGGTGTGCAGGCACTTTTAAAAAATATAACGGATATATCTTTTTACGGATTTCTCATACTTGCGTTTCTTGCGCTTAACGGCGAGGGTATTGCACATAAAAGAAACCGTGAATATAAAAAGAAACGTGTAACATCTCGACTTAAATTTTTAATTGTTGCCGACTTGCTTATTCTTCTTGTGAAAAATTATCTGTCTGTTAAAGCAGTCGCTTCTCCCGTTCAGTCCGTTTCCGGAATAATTAAAAGAATAATAATATCACTGATAATATGTATTTGTTCTGTCAGTTTTACGCTTTTTGCAATCAGCGTATGGTATTTTATTCGTGACAGAAGATTTGACAAAGCGCAGATTGTTGAATTGATTGCCGTAATTATTTCCGGTATTTATTTTGTTGTAAGGTTAATAAATCAACTTTCCGTATTCAACTTTCATATTTTCGGAGAAAATATTGAAAGTATTATGTCATCAACTCTTTTTACCGGAATACTCTGTCTTCTTCAATATGCTTCAAATATAACGGTTTTTGCTGTTTTATATAAACATTTTTCCTCTGATTCCGGTAAAGTGAATGAAGAAAACACAAAATTATCAAGACATGCCAATACGCTTTATTTTGAAAACGGTTTCGGACTCGATTCCGCAGATGAATTACTTCTTTTCAAAAATAATTGTTGACAAAATGAATATTGTTTGGTATAATTCCCGAGTGTAAAGTTGAATGTCTTTACACTCATTGTTTTATTCATTCGGAGGTGATTTCGTGGCAAAGGACCTTGAGGTTGTTTTACTTACCGATTATTACGGTGAAATGCTTACCGAAAACCAACGTAAATTTATTGATTATTATTATAACGATGATTTATCGCTTTCCGAAATTGCCGAAAATGAAGGCATTACACGCCAGGGTGTGCGTGATGCCATAAAACGTGCGGAATCACAACTTTTTGAAATGGAAAAGAAACTCGGTTTCGCAGAGCGCAGCCGCCGCATAAAAGAAAGTTTCGACGAAATTATGAAGTGTGCGGATGAAATAAATACCTATAATATGAACATATCTCTTTCAAGAGAAATAAACGATGCCGTAGTGCATATTAAATCGGTTATTGTTTCTCTTGATGAATAAATAACCGTCTGAAAAAGGAGGTCTCAGCGTGGCTTTTGAAGGTCTTTCCGACAAATTGGAATCCGCCTTTAAAAAACTGAAAAGTAAAGGCAGCCTTACGGAATCGGATGTACGTGAGGCAATGCGTGAGGTCAGACTTGCGCTTCTTGAGGCCGATGTAAACTACAAGGTCGCAAAAGATTTTACAAATACCGTTACCGAAAGAGCAATAGGCGCAAAAGTTATGGAGAGCCTTACACCTGCTCAGATGGTAATTAAAATAGTTAATGAAGAACTTACCGCACTTATGGGCGGAACACAGTCAAGGCTTGCTTCCGCGGCGCATCCGCCGACAGTTGTTATGATGTGCGGTCTTCAGGGTTCAGGTAAAACAACTCACAGTGCAAAAATTGCATTAAAACTTAAAGAACAGGGGCACAGACCTCTTCTTGTTGCGTGCGACATTTACAGACCTGCCGCAATAAAGCAGTTGCAGGTTGTAGGCGAGCAGATTGACGTACCCGTTTTTGAAATGGGGCAGATTAACCCCGTTACAATAGCGCAGGAAGCAATTAAACTTGCGAAAGATCAGGGTTACGATTATGTTTTCCTTGATACTGCCGGTCGTCTTCATATTGACACCGAACTTATGCAGGAACTTAAAAACATAAAGGCAACCGTAAAACCGCATGAAATACTTCTTGTAATTGACTCAATGCTCGGTCAGGATGCCGTTACGGTTGCATCTTCTTTTGATGAAGCACTCGGAATTGACGGTCTTGTTCTTACGAAACTTGACGGTGATACAAGAGGCGGTGCGGCGCTTTCCGCAAGAGCAGTTACCGGTAAGCCGATAAAATTTGTCGGTGTCGGTGAAAAACTTCAGGATCTTGACGTATTCCATCCGGAGCGTATGGCAAGCCGTATACTCGGTATGGGTGATATGCTTTCGCTTATTGAAAAAGCGGAAAACACTCTTAACGAGAAAAAAGCGGAAGAACTTGAAAAGAAACTCCGTGCAAACAAACTTGACCTCAACGATATGCTTATGCAGTTTGAGGAAATGAAAAAAATGGGTCCTATGAAAGATCTTATTTCAATGATACCCGGGCTCAATAAAAAAGCAAAAGACGTTGACGTTGACGACCGACAGATAGATTATACAATGGCAATTATACGTTCAATGACAATGAAAGAACGTGAAAATCCCGACATAATCAATCCGTCACGCAAAAGAAGAATAGCCGCAGGTTGCGGAATGCAGGTTGAAGATGTCAACAGGCTCTTAAATCAGTACCGTCAGATGCAGAAACTCTACAAGCAACTTAACGGAAAGTCATCTAAAAAGATGATGAAACGTATGCAGAGAATGGGCGGAATGCCCGGCATGGGCGGCGGAATGCCCGGAGGAATGGGCGGTTTTCCGATGTAAGCAAACACGAAATACGTGATTGTAATAAAAATTTTTAATTAACTAATTATTTTTCGGAGGTAATTTAAAATGGCAGTAAAAATTCGTCTTCGCCGTATGGGCGCAAAGAAAGCACCTTTCTACCGTGTAGTAGTTGCAGATTCACGTTATCCGCGTGACGGCAGATTCATTGAAGAAGTAGGTTATTATAACCCTCTTTCAAATCCTGCTGAAATCAAACTCGATGCTGAAAAGGTTACAAAATGGATTGAGAACGGCGCACAGCCCACAGATACTGTTCGTGCACTTCTCAAAAAACAGAACATCATTAAGTAATAGGTGGCAGTTATGAAAGAATTGCTCGAAACACTCGCAAAGGGTCTTGTTGAGAACCCTGATTCTGTCGAGGTCACCGTAGATGAAGCGGATGAAGAGGGCATTGTAACATACCATCTTCATGTTGCTCAGGATGATATGGGCAGAGTTATAGGCAAGCAGGGAAGAATAGCAAAGGCTATCCGCACGGTTATGCGTGCCGCTGCTGTCCGTAACGATGCTAAAATTCAGGTTGACATAGACTAATGAACACAGACGGTTTAAGTAAGCGTTTACTCAAATTATTTTGAGTGAATGCTTACAAGCCGTCTGTTCTTTTGATGTGAAGAAAAGTATTATGATAAAAGAGTATCTCGAATTGGGGCAAATCGTTTCAACGCACGGAATAAGAGGTGAAATTCGTCTTAATCCGTGGTGTGACGGTCCCGAATTTGCAAAAAAATTCAAGGTTTTGTATTTTGATGAAAAGGGAATACAAAGCGTAAAAGTAATTTCGTGCAGACCGCACGGAAATATAGCCATAATGAAACTTGACGGAGTTGATACCGTCGAGTCTGCTTCTGCGTTGCGAAACAAAATGCTTTATTTTAAACGAAGTGAAGCGCATCTTCCTCAGGGAAGTTGGTTTATTTCGGAACTTATCGGCTGCAGCGTTGTGGATATTGACGACAGTAATAAAGTTTACGGCAATATTACCGACGTTGCTTCAACCGGAGCAAATGACGTGTGGTATGTTGACACGCCCGATAAAGGTGAAGTGTTAATACCGGCAATAAAAGATGTTGTAAAAAAATGCGACGTGGAAAATGAAAAGGTGTACATTCATCCGTTAAGGGGGCTTTTTGACGATGAGGATTGATATTCTTACTCTTTTTCCCGAAATGTGCGAAGCGGTTATGGGTGAAAGCGTAATAGGAAAAGCCCGCAAAAAGAATATTATTGAAATAAATTTTCACCAGATACGTGAATTTGCAATAAATAAACACGCTCAGGTTGACGATACGCCGTATGGCGGCGGTGCAGGTATGCTTATGCTTGCACAGCCTATTTACGATACGTTTATGAAAGTCTGCTCACAGATCGAAAAAAGACCTCATCTTATATATATGTCACCGTGCGGAAAAACACTTACACAGGAACGCATAAAAGAACTGTCGCAGTTAGATAATATAGCAATATTATGCGGACGGTACGAGGGCGTAGATCAGCGTGTTATAGACGAAATAGTTGACGAGGAAATTTCAATCGGCGATTATGTTGTTACGGGTGGCGAAATGCCTGCAATGATTCTTGCGGATGCAATATCGAGAATGATACCGGGTGTGCTGTCCGAACCCGAAGGCTTTATGGGTGAAAGTCATTATTCGTCGCTTCTTGAATATCCGCAGTACACAAAACCTGTTTCGTGGCACGGCGTTGAAGTGCCCGAGGTTCTTTATTCCGGACACCATGAAAACATAAAAAAATGGCAAAGAAAAAAATCAATCGAACGCACGTTTTTAAGAAGACCGGAACTTCTTTTTGAAGCGGAACTTACCGATGAAGAAAAGCGTTTTGTTGAAGAACTGAAACAAAATCCGGATGATTGAAATAAAACCGTAATTAAAAAAATCTTTGTTTTTGTGAATATATTTCCAATAAAACAGAATAATTATTGTTGAACTTAAATAATACGGTGAAAAAAATATGTTAATTCTGCACAAAACGGAACGCCCGTTTTTGCTCATATTCAGTAACCCCTATGAATTATTTGATAAAGGCAAAAAGGTTGTCTCTTTTTCGTTGACTAAATTTTATTTTTTGTTATAATATACTAGGTTTGAATATAATAAATAATGATTTTAAGTGTGGGAGAAATATTATGTACGTAAAAGATGTTACAGTTCAAAATCAGGTTGGTCTTCATGCTCGTCCCGCAACTTTCTTTATTCAGAAAGCTAACGAGTTCAAGTCATCCATCTGGCTTGAAAAAGAAGAAAGACGTGTTAACGCAAAAAGCCTTTTAGGTGTTCTTTCGCTTGGTATTATGGGCGGAACCGACATTCGCATTATTGCAGGCGGTGTTGACGAAGAACAGGCAGTAAACGCTCTTGTTGAACTTGTTGAAAGCGGCTTTGCCGAGTAATTATTATTAAATTTATTTAAACGGCAAAGGTGTTCCTTTGCCGTTTTTAATTTACCGTGCCATGCTTTGAAGGTGAATACTTTGGATGAACGTTTAAGACGCCTTAAAGATAAGGCGAATAAACTTCCGCTTACTCCGGGAGTTTACATTATGAAAAATTCCTCATCGGATATTATATATATCGGTAAAGCAAAAGCACTCAAAAACCGTGTAAGTCAGTATTTCGGTTCGCAGGAAAAACATCTTCCGAAAGTCCGGAAAATGGTTGAAAATGTTGCGGATTTTGATTATATTCTTACCGACAGCGAATTTGAAGCGCTTGTGCTTGAATGCAGTTTAATAAAACAGAATATGCCTAAATACAATATTCTGCTGAAAGATGATAAGGGTTACAGTTATATAAAAGTAACAAAAGACGGTTGGCGAAATATATATCCGGCACTTCAGAAACTTGATGACGGCTCGGAATATATAGGTCCTTTTACGCAGGGTTATTCTGTAACGAAGGCTGTTGAAGAAGCGAAGAAGATATATAAACTCCCGACCTGTCAGAAAGTTTTTCCGAGAGATGCGGGGAAAGAGCGTCCGTGTTTAAATTATCATATCGGCTTGTGCTGTGCGCCGTGTTCGGGTAAACTGTCTTTTGAAGAATATGACAAAAATGTTGAAGAAGCCCTTGATTTTCTTCGTTTCGGAAGTAAACAGACCGTTGAAAAACTCACGGCTGAAATGGAAAAAGCATCGGAAAATCTTGAGTTTGAGCAGGCGGCACATTTAAGGGATGTTATAAGAAGTATTGAAAAAACAGTCAGCCGTCAGAAAGTCGTTTTCGCAACTTATAAAGAGCAGGATGTTTTTGCATTGAGCGTTGCAGACGGGAAAGCGTGTTTTGCCGTACTGCGTTTCTTTGATAACAGACTGTCCGGCAGTGAAACGTTTTTTGTTGAAGAACTTGACACACCGGAAAGTATGAGGGCTGAACTTATTACGTCCTATTATTCAATGCAGAGAAGCGTTCCGCCCAGAATTGAAGTTGACGGCGAAGTAGAAGATGCCGAAAATATTGAAAAATTTCTTACCGAAAAACGCGGTTCTTCTGTAAACATTGTTATTCCGCAAAAAGGCGAGCAGGCAAAACTTGTTGAAATGTGCAGAAACAATGCAACGCAGAAACTTTGCGAGAGGTATCTCGGAAATACAAGGGGCAGAGATGCACTTGAAGAACTCAGCGTTATGCTCGGACTCGAAAACGTTCCCGAATATATAGAAGCGTATGACATTTCGCATACGGCGGGCAGCGATAATGTTGCGGGTATGGTTGTTTTTGAAAACGGCAGACCGTTGAAAAAAGCGTATAAACGGTTCATGATAAAAGGCTTTTCGGGGCAGGATGATTATGCTTCTATGGCGGAAGTTATAGACAGACGTCTTAACGAACTTGAAAAAAGCGCAAAAAAAGGCGAAAATGACGGATTCGGCAGAAAACCCGATTTAATACTTCTTGACGGCGGAAAAGGGCAGGTTAATGCGGTAATTCCCGTTATGAAAGCGCATAACTGCGACATTCCGCTTTTCGGAATGGTTAAGGACAGCAAACATAAAACCGCCGCAATATCTACGGGCGGCGGCAGAATAGATTTTAATGCAAAAAAAAAAGCGTTTTCGCTCGTTACTTCAATTCAGGATGAAGTCCACAGGTTTGCAGTTGCTTATCATCACAAAAAGCATACAAAAAGTGCAATGGCATCCGCATTGACGGAAATAAACGGTGTCGGTGAAGCAAAAGCAAAATCGCTGCTTGTAAAATTCGGCACACTTGAAAAAATAGGCGGTGCAACGGTTGAGCAACTTTGTGAAGTTCCCGGAATAACATTGAAAGTCGCAGAAGAAATATACAGGGCTTTTCACGGTGAATGATTTTTACTTGACAAAATGATGTTTTTAATGTAATAATATTATGATTATTGTTAATACTTTTTTTATTTGTATTCCGGAGGAAAAAGGAAAATGCGTGTTATAACAGGTTCGGCAAGAGGCAGACGCCTTCGCACGCTTGACGGCGAAAGTGTAAGACCTACTACGGATAAAGTCAAAGAGTCGATTTTCAATATTGTACAGTTTGAAATCGAAGGCAGGCGTGTTATAGATTTGTTTTCGGGCTCCGGTCAACTCGGAATTGAGGCTTTGAGCCGTGGTGCGTCAAGTTGTGTTTTTGTTGACAGCGCAAGGCAGTCAATTAACATTACGGAAGAAAATCTCGAAACAACGGGATTCAGAAATCTTGCAAAAACGGTTTTGAGCGATTCTCTTTCGTACCTTGACAGAACTTTTGAAACTTATGACATTGCTTTTCTTGACCCGCCGTATAATGCCGGAATAATGGAACAGGCGCTTGAAAGACTTGTACCTCACATGGCGGGCGGCTCGACGATAGTCTGTGAAACATCTTCCGACGAAGTTTTACCCGAAACAATCGGAGACTTTTCTTCAAAACGTTATAAATACGGAAAAACAGCACTTACAGTGTACAGGAATTAACAAACCGGAGAGGTACTTTAAATGGGAAAAACAGTTATTTGTCCCGGAAGTTTTGACCCGCTTACCATCGGACATCTTGATATTATTAAACGTTCTTCACGTCTTTTTGATAAAGTAATAGTTGTAGTTATGAGAAACTATAATAAAAACGAGGGTTCATTTACAATCGAGGAACGAATGGATTTTATAAGACGCTGTACCGAAGATTTACCCAATGTGTGCGTTGACAGTTACACAGGTCTTCTTGTCGATTATGCACGGGAAAAAGGTGCTTCGGCAGTTGTAAAAGGTCTTCGTGCCGTTTCGGACTATGATGATGAATTTCGTCAGGCGCTTACGAACCAGAAACTTAACCCGGAACTTGAAACGTTATTTATGATAACTAGTTCCGAATATATGTTTTTAAGTTCAAGCGTTGTTAAACAGGTGTGTGCGCTCGGCGGCGATGTATCAACTTTTGTACCGCCGCAGATATGCGATGACATAATTAAAAGATTGCAAAAATAATTCTTTATGTGAAAGGATTGAAAAATATGAGCATTGACAATTTACTCAAAGATATGGATACGGTACTTGATGAGGGTAAAACCGTACCGTTTTCAAACAAACTTATGGTTGATGTTGAGGAACTCAAAAGACTTATTGAGGATATCAGACTCAATATGCCCATGGAAATTACTCAGGCGAAAAAAATTGCGGCTGAAAGACGCGACATTCTCAACGCCGCCGAAGCAGAATCCGAAAACATCATTGCAAAAGCACGTCAGCAGGCTGATTTGATGGTTGAAGAACATCAGATAACAAAAGAAGCAAGAGAAGCGGCAAGAGGAATAATGCAACAGGCAAAGAACGAATCAGAAGCACTTATTTCCGCATCGAAAGATAACGCCCGTGATATAATGGATAAAGCCGAAAAATGGTCGGGCGATATGAGAAGAAATGCGAGTAACTATGTTGAATCCATTATTAAAGATACCGATGAAACTCTTACAAAGAGCGTAAACGATATAAGACAGTTAAGACAAAGCGTAAGAGATGCGCTTTCTCATAACGTGGATTCAAGACCTAATATAGATTAAAGGGTATTATTATGGAGAAAGAAAAACTTTGTTTGCGCTGTATGAGGAAAATCGGCGACAGCAACGTTTGCCCTTACTGTAAAAATGAAAAATCCGAGCCGCAGGAACATCCGTTTTTGCCGCTTAAAACCGTTGTGGGCGGAAAATATCTGACAGGTAAACTTGTATCTTCCAACGGTGCAGGTTCTACATATTATGCGTTTGACCTTGAGAAAAAAAGGCCTGTAACAATGCGTGAGTTTTTTCCGAAAGGTCTTGTTACTAGGGGCAGCGACAATTACTGCCTTGTTAACGTGGGCAGAGCATCTGATTTTATTGATGAAAAATCGGATTTTCTGGAACTTTGGAATACGCTTAAAACGGTAAAAGGGTACAGTTCTCTTGCGGAAGTTTATGATGTTTTTGAAGATATGGGAACGGTCTATGCAGTAGGCGAGTATCTTGGAGAAACAAAAACATTGAGAGAGTATCTTCTCGAAACCGAGCAGGGTTATATTTCATGGGAACAGGCACGTGTTCTTCTTATGCCCGTTCTTTCGGGGATTTCGGCACTTCACGATTCGGGCATAATTCACGCCGGAATATCACACGAAACACTTGTAATTGACAGTAACGGTAAAGTTAAACTGTCGGGATTCTGTATTCCCGACGGCAGACACGAAAAAACGGTTCTTGAATGTGAACTGTATAACGGCTATGCCGCGGTTGAACAGTATACCGATGACGGCAGACTCGGTGCATATACCGATATTTATGCTTTTGCCGCAGTGCTTTACAGAACGCTTATAGGCAGTACGCCTATGAGTGCGTCGGAGCGTTATTCAAATGACAAACTTATGATACCTGCTAAGTTTGCCGAAAAACTTCCCGCATACGTAATAAATGCGCTTGTGAATGCTTTGCAGATACTTCCCGGTGACAGAACAGGCAGTATTGAAGTCTTCAGAAACGAACTTTCGGCATCACCTGCGGCTGTAAATGCCGCTAACGCATATTCCGAAAATGAGGAACACGAAAAAACCGATAACGGTGTTCCGTCTCCTCCGCCTGTTATAAAAGATAATGAAGCGGAAAACGGCAGTAAAGATGACGAAGAGTCACCCGATTCCGGAAAAATAAAGAAAAGTACAATAGCGGCGTTCGTAATCAGTGTTATTCTTTGTGCGGCAATACTGATTTCAGTAGTTGTTATTCTGAAATCACATGACTCGGGCGAGCAGGATGAAAAAGATACAACACTTACAACATCTCCGTTAACAGAAGAATATAAAGAGAAAACAACTTCCGGCGAAAACAACATTGTCAGCATTACTTTACCGTCTTTTTTCGGTAAAAAAATTGATGACATAAAGAATGACAGCGTATATAAAAGCGTTTTGAATATCGAAACCGAATATGTTGACAGCGATGAAGACAAAGGAACGGTTATATCTCAAAGTCTTCCGGAGGGAACAAATCTGTCATCAATCAATAAGCGTTCAATTAAACTTGTTGTAAGTGACGGACGTGAAGTTCCCGACATCAGCGGCAAAGAAATGAAAGATGCTCTAAACACGCTTAAAGAAGCGGGTTTCAAAAACGTTGAAACAAATCAGGGCAAAATTGCCGCATCAAGCGGCGAATCGCTTAAAGTTTACAGCCTTGTTTACCTCGATACCGAAAAGAATGACTGGGCGGCAATTCCCGGTGACAGAAGACTTTCGGTAAATAATAAACTCATTCTTTATTACTACGGTGAGTATGAGGTTTCGACTGAAACGGAAACCGAAGAAACTACCGAAAAGCAAACGCAGGCACCAACCGAAACTGATGATATTGAGGATGAGCCTGAGGAAGAAATCGGGGAAGATGTATAAATTTTAAAAAAACACTTGACAAAAAGCGGTTTAACTGATATTATATCAAGGCAATAAAGCAGAACTCTCCGTTCTCACCAAGCGAGCGTATTACTTGGTCGAATAGTTGACAGCATATTTTGTGTATAAGTGTGTTTCAGCGTGGGCGGAGTTTTCGCTCACGCTTTAATATTTTTTGGAGGTGCTTACGTATCAGCAGCAAGGAAACTCAGATCAACGAAGAGATCAGAGATAAAGAAGTAAGAGTTATTTCCGCCGAGGGTGAACAACTCGGAATAATGTCCGCTAAAGATGCTCTCAAAATTGCGGAAAACAGAAATCTTGACCTCGTTAAAATCGCTCCGAATGCGGTTCCGCCGGTTTGTAAGGTTATGGATTATAACAAATACCGTTTCGAGCAGGCAAAACGCGCAAAAGAGGCAAAGAAAAATCAGAAGGTCATGGAAATTAAAGAAATTCGCTTATCTTTGAATATCGACACAGGTGACTTCAATACGAAAGTCAACCACGCACTTCGCTTTCTTGCGGACGGCAATAAGGTTAAAGTGTCGATTCGTTTCAGAGGCAGGGAGATGGCTCATACCGAAAACGGTAACGTTATTATGGACCGTTTTGCAGAGGCTTGTTCCGAAAAAAGCAGTGTTGAAAAGGCCGCAAAACTTGAAGGCCGTCAAATGCTTATGTTTCTTGCACCTAAGTCATCCAAATAAAAGTGTTTTAAATTTAAGGAGGAAATATTATGCCTAAGATCAAAACTCATTCAGGCGCAAAAAAGCGTTTCAAAATGTCAAAAAACGGCAAACCCATGCGCGGTCATGCTTATAAGTCACACATCCTTACCAAAAAGACAACAAAACGTAAGAGAAATCTTCGTAAAACAAACGTAGCAGACGTAACAAATCAGAAGCAGATTAAACGTCTTATCCCCTACAAATAAGAGAAAGGTAAAGAGGTAACTTATTATGGCACGTATTAAAGGCGCGATTATGACTCGCAAAAGAAGAAATAAAGTTCTTAAACTCGCAAAAGGTTATTACGGCTCAAAGAGCAAACTTTTCAAAACCGCTAAACAGGCTGTAATGAAAAGCGGCAACTACGCTTACATCGGCCGTAAGCAGAAAAAGAGAGATTTCCGCCGTCTTTGGATTGCAAGAATCTCCGCTGCATGCAAAATGAATGATATAAACTATTCAACATTCATCAACGGTCTTAAAAAAGCAGGCATCGAACTTAACAGAAAGATGCTCTCCGAGATCGCTATTTCCGATCCCGCAGGTTTCACTGCTCTTGTTGAAAAAGCAAAAGCGGCTCTTTAATTGACAAATTGCGCTCGGTCGTTTACGGCCGGGCGCAAAGGCTTATATTTATGTAAAAAATCGGGCGGTTTTTCTTTTTTGCGACATTTTTCGGAGGTGCACAGGTGGAACTTATAACAAGCAGAAATAACGAAAAAATAAAATATGCGGTTAAACTTCGTGATTCGTCTTCTTTCAGAAAAGAAATGTGCGAATACTTTATTGAGGGCGCACGTCTTTGCAGCGATGCGGCGAAGAGTAATGTTGAAATAATAACCGCTTTTGTTACAGAAAACGCTTTGCGTAAATACGCAGAGTATTTTTGTGATGTGGAAAGTGTCTGCAAAAACTGTTTTACCGTTTCCGAAGAAGTGAGCGAAAAACTGTCGGATACAAAAAATTCGCAGGGGATATTTTGCGTATGCAAAATGCTTGACAAAAATACAAATATAGGTAAAATAAAAAACAATAAGAAGTATGTGGCTCTTGATGACATTTCAAATCCGTCGAATTTCGGTGCAATATGCCGAACGGCAGAAGCACTCGGCATTGAAGGCATAATTGTCGGCGGAGGTTGCGATATATACAATCCGAAAGTCCAGCGGGCGTCAATGGGTTCGCTTTTCAGACTTGACGTGTACGAATGTGACGAATTGCCGGTTTTTCTTGCATCTCTTAAAGAATGCGGTATGAAAATATATTCTACCGTACCCGACGGCGATGCGTTGCCGATTACCGAGGCGGATATGTCAGACGGTGTTGTATGTGTTGTGGGCAATGAGGGTAACGGAGTTTGCGAGAACACAAAGAATGTGTCTACGGCTTTAATTACAATTCCCATGAAAGGCCGTGCCGAATCTTTTAACGCTTCGGCTGCCGCATCAATAACCATGTGGGAAATGATGAGATGAAAAACTGTCCTGCTGAATATTGGATATGGCTTCAAAGTGCGTTGGGCGCAGGTGCGCGTACCGACGAACTTTTGTCATATTTCGGTGATCCCGAAAATATGTATTCGGCGGGGTCAAATGAATGGCGTCTTTCGGGGCTTCTTACACCGAACAAAATTGAAAAACTGAAAAGTACATCTCCGTCCGAAACAAAGCAGATATTTGATGAATGTTCAAAAAACGGCTATAAAATCATTACTCCTTCAGACAGTTTCTTTCCCGAAAGGCTGAGAAAACTTGCCGATATGCCGCTTGTGTTATACGTTTACGGTGATTCTACCGTTCTTTGTGATGAGTTGTCACTCGGAATGGTCGGAACAAGAAACGCAAGTGCATACGGAACTCAAACGGCGCAAAAACTGTCATATTCTCTTGCGAAAGCGGGCTTTACGTTAATAAGCGGCGGCGCATTGGGTATTGACAGCGAGGCTCACGCAGGTGCAATGCTTGCAAAAGGGCGTACAGCGGCAATTTTAGGGTGCGGCCTGTCCGTTAAATATCTTATGGAAAACGCTTCGCTTCGCAGAGCAATAGCACGTCACGGCTGTCTTGTTTCGGAATACCAGCCGATGCAGCCTGCATCAAAAACAACTTTCCCGATAAGAAACCGTCTTATTTCCGGTTTGACCCTCGGTACGGTTGTTATTGAAGCGGGTAAAAAGAGCGGCTCGCTTATTACCGCAGACAGGGCACTTGAACAGGGCAAAGATTTGTTTGCCGTTCCGGGAGATATAGTCCGTTCATCTTTTGACGGAACAAATCTTTTAATAAGTCAGGGCGCAAAACCCGTGTTTTCGGTAGCCGATATTCTCGGCGAATATGAATACAGATACGGTGAACTGATAGATTTTTCCGTATGCAATGAACGACTTGCAGATATTGAATATGTAGATTTCAGAAACTATAAAAAGAACAAAAACCAACAAACGGGTGATGTTAAAAAAACACCCGAAGCAAATTTACAACATAATAAAATTTGTCAACAAAAAATCGAAAAAGATAATTTTGCAAATGAAATAAAAGCAATCAAACCGACCGCAAAAAAAGAAATATCGGGCGTTTCAAAAGAAGCGCTTGCGGTGTATTCTGTTCTGACTTATGAAGAAACGCATATTGATGACATTGTCAGAAAAAGCGGTCTTTCAATGAAGGAAGTACTGCCGGCACTTTCGGAACTTGAACTCGAAGGTGTTGCAGAGCAGTTCAGCGGAAAGCATTATGCGCTTTCTACACAATAAACTGCTTTGAACGGTAAAATATATAATCTTTATTTAAAAATAATTATGGAGGAAATATAATGTCAAAACTTGTAATTGTTGAGTCTCCGGCAAAAGCAAAGACAATAAAAAAATATCTGGGAAAGGATTATGACGTTACGGCATCAATGGGACATATAAGGGATCTTCCCGCTGCGAAATTGAGCGTAGACGTAAAAAATGATTTTGCTCCTAAATATATGATAATAAAGGGAAAGGAAAAACTCGTAAAAGAACTTAAAGCAAAAGTTGATTCAAGCGAAGCAGTTTACCTTGCAACCGACCCGGACCGTGAAGGAGAAGCAATTTCATGGCATCTTGCAACTGTACTCGGTCTTGACCTTTCCGAAAAAAACAGAGTTAAGTTTAACGAAATTAACGAAAAAAGCGTTATGAGAGGTATGGAAAATCCCGAAGTTGTGGATATGGGACTTGTTGACGCACAGCAGGCACGCCGTATTCTTGACAGACTTGTGGGTTACCGCCTCAGTCCGTTTATTTCACAAAAAATAAGGCGCGGACTTTCCGCAGGCCGTGTTCAGAGTGTTGCGGTACGTCTTATTGTTGACCGTGAAAAGGAAATAGCGGCGTTTGTTCCCGAAGAATACTGGTCAATAGATGCTAAATTTACTTCCAACAGAAAGCATTTCAGCGCATCTCTCACCGCAGATGAAAACGGAAAAGTAAAAATAACATCCGGCGATGAATCAAATTCATACCTTGCAAGACTTGACGGTGCCGATTATGTTGCACAGTCTGTAAAAAAAGGTACAAGAAAGAAACAGCCGTCACCTCCGTTTATTACATCTTCAATGCAGCAGGAAGCGTCAAGAAAACTCAACTTCCAGGCTCAGAAAACAATGAAGATAGCGCAGGAACTTTATGAAGGTGTTGATATTAAGGGGCAGGGTACAACCGGTCTTATCACATATATGAGAACGGATTCACTCCGTATTTCCGAGGAAGCAAGAGCGGCGACAAACGATTTTATTTCCGCCCAGTACGGTAATAAATATCTTCCCGAAAAACCCCGTTATTTCAAAACACGTGCAGGCGCACAGGACGGCCATGAGGCTATAAGACCCGCAAACGTTGCGCTTACACCGGCTATTGTAAAAGACAGTCTTACAAATGACCAGTACAAACTATATAATCTTATCTGGTGCAGATATGTTGCGTCACTTATGGCGGCGTGCGTACAGGATACGGTAAAAGTCGAAATAAAGGCTTCAAAAAATAATAATGACAGTGAATACTGTATTTTCTCTTCAAGCGGTTATTCGGTTAAATTTGACGGTTATACCGCAATTTATGAAGATAGTTACAATGAAGAAGATGAAAACGCAAATGTTATTCCCGAAATAAAAGAAGGCGACAATCTTAAACTGAAAGAACTCACGGGTAATCAGCATTTCACACAGCCTCCGGCGCATTTTACCGAAGCATCGCTTATTAAAACGCTTGAGGAAACGGGTGTCGGAAGACCGAGTACCTACGCTTCCATTGTCAGCACGATAATTAAAAGAGAGTACATCAAACGTGAGGGCAAACTTCTGAAAGCGACCGAACTCGGATGCGCTACAACTGACCTTCTTAAAGAGCGTTTCCCGAAAATAGTAAACACAAAATTCACCGCATCCATGGAAACAAGACTTGATGAAATTGATAACGGTGACTGCAACTATATTGACGTGCTTCATGATTTTTACGATGAATTTGAAGCAACTCTTGCAAAGGCGAAAGATGATATGCAGGGACAGAAAATTCAACTTCAGGAAGATATTACCGATGTAAAATGTGATAAATGCGGCAGAAATATGGTTATTAAAACAGGCCGTTTCGGTAAATTCCTTGCGTGTCCGGGTTATCCCGAATGTAAATCCACAAAACCTTATGTTGAGCCCACAAATGCAAAATGTCCCGTTTGCGGCGGCGAAGTAATCGGCAAAAAGTCAAAGAAAGGCTACCTTTTCTTCGGCTGTTCAAATTATCCGGAATGTAATTTTATGACATGGGATAAACCTACCGATGAAAAATGTCCGAATTGCGGTAAATCACTTTTCAAAGGCAAAGGCGGTATGTTGAACTGCCTTGATGAGAAATGCGGATACACAGCAAAAGCACCGAGAAAAAACGCAAAAAAAGCGCAGGATGAATAAAATGACCGAAAAAGAAGTAACAGTAATCGGCGGCGGTCTTGCAGGAGTTGAAGCGGCAAAACAACTTTCAAAGCGCGGCATAAAAGTGAAACTTTACGAAATGAAACCGGTAAAGTATTCACCTGCGCATAAGTCCGAAAAACTTGCCGAACTTGTATGTTCAAATTCATTAAAAGCAGAGCGTGTCGGCTCTGCGGCAGGTCTTTTAAAAGCAGAGATGCGCCGTTTCGGCTCTGTATGTCTTGAAGCGGCAGACAAATCAAAAGTACCTGCGGGCGGCGCACTTGCCGTTGACAGAGATTTGTTTTCACAATACATTACCGAAGCCGTTGAAAACGATCCGAACATCACTTTGATTCGTGAAGAAATTACGAAAATTCCCGAAAACGGAATTGTAATTATTGCGGCAGGTCCGCTTGCATCGGAATCTCTTTCCGAAGAAATAACAAAACTGTGCGGCAGAAAGTCACTTTCGTTTTACGATGCGGCGGCACCCATAGTGACGTTTGAAAGCATATCAATGGATGAAGCGTTCACGCAGTCACGGTATGAACGTGGCGGCGAGGACGACTATATAAACTGTCCTATGAACAAAGAGCAGTATGAGGCGTTTTATGATGCGATAATAAACGCCGAAAGCGCCGAACTTCACAGTTTTGACAAGAAGAAAGACGTATATGAAGGCTGTATGCCTATTGAAGTTCTTGCTTCGAGGGGTAAAGATACAATGCGTTACGGACCGTTGAAACCCGTGGGACTTGTAAACCCGAAAACGGGGCACAGACCGTGGGCGAATCTTCAACTTCGCAAAGAAAATGCCGAAGGTACAATGTATAACCTTGTAGGCTTTCAGACCAACTTGAAATTCTCGGAACAAAAAAGAGTTTTCTCAATGTTCCCTGCTCTTAAAAATGCCGAATTTGTAAGGTACGGCGTTATGCACAGAAATACGTTTATAAATTCACCGGGAGTTCTTAACAGCGATTTCAGTATGAAAAATAATCCCCGCATATTTTTTGCAGGTCAGATTTCCGGTGTGGAAGGGTATATGGAATCCGCTTCATCGGGCATTCTGGCAGGCTATAATGCGGCGAGGAAACTGTTCGGTGAAGAAAGCATACAACTCCCGAAAATAACAATGATGGGTGCGTTGTCACAATATATTTCGGATGAAACCGTTACGAATTTTCAGCCTATGGGAGCGGCATTCGGAATAATAGAACCGCTTGCGGAAAAAATAAGAGATAAAAAAGAAAGATATGAAGCACTTGCACAAAGAAGCCTTTCGTATTTTGATACTCTTTTGTTATAAGAGGTGTATAAAATGGAACTTGCTGATTTTGAAAACAAAATAGGATACATTTTCAAAGATAAGGAACTGCTTAAAACGGCTCTTACTCATTCATCTTACGCTAATGAAAAGAAACTTCCGTCCGATAACGAAAGACTTGAGTTTTTGGGCGATTCGGTACTCGGCTTTGTAACTGCCGAATATCTGTTCTCGGAGTTCAGAACAAGACCCGAGGGGGAACTTACAAAACTCCGTTCCGCAGTTGTTTGCGAAAAATCACTTTTCAGGTTTGCCGACAAAATCTCTCTCGGTGATTTTATACTTATGGGTAAAGGTGAAGAGCAGACCGGCGGCAGAAACAGACCGTCTGTTGTTTCCGACGCTTTTGAAGCGGTAATAGCCGCTATGTATCTTGACGGCGGAATAGAAGCGGTAACGCCTTATATTCTCGGTTTTATAAAAGAAGCAATAAAGCGTGAAGCAAGTTTTAAAGATAATAAATCACTTTTACAGGAAGAAATACAGAAAGTAAAAGGCAACGCTCTTGTATACGAAGAAAAAGAAGAAAAAGGTCCCGACCACGATAAAACATTCGTGTTTGAAGTAAAACTCAACGGAGAAGTTATCGGAAAGGGCGAAGGCAGAAGCAAAAAAGAAGCAGAACAGTCGGCGGCAGGTGCGGCTCTTGAAACGTTGAAAAATGAAGCACGCTAACATTTCACTTTTTGTTCCTCATGCAGGCTGTCCTCATCAGTGTTCGTTCTGCAATCAGAAAACCATTTCCGGCTCGGTAAAACCGCTTACTGCCGCAGATGTCAGAGAAACGCTTTTGAAAGCATCCTGTGACGATGTTTCGCCCGAAACAACGGAAATAGCGTTTTTCGGTGGCAGTTTTACCGCAATAGAACGTGAATATATGATTTCGCTTCTTGAAGAAACGAAACCGTACATAAAAAGCGGCAGATTTTCGGGTATTCGTGTTTCTACACGGCCCGATGCCATAAACCGTGAGATACTTGAAATTTTAAAAAATTACGGTGTAACTTCAATAGAACTCGGCGCACAGAGTATGGATGACGAAGTTCTTTTACTTAACAGAAGAGGGCATACCGTAAAAGATGTTTACGATGCAAGTGCTCTGATAAAGGAATACGGTTTTTCTCTCGGTCTTCAGATGATGACGGGGCTTTACGGCGATACAGACGAAAAAACAATAGAAACGGCAAAAAAAATAATAGAAATCAATCCCGATACAGTCCGTATTTATCCGACGGTAATTCTTGAAAACACCTATCTCGGCGAACTTTTTAAAAGCGGCGAATACAAGGCTCAAACGGTTGATGAAGCGGCTCAAGTTTGTGCAAAACTTTTAAAAATGTTTTACGATGCAAAAATAACGGTCATACGTCTCGGTCTTCATTCGGGCGGTAATGTTGAAGAAGGCTATCTTTCGGGTCCTTATCATCCGGCATTCGGAGAAATATGCGAATCGAAAATATATCTTGAAGAAGCAAAAAAAGAAATTTCAAAAGAAATTTTCAACGATAAAAACAAAAATAAAATTACGCTTTTTGTAAATCCGTCCGAAATATCAAAAATGACGGGGCAAAAGCGCATTAATAAAAAGATTCTTTATGAAGAAGGTTTTGACGTTACAGTCAAAGGTGACGCCGCACTCCCGAAATACAAAGTGCGTGCGGTAAAGGAGTAATTTATGTATTTAAAATCTATTGAAATGCAGGGGTTTAAATCTTTTCCCGATAAAACCGTTCTGCAATTCGGTAAAGGAATAACGGCGGTTGTCGGTCCTAACGGAAGCGGAAAAAGTAATCTTTCCGATGCTGTTCGTTGGGTACTCGGTGAACAGTCAACAAAAAATCTTCGCGGCTCGAAAATGGAAGACGTCATTTTCAGCGGAACGGATTCACGCAGGGCAGTCGGCTTTGCGGAAGTAACGCTTCGCCTTGACAATTCCGACAGAGCGCTGAACAACGATGAAAAAGAAGTCACCGTCACAAGGCGTTATTACCGTTCGGGTGAAAGTGAATACAAATTAAACGGAGAACAGGCAAGACTTAAAGACGTTCACGAACTGTTTATGGATACCGGTCTCGGACGTGACGGCTATTCAATGGTCAGTCAGGGTAAAGTTGAAACGCTCATTTCCGGTAAAACGGGTGAACGCCGTGATATGCTTGAAGAAGCGGCGGGAATATCGCATTACCGTTACAGAAGAACCGATGCTTTGAAACGTCTTGATCAGGCTGAAGATAATCTTCTCAGACTTCGTGATATTCTCACAGAACTTGAAAGCCGTGTCGGTCCTCTTAAAATACAGAGCGAAAAGGCAAAAAAATTCCTTGAATATTCGGCTGAAAAGAAGAATCTTGATATAGGTTTATGGCTTCACACGCTTGATAAAACGAAAGATACTTTGCGTGAATATGAAACCAAAATCTCAATAGCCGATTCACAGTATAACGAAGTTTGCAAAGTTCTTGACGAAACTTCCGAAAAAATAGAAGCGGCAATACTCGGCTCACAGCAGATTACCGTGCGTATTGATGAAATGCGCCGTGCTTCATCACAACTTGATGAACAGATTGCAGTTATCGAAAGTCAGATAGCAGTTCATGAAAACACCATTTTACATAACAATGAAACAATAGAACGTATTGAACGTGATAAAGATTCGGAGAATGATACCGATTCCGAAATTGCTTTACAGATTGAAGAAACAAAAAACGCAATAACTCAACTTGAACAGGCGATACAGGAAAAACGTGATGAACTTGTTAATATGTCCGGTGAACTTGAAGCACTCGGAAGTGAAAACAGCCGTTCTGCACAAAGAAGTATTGAACTTTCCGAACTTATTTCAAAACTTTCGCTTGAAATAGCGGACAACCGTGTTATAGTTTCCACAGCGTCATCATCGGCAGACGAAATTGACAACCGTATTAACGCAATTACAGAACAGGAACAAAACAGAAAACCGATTATTGACGGACTTGTTTCGGAAAAAGAAAAAACAGAAAAAGAACTTTCCGATATTGAAACAAAAGCAGGCGAACTCAACAATTCACTTTCGGGTATTGAACTTCTTGCTTCAAAACGTCTTTCAAAACTTGACGAGTTAAAAGAAGAAGAATCAAATCTCAAAAACGAATTGCAGATTAAAAATTCGAGAATAACGCTTCTTTCCGACCTTGAAAAGAATATGGACGGTTACCAGGGAAGCGTTAAGGCGGTTATGCGTGAAGTTCACAGAGGTACGCTTAAAGGCATACACGCACCCGTTTCGCAAATAATAAGCGTCAGTGACAAGTATTCACTTGCTATTGAAACCGCTCTCGGCGCACAGATTCAGAACATTGTTACCGATAATGAAAATGATGCTAAAAAAGCAATCAATTTCTTAAAAGAAAGCCATGCGGGAAGAGCGACCTTTTTACCGCTTACCGCAATTAAGGGTAAAGTCCTTGACGAAAAAGGCCTTGACGACTGCTTCGGATATGTAAATCTTGCGTCAAATCTTGTACAGTACGACAAAAAATATATTGAAATAATCAACTCTCTTTTAGGCAGAACCGTTGTTGCGGATGACCTTGACTCAGCGGTTGTTATTGCAAAAAAATATTCTTACCGGTTCAAAGTCGTTACGCTTGACGGTCAGGTTATTAACGCCGGCGGCTCAATGACGGGCGGCGCAAAACTTCAGAATGCGGGTATTCTCAGCCGCGGCAACGAAATGGAAAAACTTAAAAAAGAGTGTGAAGAACTTTCTTCAAAACTTGAATTGATGTCTTCAAACATTCTTCAACAGCAGGAAAACTGTTCTGCTGTTACTGCCGAACTTGAAGGATGCAAGGCTGAAATCGCAACTTTAAGTGAGGACAAAATACGGCTTGAAGGCGTTCTTAACCTTAAAAACGGTCAACTTTCCGCTATTCTTAAAACAGCAGAAGAAGCGGCAGAAGAAAAACAGATTCTCGAACAAAGAAAAAATTCTGTTTTCGACAGTTCAAAAGAAGCATCGGAAAAACTTGTTTTGCTCAAAGGCGAACTCGAAAAAGCCGAAAACGAACTTTCGTTACTTACAGGTGACCGTGAAGCGTTGCAGAAAAAACGTGAAGAACTTACGTCTGCCGCTTCCGAAATAAACCTTTCAATCGCAACATCACAGAAAGAAATCGAAGACAAAAATGATGAAGTTACACGTCTTATAGGCAGAAGTACAAGCCATAAAGACAGACTTACTCAACTCAACGATGAAATTGAGGAAATTAAAAAGAAAAACGAAGATTTAAAAGGTGTAATCGAAATTCTTACCGGCGAATCAAAACAACTTCGTGAAAATAATATTTCCTCACAGAATGAAGTCGGTGAACAAATTAAACAGCGTGAAGAGTTCGACCGTCAGAGCACGCTTCTTCGTGAACTCGAAAAACAGAAAAATGACGAAAAAGAAAAAATCGGCGGTGAAAGAGCAAGACTTTCCGAACGCCGTGATACAATGGAAAAAGAACTCGATGACATTCAGAACAAACTCTATGAAGAATATGAACTTACCCGCCGTGAAGCGGAAGAACTCGACATCGTTATAGAGAATGTTTCCGAATCAAGAAAACGTCTTGCCGAACTTAAAGGTAAAATTAAATCACTCGGCAGTGTAAACGTAAGCGCTATTGAGGAATACAAAGAAGTTTCCGAGCGTTACGAGTTTATGCACAGTCAGGTAAGTGACGTCGAAAAATCAAAAGCGGAACTTATAAAACTCATAAATGAACTTACCGGCAAAATGGGCGTTCAGTTTAAAGAGCAGTTTGATAAAATCAATTTCTGCTTCGGTGAAACTTTTGCAGAACTTTTCGGCGGCGGCAAGGCAAGTCTTGTTCTTACGGATGAAAACGTTCTTGAATGTGATATTGAAATAAAGGTACAGCCGCCGGGCAAAAACGTACAGAACATTTCACTTCTTTCGGGCGGTGAAAAAGGACTTTCGGCAATCGCTCTTTTATTTGCAATTCTTAAAGTTAATCCCTGTCCGTTCTGTATATTTGACGAAGTCGAAGCGGCACTTGATGACGTAAACGTTGCCCGTTACGCTTCATACGTTCGCCGTATGACAAAGGCAACGCAGTTTATTCTCATTACGCACCGCCGCGGCACAATGGAAGAAGCGGATATGCTTTACGGTGTTACTATGCAGGAGAAAGGCGTATCAAAACTGTTAGAGTTAAAGACCGCCGAAATGGCTCGTCAAATGGGTCTTGAGTAATATCACGCACATTTCGCTTTTTACCGTCCCGAACTCGCGTACCTTAGTACGCTTCGGGGACGTTAAAAAACGAACTGCACGCAATCTTACTCAAGACAAGTCGGTAATATCACGCGTATCTGCCGTTTTACCCGACAAACTCGCGTACCTTAGTACGCGTCGGTCTCGTAAAAGCGACACCTACGCATAATCTTACTCAAGACAAGTCGGTAATATCACGCGTATCTGCCGTTTTACCCGACAAACTCGCATACCTTAGTATGCTTCGGGGACGTTAAAAAACGAACTGCACGCAATCTTACTCAAGACAAGTCGGTAATATCACGGATATTTCAGCATTTTACCGACTCGATTCACATTTCTTACTTCTTACATCTTACTTGAAAAGGATGATTAAATTGGGTGTTTTTAAAAAAATTAACTTCGGATTAAGAAAAACAAGAAATAATATGTCGGGGGCTATTGATAATGTTCTCGACAGTTACACGTCAATAGATGAAACGCTCTTTGACGAACTCGAAGAGGCTCTTGTTATGGGTGATGTCGGCGTTACTACGGCATCTGAAATAACAATGAAATTAAATGACAGAGTTCGCAAAAAAGGAATAAAAAATCCTGCTGACGTAAAATCGGAGATTAAAGAAATTGTTTCCGAAATGCTTCAGGGCGGAGAGGATATGGGACTTATTACGATACCGTCCGTTATTCTCGTTATCGGCGTAAACGGTGTAGGTAAAACTACCACAATCGGAAAAATGGCTTCAATGTATAAAGCGCAGGGTAAGAGTGTTATTCTTGCCGCCGCCGATACATTCAGAGCCGCCGCAATAGACCAGCTTGACGTCTGGGCACAGCGTGCCGGTGTTGATATAATAAAGCATAAAGAGGGCGCAGACCCCGCCGCAGTAATATATGACACAATTTCAGCCGCAAAGGCAAGAGGAACGGAAATTATTATCTGCGATACGGCAGGCAGACTTCACAACAAGAAAAATCTTATGGAAGAACTTGCTAAAATATACCGTGTAATTGACCGTGAACTTCCGTATTCAGACCGTGAAGTACTTCTTGTTCTTGATGCAACAACGGGACAGAATGCAGTAAATCAGGCTCGTGAATTTGCAAGAATAGCGGAAATAACCGGCATTATACTTACAAAACTTGACGGTACCGCAAGGGGCGGCGTTGTTTTGTCAATAAAGAATGATTTGAAAGTACCGGTTAAATTTGTCGGTGTCGGTGAAGGTATAGATGATTTACAGCCGTTTAATCCCGATGCGTTTGCCTCAGGTCTTTTTGAAGCGCTTCCCGAAGATTATGCGGAGGATGATATAGACCTTTCAAAAATCCGTGAGGAATATGTTCCCGAAGAAAATGAAAACTCACAGTTCAAAACAGAACTCAAAGAGGCTTTTGAGGAAGTTATGGAAGCGATGGCTGAAATAAATGCCGAGGAAGCACAGACTGCAAACGAAGAAAGCGACGAAAAATCAGAAATTTCGGAGAACACAGATGATGAAACCGATGACATAGCAGTTGAAATTTCATCGGAAACAACCGAAAATGAACAGATTGAAGAAATCGTCGAAGAAACAGTCAAAGAAGCAGTTGAAGAAAAGCCTGTTTATGATATAGTTGAAGAAAACGTTGAGGAAAAAGTCGAAGAAACAGTTGAAGAAGCCATTGAGGAAACTGTCGAAGAAACAGTTAAGACCGAAACCGCCGAAACATTGAAAGCGGAAGAAAAGAAAGAAGAAGCCCCTGCAAAGAAAAAAGGCTTCTTCGGGAGATTATTCAGATAATGGAAAAAACATTTTTGCTTGCTACACACAATATGAAAAAACGCAACGAACTTTACAGAATACTTTCGCCACTCGGCTTTGACGTAAAAACAGCAGAGCAGGCGGGAGTGGAAATAACCGACGTTGAGGAAACAGGTGAAACATTTTACGAAAATGCCCTTTTAAAAGCAAAATCGGGCTGTCTTGAAAGCGGAATGCCGTGTATAGCAGACGATTCAGGTCTTGCTGTTGATTATATAGTCGGTGCGCCCGGTGTATATTCGGCACGTTTTTCCGGCGAACACGGAAATGATGAAAAAAACATTGAAAAACTTCTTAAAATAATGAACGATGTTCCCGAAAGTGAGCGTACTGCAAAGTTCGTTTCTGTTGTGTGCTGTGTTTTTCCGAACGGAGACATATTAACTTCAAGAGGCGAATGCGAAGGCAGAATCGGGTATGAAAAGAAAGGTGACGGTGGCTTCGGATATGACCCGATATTTATGGTCGGCGACAGAAGTTTTGCCGAATTTACCGCAGAAGAAAAGGATAAAGTAAGTCACCGCGGCAGGGCGCTTCGCTCACTTGCCGAAAAACTTTGCGAATACTATTCGGAAAAAGAATAAACAGTAATTACAGAGCCGATATCGGTAACGTCAACAGACATTTTGATGTTTCCGGTTTCGGCTTCATTTGATTTTAAAGTGTTTTCACAAAGAGTTTTCTTTAAATTGATTTCTTTCAGAATGTTTTTGTAATTTTCTTCATTTGTTATAAATGATTTTAAACAGTTTTCGGTAAACTGATAAACATTTTTATCATTAAAAGCATCTTTTTCAAAAATTATGTTCATTTCGTTCAGTATGTATTCTTCATCATACCGAAATTTTAAAAGCACTTCATTTTCCTTAAATTGAAAAAAACGGTAATATGTATTGTTTTCGGTGTCAATTATATATCCGTCGGGTGAAAAAAGTTCTTCGGAATAAAAAGTATTCATACGTTCGCAAAAACCGTTTAAGTCATTATTTTGTGAAATAAACGAACATCCGCCGAGAATCAGCAGAAAACAGAGTGAAAACAAAGAAATTTTACGCATATAACCACCTTAAAATTAACATATTTTTAACAAATGAAATGTATATTATGATGTATAATATAACATTGGAATATTACTATATATTATTATATTTATAAGTGATTGAATTTTATTCGTCACGAATAAGAATCGGTGAAAATATGAAACGTTTTTTTAAAAAAGTGACGGCTTGCATTCTTGCGGCGGTGCTGTGTCTGGTACCGCTTATATGTACTGTTGCCGCCGCTTCGGATTATCCCGACGGCGTTACCGCAAAAAAAGCAAAAGAAGCAGTCTCTTATACCGACAAACTTGTTTCTTCCGTGTGTAAAACTTATATGAATACGTCGCTTAAGAATATGCTTGTTCCCGTTCTTTATAACAGCGAAACGCTTTCCGCACTTCTTGTCGGAATATACGGCTCAATAGGGGAAAATGCTTCTGACCTTAAAAATATCGGTATTGATATTTCGGTTTCGGCGGTTGCAGAGTGTCTTTCGGGCTACGGGGAGGTATATAACGCACTTTCGGCATTTACCGATTGGCAGGATGTAAAACTTGAAAATGTTAATTGGGGAGTAAATGATAGAGACGGTTTTGCAAGAGCACTCGCATCATGTCTTGCCCCGTTTAACGATGTTCTTTATGCTCTTCTCTGTTCGGGAAGTTTTAAAGTTAAATTTATTTCCGTAGCCGGCGGTAACGGATATGAAACTTCAATTATTCCGCTTCTCACTTCACTCGGATGTAAAGATGTTTTATCGCAGGAGGAGTTTACCGAAAAGTCTTCGCAGGATAAAACACAAATGGTATACGGTATAGTTTTACCTGTTCTTACTTTGCTTGAAGAAGCGTGTGACACACCCGCAGACTCGCTTACCGAAATTCTTCCGCGTCTTGCAAACTTCATTGTAAGCGGGAAGTTGAATGAGTGCATAAATTCGCTCACACAGCCTATTGCAACAAATAAAATTGTTGAAATAGCGGTATTTTTAAAACTGTTTGAACTTGAATCGTTTGAAATTGACGTTCAGGCAATGCTTGACGAAAGTCTTCCTAAAATGGCGGAGGAAAAAGGTTTTAATATAAAAGAAATTGACCTTTCCGAACTTGCATCGTGCGGCAGCGGCGAAGGCAACGAATATACTCCCGATAAAGGCAAAGCGTATATTGAAATAATGCGCTGGCTCATAGATGTTCTTAAACTCAATTTTGACAAACTTCCGGAACTGATGAAACAGTCACCCGAACAGTCAATTAAAATTCCCGAAGAGTTGCTGACGTCTTTGAAATCGGTTGAAACCGACAAAATTATAAGTCTTATTATTTCTTTATTTTTCCCCGAAGAAATAAGCGGAAAATATACCGATATGATTTATCCGTCACAAACTCCGGCGCAGGTATCATATACTCCCAACCTTACAAAAGAAAACTTTGATAAAGTTCTTGATAATATTGACTCTGTACTTGACGAATTTGTCAAAGAGGGCGCAGGCTATTATTCGGCGGGCGCAATGCTTTCTGTTCAGATTTATACCAATCAAAACATTAACAGCGTACTTTCGGGTATATATAAAGCACTTGAAGAACAAGGGCTTTCCGAAACACTTAATATGCTCGGAATTGATATTACACCGTCGGGTGTCGCTTCGTGCCTTACCGAAAAAGGTTATGAAAATGCACGAAATGCGCTCAAAGGTAAAAAATCGTGGTCGAAAGTATCTCTTGACGGCGTAACGTGGAATTTTTACAACGGCAACAGAAAAGGTTTTGAAAATGCGCTTGTTGCAATATTCAGACCGCTGTTTCCGGTTTTAAGATTTCTTCTTGCAGAAGACGATTTTGTTCTTCTTGACACAATAACGGTTAAGGGTGCAGACGGTTACAACACCGCAATTATTCCCGTACTCGAAGCGCTCGGCTGTGACAGTAAAAAAATTGATTCTTATTCACAGTACAAAAAAGATGCCGGAACAGACGGTATTGTAAAAGAAATACTTGACCCGGTATTTGACCTGTTGGACGAGGTTTTCAATAAACCCGTATATACGCTTACGGGCGTTTTACCTAACATAGTTTATTTTTTGAACAGCGGTTCTCTTGAAAGTTGCATTAAGAATCTGCTTATTCCCGTGACGGAAATAAGCGGCAAACTGTCGGACGTTGTGAAAATGGATTTTGATACGTCATCGTTACAGAGTAAACTTGATATAAAATCACTTTCATCGTCATTGACTTCGGGACTCGGTTTTAAAATGCCCGAAATTGATATAAATAAACTTGCTTCATACGGAACGCTCGTTCAGCGTTCGAGCAAAAGTGTTGTTGACGGCAAAACCCTCACATATTCTTATGTTGAAGCGGACAGAACGGCTGTGCTGATTTCCGCTTTGCGTGTACTTGCCGAAATGCTTAAAATGCCCGAAAACGCTACAATGATGACAAGTGTTATGGGTGACAACAGCGCAATGGACCAGTATTCGTCAACGTTTACTCAGCAGTTTGAAACAATGACTGCCGACGAAACAATAGAATGGCTTTACAATCTTCTTTTTAAAGAAAGGGTTACAAAGGTAATTAAGCCTGAAAGTGAAGTTTATTCTCCGAATATCATATATGAAGCACCTAAAAGTTATGAAAAAGAAATAAAAGCGGGCGTTGCAGCCGGTCTTGTACTTCTTGCCGGTGTCGCGGTGCTTGTAATAAACCGCAAACGCATTTTCGGAGAAGACGGAGTTTCAGTGGAGGTGAAAAAATAATGCTTGTTCTCAAAAATATAGTAAAAGACTATGTAACGGGTGATACCACCGTAAGAGCATTAAAAGGTATAAATATCAACTTCCGTGAAAGCGAATTTGTTGCAATACTCGGTCCTTCGGGATGCGGTAAAACAACAATGCTTAACATTATAGGCGGACTTGACAGGTACACAAGCGGTGACTTGAAAATTAACGGTAAATCCACAAAGGATTTTACCGATACCGACTGGGATACCTACCGTAATCATTCAATAGGTTTTGTATTTCAGAGTTACAACCTCATTCCTCACCAGACGGTTCTTTCAAACGTTGAACTTGCACTTACTTTGTCGGGCGTTTCCAAAAAAGAACGCCGTCAGCGTGCGAAAGATGCTTTGAAAAAAGTCGGTCTTGAAGAGCAGATGTATAAAAAACCGAATCAGATGTCAGGCGGTCAGATGCAGCGTGTTGCAATAGCGAGGGCTTTAATAAACGACCCCGACATTCTTCTTGCCGACGAACCCACCGGAGCGCTTGACAGCGAAACGAGTGTACAGATAATGGAACTTTTGAAAGAAATTTCAAAAGACAAACTCATTATTATGGTTACTCATAACCCCGACCTTGCATACGAGTATGCAAACCGTATTATTAAATGTCTTGACGGCGAAGTTATTGATGACAGCAATAAATTTGAACCCGGTGAAGAAGATTACAAAAACGAAAAAGAAATATCGAAGAAAGATTCGAAAAAGGGCAAAAAATCAATGTCTTTACTCTCCGCTTTTTCTTTGAGTATAAACAACCTTCGCACGAAAAAAACGAGAACGTTTCTTACATCATTTGCCGGAAGTATAGGTATAATCGGCATAGCGCTTGTGCTTGCGCTTTCAACGGGTATTGAGGCGTATATAGCGAAAATACAGGAGGATATGCTTCTTTCTTACCCCGTTTCGGTTGAAAAGCAGACTGTCGATTTTGAAAGCATTATGACATCGTTTACGGGCATAAAGCCGTCCGACCTTCAGCGAGATGAAGAAGAACTCGACAGAATTTATGTCAACCAGTCGCTTATGCAGATGGTAAATGCTTTTATTGCCGAATCTTCATCAAACAACCTTGACAATTTCAGAAAATATATTGAAGATAACAAAGCGGAGTTTAATAAATGCTGTAATGACGTCATATACAATTACAGCACACCTCTTAACATTTTCCGAGCCGATACGGAAAACGGAGTTATTCAGGTAAATCCGAGCACAATGATGGATTCATTGACGCAAGGCAGCGGAATGTCAACAAATATGGGCGGTATGGACCTTTCCTCCATGACACAGGCATACAGCGTGTGGATGGAACTTATAGGTGACGAAAAACTTATGGAGTCACAGTACGATGTTATTGCAGGCAGAATGCCCGAAAAATATAACGAAGTTGTGCTCATTGTTGACGGCAACAACGAAGTAAACGAACTTGTTGTTTACGCTCTCGGCCTTAAAGACCAGGAACAGTTTATGCAGGATATGATGAACGCAATGGCAAACGGAGAAACGCTTGAAAGCAGGGAAGCGTCGGAATATTCGTATGAAGATATTCTTAATATGAAATTCAAACTTGTTTTAAGCGCCGACTATTTTGTTAAAAACAAAAAAGGCACATGGAGTGACAACAGTAATAACGAATATTTCCTTAAAGAACTTATTGACAAAGGTGAGGAAATAAACATTGTAGGTATTCTTAAACCCGATGAAAACAATACGCTTTCACTCGGTACAGGCGGCATAGGTTACACAAGGGAACTTATGGAGTACGCAGTAAACAAAACCGCCGAAAAGAAAGTTGTTAAAGAGCAACTTGCCGACAAAACAAAAGATGTTATTACGGGACTTGAGTTTTCAAACCTTACCGTTAACGATTTTGACCTTGCCGATATTGACCTTTCACTTATTGACTTTAAATATCTTGACTATACACCGTTCCTTTCAATGGCAACGGATATGGATATGTCGGAAGTTAATATGATGGATATGTCGTCAATGTTCGGTTTTGACGATATGACAGACCTTCAGAAGAAAATGATGGAGGGTTTCCTTTCGGATGACCAGGTACTTGCAATTAAGCAGGCGTATGTTGACACATTAACGGCATCATGTTCGCTTTCGGGTACTTTAAAGGCGCTCGGTTACAGCACATTTGAAAGTCCGTCGTCCATTTACTTCTACCCCAAGAGTTTTGAAGATAAAGAAAACCTCAATAATCTTATAAATTATTACAACGAAAAGGTATCTGCCGACGGGCACGAAGAATGTCAGATAAAATCAACCGACTACATCGGAATGCTTATGTCGAGCATAACGACAATAATTGATGTCGTTACTTACGTTCTTGTTGCGTTCGTTGCAATTTCACTTGTCGTTTCATCAATTATGATAGGCATTATTACCTACATTTCCGTTCTTGAACGTACAAAGGAAATAGGTATATTGAGAAGTATCGGCGCTTCAAAACGCGATATAGCGAGAGTGTTTAACGCCGAAACAGCCGTAATCGGTTTCGGTGCCGGTGTAATAGGTATTCTCGTAACGCTGCTTCTTGAAATACCCATAAATCTTCTTCTCAAATACGCAACGTCAATCCCCGCGGCGGCTCAACTTCCCGTGGCAGGCGCAATAACGCTTGTAGCAATAAGTGTATCTCTTACACTTATTGCAGGACTTATTCCGTCAAGAATCGCCGCAAAGAAAGACCCCGTTGAAGCGTTGAGGACGGAGTGATATAGTTTTCAGTTTTCAGTTTTCAGTTGTCGGTTGTTGGTTTGTCAGTTGGCGGTTGATATTTATAATTTGTCGATAGTTTAATATTATAAGAAAAAGCAGGTCTTCCTAAATTTGAGAAAACTTGCTTTTTTATTATATTTAAACTGTTTAAAAAACTTCGGTAGATATTTTTATATACGGTGCTTAAATCGCCGACACCTGACAATCTGCACAAAAAATAAATAACACTTGTAAAATATATAAGTTTGTTGTAATATAACAATAGAGTATTATATATTTTCTGTAATTTTAGTAAAAGGCGGGTACAAAATAATGAAAAAAGCATTATCGGTTCTTTTGGCGGCAATAATGCTCTTTTCGGCAATACCTCTCGGCGGTTTGTCGGAATATTTAAAAAATGTTGATTTGAGAGATTTTACATCTGATTTTGGTTTTGTGCTATGAGAGCTGATTCGGAATTAATGGTAATAACAAAATCAAAAGATATGATTAAATATCTGTTTGATATTTCTGAAAATGCACCAAAAAAATTCAGATTTTCCTTAATATCAAAAATGCAGGATAACGCACTCGATGTTCTTGAAAGCCTGATAAAAGCAAACGAATTCAAACCGGGAGCGGATATAAATGAAAATAATAAAAGAAGAGAATATCAACAAAAGGCAATAGCCGACTTGAAAGTTTTGGATGCACTTATTATGATTGCAAGAGAACAGCAGTGTATTTTGCCAAAACAATACGAGATTATGTCCGGCTTGATTTCGGATTGTGTTAATCTTACAGGTGCTTGGATAAATTCAGATAAAAAACGTTTTCAAAATACGGGGATACGGTTGTGACGTTTTTTATTGGCGTTTGCGCTCGCCCGGCAATAATTCTGAAAACACATGCAAAGTCAACAACGACGGCAACGTCAACAACAACTATAATACCAACAATACTAATAATGGTATTCGTCCCGATTCACCTTACTTGTGAGAAAATACAGGAACGGTTTCTGTATTCGGTGCATTAGGTAAAGGAACTGTATTCCCGCCTTAAAAGGCAAAAAGTGTCATTAAAGCAACAAACGCATAAACTGTTTTTGTTATTTCCCGAAAGGGTTGATGATTTTGAATTATGATGAACTGTTTAATTTTGAAAACTTGTACAATGCTCATATTAAAGCAAGAAAATGCAAGCGAAATAAAGAAGATGTTATACAGTTTGAACTGAATTTATCCTGTAACCTGTGGGGGTTGTATAATGAGTTAAAGGAAAGAAAATATAAAGTTTCATGTTATAATAAGTTTATAATTTATGAGCCGAAGAAACGTGAAATTCAGGCACTCTCATATGCTGACAGAGTTGTTCAGCATTGTTTGTGCGATAATTATCTTTATCCGCTTCTTACGAGTAAGTTTATTTACGACAATGGTGCATGCCAAAAGGGAAAAGGAACCGATTTTGCGATTGACCGTTTAAGTGGATTTTTGAGAAAGTATTTTAAAGAAAACAAAACAAACGAAGGTTATATTCTGAAAGCGGATATTCATCATTATTTTCCCTCTATTGACCACGAAACATTAAAATGGAAAATGCGTAAAGTCATTGATGATAAAGATATACTTATGTTAATCGAAATGATTATTGACAGTTATGAAAATGAACCCGGCAAGGGTATACCGATGGGAAATCAAACAAGCCAGCTTTTCGCTTTATATTATCTTGATGTACTTGACAGACAAATTAAGGAACGAAGTCATATAAGATTTTATGTCAGGTATATGGATGATATTGTTATTATTCATAAAGATAAAGAATATTTAAAATATGTTTTAAACAGGATGGAAGAAATTGTTGAGGAAGAATTACTTCTTCAATTCAATTCCAAAACGCAAATTTTTCCTATAAAAAACGGCGTTGATTTTCTCGGTTTTCACTTTTATATGACAGATACCGGAAAAGTTGTTCGTAAAGTCAGGAATTCGACAAAGAAAAAGTATAAAAAACGTATGCGAAAACTTAATGAACAGTATAACAGTGGCGAAATTGAGTTTGAAGATATTAAAAAAGTTTTACCCGGATTTAACGGACACCTGAAGCGTGGTCATACTTACAGGTTAAGACGGTCTGTTAATAACAGATTTATATTGGTTCGTAATAATAAGGAGGAATAAAAATGCAAAAATACGCAAAAAAAATATTATCGTTAATATTGGTTTTGCCGATAATTCTCGGCATGATACCTGTAATTGTATCTGCCGCTTCTGTAACTTCATACAGTCGTGGAGATATTATTGAATTCGGCTGGTATCCGCAGACAAAAGAAACAAACAGTTCTGTAATTGCTTCGCTTAATAATTCATCCGGCGAATGGCAGTCTTACGGCTATTACAGCGGTACCGGCAGTTGGTCTAACGGTAAAATGACGGCAAAAGACTATATGAAATATAAAGATGTGTTGTACGGCGGTGTAAAATACCGCGGTGTATATTTTACCGAATACAGACCGTATTGCACAGGATATACTTCTTCAGATACATATCAGGATGATAACGGCTACAGCACGGGTGTAACATACTGGTTCAGGTATGAGCCTGTAAAATGGTGTGTTCTTGATCCTTCTTCAGGTCTGGTTATGGCTGAAACAATTCTCGATTCTCAACCTTTTAACAATTATATTATTTCTTCCGGAACTGATGAATACGGTAAAACTGCTTATTGGGGCAACAGCGAAAAAACTTATTATGCAAATAATTATGAAAAAAGCAGTATAAGAGCATGGCTTAATAATGATTTTTACAATACGGCATTTTCTTCTTCACAGCAGAAAATTATAAATAACACACTTCTTGACAATTCCGCATACAGCACAAATTATTCGGCATATAATTCAAATTCAACCAATGACAAAATCTATCTTCTTTCCTATAAAGATGTTTGTAATACAAATTACGGTTTTTCTTCAAGTTACAGTGCTTATGATACAAACCGGAGAGCACAGGGTTCCGATTATGCAAAATGTCAGGGGCTTTTGGTAAGTACATCAAGTTCATATTACGGCAATTCCTATTGGCGTTTGCGCTCGCCCGGCTATGGTTCTGATTACACATGCGGAGTCTACGGCGGCGGCTACGTCGACAGCTACTTCTATGGTACCTACTATACTGATGGTGGTATTCGTCCCGCTTTAAATTTTAATCTGAAATCTGCCATCTTTCAATCTGATGTAAAAGATACCGGAAACAGCACGGGTACCGGTATTGCGAATTACTCTTCCTACACCAAAACCGGCAAAAAATCTTCGCTTATTATCACACCGAAAAACAGGGATGAATTTGTTAATCTTACGCTCGGCAATGATTCACTCTCGGAATATTCTACGGGATTAAAGTGGAAACTCGGCAACGTAACGGCAAAAATCGGCAGCAAAACATTTTCGCAAAATCCGGTTAAAGAAATTGTGATTGATAAGAGCGCTTTAACCGGCGATATTACGGTTAAACAAAGCGGATTTTATGATTATATAATTCCGAAAACCGTTTCCGATTCGTTTTTTTCAAAAAAGGCAGCAGATTACAAGCTGGATGTTTTTATGCAGAAAGGCGCGGTAACAAAAAAACCGTATGTTTCAAGTGTGTTTATTCGTGAAGCCGGCACAAATAAAAAGTTTGTTGACTGTGTAAATAACTTATTTACCGTTGAACCCGATAAAAAATACGAGTTATATATTTCGGTGTTAAACTACAGCGGCAGCCTCACTTATTTCGTTTCGCAGAATGATGCCAATAAAATAAAATCAACCAAATCATACTTCACTTCGTCAGAATTGGGTAAAAAACTTAAAGACGGATACGATACATATGTTTATGTTAAGAATTCCTCTTCCGTTATTTCCGAACCTGTAAATGTCAAACTCGATTTTCAGGAGATTGAAGGCAATTCGGTCATAAACGAATTAAAAAAAGGCAAACTCAATATCGGCGGTAAATACGGCCTTTCTGTCACTTTGCCCGAGGATTGGGTTATAGTCGGCGGCTCAACAATAGACCTTGCGGACTTTAAGTTTCCTATAGGTTTCAGTTATGATAATAACAAAATAAGAGTTTCGGTCGGTTTGGATTTGTGGAAGCCTGTCGCCTCGACTACCGAGTATTCTCACAGCACAATCATTAAAGAAACCGGTCAGGAAATGCCTATGGCTTTTTATACCGATGAAAGTAAAGGTGTTTGGGAATCTTTTAAAAGCAACTTTAAGGGTATAGAATCCTCATTTTCAAAAGCGAAGGATTCGCTTGAAGCCGAAAAAATAAAAAGAAACCTTTGTAAGAAATACGGCGTAGATGTAAGTGACCTCGGCAAATCAAATGCCAAATCCACCGGTTTTACGCTTTCTTCACTCGGATATATTGAAGGTGAATTGGTTAACGGAAAATTTATTGTTACCGATATGTGTATTTCGGTTTCGGGACAGTTTACCATAAAATATACCTATCAGCTTACGGCGGCATATCTCGGCGTTGAGGGTGGCGGAAAAGTCACAATAACCACAGACTGGTCAAGAGAAACGGCAGACCTTGACCAACCGCTTGAATTCGGCTTTTCACTAAATGTTACACCGGAAATAAAAGCCTATGCCGGCGTAGGTCTCAAGGATATTTTCAGTGCCGATGTTTACGGCAAAGGCTCTTTGCCGATGAATCTTATCTGCAAAAACAATGAATTCAATGTTTCACTCAAAGGTGAGTTCGGTTACGAAGCAACAGCTCTAATCTGGAGCACCGGTGAAAAAGTACTGCTTTCCGGAACACTCGGTCCCAAAAAACTTTTCTGGGGTAATAAAAACACAATAACACCAAAGAATTATTTAGCTTCTGCCCCGTCACTCGGGACACTTACTCCGCAAATCAGGTTAACGGAAAGAACAGGTAACTCAGGCTGGCTCGGAAACAGAAAACTTTACTACTCGAGTGCAAAACCTGCAGTTAACAGCATAAATGTTAATACGCTTCAAAAAGATGTCTTTACAACATCCGGTGCAAAAATAATTTCTTGCGGTAATACATTGCTTGCCTGCTGGGTTGAAGACAATGCCGAAAGGGATACTTATAACAGAATGCGTCTTGTTTATTCCGTTTACAATCCTTCCGATTCAACATGGAGCATACCGCAAGCGGTTAATGATGACGGCAATAATGACATTGCACCGTACCTTGCAACAGACGGCAAAAATATTTATGTTACATGGCAGAAAATTGTTAAAAATCTTTCTGCTTCGGATTGCCTTACCTATGAAGTGCTTATGAAAAACAGCGAGATTTATACCGCAAAGTATAATTCACAAACCGGTAATTTTGAAAATGTTTCAAGACTTACAAATAACACGGTTTATGACTACTCGCCTAAAATGACATTTGAAAACGGCAAACCCGTTGTATTCTACGGCAGTTCAACAGGCGACACCTTTAACACAACGACAGGCAACTCGCTTAAAGTTTATTGCGAATCTTCCGAAAAAACGCTTGTAAGCAGTATCGGTACGCTTCTTAATATCGAATGCGCTCAGGTCGGCTCTGCTTCGCAGGTTGCTTTTGCGGTTGACATGGATGGTGACCTTACAACTACAAATGATATAACTGTATTTTACGGTAACGAAGAATCTTTTGAGACGTTTGAAAAATCAACCGAAACGGCATATTCAAACTTTACTTACGGTGAGTTGAACGGCAAAAACACTTTATTTGTTTCGGATGGCAGAAATATTTACTATATCGATGCAAACGGCGAAATCGCTTCCGTACTTTCTGAAGAAACAGAAATAAGCGGTCAGATTAACTGCGTTAAAAACGGTGATACACTCAGTATTATTTTCGCGGGTGCAAGTGAAACCGGTAATGAACTTTATTCATGCAGTTTTATTAACGGTGAATGGAGTAATGCTGTTTGTATTTCAAACAGGGGAAACAGTTTTACAAATGTTTCGGTAACGGCTTACAATTCAAAAGTTGTCGGTACAGCCAATGAAAATATAAGCGAATATAACGAAGAAAGGCAATGTTATGTTCGCAAAAGGACTGACTACATTTTCTTCTCCGAAAACGATTTTGTTGATGTTTCTGTCGGAAGTATTGACATCGCAGAGGATGTTCAGACCGGTGACGATACGGCTGTTTTTGTAGATTACACCAATAATTCAAACATTAAAGTTATAAATCCCGTTTTCACGGTATCTGATACAAACGGCACAAAAAAAGAGTATATTGTTGATGCAAATCTTTTGCCCGGCAAAAGTGAAACGATTATTTTGCCTTATACCGTTCCCGAGAACTTTGCCGGCTCAACAGTTACGGTTTCCGTGAGTGTTGACGGTAAAACGGATGCGGATGAAACCGATAACAGTTCAACATATTTTGTTAATAAACCGCTTATTTCATTAACCGAAAAAGATAAAAATTATATTGACGGCACATATAAATTAAGTGCTTTGCTTGAAAATGTTTCGTTTGCTCCGGCAGATAATGTTGCAGTGAAAATTTACGCCGACAGTGTTGACGGTGCATTGCTTAATACGCTGCAAATTGGCTCGCTCGAAAAAAATAAAGTTTTTGAAGCCGAGTATATTGTTTCGGAAGATGAACTGCAGTTTAATGATGAAAATGTTGCAATGATTTATTTTGTGGCATCGGCTGATAATTGCAAAGATATTGTTTGCCCGTTCGTTATTGAAAAATCAAATAATGTTTGTTTGCATGAACTGACACAGGCTTATGAAAAGTGTGAACCCACCTGTGTTGAGCCGGGTTATACATCATATACTGTTTGTCAGATGTGCGGTGAATACCTTACGGAAAAAGTCGAAATTCCCGCAACAGGTCACAGTTATTCAACTGAATGGACGGTAGATACACCTGCAACCTGCACGTCGGACGGCTCAAAATACCGAACCTGTACAAAGTGCGATGCGAAAGAAACCGCTGTAATTACGAAGCTCGGTCACAACTATTCAGCCGAGTGGACAGTAGATATTGAACCCACTGTTTCGTCAGTCGGTTCAAAGTCGCACCACTGCACACGCTGTGATGCTAAAAAAGATGTTACAGAAATACCGATGCTTGTTCTTTCGGCAGTAAAACTTTGTAAAATTTCAAACACAACAAAAGGTGTGAAAATAACATGGTCTGCCGTTGACGGTGCTGAAAATTATATAGTTTACCGTAAATCCGGCTCATCATCGTATAAAGCAATAAAGACTGTTTCAGGCAGTACAACTTCATATACAGACACAACTGCTAAAAGCGGAAAGAAGTACACTTATACGGTACAGGCGACAAACGCAAACGGTAATGGCGAATATGACAAAGCAGGTCTTTCAAAACTTTACCTTGCAACGCCGACAGTTAAAACCTCTAACACATCAAAAGGTGTTTCCGTTAAATGGAACAAAATTACGGGAGCAAAAGGGTATTACGTTTACCGTAAAGCAGGTTCGGGCAGTTACAAAAAAATTGCAACCGTTAAGAGCGGCTCAACAGTTTCGTATACCGATAAAAATGTTAAAAGCGGTACGAAGTATTGCTACAAAGTAAAAGCATACAACGGCAAAACAGTAAGCAGTTATAAAGCGAGTACAACTCTGTTATATCTTGCAACGCCCACAGTTAAAACCTCGAACGCATCAAAAGGTGTTTCCGTAAAATGGAACAAAATTACCGGTGCAAAAGGTTATTATGTTTACCGTAAAGCAAGTTCGGGCAAATGGACTAAAGTTAAAACAATTACAAGCGGCTCAACGGTTTCGTTTACCGATAAAAATGTAAAAAGCGGAACAAAGTACAGTTATTATGTAAAAGCGTACAACGGCAAAACAGTAAGCAGTTACAAAGCAAGTACAACGCTTATGTACCTTAGTGCTGTTAAACTTTCCTCCGCAACAAGCGGCAAAACGGGAATAACGGTTAAATGGGGCAAAGTAACAACCGCAAAAGGCTACTATGTTTACCGCAAAACAGGCTCCGGCAGTTACAAAAAAATTGCAACCGTTAAAAGCGGCTCGACTGTAAAATATCTTGACAAATCAGCGAAAAAAGGCACGACTTACACTTATTACGTCAAAGCGTATAACGGAAGTTACACAGGCTCTTATGCAAATACTTTGAAATGTAAGGATAAGTATTGAGTTGGCAGTTGCTAGTTGCCAGTTGCTAGTTGGCAGTTGACGGTGTTAGTTGGCGGTTGTCAATTTTATCAACTCAACATACACCTGACATCTTTATAAAATAAAAATTAAAGCAAGTTTTCCCGAATTTGAGAAAACTTGCTTTTTTGTGTATTTATGAAGAAAACATGTTTTATTAAAGCCAACAACGGCAATCTGAAAGCCACCGAAAGCATATACAAAAGTTAATCCTCCAAGTATAATCAGTAACGGTTTGGCAGCCGCATTACTAAAGAACAAGGAGGAATAACATATGAAAAAAGATAATGAATTAAAAGCAGTGACATTCAAAGAAAAGATGCCAACTTTGCCAACTGCCAACTGACAACTAACAACCGGCAACTGACAACTGGCAACTAACAACTGACAACCGTCACAGCGTAATAACCTCAATGCACCCTACGGGGCACGCTTCGTGACATTTGCCGCAGCCTACACATTTTTCGGTATCAACGGTAGCGTTGAAATTTTCAACCGTTACAGCGCCGTATTCGCACGCTTTTACGCATTTCATACAGCCTATACACGCAGCCTTGCAATGTTTTTTTGCGGTTGCGCCTTTTTCTTTGTTGTTGCAAAGTACAGCCGCTTTCGGAATACCGAGAGGAAGCATGTGAATAAGTCCTTTCGGGCAAGTTTTTACGCACGCTTTACAACTGTGGCAGGCGATAGGTGATATTCTTGCAACGCCGTCGCAGATATGTATTGCATCATATTCGCACGCGTCCATACAGTCACCGAGACCGAGACAACCGTAAGCGCATTCTTTTGCGCCGCCGAAAAGTTGTGTCGCCATACGGCAACTTTTAACGCCTTTGTAAACCATTTTATCCTGTGCGTTTGCTTTGTTGCCCTGACAAAGAACAACAGCCGCCGTAGGAAGAACCGAAGCGGGGGCAACGCCCATTATGTCGGCAACTTTTTTTGCCGCTTCACCGCCGCCGGGTCCGCAGAGGTTTGTTGCGGTTTCTTTACCGGAGGAAAGTGCCGCCGCATATCCCGCACAGCCGGAGTAACCGCATGCGCCGCAGTTAGCACCCGGAAGCACTTCTGTTATTGCTTCGGCTTTTTCGTCAACGGGAACAGCCATAACTTTTGATGCTATTGCAAGACCTAATCCGAGAACAAGACCTATGCCTGCAACAAGTGCAACAGGAAGTATTATTTCAGTCATAATTATACCTCCTTAAGAATTGAATATTCCGTCAACAACGCCGGAAAATCCGAGAAATGAAACGGATGTAAGCGAGGCGGCAATAAGCGTTGAGGGAAGACCTTTTAAAAATTCGGGAATATCTGCTGTTTCAAGTCTGCTTCTTACGCCTGCGAAAATGAGCATTGCAACCATAAAGCCGACACCTGCGCCGAATGTGTTTATCATGGAAACAGCAAAACTGTAACCGTTGTCAAAGTTAAGAAGAACAACGCCTAAAACCGCACAGTTTGTTGTAATAAGCGGAAGATAAATGCCGAGTGCGTTATAAAGCGATTTGATGTATTTTTTAAGAATTATTTCAACAAGTTGAACAAGAGCCGCAATAATAAGAATACAAACTATTGTCTGCAAATAACCGAGCCCTTTTGCCTGAAGCATTGAGTTTATGGGATATGTTACCGCTGTTGAAATGAGCATAACGAAAATAACCGCAATGCTCATTCCGAGTGCCGTATCTGTTTTTTTACTTACGCCTAAAAACGGGCAGATACCGAGGAATTTACAAAGAACAAAGTTCTCGGTAAGTATTGCCGTAAGAATTATTGAAAATACCTGTGAAGGTGTCATACCGCAACTTCCTCCTTATCTGTAATATTTTTTGAGCAGGTCGCCGCCATGGGGCAGTTTTCACAACTTGTGAGTTCCGCTTTCGGCAGTTTCTTTTTGCCGCTGATTTTGTTTGAAAGGGCAATAAGAATACCGAATACAAAGAAGCCGCCTGCGGGGAGAATAAATATTGTCATAGGTGTCGAAAGAACCGAAACACCGTTGAATCCGCCGAGAACGTTGTCACCGAAAACGCCTAAAAGGCTTTGAGCATCGGAGAAAAGAGTTCCGTTTCCGAGAAATTCTCTTATAAGTGACATTACGAAAAGTGCGGCGGTAAAGCCTATTCCCATTCCGAGACCGTCAAGTGCCGAAGCGGCAACGGGATTTTTGTTTGCAAACGCTTCTGCTCTGCCGAGAATAATGCAGTTAACAACAATAAGGGGAAGGTATACACCCAAAGCGTCGTTAAGAGCGGGAACGAATGCTTTTACTACCATTTGAACTATGGTAACGAATGAAGCGATAATTACTATGTATGCGGGTATTCTTACCTTGTCGGGAATAACTTTTCTCAATGCCGAAATAACAATATTCGAGCAGACAAGAACTATTGTTGCGGAAATTCCCATACCGATAGCATTAACCATTGAAGTTGAAGTGGCAAGTGTAGGGCAGGTACCGAGAACAAGTCTTAAAACGGGATTTTCTTTAAGAAGACCTTTTGTAAATTCGTGTCTTAATGAACATTTTTTATCAGCCATTGTTACCACCTGCCTTTATTTCAGAGTAAACATCAAATGCCGTATTGACTGCTCCCGTAACTGCTTTTGATGTGATTGTTGCGCTTGTTATTGCCTGTATTTCATTGCCGGATGCACCGTTTTTTACAACGTTTAAACCGGATTCTTTGCCCGTAAACTGACTTAAAAAGTCATTGTTTTTCGCTTTCATTCCGAGACCGGGCGTATCGTTTATTTCGGTAATGCCGATACCCGTAATTTTCGCTTCGTCAGCGGAAATGCCGACCATTAAAGAAAGTGCACCGCCGTAACTTTTTGTTGTAACGGGAATAACATATCCTTTAACGTCACCGTTCAGAGAGCCTTCATAATATGTATATTCGGTGCCGTTCACGGTAACTGTTTTTGCATCGGAAAAATCGGTTGCTTCGCTGAGAACAGCGGATTTTGCTTCATTTTCCGTCTGTATTGCGATTTTCTCAATCTTATCTTTCGTAAGCATATTGGTACCTGCAAGAAGTGCCGTGCAGATAAGCGCGATTATGAAAAGCATAACTGCCGGAACAAGGATTTCTTTCAAAGACGAATTCTTTTTCATTTTGCTTCCTCCCTGTTCTTTTCTTTTTTCTCTTTTTCGTAGCCGAAAGGTTTGAGTTTTGTGAGATTGTCAATGTGCGGAACAAGAAGATTCATAAGAATTATTGCGAAAGAAACGCCTTCCGAGTAAGTGCCGAAAAATCTTATAAGCGATGCTACAAGTCCGCATCCTATACCGTAAACAATTTTACCTTTGAAAGTGAGGGGACAGGTTGCATAATCGGTAGCCATGAAAATTGCACCTATAAGAAGACCGCCGCCGAGAAGATTGTATACGAGGAAACTCATATCACCTTTGCCTGCTATGAGCATAAATACTGCGACAGTTCCGATAAACGAAACGGGAATGACGGGGGAAATTACTTTTCTTATGAGAAGATAAAGACCGCCGAGAAGAAGTGCAAGCGCACAGGTTTCGCCGAGGCATCCCGCACGAAGTCCCAAAAACATTTCAAGATATGACGGAAGTGCTTCGCCCGTGCCGTTCTGCATAATGAAAAGAGGTGTTGCGGTTGATACGGCATCTGCTGTTTCACCCCATTTGTAAGGTGTAACCCAGTTTGACATATCGGCAGGGAAAGAAACCATAAGAACAATTCTGCCCATAAGTGCGGGATTGACGAAGTTCTGACCTATGCCGCCGAAAAACTGTTTAACAACAACAATTGCGACAAATGCGCCTATGGGAATCATCCACAGTCTTATCTGCGATGGCAGATTGAATGCAAGAAGAAGTCCTGTAACAACTGCCGAAAGGTCGCCGATTGTGTTTGAACGTCCTAAAAGTTTTCTTGTAACGTATTCGAGCGCAACGCACGAAATAACGCTTATGACCGTTACGGTAAAGGCTCTCGGCCCGAATATTGCGACTGATGCTATAAGAGCCGGAACAAGTGCTATTACAACATCACGCATAAGACTTTTTGAAGTCGGAGCCGATTTTATGTGAGGAGATGCTGTTACAGTCGGTTTTATTTTCTGTATAAGAGCGTTTTCACTCATTTTTTCGCACTCTCCTCTCTTAACATATCTTTAGCAAGTACAAGGTACTGAACAAGCGGTTTTCCGGCAGGGCACGTAAATGCACAAGTGCCGCATTGCATACACGCCTGAACGTTGCTCTTTTTAAGTCCGTCCATATCCTTTGCTTTAACGGAACGCATAATGTTAGTGGGCATAAGTCCCATCGGACACGCATCACTGCATCTGCCGCAGCGTATGCAGTCACTTTCCGGTTTTTCTTTAAACGTGCCTTTTGCAAATGCAAGAACGGCGTTATAACTTTTTATTATCGGAACATCGGTACTTACGAGCGAAGTTCCCATCATGGGTCCGCCTGCAAGAACTTTTTCCACTTCGCCTTTGAAGCCGCCGCAGAATTCAATAAGTTCATTGAGGTTTGTACCTAACGGAACACGCACGTTTTTCGGAGATACTATTGCAGAGCCGTCAACTGTGAGCGAACGGCTGACAAGCGGTTTGCCTGTTTCAAGATACCTGCCTATAAAAGCGGTACTTGCAACGTTCATAACAATACAGCCGACATCCGCAGGAAGTTTGCCGAAAGGAATTTTTCTGCCGGTTGCGGAATAAACAATCATTTTTTCAGCACCCTGCGGGTAACGTGATTTGAGTTGCATTACCTTTATTGAGCCGTCACCGAATTTGTCGGCAACGTTTTTGAGTGCTTCAATCGCTTTCGGTTTGTTATCTTCAACGGCGATTACGGCATTCTTTATTCCGAGATACTGTTTGATAAGCATAATGCTTTTAATTATGTAAAGTGTGTTGTCAACACATTCACGGTAGTCAACGGTGATGTAAGGCTCGCACTCCGCAACGTTAATAACAAGTGTATCAATCGGTTTGTCGGGCGATATTACGAGTTTAACGTGGCTCGGGAAACCCGCTCCGCCTAAGCCTACAAGACCGGAAGCGCGTACGGCGCTTACAAAGTCGGAAGCGTTGTTGATAACGGGCGGTTTAATATCGGGACAAAGTGTCATTTCACCGTCAGACTCTATTGTTATAGCCGGTGCAATTCTTCCGTTTGCGAGAACGGTATCTTTAACAGCGGTTACTTTGCCGGACACGCTCGAATGAATAGGTGCGCTGACAAATTTGTCGGTATCGCCTATAACCTGACCGACTGTAACCGAGTCGCCGACGTTTACTGTCGGTAAACACGGTGCGCCGATATGCTGCTGCATCGGAAGAACAACCGTTTCCGGTACAGGCATTCTGACGGATTTCAGGTTTTCGGTGTTTTTGTTATGCGGCACCGAAACTCCGCCACGCCCTTTTTTTACGGGCGGGATTATGCCTTTTAACATATATCACTACTCCTTATCTGTATTGATAATGGCTTTTTCCTGTTTAAAAAATATATTAACAGTGTATTTATAAACCGTTCCGGTAAGAGCACCTGTAATAACTGCGGTAATAAAAAGATACGGTGCAAGGCCGAGAACGTATTTACCTAAAATTATGTATGCGGCAATCAGTTGACCTGCGTTGTGAAAAACGGAGGAAATGATGCCTATTCCGATAAAACTGATTTTATTTTCGGGTATTTTAAAAAGCACAGTCATTATTAAAAGACTTAAAATGCCACCCGAAAAACTGAGGGCAGATGCGGTAAGCCCACGTGTAATAAGCGCAAAAACCGCTTTGAAAACCGTTATTGCAAGCCCGTATGAAAAACCGAGCGAAGAAACCGAAAACATTGTAACAATGTTTGAAAAACCCGCCTTTGATGCAGGAAGCGGAATGAAGTCGGGCAAAAGGCTTTCAAGAAACGAAAGTGCAAGCGCTTCCGCCGAAAGAATACCGAACAAAGCAACTTTTTTTGATTTTTGACGGCTTGAAAGTTTCGCATTTTTCATCAGAAACTCACCCCGTCATATTTGTTGTTTTCTCCCGTGACGGTTATTACCGTTTTGTTCGGCAAACACGCCGCCGTTTCGCCTGCAAAATGCAGAAATCCGCTTTTTTCGCAAGTTTTGTCATGACATTTTGCATTTACAAAAGCAATTTCACCGTTTTTTATTTCAACGGTAACGTCGGGTACTTCGTCAAGTGAAAATATTTCGTTTTCGGCATTGTCAAGATTTATTGTTTTAACCGTTTTTCCGTCTACCGTAATGACAGCCGTGCGTGTGTCGGAAGATGATTTTACGAATATGAAAATAACGCATAAGATGACCGCTGCCGCCGCAATAATATCGACGGGTTTAAAAAGTTTTCTTTTTATCGGTAACACCTCGCAATGTGTTATTAAATGACAAAAAATTAACAAACTATACAGATTTTATGTTAAAAATCGCTAAAATAAAGTATACAACAAAAAACGTCGAAATACAAGTAATTATTTATTATTTTCCATATATTTATTAATGATATATATATTTTACTTAATGCAAAACCTTATTGAAACTTTCGGGGATTTGATATATAATATCAGAGATTTGTATAAAGGAGGCTTTCGTGTGAAGGCTATATATGTTGAAAAACCCGATATGGCTAAAAAAATAGCGGACGCTTTACATGAAGGCACAGCGGGGAACATCGGCAAAAAGTCAAACGGTTATTACGAAATTACATATAAGGGTGAACAGAATATTGTCACATGGGGTTACGGACATATGTGTGAACTCAAACAGGCGTTTGATTATAATCCCGAATACAGAAAATGGTCGAATATGCCGCTTCCTTTCATACCCGAGTATGAAATAAAGTATATGGACGACAAAACACAGCAAATAAAAGTCATATACGGACTTTTTAAAAAAGCCGACCTCATAATTAACGCAACCGACGCCGACAGAGAGGGTAATCTGATTTTTTACTACCTCTATTCAAAACTTAAAATTGATGTGCCGTATATAAGAGTGTGGAATCAGGCGGCTACCGATGAGGGCATACGGGAAGCGTTTGAAACTCCGCTTGAAGCGGATAAAGACGAACGTCTTACACAGGCTGGCAGGGCACGAAGTGTTGCGGACTGGGTAATAGGAAGCAATCTGACTGCCGCAATGACGCTCGGTTTTTCAAGCGGTAAACAGATTTTGTCTGTCGGCAGAGTGCAGACGCCGACTTTGAAACTTTTTGTTGACCGTGAAAAAGCAATAAGAAATTTCAGCAAAAATAAATACTTTGTACCCGTCGGTACTTTTACAACCGAAAAAGGTGAAACATATAAAGGTGAGCCCGAAAAGAAATATGAAAGAAAAGAAGATATTCCGTCTTTTTCGGGCGAGGGAATTATTACTTCAATAAAGCGTGAACTACAAAAGAAAAACACACCGCATCTGTACAGCCTTTCCTCATTGCAGATGGCGGCGAACTCACGGTACGGTATTACGGTTGAAGATACGCTCTCTACGGCGCAATCGCTTTATGAAAAAGGTTTTACAACATATCCGAGAACGGACTCACAGTATCTGAATGAAGATATGGTCGAAAAAGTAAACGGTGTTCTTCGTAAACTTTCATTATCGTTTCCCGAATACAAAAAACTTCTTGAAGGAAGAAAACCCGTTAAATTTACAAAATATCATTTTGACGACAAAAAAGTTACCGGACACTATGCAATTATACCTACGGGCAATATACCGAAAAACTTAAATCCCACCGAGGAAAAAATATATGACCTTGTTTGCAGAAGTCTTATTACAATGGTCTATTTTCAGGCGGAACTTGAAAAAACAACCGTTACAACTGCTGTCGGTGACACCGATTTTATTACGCACGGCTCGGTAATAAAAAAAGCAGAATGGCTTTCTGTTATGGGAAGTCCGAAAGAAAAGTTTCTTCCCGAACTTTGCGAGGGCGAAAAAGTTACCGTGCAGATTGAAGTATGTGAGCGTGAATCAAAACCGCCTGCACCGTATGACGATGCATCAATTATTAAAGCGATGATAACGTGCGGTAAAGATATACAGAACGATGAACTGCGTGAAATACTTGCACGAACGGGAATGCAGGGTATAGGGCGTGAGTCGACAAGGGCGGCAATAATAAAAACGCTTCTTTCACGGGGATATATCGAAAGAAATAAAAAACAACTCCGTGCGACGGATATGGGTATTGCGCTTATAGATTCAATTCCCATAGAAGATGTAAAATCGCCCGTTCTTACAGCCGAATGGGAAAAACGTCTTGATATGATTGCATCGGGCGAGGATACATACGACGGATTTATTAAAGATATTGAGGAGTCGCTCAAAGTCTGGTGTTCCGACATTACGTCAGCACCGAGAACTTACGTTATTTCAAGTCTTATAAAAAGCGGCGGGAGTGCCGGCTCTTGCCCGAAATGCCGTAAACCCGTTGTAAAGAAAAATTGGGGCTGGGGCTGTACGGGCTGGCAGAAAGACGGCGGCGGATGTGATTTCGGCATATCCGAAACAATAGCGAAAAAGAAGATAACCGATGCACAGGTTAAAAAACTTCTTTCATCCGGTGAAACAGGTCTTATTAAAGGTTTTACGAATAAATCGGGCGAAAAATTTGACGCAAAACTTAAAATCGGTAAAGATTTTAAAGTTGTGTTTGAGTTTGAAAGCAAGGAGCAGAAACAATGAAAAAGGAAACGTATCACGTAATTTCAAATACGCATTGGGACAGAGAATGGTATCAGTCACACGAAAAGTATCTTGTCCGCCTTATTGAACTTATGGACAGGCTTATTGAAATAATGGAAAGCAATCCCGAATACCGTTTTGTTACCGACGGACAGTTTGCGCTTGTGGAAGATTACATAAACGCAAAACCCGAAAATAAAGAAAGAGTCGAAAAACTCGTAAAGGAAAACAGACTTCTTACAGGACCGTGGTACACACAGCCTCTTGAAAACATTGTAGGCGGCGAAGCGCTTGTGAGAAATCTGCAAAAAGGTGTTGCGGAATCGGAAAATCTCGGCGGCGTTATGCGTTTTTCCTATGAAATTGACGAGTTCGGTCACACTTCTCAACTTCCGCAGATACTTGACGGATTTGGCATACACGGCGTTATGGCGTGGCGAGGCGTTCCGAAGAATTGCAGAAGTTATTTCAAGTGGTATGCTCCCGACGGCACAAAAGCCGACTTTTTCAACTCGAATGCAGGCTACGGCGAAGCAACGTCTTTGCCGGAAAACGTTGAAGATTTTGTCGAAACAATAGACGGTACACCCATTGAAAGAGAAGGTCTTAAAACGCACGTTAAACGTATCCGTGAACTTCGTTTAAAAAGGTCCGACAGCAGTAATATGCTGTGGCTCAACGGCATAGACCATTCATGGGCGCAGGCGGATATTCTCGAAATATGCAAAAAAATTGAGAAACTTTTCCCCGATTATGAAGTAAAACAGAGCACGCCCCGGGAATATGCCGAGGCGGTAATAAGCGATTTAAAAGAGAAAAACATAAAGCCCGAATCTTTTGAGGGCGAACTGATGTATACATACGAACCCGTTCTCGAATCAACAAATGCTCTTCATCCGAGGCAGAAAAGAAGACATTATGAAAGTGAAAAAATACTTGTAAGACAGGTTGAGCCGCTTTCGGAAATTGCTTCGCTTCTCGGTATGAAATATCCCGAATGGGCGGTAAAAAGAGCGTGGAAATACGTTCTTGAAAACCACGCTCACGACAGTCTCGGCTGTTGTTCCGTTGACGAAGTGTTTGAGCAGGTTATGGCCCGTTACGGCGCATCACTCTCTTTAAGTGAACAGGTTAAGGAAAATTCGCTCAGATATATAATGAGTTGCGGCGAAAAAATGCCGTCACTGTGGATTTTCAATTTCAGCGAAAAAGCGGTAAAAGGCTCTGTTAAAGCGGAATTTGACGTTCCGTCAGGCTTCGGCGGTGAAAACATAACACTTGAAACGGGTGACGGCGAAGCGGTTGATATGAGCGTTATTTCAGTCGAAACGAACGGTGATGTAAGGTATAATCCGAGACTCGGGCATCCCACATGGGGCGAAGTCGCACATTACCGTGCAATAATAGATTCTCCCGAAATACCCGCATATGGCGCTCTGCGTCTTTCAATAAAAACCGAACGTTTTTCATCATGGCGTAACAGACAGACTTGTTATTTAGTCAAAAAACCGAATACGCTTGAAAATGATAATCTGCGTATCGAAATAAACGAAAACGGAACTTTCACTCTTACAAATAAGAAAACAGGATTTGTTTATCCGTCACAACTTCTTTTCACCGATGACGGCGAAGCGGCACACTGCTACGTTCACGCCGAGCCGCAAAACGATTCAAGAAGATATTCTTCCGTTTCCTGCAAAGCGCAGATAACAACGCTTTACGATACACCTTTAGGTGTGGCTTGTGAAATAACCGTTAAAATGGATATTCCTTCGGGAATAACCGCAGACCGTAAAAAAAGAACCGATGATACAAAGGAACTTGTAATAAAATCAACTCTTTCACTTGAAAAAAATTCCGAGTCTGTCGGTATTGACATTCACATTGAAAACAAGTGCAGAAACCACCGTGTTCGTGTTCTTTTCCCGTCTTGCATAAAAAATGCGAAAGTCAGCGAAAGCGGTCAGGCGTATGACGAAGTTGAACGCCTTATATCAGTTCCGTTTGAAAAAACAGACGAAGAATTGCCGTATATGACGCATCCCATGCAGGATTACTGTGCGGTAAGCGACATCACGAACGGTCTCGGTGTTGCCGCAAGAGGCGTTTTCGAATACGAATGCATTGATGACGGGGAAAATACTCTTGCTCTTACGCTTTTACGCTCGATTGAGGTAATAGATAACGATACGTTTGAAAAAACGCCCGCTTACTTTATGGAAGAAGCGCAGAATATAACGTCTGTTGACCATTCTCTTTATCTTATACCCTATGACGGCAAAAGAGAAAATCTTTTAAAAGAAGTAAGTTTCACGCTTTCAAAACCCGAAGTGTATGCAAACCGTGACACCGAGGACAGCGTTATGCCCGGTTACGTCCGTCCCGAAAACGTTCTCGGTGACTGCAATAAATTACTTGAACTTAAGGGCGAAAACCTTTGCATTGAATCATTTAAAAGAGCGTATAAGAGTGACAGTCTTGTTGTAAGAGTAAGAAACAGAAGCGGCGAAGAAGTCAAAGGCTCACTTTGTGTAAATCTTCCCTGTGTTATGTTCGGTGATGTTTATAAATGTAATTTTGAAGAAAAGCAACTTGAAAAAATCGGGCACGGAAATAAAATCGATTTTGCCGCTCCGAAGAAAAAAGTTCTTACTTTTGAATTTACATTATAATGTCGGGTGATTGTATGAATTTGAAATTATATATGCCTGTTACTCTTTTTACGGGAAAAAATTGTGTGAGTGAAAATGCTCCCGTATTTTCGTCACTCGGAAAAAAGTGCCTTATTGTAACGGGCGGAAAGTCTGCCGAAGTCAGCGGTGCACTCGGCGATGTTGAAAATACACTTAAAAGCGTTAATATCGAGTATGAAATTTTTAATAAAATAACGCCGAACCCTCTTGCATCGGTATGTATTGAGGGCGGAAGCGAAGCAAGAAAAATCGGTGCCGATTTTATTGTAGGTATAGGCGGCGGCTCTGCTCTTGACGCTTCAAAAGCGGTTGCAATATGCGCTGAAAATCCCGATTACGATATTAACGGTCTGTACACGAGAGAAATTCCGTCAAAAGCACTTCCGCTTGTGCTTGTAGGTACAACAAGCGGAACGGGCAGTGAGGTTACGGGCGTTTCTGTGCTGACAAATGATAATACGGGAATGAAAAAAAGTATATCGGGTGCTGACTGTTACGCAAAATATTCTTTTCTTGACCCGAAATATACTTTTTCAATGAATCTTTCTTCAACCGTATCAACGGCTCTTGATGCGCTTGCTCACTCTGTTGAAGGGTATTTTTCAAATAAGTCAAGCGGTTTTACCGATGCATACGCAATTAAAGCGATACCGTTGATTTATAAAAATCTGAAAGCAATAAGTGACGGTAAAGAGTGTACCGAAGAAATGCACGAAGAACTGTATTACGCCTCAATTTACGCAGGTCTTGTAATAAATACGTGCGGATGTGCGTTTGAGCATACGGTAGGTTACATTCTCACGGAAAATTTCGGTATTCCTCACGGCAGAGCGTGTACGGCGTTTACAGAGTATTTTATTGAAAAAGCAAAAAAATATAAATCTGAAAAGTATAACGAACTGTTCGGTATTCTCGGCGTATCGGAAAAAGAATACGTTGAAGTAATAAAAAAACTGACAGACGTTAAAATATCGGCAACCGACGAACAGATAGATAAATGGTGTTCGAGATGGAACGGTGTCAAAAATTTTGACAATACTCCCGGCGGTTTTACAAATGAAGAGGCTGTTTTTTGTCTTAAAAAACTAAGAGGTTGAAAAAATGTTCTGAAAATGATATAATTTTTCGGCAAATCATTTCAAAGGTAGGTTAATTATGGAAAGGAAACTAAAAGTAGGTATATTTGTCGACTCGTTTTACCCGGTTGTTGACGGTGTATCACAGGTTGTAAATAACTACTGTAAGTACCTTAATGAATATGATGACGTTGACGTTACGCTCGTTTTACCTCGCCATCCCGATGCCGATTACAAAAAGTATGAGTTTAAAATTTATCCTTATACATCATTCGGCTCAAATAAAAATATAGGTTACAGAGTGGGTTGGCCGTTTGTTCCCAAAACAGTAAAAGATGTTAAGAATATGAATTTTGACATAATTCATATTCACTGTCCGCTTTGTTCTTCGGAACTCGTAAGACTTGTCAATAAAGATAAAAAATCAAAAGTAATTCTTACATACCACACAAAATTTGACGTTGATTTTGAATCAAGACTGAAAACAAATCTTGTAAAAAAATGTGCGTATGCTTTTCTTAAAGCAAACGTAAATTTTGCCGATGAAGTGTGGATAGTAAGCGAGGGCAGCGAAGAATCTTTGCGCCGTGTTGGTTTTACGGGTAACTGCCGTGTTATGGAAAACGGTGTTGATTTTGTAAAACAACCGCAGAGCGAAGAAAAATGTGAATCACTTAAAAGGAAATATGATATTCCCGATAACTGTCTTGTATTTTCGTTTATAGGCAGAATGCAATGGTATAAAAATTTAAAACTTATTGCGGATGCGCTTAAACTTGTAAAAGAAAGCGGTCTTGATTACCGTATGTTCTTTGTCGGTGACGGAACGGAAATAAGCGAAATAAAAGAATATGTTTCTTCACTCGGTCTTGATGACAAAGTGATTTTTACAGGCTCCGTTAATGACCGTGACGAACTCCGTGTTTTTTATTCGATTACTGATTTGTTCCTTTTCCTTTCAACTTTCGATACGGCGGCAATAGTCGTAAAAGAATCGGCGGCATGTAACTGTCCGACGCTGTTTGCAAAAGGAAGCGATTCCGCATACGGCGTTACCGATAACGTAAACGGCTGGTTTTGTGATGAAACTCCGGAAGCGGTTTGTGAAAAAATACTTTCTGTCTGCTCTGACAGAGAAAATATGAAAAAAGTCGGTCTTGAAGCGAGCAGAACTCTTTATGTTCCGTGGAAAGACTCCGTTAAAAATGCTTTAAAACGTTATAAAGAGATAGTCGGGGAAAAATAATGAAAAAATATGATTATCTTGCAGTCGGTGCAGGTTTGTTCTCGGCGGTTTTCTGTGACCTTGCGACAAAGGCGGGTAAAAAATGCCTCGTTATTGATAAAAGAAATCATATCGGCGGCAATATATACACAGAAAACGTTAACGGAATAAATGTACATAAATACGGCGCTCACATTTTTCACACAGGCAATGAGCAGGTGTGGAATTATATAAATACATTTGCTTGCTTTAACGGTTTTATTAACTCTCCGAAAGCGAATTACAAAGGAAAACTTTACAGTTTGCCGTTTAATATGAATACGTTTCACGAAATCTGGGGAGTAACAACACCCGAAGAAGCAATGAAAATGATTGAAAGCGGAATAAAAGACGAATATACCGAAAATCCGCAAAATCTTGAAGAACAGGCAATAAACCTTGTCGGGCGTGAAGTCTATGAAATACTCGTAAAAGGCTATACCGAAAAACAGTGGGGGCGTGACTGTAAAGATTTGCCCGCTTTTATAATAAAAAGACTGCCTTTGCGTTTTACTTATGACAACAATTATTTTAATGACAAATTTCAGGGTATTCCCGTCGGGGGTTATACGCAGATAATCGAAAAAATGCTCTCAAAATGTGACGTAAGGCTGTCATGCGATTATTTTGAAAATAAAGAAGAACTTTCATCACTTTGCGAAAAAACGCTTTTCACGGGAAAAATAGATGAATATTACGGTTACTGCTTCGGTGAACTCGATTACAGGTCATTGCGGTTTTGCGAACAGACACTTTCCGTTCCCGATTTTCAGGGGAATGCCGTAATAAACTACACCGAACGTGAAGTGCCTTATACAAGGATAATCGAACATAAATATTTTGAAAAAACAGAAACAGATACAACAGTTATTACGAAAGAATATCCCGAAAAATATGACGGAAAAAATGAGCCGTATTACCCTGTGAATGACGAAAAAAACAACGCCCTGTACAAAAAGTACAAAGCGTTGTCCGAAAATGAAACAAACGTAATTTTCGGCGGCAGGCTCGGTATGTATAAATATTTCGATATGGATAAAACCGTTGAAGCGGCGTTTGAACTGCGGAACAGTCAAAAAAACTGATTATATATACCTTTTCCGTTTTGATTTAATCATTATAAGCGTCAAGAATCTCCTGCGCCTTTTGTTTTACGAGAAATGAAAGGTCGTTAGGGGATTTTACTTTTATTTTTCCGCCGAATCCCAAAAGCCATGAAACAAGACCGTCGCTTACTGCGGCGTTTGTTTTTACGGCAAAGTGTTCATCGTCGTATTTCTGCATTTTAACTCTTTCACCGAAACGGTCAAGAACCTGTTCTATCATTTCGTTGTCGCATATAAATTCAACGGGGCGCGGTTCTCCGCTGAACATATTGAACAGTTTTGAAGCGTAATCGGCAGAGTTGAATTTCAGTTTGTAGTCCGAAACTTCGGAAAAACTGCGTGATTTTTCGGTTGTTGTTACAACTTTTTTTATTCTGTCAATTCGCAGATTCATAAGGTTGTCATATTTTTCGTTGTTGCATACAAGGTAGTAGTGGTCGTCGGACCAGATAAGCGCATAGGGACTTACGGTGAAGTTTTTGTCTTCTTTCGAGGTTTTGAATTCTTCCGTTATTCTGCGGCGTGAATAAGTAAACGAAACTTTTACACCGCTGTTTATTGCGCTGTCGAGTGCGCTTATTGTGTAGAAAAGTTCTTCATTTGAACATTTCGGTCTGTTGTCAACGTAAACCTGTTTGTGAAGAGTTTTGCTTTGACCGGTGCTTGCAAAACTTTCGATTTTTTTGACAAGGGCCGTAGTTTTTTTAGGTGATATGAAGTTCGCCGCCTGAACGGCATCAAGCAGAAGTCTGAGTTCCGCAAGTTCAAATTTTCTTGAACCCACAAAATATCCTCTTGAATTTTTCTCCGTGTTGAGAATTATGTCCATACCGTATTCTTTGAGAACGTCAATATCTTTGTATATGGACTTTCTTTCGGCGGTAATTCCGAGTTTTTCGAGTTCGTTGCATATATCGTTAGCCGTAAGAAAATGCGTATCGTCTGTTTTCTCGTTTAATATGTCAGCGAGGTAAAGAAGTTTAAGTTTTGAATTTTTTTGTCCTGCCATATAATCACCCCTTAAAAGAATAATACAATAATAAAATCAAATTGTAAACAATAAGATACATATTTCGGTTTACAAATTTTTCTTTTCGTTGTATAATAAACTGTATTTTTATGTAGTGAATGTGCGGTGAAAAAATGGTAGGTCTTAAAATAGGTCTTGACATAGGCACGGGAAACGTTACCGCCGCAACGGAAAATGGCGGCGTTGTGCTTAAAGAACCGGCGGTTTTAGCGCTTGAACGTGAAACGGGCAGGGTGCTTTGCGCCGGCAAAGAGGCTTGTGAAATGACGGGCAGGTGTCCTGACGCAATAAAACTTGTTCGTCCGCTTCTGTCGGGCGGAATTTCCGAACTTGAAAGCAGTCGCAAACTTCTGAAAGTTTTTATTGACAAAATCTGTAAAAATAAAATATTCAAACCTACCGTTGCCGCAACAATGCCGGCAGGGCTTACAAACCTTGAAAAAAGGAATATACTTTCCTGTATTCTCGGCGCAGGCGCAGGACGGGCTGTTCTTATAGAAGAACCGCTTGCGGCGGCGCTCGGCGCAGGAGTTGATATAACAAAGCCTTACGGAACGATGATTGTAAATATCGGAGCAGGTACTACGAGCGTAGCGGTTGTTACAATGGGAAGCGTTGCCGTTGCCGAAAGCACGAAAGTCGGCGGTGACGATATGGACAGGGCTATAAAAAAATATTTAAAATCAAACAGAGGAATTTCTGTTGGGAAACTGACTGCCGAAGAACTTAAAATAATACTCGGCGGCGCAAAAATGCGTGAAGAAACAATAGCGGCTGTCAGCAAGGGTAAAGATATGGCAGACGGTATGCCGCTTTTCTTTGAGGTAACGGCAGAGGAAATAAACTTTGCCATAAGAAAAAACGTTGACGATATTTGTGAAGCGATAAGAAATGTACTTGAAGTCACGCCGCCCGAACTTGTAAGAGATATAACCGATAACGGAATTTTTCTTTGCGGCGGACTTGCCGATATGTACGGTCTTGATGAATATATTTCCGAAAACACGGGAATAAGAGTAAAGATACCGGGAAACGTAAGCGACGTTTCGGCACTCGGGTGTATACGGGCGCTTACTGAAGAAGCGTATCTTGAAACGAACGGTTACCGCTTTTTGACTTTGGAAACATTAAATTAAAAGACAGAGGTTTTTTTATGAAGTTACTTGTTGTTGACGGCAACTCAATACTTAACAGAGCGTTTTACGGAATACGTCTTCTCACAACGAAAGACGGCAGACCGACAAACGGAATATACGGCTTTATGAATATTTTCCTTTCGCTTCTTGAAAAAACCGAAGCAGACTGCGCCGCAGTTGCGTTCGATTTGAAAGCGCCTACGTTCAGACACAAAATGTATGACGGTTATAAGGCGGGCAGGCATCCGGCACCGGAGGAACTTATTGAACAGTTTGCGCCGTTAAAAGAACTGCTGACTTCACTCGGCTATTCTGTTGTTGAAAAAGAGGGGTTTGAAGCAGACGATATTCTCGGCACGCTTTCAAGAGCCTGTAAAAAAGATGATTTCTGTTACATTGCCACGGGTGACCGTGACAGTCTTCAACTTGTTGCCGATAACGTAAAAGTGCTTCTCACCACAACAAAAATGGGGCAGACCGTTACCACTGATTATGATATTGCAAAAATTTGCGAGGACTATAAAGTCAAAGACCCGTTACAGTTAATAGATATAAAAGCAATTCAGGGTGACAGTTCCGACAACATTCCCGGCGTTGCCGGAATAGGTCCGAAAGGCGCAGTCGAACTTATAAGCAAGTACGGTTCAATAGAGTATATTTACGAAAATATAGAAAATCTCGAAATAAAACCGGGAACAAAAATCAAACTTGAAACATCGAAAGATGATGCGTTTCTCAGTAAAACTCTCGGCAGAATATGTCTTGATGCGCCGATTGACACAAATCTTGAGAATTACAGAATAAAATCTCCCGACAGAGAAAAAGCAACGGCACTTCTGACTTCTCTTGAAATGTTCAAGATTTTAAAACGCATTGACCTTGATTTTTCGGGCGAAAATTCTGTTGAAGATGATAACGCCGAATGTGTCAGACTTTATGAAGAAAACGGATATGAAAATCTTTTTTCCGAGTTTAAGAAGACGGGAAAAGCGTTTTTTATTTCAAAAATAACCGACAGCGGAATGGAATATATGCTTTTCAAAACATCATCGGGTGTTGCGCTTGTGAAAAATGAAAGTTTTTCATTCTGTGAGTTTTCATCACGTTTTTTCAGCGATGAAAATATTGAAAAATATACAGACGATTCAAAATCGCTGTATTCTTACTGCGACGTAAACGGAATAGAATTGAAAAATCTTAAACTTGATACCTCTCTTGCCGGCTATCTTCTCAACCCGAATTCTTCCGATTACACGGTAAGTTCACTTTGTACTGCGTATTCGGTGAAAAACGTGAAAACAGATGTTACCGGTTTTGAAGATTTTTTATCAAGCGAAGAGCAGTATTTGAAAAATGCCGCCGTATTTGAAGCACTTTCGCAGAAACTTATGGCGAAAATAGAAGAAAACGAGCAGGAAAAACTTCTTTATGAAATTGAAATACCGCTTGCCCGTGTGCTTGCTTCAATGGAGCGAGAGGGTTTTTCGGTTGACAAAAACGGCATAGAGGCGTACGGAAATTCGCTTGCGGATACACTTTCCCTGAAACTTTCAAAAATATATGAATATGCCGGTTGCGAATTTAATGTTAATTCTCCTAAACAGTTGGGCGAAATACTGTTTTCGGAAGACAAACTCAATCTTCCTCACGGCAAAAAAACAAAAAGCGGATATTCCACAAACGCAGATGTTCTTGAATCTCTTAAAGACAAGCATCCTATAATAAATGAAATACTCGAATACAGAACGCTTGCAAAACTAAAATCAACATATTGCGACGGACTTATTAAAGTAATTGACAATGACGGCAGAATACATTCAACGCTTAACCAGACTGAAACCCGAACGGGCAGAATTTCCTCTGCCGAGCCGAATTTGCAGAATATACCCGTGCGAACAGATGTGGGCAGGGAACTTCGCAGATTTTTTGTTGCTAAAGACGGCTTTTGCCTTGTTGATGCGGACTATTCGCAGATTGAACTTCGTGTTCTCGCATCAATGGCAGGTGATGAAACCATGATAAACGCTTTTGTTTCGGGTGCGGATATTCACGCCATTACCGCTTCGCAGGTTTTCAACATTCCCGTAGACGATGTTACAAGCCTTGACAGACGCCGTGCAAAAGCAGTTAATTTCGGTATTGTTTACGGTATAGGCGCTCATTCGCTTTCACAGGATATAGGCGTTTCGTTTAAAGAAGCGGACAGATATATTAAAGGCTATCTTGCAAATTATTCCGGCGTAGCACGTTTTATGGAAAAGTGCAAAGAAGATGCAAAGAAAAAAGGATATGCCGAAACCGTTTTCGGAAGACGGCGTTACCTTCCCGAACTTTCCGCATCAAATGCAATGCTTCGCTCGTTCGGTGAAAGAGTTGCTATGAATATGCCTATTCAGGGGACAGCCGCCGATATTATAAAAGTTGCAATGATAAGAGTTTATGAAAGGCTGAAAAAAGAAGTGCCGGAAGCACATCTTATTATGCAGGTGCACGACGAACTTATCATAGAAGCACCCGAAGAAAAATCGGATGAAGTCTGCAATCTTTTAAAAGAAGAAATGGAAAACGCCGTTAAAATGAGCGTGCCGTTTATTGTTGACGTTCATGCCGGAAAGACGTGGTACGACACAAAATGACGGATTATATAATAAAAAAAGCGGACAGTTCACATACAAAAGGAATAACGGCGCTTGAAAAAGAATGCTTTTCCGTTCCGTGGAGTGAAAATGCGGTTGCCGATTTTCTCAGTCGAAACGACACTTTGACTTTTGTTGCGGAGTGTGACGGGGAAGTAATCGGTTACATCGGATCTTACAGTGTTCTCGGCGAAGTATATATCACAAATGTTGCCGTAACCGCAAAATTCAGACAAAAGGGCGTTGCCTGTAATCTTCTTTTTGCACTTGAAACGGAATGTGAAAATGAAAGATGCTCTTTTATAACCCTTGAAGTGCGAAAAAGTAATTTGCCCGCAATAAAACTTTACGAAAAAAGCGGATTTGAAAATGTCGGTGAAAGAAAAGATTTTTATGAACAACCGACGGAAAACGCTTTGTTATATACAAAATATTTCGGAGATAAAAAATGAAAATTCTTGCTATTGAAAGTTCCTGTGACGAAACGGCGGCATCTGTTGTTGAAGACGGAAGAAAAGTCCTTTCAAATATAGTCGCTTCACAGGTTGAAGAACATAAAATATACGGCGGCGTAGTGCCCGAAATTGCTTCACGAAGACACGTTGAGGCTATTTCCGGCGTTGTAAAAAATGCGCTCGTCGAAGCAAATTGCACACTTTCCGATATTGATGCAATAGCCGTTACTTATGCACCCGGTCTTATAGGTGCGCTCCTTGTCGGCGTGAATTTCGCAAAAGGTCTTTCCTATTCAAGCGGAATACCGCTTGTTCCCGTTCATCATCTGCGTTCGCATATTTCCGCAAATTACATAAGTGACACTACACTTGAGCCGCCTTTTATGGCGCTTGTTGTTTCGGGCGGTCACAGTCATATAGTTAAAGTAAAATCCTATACGGAATTTGAAATAATCGGCAGAACTACCGATGATGCCGCAGGCGAAGCAATGGATAAAGCCGCACGAACAGTCGGTCTTTCATATCCGGGCGGCGTAAATCTTGACAGAGTTTCGGTGACGGGTGACGAGAATAAGTATAAATTCCCCGTACCGCATACGGCAGGCAAATATGATTTCAGTTTTTCGGGACTTAAAACAGCCGCTGTAAATCTTGTTCACAATGCAAGTCAGAAAGGTGAGGAGATTTCCGTTCCGGATTTCGGCGCATCTTTCATAAAAGCGGTAACGGACTGCCTTGTAAAAAATACACTCAAAGCCGCCGAAGAATACGAATATAAAAAAATCGTGCTTGCGGGCGGTGTTTCCGCAAACAGCAGATTAAGAAACAAAATGAAAACCGAATGTGACAAACACGGCATTTCACTTTATATGCCCGAACTGAAATATTGCGGCGACAACGGTGCAATGGTCGGCGCACAGGGGTACTATGAATTTATTTCGGGGAAGCGTGCCGGACTTGATTTGAACGCAGTCGCATCTATGCCGATTACGGAGTGACAGATACGGTTTTTCGGTGTTAAAGGGGAAGTATTATGCATAAAGAAAAAGCAGCACAACTTTTTATGTCGGGCTGCAACTGCAGTCAGGCGGTGTTCGCTGCATACTGTGATGAAATGAATATTGATAAAGAGTTTGCGCTTAAACTGTCGTCGTCACTCGGCGGCGGTATGGGCAGACTGCGTGAAGTCTGCGGAACTGTCAGCGCAATGGAACTTGTTGCGGGTGTTCTTTCGGGATACAGTGATGTAACCGATAAAAGTAAAAAAGATGAACATTATAAACTTGTTCAGCATCTTGCAAACGAGTTCAAAAGCCGTCACGGTTCGTATATCTGCCGTGAAATTCTGAAAACTTCCGACACTTCACCGATTTCAACAGAGCGTTCTGCTGACTTTTACAAAAAACGCCCGTGCCTTAAATGCGTTGAAAGTGCCTGTGATATACTTGATGAATATTACGGATTTTAAAAATCGTTAATAACCTGCTCGCTGTAACGGATGAAATTCCTTACAAGCGGGCTTTTTATTTTGTCCTGCGAAACAATAATACCGAGTTCACGGGAGCAGGACGGCGAAAGTTTTTTTACTTTTACTTTACTTGTATCTATGCTTTTCAGAACAAGTTCGGGCAATATGCTCACTCCGAGACCTATTTCAACAAGAGCGGTGACAGAAACGTCGTCAACCGATGTTTCGTTAAAAATCGGTTTTACGTTGTTTTCTCTTAATGCTGAAAGAATATCGGGATCATATCCGAAAGTCGGCATAATAAAATTGACTTTATCGAAAATTGTAATCGGTACGGTATCGCAACCGTCATAGCGTGTTTCCGCTTCGGGCAGAACAGCGTAAAACGGGTCTTTTTTCAGAGGAATAAAACGGCATTCTTTTGAATCCTGACGGCTTACAAACGCCGCATCAAGTTCGTCCGATGCTACACGGTTATATAACTGTACTATGCTGCTGTCGCATATTTCGATTTTTATATCGGGAGAATTTTCACGGAATCCGTTTATTACCGACGGCAGCCACATTTTAAGAATACTTGTATATGTACCTATCTTCAAAGTGTCGCCGACACCTTTTACCGCTTCTTCAATGCTTTTGTCAAGATGTTCCGACGAAATGAGAAAATCTTTAAAATACGGTAACAGGCGTTCGCCGTCATCTGTGAGTTGAACGCCGCTTTTGTTGCGTTTTAAAATCGGCAGACCTATTTCGTTTTCAAGTCTGTTCATCATGTGAGTAAGACCTGCCTGTGTGTAGCCGAGTTCTTCAGCCGCTTTTGTAAGACTGCCGAGTTCTATTGATTTAAGTAATGCCTTTATTTTTACGGAGTCCATTATAACACCTCATAACATACATTACATTTTGTAATGTATATATTATAAACTGTTGTTTTACTTTTTTCAATACCCATAATATAATAATATCGTTATTTCTTACCTTTGTGGGTGTGAATAATAAGAACAATTCTTTAAGGGTGATTTTATGGAAAAAGGTCTTAAAAGACAGTACGGTCTTGTGACCGCAATGTGCATGGTAATCGGTATTGTTATCGGTTCCGGTGTTTTCTTCAAAGCAGAGGTTATGCTCGGCGTTACAAACGGTAACCTCCCCACTGCTCTCGGCGCATGGCTTTTAGGCGGTATAGTTATGGTTATTTCCGCTTACACATTCGCAGTTATGGGTACTAAATTCGAAAACGTTAACGGCGTTGTTGACTATTCGGAAGCACTTGTCGGCAAAAAATATGCTTACTTTGTAGGCTGGTTCATGGCTACAATTTATTATCCGGCTATGACATCTGCTCTTGCATGGCTTTCGGCAAGATACACAATGGCTCTTTTCGGATTTGGTGCTGCCGATGCTGAAACAATGACTCTTGCGGCATTCTATCTCTGTGCAAGTTTTGCACTCAACACTCTTTCTTCAAAACTTGCAGGTAAATTCCAGGTTTCAACAACATTCATTAAACTTGTTCCCCTTGTACTTATGGCAATCGCCGGTACAATAGTCGGTCTTTCAAAGGGTAACCTTTCCGCAAATATGGGTACAATTGTTGTTGACGGTGCTGCACAGGCTCGTCAGGGCGGCATTGATTTCGGTATGCTTATCAGCGGTGTCTGCACATCTGTTTTCGCTTATGAAGGCTGGGTTATTGCAACATCCATTAACTCCGAACTTAAAGATTCCAAAAAGAATCTTCCCAGAGCACTTGTTCTCGGCACGGTAATAGTTGTTGTTGTTTACATGCTCTACTACCTCGGAATTTCCGGTTCAATCCCCACAGCAGATCTTCTTGAAAACGGTGCTTCTCTTGCATTCACAACCGTATTCGGCAAAGTTGCAGGTACAATCCTTACAGTATTTATTGCTATTTCCTGCCTTGGTACTCTCAACGGTCTTACACTCGGCTGCGGCAGAGGTTTCTATTCACTCGCAGCAAGAGGTCAGGGACCTGCTGCAAAATTCATGAGCAAAATCGATACAGCAACAGGTATGCCTTCAAACGCAGGTATTCTTGCTCTTCTCTTTAACGCAGCATGGCTCTTCTACTTCTTCATGGCAAACCTTACATCTTTTGCAAACAGCAATATGTTCCTCTTTGACTCAACAGAACTTCCCCTTATCTGTGTTTACGCATTCTATATCCCCGTATATATCATGCTTATAGTTAAAGGTAAAGAACTTAACGTTTTCAAGAGATTCATTATGCCCGTTCTTTCAATTGCAGGTGCAGGACTTTTCATCTACGCCGCAATTACAAAACACGGTATTGCAAACGTAGGTTTCCTTATTATTGCCGCTGTTATTATGATAGTAGGCGCATTCTTCGCAAAACCGAAACCAATTGATGACTGATTCTATTGATTTGTTTAATGAAAAAAACAGGCAGGTTTTCCTGTCTGTTTTTTGCATTTATCCACGTTTTTCTTTCTCTTTATCTGACATACCCTGCGATATTTTCGGAAAATCGTTGTCTGTGTCATTTGTGGGCTGAATATTGTAAGTTCCGAATGTGTTCACCATATCAATGGAATCAATAGGCATTTCGGGTACGGGAGTTACTGACGGGGTAAGGTTGATTTTATTATCCTTTTTCTTTTTGTTTTCTTTTTTACTCACTTTTATCACCGGTTATAGTATTGGATTGAAAGATAATAAAATACATAAATTAAAGAAAATATATTTATATTATAAAAAGCGGATTTCGTTACAAATGAATGTAAGAAAACCGCTTTTTGTGTTATTCGATTTTAATGATTTTTTGCTTTTCGTTCTGCGTTGAATGATTAAAGAGCATCAACAATAGCCTTTGTATCTCTTGCTATTGCAAGTTCTTCGTTTGTGGGAATAACGTAAACTTTTACTTTACTGTCGGGTGTTGAAATTTCCGCTTCATCACCGTGAATTGTGTCATTGAGTTCATAGTCTACTTTAACGCCGAGATAAGAAATGTTTTTGCAGATGTCGGCACGGAGGTCTGTGCAGTTTTCACCTATACCTGCCGTGAATACGATGCAGTCAACGCCGTCCATAGCGGCAACAAACGAGCCGAGGCATTTTCTTATCTGATACCACTGCATTTCTCTTGCGAGAGCCGCTCTGTGATTGCCTTCAAGTGCTGCTTTTTTAACTTCACGGTCATCGGAATGAACGCCGGAAACACCGAAAACGCCGCTCTGTTTGTTCATTATTGTGTCCATTTCTTTCGGAGAAATGTTGTGTTTGTCCATAATGTATGTAATTGCGGAGGGGTCAACAGCGCCGCAGCGTGTACCCATCATAAAACCGTCAAGGGGAGTAAGACCCATACTTGTGTCAAGAACTTTACCGTCTTTAATTGCGGTAAGTGAAGCACCGTTACCGATGTGGCATGTAACCATTTTAATATCTTTGAGGTCTTTACCCATAAGTTCTGCGGCTCTTGCGCTTACAAAGCGGTGAGAAGTACCGTGTGCACCGTAGCGGCGAACGTGATCTTCTTCATAGTATTTGTAAGGAAGTGCGAAAAGGTAAGATGTTTCGGGCATTGTGCTGTGGAAAGCATTATCAAAAACAGTTACCTGCGGCAAATCTTTTCCGAAAAGTGCACGGCTTTCTTCAATACCTACAACGTGAGCCGCATTGTGAAGCGGTGCAAGCGGAATAAGTGAACGGATTCCGTCAATAACTTCGTCGGTAACAAGTACGCTTTCTGTGAAAAGGTCGCCGCCCTGAACTACTCTGTGACCTACTGCATCTATTTCCGCAATATCGTCAATAACTTTGCAGCCGCCGTCTGTGAGAGCGTCTTTAACAATGTTGAAAGCAACTTTATGGTCGGGAATATCAACGTATTTGTCAAATTTTCTGCCGTCAAAAGTTGAGCCTTTGGTGTGTGATGTGTTTGTGCCTATTGCTTCGCAAAGACCTTTTGCAAGACATTTTTCACCGTTCATATCAAAAAGTTGATATTTAAGTGAAGAACTTCCGCAGTTAATTACAAGAATTTTCATAAATAAACCTCCGATAATCAGTATATAATTCTTTTTTGGAAAATTAAATACAAATATATTGTGTAAAATACTTACAGAACATTATTATATCATTTATTTGTTATTTTTCAAGTGCTGCGAGGTGAGTTTTTATGAATTACGGAATAGTGGCGGAATTTGACCCGTTTCATAACGGGCATAAATATCTTGTTGACACAGTGAAAAAAGAAAATGACACCGTAACTGCCGTAATGAGTGAAAGTTTTGTTCAGCGCGGCGAGTGTGCTTCGATGAGAACAGGAGCGAGAGTTGAAGCAGCATTAAAAAACGGTGTTGACCTTGTGGTGTCGCTTCCTTTGACTTTTGCGGTTTCGAGTGCCGAAAATTTTGCATACGGCGGTGTTTCCGTCTTAAATGCTCTCGGCTTTATTGACAAAATAGCGTTCGGCTCGGAATGCGGTGACGGTAAACTCCTTTCACAATGCGCCGATGCGCTTCTGTCTGACGGCTTTGATGCGGAAGTGATAAAGGAACTTGAAACAGGCGTTTCATATCCGAAAGCAAGGGAAAATGCGTTAAAAAACAAATACGGCGATAAATTTACGAAAGTTATATCTTCTCCGAATGATACACTCGGCATTGAATACATTAAAGCGCTTAAAAGAATTGATTCTCAAATATCGTTTACGGCAGTTATGCGTAACGGAGCACATCACAACTCGAAATCGGGTGAGGGGAACATACGTTCCGCAACCGAAATACGATCAATTCTTAAAGACGGAAATATTGAGAATTTTGTGCCGGAAACCGCTTTTGAAATTTATAAAAAAGAAATTGAAAACAAAAAAGCACCTGCTGATTACAAAAGTCTTGAAAAAGCAATACTTTCTTCGCTTCGTACAATGAGGGCCGAAGATTTTTTGAAAATTCCCGATGTCAGCGAAGGTCTTGAAAACAGACTTTATAACAGTGTCAGAAATTCCGTAACGCTTGAAGACGTACTTGAAAAATGCAAAACAAAGCGTTATACTCATTCAAGGCTGAGACGGATTATACTTTGCAGTTTTCTCGGAATTACCGACGAATACAGAAAAATCGGTGTACCGTATATCAGAGTTCTCGGTTTTAACGAAAAAGGAGCAGCCCTTTTAAAACTTGCAAAGGAAAACGCATTGCTTCCGGTTGTTGTAAATCAGAGTGAAATTAAAAATCTTTCTCGGGAAGCACGGGAGTATTTCAGCCTTGAAAGTAAAGCGAGAGATTTGTTTTCGCTGTCACTTCCGGAAAGTGACGTGTGCGGAACTCTTATGACAGATAAAATAATTACAGTAAAAGGATAAAAAATGGATGTTTTGGTAATAGGCGGCGGCGCCGCCGGACTTATGGCTGCGGGTACAGCCGCAAAAAGAGGACTTTCGGTTACTCTTCTCGAACGTAACGATAAACTGGCGAGAAAAGTTGCCATAACGGGAAAGGGCAGATGTAATGTCACAAACGACTGTCCGCTTCTCAACGACCTTATTTCAAACGTTCCCGTAAACGGCAGGTTTCTTTTCGGCGCTTTTTCGCGCTTTGACACAAGAGATACTATGGATTTTTTCGAGGAACTCGGCGTTCCGCTGAAAATTGAACGGGGAAACAGAGTTTTTCCCGTTTCCGACAAAGCGCTTGATATTGTAGACGCTCTCAATCGCTTTATTACGAAAAACGGCGTGAAAAGGCAGCAGGGCAGGGCGGTTGAACTTATTGTCGAGGACGGATGTGTAAAAGGATGTACAACCGAAGACGGCAGAAGTTTTTATGCCGACAATGTTATAATTGCTACGGGCGGCAAATCATATCCGCTTACGGGGTCTACGGGTGACGGGTATAATATGGCGCAAAAAGCGGGACACACAATTACACCTTTAAAACCGTCGCTTGTTGCGCTTGAATGTCACGAAGGCTGGTGTACCGATGCACAGGGACTTTCTCTTCGCAACGTTCAGATAGAAGTCGAAGATACAAAAACACACAGAATGATATATAAAGATTTCGGTGAAATGCTTTTTACTCATTTCGGTGTTTCCGGTCCTATGATACTTTCCGCATCTTCTCACATGCGTGAAATGGAGAGGGGCAGATATGTTATTCATCTTGACTTCAAGCCTGCGCTCACATATGAACAACTTGATAAAAGAATACAGCGTGATTTGCTTGAATGTTCAAACAAGAATTTATTTAACACGCTTTCGCTTCTTCTTCCGAGAAAAATGATACCGATAACGGTAAAACTAAGCCGGGTGAACGGTAATCTTAAATCCAATCAGGTCACTAAAGATATGCGTGCGCAGATAGTTGATTTACTGAAAGATATTAAACTTACCGTAACCGATTTCAGACCTATTGAAGAAGCGGTTGTGACATCGGGCGGCGTAGATGTTTCTGAAATAGACCCGAAAACAATGCAGAGCAAACTTGTAAAAGGTCTGTATTTTGCAGGCGAAGTAATAGATGTTGATGCATATACGGGCGGTTTTAATCTTCAGACGGCATTTTCAACAGGTCACCTTGCCGGTATGTCTGTCGGTAATTAAATACAGAATGGAGAATGTATTATGGATAAAGTAATAAATATTGCAATTGACGGCCCTGCGGGAGCCGGAAAAAGCACAATAGCAAAAACCGCATCAAAGGAACTCGGGTTTATCTACGTTGATACCGGCGCACTTTACAGAAGCGTAGGACTTAATGCGTTGAGAAATGGCGTTGACACAAAATCAAAAGATGCGGTAATTCCCACTCTTGAAGATTTAAAAATATCCATTCGTTTTGTTGACGGAGAACAGCGTGTGTTTATAGGTGATGAAGACGTATCTTCTGCAATAAGGCAGAATGAAGTTTCCATGGCGGCATCCGATGTTTCGGCTATTCCCGAAGTGCGGTCATTCCTTTTCGATTTGCAGAAAAACATTGCAAAAAATAACAACTGCATTATGGACGGCAGAGATATAGGCACGGTAGTTCTTCCCGATGCAAAAATAAAAATATTCCTTACCGCTTCGGCTGAAGCGAGAGCCGAACGCAGGTTTAAAGAATTGACGGAAAAAGGTCAGTCCGTTGATTATGAAACAATTCTTAAAGAAATAAAAGAACGTGATTATCAGGATTCACACCGTGCGATTGCGCCGCTTAAAAAAGCGGAGGGAGCAATAGTGGTTGATACAACCGAACTCACGCTTCCCGAGTCAATCGAATTTATGTTGAAGACAATACGGGAGAATATGTAATGGCACAGGTAACACTTGCAAAAACAGCCGGTTTCTGCTTCGGTGTGGACCGTGCCGTCAAACTGACGTATTCGCTTGTTGACAGCGGAAAAAAGGTATGCACACTCGGGCATATAATACACAATCCGCAGGTAATAAGCGACTTGGAAAATAAGGGCGTTTTATGTATTTCTTCACCTGATGAAGCAAAAAAAGGTTCAACCGTTGTTATACGTGCTCACGGAGTAGGAAAAGACGTTGAAGAAAAACTTGCACAGTCCGGTGCGGATGTGTGTGATGCAACGTGTCCGTTTGTTGAGAAAATACACAGAATAGTCAGCGATAATTCTTCTTCGGATGTACCGGTAATTATTATAGGTGATGAAAATCATCCGGAAGTAATAGGTATAAAAGGTCACTGTAACGGCGAAGTTTATATTTTTTCAAGCAGTGAAGAACTTGAAAAAAAATTAAAAAACGATGAAGATTTTTGTAAAAATCGAATAATAGTTGTTTCACAGACCACTTTCAGTAAAAAAGAATGGGATTTTTGCAAAAAAATAATAAATTTATACTGTACAAATGCGAAAATATTTGATACAATATGTCATGCTACACAAAAACGTCAGCAAGAGGCATACGAACTTTCAAAAAAGTCCGATGTTATGATTATCATCGGCGGAAGAGAAAGTTCAAATACCGCAAAACTGAAAGCGGTGTGCAGTGAAAATTGCAAAACATATTTGGTGGAAAGAGCCGAAGAGCTCAAAAATATAAATTTTTTCCGCAAATCCCGTGTAGGGGTTACGGCAGGTGCATCAACCCCTGCCGAGATAATTAAGGAGGTACTTTTAGCAATGTCCGAAATTTTAAAAACCAACAATGATCCCATGGTAGAGGAGGTGCCTTCTGAAGCAGTTGAAAACGATGCCAATTGGTTTGTTGAAGAAAAACTCAGTGACAACAATGTTATCAAATGCACAGTTCTCGGCATAACTCCTACCGAAATTCAGGTTGACATTCCGAAGAATCACGTTCTCGGCGGTCTTACAGGTCTTGTTACCAATGACGAGTACAGCAATGACCCGAATGCAAATCCCGCAAAAGAACTTAAAATCGGTGATGAAATCGATCTCGTTATTATGAAGAAAAACGATGCCGAGGGAACAGTTCTTCTTTCCAAAAAGCGCTTTGATGCTTCTAAAGCATGGGAAGATCTCGTAGCGGCAAAAGAAGCAGACGCAGTTCTTACCGGTGTTGTTACCGATGTTATTCGCGGCGGCATTCTTGTTGTTGCCAACAACGCACGTGTGTTTATTCCCGCTTCACTTGCAACGGCAAGCAGAAACGATAAACTTGAAGATCTTCTTAAACAGGAAGTTAAATTCAAAATTATTGATATTGATAAAGACAAAAAGAGGGCAAAAGGCTCTGTTCGTGCTATTCTTAAAGAAGAACGCAAAGCCGCTGTTGAAAACTTCTGGGCAAACGCTCCCGAAGTAGGCGACGTTCGCAAAGGTGTTGTTAAATCGCTTACCGATTACGGCGCATTCGTTGACATCGGCGGCGTTGACGGTATGGTTCACATTTCCGACCTTTCATGGAACAATATCAAACATCCTTCAGAAGTTGTTAAAGTCGGTGACGAAATCGAAGTTGCTATTAAATCACTTGACGCGGAACGCAAGAGAATTTCTCTCAGCTTCAAAAAAGCAGAAGACAATCCGTGGGAAATCATGAAGAGAGATTATCCCGTAGGTACTGTTTGTGACGTTACAATTGCCAATTTCACTGATTTCGGTGCTTTTGCTCACATAATTCCGAGAGTTGACGGACTTATTCACATTTCACAGATTGCCAATAAGCGCATCGGCAAACCGTCAGATGTTCTTAAAATCGGTGAAGTTGTTCAGGCAAAAATCATAAACATTGATTTTGACAATAAGAAAGTAAGCCTTTCAATCCGTGCTCTTCTTCCCGAAGAAGAAGTTGAAGAAGCAGTTGCAGAAGAAGCACCCGCCGAAGAAACGGTTGCAGAAGAAGCAGTTGCAGAAGAAGTTGTTGAAGAAAAGGTTGAAGAAACAGCAGACGCTGAATAATTCGATTTTTAAGAGGGCTGTCTTATGACAGCCCTTAATTTTTTAAGAGGCGGTGAGACCGTGTATTGCAGTAAGTGTAAAAAGCAAAGTCCCGACAATTTTGAGAACTGTGCCTATTGCGGTGCAAAACTTAAAAAGGAAAAAAGCAAAAAGTTACCGAAAATAAATTACGGTGCCGATTTTAAATTTTTGAGTAAGAAAAATGCTGTGATTTCGCTTGTTATTGTTGCACTTGCCGTTTCATTATTTTGTTGTGTAATAGGTCTTACAACGGGCGGTAAACCCGAAACTGTTTTGAAAACAATGGTAAAATCAATTAAACATAACGATGAAAAAAGTTATTACTCGATTTATGATGAGGATTTGAAACAGTATAAAAAAGAATATGTGTATTTCGGTGATGAAGCACTAATGGAAGGTCTTACTTCACCTATGACTGAAAGTAATACATTTTATAAACATACATGCGGCGAGAATTACAAATTGAAATATAACGTAAAAGAAATAAAATACCTTAACAATGATGAACTTTCCGCTTTAAATGATAAACTTTTCGAATCATACGGGTATACACATAAAGCGTCAAAAGCGGCTGTTCTTGATTTTGAAATTATAGCAAAAGGCGAAAAAGGTGAGTACAGTTCCGTTTATAAAAACTTTATTTGTATTAAAGTTTCCGGAAAATGGTACAAAGCGCCTGATGTTTCTGAAGATTATTCTACCTCTGTAACAGATGTCGAAAAATGACAATTTTACTGTTTTTAACAAAAAATCACGGAATTTGCAAAAAATATTTGACAAATTGCAAAAAATGATGTATTATCACAGTAATGTATTGTGAGGTGGTATTGTGAGTTCGGGCAATTCTTCCGATTATTCTGTTTTGAGTGATGAAGAACTTGTTGAACTCTCTAAAGGCGGTAACAATGAAGCACTTGATGTTTTAACGCTTCGCTTTTTTAATCCCAGTCCCGTTACAACCGGCGCAGGCTACCTCGACGGTGAAGACCTTTCTCAGGAAGGTATGTTCGGGTTTATTTCCGCTGTTAAATCATATTCTCAGGACAAAGGTGTTCCGTTTTCGGCGTATGCTCACATTTGCATAAACAACCGCATAAATTCAGCAATAAGAAAAATCAAAAACGATTTGGTTACGGTTGACGAAAGTGAACTGAACGATGCAAGCGATTTTTCCAACGACGTTGTTGTTGCCGTTGAAGATGATGAGGCTCTTCACAACGTACTGAAACACTGTGAAACCTGCCTTTCCGACATCGAAAAGTCCGTTGTTTTTTGCAGAATGAGCGGTCTTTCCTATGATGAAACCGCCGTAAAACTCGGTGTCACTCAAAAAACTGTTGACAATGCCCTGCATAGGGCTCGAAATAAATTAAAAGAAATATTGTCATAATATGTCCTCTTAGCTTAAAAGCAGAGCGTTGATACAGGTTGCGGAGTTCTCCGAAACCTTCGCCAAAGGTGGCGGTGCAATTCCGTTAGAGGGCAATAAAAAATCAAGCGAGGTACTAAAAATGTACGAAGACAAAACACTCATCTGCAAAGAATGCGGTCAGGAATTCACATTCACAGCAGGCGAACAGGAATTTTATGCAGAAAAAGGCTTTGTAAACGAACCCCAGCGCTGCAAGGCTTGCCGTGACGCACGTAAACAGGCTATTAAAGGCGAACGTGAAAAATTCAAAGCAGTATGCGCAGAATGCGGCGGAGAAGCAGAACTTCCCTTCAAACCCCGTGAGGATCGCCCCGTTTATTGCAGCGCATGCTTTGCAAAAATGAAAGAAGAACAGGCATAAGTTATACATAAATTAACATATATTTGATTTATTGACATTTGCCGGGGACACTTAACAGGTGTCCCTTTTCTTTTATATTGAAAAATATATTTTTTTGGTGTATAATGTAAACGTATATTATAAGTAATATATTTTACTTTTTCGGAGGACTGTTATGAAACGTTATTTGTCTTTATTGCTTGCGACTTTAATCGCAATGAGTTGTTTTTCATGCGTTGCATTTGCGGGTGAAGTTGAACAGGAATATACACCCGCAGAATTTAAGTATACCGTTGAAGACGGCTCTGTAACAATAACCAAAGTCATTAATAATGACGATACCGAAGTGGTAATTCCGGATACTATTGAAGAAAATCCCGTTACCGCAATAGATGATTTTTCATTTGAATCATCCGATGCTGTTTCGGTTACCGTTCCCTCAAGTGTTGACAGTATCGGTACAAATGCTTTTATGAATACACCTCTTGAAGAAATAATAATTGACAGCGGTAACAGTTCATATTCTTCGGAAGACGGTATTTTATATAATGAAAATAAAACTGTTCTTATTAAGTGTCCCGAAAAGAAAATAACTGCGGTTACGATTCCTGAGTCAGTTCTTGTTATCGGTGAAAATGCATTTATGAATTCAAATGCTGTTTCCGTAGAACTTCCCGCATCTCTTTCTTCAATAAACAAACAGGCATTTGCGTGTTCTGTTATTAAGAGCATTTCAATAGGCGATTGTGTAACATCAATCGGCGATGCAGCGTTTCTTAATTGTAAGGAATTAAAATCCGTCACTCTTTCAAAATCACTTGAAAAACTGCCGGATGCACTTTTCTCAGGCTGTACATCACTTTCATCAATAGAAATTCCGTCTTCTGTAACGTCAATCGGTTCACTTGCTTTCTATAATACCGCACTTGATAAAGTATATATCAGTAAAAGTATTGAATCCGTCGGTGTAAAAGCATTCGGATATCAATTTGTTGATGACGTGGAATTTGTAAAAAATGACGGTTTTGTAATCTGGGGCGAAAAAGAAACAGCGGCACAGACTTATGCAGATGAAAACGGTTTTGAATTTGTAAATACAAAACTTGATACTCCTGTTCTTATAGATGCGTCAGCCGATAATACTTGCATTACTTTTAACTGGTATAAGGTTGACGGTGCGGACAGTTATTATGTTTACCGCAAAACAAACGGCGGTAAATGGAAAAAAATTGCCGTAACCGGTGCAGATGAAAACATTTACTGTGATTTTGACATTAAAACCGGCAACGTATACACATACACCGCCCGCGCCGTTGTAGGCGGTTATACGGGGAAATATGATACGGCTGGTGTTTCGGCAGAATATATCAAACTTCCGACACCTAAACTTGTAAGTGCCGAATTTGTTAAAGACGGCATAACCGTAAAGTGGAACAAAGTATCATCCGCTACCGGGTACACACTTTACAGAAAAACAAAAGATACCGATTGGGTTGAAATAAAAGAATTCGCATCATCTGTAGTTTCATATACCGACAAAACGGTTGAAAGCGGTAATACATATTATTACACACTAAAATGTTACCGCGGCGAACTCATAAGCAATTACAACACAAAGGGTGTAAGTGCATATTATTTCTCTGTTCCGAAAAATCTCACTGCATCAAACACATCAAACGGAATAAAAGTAAAATGGAGCAAGGTTGCGGGTGCGGATTGGTACATAATCGGCAGAAAAACCGCAAATACGGGTTGGACAAAAATTGCCGAAGTCGGAGATGTTTCAAGTTATACCGATAAAACCGCAAGTCCTTCGGTAAATTATACATATACAGTTGTTTCGTGCAAAGACGAAGTAAAAGGGTTTTATGATGAAACCGGTGTTACATACAGATTTATTGCAGCACCGAAACTTTCCGCAATTTCCAATGTAATTACGGGAGTAAAAGTTGAATGGACAAAAGTTGCGGGAGCAAGCGGATATAATGTTTACAAGAAAACAGACGACGGATTTAAGAAAATAGCGACAGTCAAAGGCAAAGATTCGCTTTCGTATATTGATGATGACGTAAAAAGCGGCACATCATATACATATACGGTTAAAGCGTACTATTCAAAATATGTAAGTTCATATAATTCGACCGGCTTGAAAATTTTACGCCTTGATGCTCCTAAAATCTCTTCCGCAACTGCAGTAAAGTCCGGAGTAACCGTAAAATGGAATAAAATTTCGGCCGCAAAAGGTTATTACATTTACAGAAAAAATACTGACGGCAGTTGGAAAAAAATTGCAACTGTAAAATCAAACAGCACTTTGACATATACCGATAAAAATGCAGTAAAAGGTGCTTCAAACACATACGCAGTTAAAGCGTATTCAGGTAAAACGGTAAGCGGAATGTATAATACAAATAAAAAAGCAGTTTGCAAATTATGAATGAAAAGCCGTATCGTGGTTTACGATACGGCTTTTTTATGTTTTGTTTTGTTTGGATATTCAACCTCATTTCTTAATACAACAAGGCTGAAAAGATTCGGTACAGCCATTAAACCGTTAAAAATATCCGCCGCCGCCCATACCGTTTCGGGTGACGTTACCGAGCCGATAAACGAAAAAACAATATATACTATTCTGTATGTTTTACGTGCGTTGTTGCCGAGCAGGTATTCGGCACTTTTTTCGCCGTAAAACGAACATCCGGTTAGTGAGGCAAAAGCAAAAACGGCTGTAAGAACGGCAATTCCTCCTGTGCCGATTTTTCCCAATACCGAATAAGATGCTATTGAAAGTTCGGCTCCGTAAAGTTGTGAATTGTTTTGAGAAACACCGCTTACAAGTATTACAAGAGCCATTACCGTGCATAGGAGCACCGTATCGCAAAACACTTCAAACATCGCCCACATACCTTGATTTTCGGCTTTTTCGTCAGTTTGAGAATGAATTATTGTGGATGAACCGAGTCCCGCTTCATTTGAAAACACGCCCCTTGAAATGCCGTAGCGCATTGCTTTGAATGCACCGTAACCGTTTAACGCTTTAAATGAAAACGCCTCTTTAAAAATCAGCGAAATTGAGGGTAAAATGTTTTGACGGTAAGCAATAAGAACTGCGGTTGAAAGAATAATATATGAAACCGACATCAAAGGAACGGTAAATTCGCTGAATTTTGAAATGCGTTTTACACCTCCGCTTATTATTACAAGGCAAAGTAACGTCATTACGGCACCGGTTATGTATTTTGAAAAATGAAATTCACTTTCGAGCGAACTTGTTACAGAATTTGCCTGCGCCATATCGCCCATACCGAGTGTTGAAAAAATACATAACACAGCATACACTTTTGCCATACCTTTCATTTTAACGCCGTGCTCCATATATTGGTGAGCGCCGCCGGATATTTTACCGTCGGGCGAACGTGTTTTGTATTTTATGCCGAGATAGTTTTCAGCGTATGCAGTCATCATTGATATTACCGCCGAAATCCACATCCAGAATACCGCACCCGGTCCGCCCGAATAAATTGCAGTTGCAACCCCGACTATGTTTCCCGTGCCTATGCAGGCGGCAAGAACGGAACAGAATGCTCCGAACTGAGAAATACCGCCGCCTTTTTTATCTTTTTTTAAAAGACTGCCTGCCGTTTCTTTTGTCCATATTCCGAACCCTCTGATTTGAAAAAAACGGCTTTTAACAGAATAATACAGCGCAACGCCGAGAAAGAAAATAAGCATGGGTGCGCCCCATATTACAGAACCGATACTGTTTAATAATGCGGACATAAAAAAACCCCGTGTCAAAATAATACATTACTATATTATTTGACACGGTTAATTTTTATGAGTTTGTAAATCAAACAACCTGAAAAATGTAGAATTTCAAATACTCCGTTTCGGGAACATTCCATAAAACAGGGTGGTCGCAGGCTTGTTTTCTTACTTCAATTTCACGAAGCGAAACATCTGCGTCAGTTGATGCTTCTTTAAGCATTTTTCTGAACAGTTCATCAGTCATAAAATGCGAACATGAACACGTTGCAAGGTAGCCGCCCCTCGGAAGCAGTTTCATTGCTTTAAGATTTATTTCTTTGTAGCCTCTGTAAGCGCTGTTTACGGTTGCACTGCTTTTCGTAAAGGCGGGCGGGTCAAGAATAATAAAATCATATTCGCATTTGTTTTCGTTTTTCATTTCGGTTAATAAATCGAACACGTTCGCGCACTTGAAATCCATTTTGTCAAAACCGTTTAATAAAGCGTTATTTTTTGCCGTTTCAAGTGCATCTTCGGAAATATCAACCGCAGTAACTTTTTTTGCGCCTGCACAGTAGGCATTAAAAGCAAACGCACCCGTATGTGTAAAGCAGTCAAGCACGGTTTTGCCTTTTGCTATTTTCCTTATTGCAAGACGGTTATATTTCTGGTCGAGGAAAAAGCCGGTTTTCTGCCCGTTAACGTAGTCAACATTATACAAAATACCGTTTTCCTTAATAGTGGTAGTTCCGTTTAAATCGGTTTTTAACGAGTCGTGCTTATAGAAATCTTTATATTGTTCCATTCCTTCTTTTTCACGAATTGAAACATCGTTTCGCTCATATACGGCATCTATTTTTTCGCCGTATTCACGAAGAATTTTTACAAGGCAGGGGAACAGAAAGTCTTTTATTTTCTCAATTCCCAAAGAAAGTACCTGGGTAACAAGAATATTGTCAAATCTGTCAACGGTAAGACCGGGGAAAGAGTCCGCTTCACCGAAAATAAGACGGCAGCAGTTAAAATCCTCTTCACCCATTACGGATTTTCTGTATTCAACGGCATAACGAAGTCTTCTTTCGTAAAATGCTTCGTCAAATTTATCGTTTGCATTACGGGAAATAAGGCGTACACGGATTTTTGAATTATCGTTGATATATCCGCTTCCGATGAACTTTTCTTTTTGAGTGTAAACGTCAACAATTCCGCCGTTTTCATAGGTGCCGCTTATTCCCGTAACCTCTGCGTCAAAAACCCACGGATGTCCTGTTTTTAAATGATTTTCGCCCTTTTTTGTAACATATACTTTAGGATAATTCCTTGCCATTTTCTGCTCCTTGAAATTTAGTTCGACTGTGATTTTATCACAATCGGCGTGTCATTTCAACAATTAAATACAAAGGCTTTCAAAAGCAGTAAAAGAATTACGCCGGGTACTGAAAAAATTGCGGAAAATATAACTGTGAAAAAATTTATTCCCACTGTCAGCGGAATAAAGTATGAAATTGCACCGACAGCGCAAATAGAGCCGATACCGCCTAAAATGCTTGTAAAAAGCGCTTTAAAAAACCGACCGCTTTTTTTAAACACAAAAAGCATAATAATACCTGCAACGATAAGCGGTATATATTCTTTCATTTTTCATCATCCTTTTTCACTTTTTTTAAAAGATATGCGTGGCGTGCTTCAAGACTTTTTATTTCAAATATAGCCGCGTCAACAAGATACGGGTCATCGGCAAAAGAGAATTTTTTATAAGCGATTTTTATATTGTTTCTTATATTTTCAATTTCTTTAACGGGATTTTGTTCTTTTGCTTTGCTTTTCAACACGTCACCTCTTTTCAAAAATAAATATGATAATGATAATATATTTATGAGTGATTATTAAGACTTGAATCGGCGTATAATATAATAAAATAAAAATAAAAGGGTGACATCTTGAATAAGCATTCATTTACCTACGAGCAGTATTGTACAGTGGTCGGACAGAACATAATACTTGAGGAAACAACGTATCATAACGGCGAGAAAACCGTAAAATGTCTTCATTGTTATGATTGCGAACAAAACGGGGGATGCAAAAATAAATATGTTCTTAAAAGAATTGAAAAAAAAGACGAATGAGGTTATAATTTTGATTAAAGATGTAAAATAATAAAAGTATTTTAAAATCGAAGGACGGTGATATGTTGGGCGGCGTATATATTCACATTCCGTTTTGTGCGTCAAAATGTCCGTATTGCGATTTTTATTCATTTTGTGCCGATGATAACGCCAAAAATGATTATGTCAATGCACTTATTGATGAAATAATAACAGGAAGACGCACTCGGGAATATACTTCGGGTTTCATTGCCGATACGCTTTACATAGGCGGCGGCACTCCTTCGGTATTAAAAGGTGAACAACTCTACAGAATAATAAAAACCGCAAAAGAAAAGTATAAAATACCTGACGGTTCGGAAATAACGGTTGAGTGCAATCCTGCTTCCGCTATTGAAGAGATAGCACCGTTTTTTAAAAAAGCAGGCGTTAACAGAGTATCACTCGGTATGCAGTCCGCCGTCGATAAAGAGAGAAAAACTCTCGGAAGAAAATCAGACAAAGAGCGAATAAAAAATGTGATAAACATTTTAAATGAAAACGGAATAAGTAATATTTCACTTGACGTTATGATGGGCGTGCCTTTTCAAACAAAGGACACTCTTAAAGAAACGCTTGAATTTGCGGTTTCGTCAGGTGCAAAGCACATAAGTTCATATATTTTAAAACTTGAAGAGGGGACATTTTTTTATAATAATAAAGAAAAATACAGTTTTTCAGACGATGACGAAGTTTGCGAACTTTATGGATTTTGCAACGATTTTTTAAAGAGAAACGGTTTTCTGCATTATGAAATTTCAAATTTTGCATTACCCGGATTTGAGAGCAAGCACAATAAAAAATACTGGCTTCTTGACGAATACCTCGGAATAGGCGCATCGTCACACTCGTTTGTGAACGGAAAAAGGTTTTATTATGATAGAAGTGCAGATGATTTTATAAACGGAGCAAAGCCCGTTTTTGACGGTGACGGTGGCAGTTGCGAAGAGTACATAATGTTGCGTCTTCGACTTAAAGACGGTTTTTCTTTGAGTGAGTTGAAAAAACTGTACGGAGAAAACAGTGCCGATTTAATAATAGAAAAAGCCCCGTTCTTTAAAGAACAAGGCTTGGTTTTATATGACGGTGAAAACATTTCACTGACCGAAAAAGGTTATCTGTTGTCTAATTCCGTTATAGCGGAATTTATATGATTGAAAATATATTACCGAAAAATTACTGTATATTCATTGTTTTCGGATGTAAATACGGATTTGTCAAGTGACGTGTATATTTTTTTGTCGTCACAAACAATTATATAATCAAAGTCGTTGAGCGTACTCATAAGTTCAACGGCTTTTTCTTTTCCAGTTACAAAAAGACCGGTTGAAAGCGCATCGCAAAGTGCACCGTCTTTACCTATGACCGTAACGCTTAAAGTTCCGTTATCGGCAGGATACCCCGTTTTTGTGTCAATAATGTGATGGTATTTTTTGCCGTTATATTCAAAATACCTTTCGTAACCTCCGGAGGTTACAACGGAATAGCCTCCTTTTACCGACACGGTACAAAGTTGCCGTGTTTCATCAAGCGGGTCTCTTACACCTATTTTCCACAAAGAGCCGTCTTTTTTTTCACCGACTGTAACAATGTTTCCGCCGAGTGACAAAACGCATGAAACATCTTTTGTTTCAAGATATTTTAAAAGTTCATCACCTAAAAAACCTTTTGCAATGCCGCCGAGCGAAATTTTAACACCGTCGGGAGCAATGAGAGTGTTATTTTCAAGTGACAGTTTTTCGGCATCGACATACGGTAAAACTTTTTCAATATCGTCTTTTTTCGGTACACCGTAAAGACCGTTATCAAAACCCCACTGTTCAAGCACGGGCATTACCGTGATGTCAAATGCTCCGCCTGTCAGTTCATAGCCTTCATTTGCTTTCAGGAGCGCATTTTCAAAGGTGTCGGAAATATTAAAAGGTTCTTCATTTTTTCTGTGATTAAAAGAAAAAACTTCGCTTGTTTCTTCGGTTGCGCTTAAAATGTTTTCAGTGTCTTTTGTAATTGCTTCAATTTCTTTTTCAAGTTCGTCTGTGTTGTTTTCGGCCGAATAGAAACTGACAGTCATAAGAGTATTCATTGCAAAGAATGAATACTCTTTTTTTTGTGATTGTGAGCAGGCGCAAAGTGAAAACAGAAGAACTGATGTGAGTATTAACGAAATTATCTTTTTCATTTGCTGTTTGCTATTTTTCTGCCGTTTTGTTCATGCTCGGCGAAACTCGAAGCATAATATACTTTACCTTTATCATCGTGTCTGAAGTAGAAATAATTCGTATCTTCGGGATGAAGTGCGGCATATATTGCCGAGTCACCGGGGTTGCAAATCGGTCCGAGGGGAAGACCCGTGCATTCTGTACTGTATGTGTCATACAGGTCACGGTATTTAAGGTATTTATCACTGTCTTCGCTTGATGAGGTGAGCGTGGGTTTTATTGTTTCAAGAAGATATGTTTCCGTGGAGTCACACTGAAGCCATTGGAAATTGGAAGATGAAAGACGGTTGTAAAGGATTGAAGAAATTGTTGACATCTGTGAGTTCGTCGCCGCTTCTTTCTGAAGAATTGATGCGAGCGTCACAATATCGTCAACGGACATACCGAGTGAATTTGCCTGTTCCTGATAACTCTCTATCCACCTGTTTTTAAAGTTGTCGAGGAAGCGCCTTACTACGCTTGATGAAGTTTCACCTACATAGAATTCGTATGTGTCTGGATAAATGTATCCTTCAAGCGCACGGAAACGCATTTCTTTATTATCAACACTTTTTAAGAAATCGTATTCTTCCGAAAAATCTACCGATTGAAGCGTTGTAATGAAACTAGCCGCAGTACAAACTTCGTTTGCTTCAAGTTTTTGCGCTATCTGGTCAACGGTCCATCCTTCGGGGAAAGTGAGTGTAACCGTTTCACTCTGAGTAAAGTCAGCCTGTATTGTCGAAAGCATTTTTTCAAGACCCATGTCGGGACTTAAAGTGTATACACCCGATACATAATTACCGCCGTTATAATCGTCATCGGTAATATGTATTACTTTCAAAAACATTTTGCAGAAAAGTCTGTTGTTGATAAGGTCGTTTTTCTTTAAAATGTTTATTACCTGACCGTCACTCATTCCGTCGGAAATGGTAACTTCAACGGTTTTATCTTCTGTTTTTAAAGCAAGAATATCATTTATGCAGCGTATGCCGTAAACGCAAAGGACAACGCTGAAAAATATAATTATTGCAAGTGAAAGTGCAAGCGAAGAAAGTGTATTAACCGCTTTGCTGTTTTTGCGATTTTCCTTTTTTTCCTGCTTCATTGCTTTTACTTCAAGAACTTTTTTCTGCTTTTCGCTTGCAGGAGGCGGCGCAGCCTGCGATTCCGCTTTTTTAACCGGTACGGTTATTTCTGCGGTTTTACCCGATTTTTCGGGCATAGACGTGCGCTTGTTTTCTGTTCGTATATCCTGCGGGGGATTGGAAAAATACACTTCGCCCCTTGAATGAGGTTTTTTGTTTTCCCCGTTGTTAATATTGAGATTGAAATTCTGCACTCTTTTGCGCCGTTCTTCATTTGCACGGTCAATACTGCTTTTTTCAATATCATTATTCGTTTGAGGTTTTGGTGTATCATCGGGTTTTGCCGGTTTTTTTTGAGGCTCGTCCTCAAACATTTTGAGTAAATCGTCGTAATCGTTGAAATTTTGAGCCATAGTTAAACTCCTTGTAATTTAATCAGAATAAACGGTTGTCAATAATTCGTTTATCCGTAACTATCATATTTACGGTTCTGTCATATTTTCCGTGAAAAAGAGAATCTGTAATATTGTTATCGTAGCATATACCTACGGTAATTCCGGTGTATTTTGCTAAAAATCTGTCATAGTAACCTTTGCCGTAACCTAAACGGTAACCTTTTTTGTCAAATAAAAAGGCGGGAACAATACATACCGAATTTTCAAATTCCGTAAGTATTTCACATTTTTGCGGAATGGGTTCAAGTACACCGCAATATCCGCTTTCAAGGTCATCGAATGATTTAATTATGTAAAACGCCATATCGCCGTCTTTATTTTCACATCTCGGTACGGCGACCGTTTTTTTGCTTTTGAAAAGTTCTTCAAGAAGTCCTCTTGTATCAACTTCTATATCGGTGGAAACATACGTCAGTACCGTTTGCGAATCTCGAAAAATAAACAGATTAAGCAATTTGTTTTTTATTTTTTTATCATACGTTTCTTTTTCGGCTGAATTCATATTTTTTCGGGATTGTTTGCAGTCGGCACGAAGTTGTTTTTTTATGGGACGTATGTCAATTACTTTTTCCATTGTATTCCTCTTAAAATGCTTTGTGCTTTTTCTTCACCGACAAATTTTTTCGCAATTTCGGCGGCAAACTCCCACGCAACACCCGCACCGCACGCAGTAATAAAATTACCGTCGGCAACAACGGTGTCTTTTGAAATTAATGCACCTTTAAGCGAGTTTTCAAATCCCGGAAAACAGGTTGCTTTTTTACCGTTCAGTAAACCTTTTTCACCGAGAATAAACGGAGCCGCACATATTGCACAAAGAAGTTTTTCGTTTGAAACGGCGTAATCTATCGCTTTTTGAACTTCTGCCGATTCATTAAGATTGGTTGAACCCGGCATTCCGCCCGGAAGAATAATTGCATCTGTGTTTTGAGAAAGTATCATTTCGGAAATATTTATGTCTGCTTCGACTTTTATGCCGTGAGAGCCGGTTGCGTATTTACCGTTTAAGGCAACTGTTTTTACTTCAAGACCGGCACGGCGCAAAAAATCAACAGGGGAAAGCGCTTCTATTTCTTCAAATCCGTCTGCAAGAAAAACGTAAATCATAATTATTTCCTTTCATCAATTACATCTGTAACCGCGTTATAAACAGAATCGTTTATATCTTTAATGGGTAACGGGTTTTCGCCGTCGGAACAGTTAATTATTAACCAGTCATATTTTTTTGCAGCATAAAGTGCAGCCTCACGGCATTTGTTTAAAAAATCAACATCCGCTTCGTGAACGTCTTTTTTCGTTTCGTCACCGTGGTAGCGGTTTGTCATAAGTTTTTGCGAAACCTCAACGGGCATATCAAGAAAAATTACTTTGTCGGGGGCGGGAATACCGATTTTGTTGTATTCAAGGTCAAAAAGCCATTCAAGGTAATAGTCCCATTCGCTTTTTTTCAGTTTCGTCATTTGGTATATTGCATTTGCAGGCGTGTACCTGTCGGCAAAAATCAAAGTACCGTTCTGATAATCGGTTTTCCACTTTTCCGTAAATGAAGCGAATCTGTCAACGGCATAGAGTGTGGATGTGGCGTAAGCGTTTACATCTGCCGCATTTTTTCCGAAATCACCTGCAAGATATTTTCTTACAAGAATACTTGACTCGCTTTCATAATCGGGCAATTTGATTTTTTTGTATTTTATTGAGTTTTCTTCAAAACGTTTGCACAGCAGTTCCGTCTGCGTTGTTTTTCCGCAACCGTCAAGACCTTCAAGGTCAATAAATAAGCCCATTTGCAATATCCTTTCCAAAAGAGCAAAATTTTACTCATATATATTACAATAAAATATTATATATGTCAAATAAATGAAAAACATATTTTTCTTTTTTTATAAATTTTTAAAAATTTCTTCATTTATTCTTAATTTTTTACTTGATTTTTCTAAAACTATTATGTATAATAGCAGGGCGTTCAATATGAAGAACGAATACTTTTAAATATTTGCTACTTAATTTGAGCATACGGAGAGTTGTCCGAGTTGGTCGAAGGAGCACGATTGGAAATCGTGTAAACGTCAAAAGCGTTTCGTGGGTTCGAATCCCATGCTCTCCGCCAACAAAAAACCATATTTTTTCTATCGTGAAAAAAAACGTTTTTTTAACGATGTGTACCCCCTTTCGG
>JAZLLP010000008.1:0-42318 GCA_045598225.1 Acutalibacteraceae bacterium | reverse complement strand
GGATACATTTTACCATAAACTCGAACTTTTTTCCACTGTACGGTTTTCGGGGTTTTGAGTTTATTTTTCTGTCCGCTTTTCAGGGACGTTACCTCATTACCCTAAAATCACTGTGTCCGTTTTTATGGGTACAGTTTAACTAGCAACTAGCAACTTGCAACTGGCAACTGGCAACTGACAACTAACAACCGGCAACCGGCAACTGACAACCGGCAACTGACAACCGGCAACTAACAACCGGCAACTAACAAGCGACAACCGACAACAAAAAAATATATGTCATAAAATGCAAAACATTTCACAAATAAACGGGTAAAAACAGGGAAATTAAGAAATTTTTAAGGGTTAATTCCCTAAGCGAATTATTTCTAATTTAATAGACAAAAACCCGGACTTTTATTTGTGCAACATTTATATAGATTTTTTATGTAAGATTTGCTATATTTAAATTGCAAATTTAATTTGTAATGTTTATTTTGCAAATATTCAGTAAAAGGATTGATTGTTTTGAAAAGAACACTTTCATTAATTCTTGCGGTAATAACGGCTTTTTCGGTGTTTACCGTTTGTGCAGGTGCGGCAGAAAACATAACAACCGAAATTTATCAACTTTCAAAGACCGACTATCCTGTTCGCAAGTTAAAAACCATGACCGACAAATACACGGAAGATTTCGGTAAATTAGGTGATGTTATTTACATTGTTGCAAGCGATTATATGAACGAAACCTGTGAAATAATTACGCTTGAGGGTAATGAAGCGAAAACCGTTGAACTTAAGGATTTAACAGTTCAGGGTTTGCCCGAAAATGTTGACCGCAGTAAAGAGTCAATGTACTTCTGCTTTAAAGAGGACGACTGTTTTACATTTTACATCAGCGGTCAGAAATACACCGTAACAAAAACAGGTAAAAAGAAATATACCGACATTGAATACGCAATAATTACACGCGACTTCAAAACATTTTCTTATGAGGAGTTTGCCGAAGAACAATCTTCGCAATTACCCGAAAACTATGTTCTTCTTGAATCCGACGACAACTTAAATGTTGTTTGGGATTGTGAAAAAGATGTTTACTACACATCAACCGACTTAAAGAATTTCACTAAAGTCACATTCCCGGAAATGAAAGCGGCAGAACTGAACATTGACGGGTATTACGATTATTACATTCTCAAAGAACAAAACGGCTTCCTTGTATGGCGTTCCGAAATTATTGACCTCTATGATGTTATTTCATCTTTAATTGATGATCCTACCGAAGAAAAAATAAAAGAAATTATTGAAAAATACTCTTTCGTAACATATACATCATTCCCCGAACTTTATTACACAACCGATTTTGTTACATTCAAAAAGACCGATACTGCACAGTTCGGTGAAATAAACATTGACAGCAAAACAAAAAAAGGCGTTGACTTTTCAATGCTCGGGGACGGAGTGGGTTCAACTGCATTTGTTGTAACAGACTTTGTTCAGAATGAAATTAAGTACGGCGGCGACATTTTTGAACTTCCCGAAATTTTGTCAAACGGCATCTTGAAAAATGTTCAGACATCAATTTTCTTTTTCAACAAAGAAACACTTGCTTTTGAAAAAAAGGCGGTTTCCGACATTTCATACAACTGCGCAACTTGTTTGGAAGAGAATGTTGTGCTTTTTGAAGGCGAAACCGTTGACGGCAAAAAAGCATATACCTACATTAACGGTGAAGAGGTTACAAACAATTACCTCATAAATAAGTTCGGTGATTATGAAACTGACTTTTATTTTGAAAAAAATTATGCCGTAAACTTTGACGAAAAGTTCCTTTATGTCAGCAACGACAGCCTCAGAACTCTTTACTGTTTCCCCGTTGAGAATGACGGCTACGGCAATATTTTTGACCTTGAAGACGGAACGGTTTATTACTGTTTCTCATATCCGGGTGATGATACTACGGAATCGTATGTTGCGACCGCCGACATTGACGAACTTGTTGAGTATGCAAAAAATCTCACAAAAGCGTGTGATGAAGCGGGCACTCACGTTGAGTCTTCGTGGATAGTTGACAAAGAGTCAACACCCACGGAAAAAGGCTACCGTCACAAAATCTGTGAGAGATGCGGTAAATATATATGCGGTGAGGAAACACCCGTTACCGTTCCTTATATGGTTTTCCTTGACAGCATAAAGAACACTTCAAAAGGCGTAAAATTATCGTGGTATGAATCCGAGGGCGCACAGAGTTACACAGTTTACCGCAAATCCGGTTCATCATCATATAAAGCAATTAAAACGGTTTCGGCAAAAACAACATCGTTTACCGATACAGATGTAAAAAGCGGAAACGTATACACATATACGGTAAAAGCGAAAAATTCAAGCGGAACAAGTGCATACGATAAAAAAGGTCTTTCAATCCGTTACCTTTCCGCACCCACCGTTAAAACTTCAAACACCAAGTCGGGCATAAGCATTAAGTGGAACAAAATAAAAGGTGCGCAGGGTTACGCAATTTACCGTAAAACCGGCTCCGGCAGTTACAAAAAAATTAAAACAATTAAAGACGGCTCCACACTTTCTTATACCGACACAAATGTAAAAAGCGGAACAAAATACACTTACTACGTAAAAGCATATTACGGTAAAAGGTACAGCAGTTACAAAAACACTTCGGCAATACTCCGTCTGAGTGCGGCAAAAATAACTTCAGCCGTAAGCGGTAAAAAAGGTATTACCGTTAAATGGAACAAAGTTTCCGGTGCAAAAGGCTATTATGTTTACCGCAAAACAGGTTCGGGCAGTTACAAAAAGATAGCAACGGTTAAAAGCGGCTCGACTGTAACTTATCTGAATAAATCCGCCGAAAAAGGCAAAACGTACACATATTACATAAAAGCGTACAACGGAAGTTATTCCGGCACTTGCGCTAATAAAGTTAAGTGCAAGGATAAATATTGAGTTGTCAGTTGTCAGTTGTCAGTTGACGGTTGCCGGTTGGCAGTTGGCAAGTTGATAATAACTATGAAAAAAGCAGGTTTTTCTGAATTTTCAGGAAGACCTGCTGTCTTTATAATAAAAAAATTAAAAAATGCAAAAAAACTCTTGACAGATTGTTTCTGTTGAATTATAATACTAAAATCTATAATAATGGAATAATATCGGTTATTGTTTTTTCAGCAATACGAATTTCATTACATTATCAGACAAATTTTTCAGTTAATTATTTCTTTTTCAGCCGTTTAAGGTGAGAAAGAATTTAAAAATAAGAACGGAGTGATGTGACTTATGGCTAATGTGAAACCCGTAAGGCTCGGAAAGAACACGAGAATGAGTTTTGCAGGCATCAATGAGGTTATGCAGATGCCCAACCTTATTGAAGTGCAGAAAAATTCTTACAAGTGGTTCCTTGATACCGGCCTCAGAGAGGTTTTCCGTGATATTGATGAAATCACGGACTATACGGGTAATCTTGTACTCACATTCATAGATTACCGTATGGACGAAAAGCCGAAGTACACCGTAACGGAATGTAAAGAAAGAGATGCTACTTATGCTGCACCTCTTCGTGTTACGGCAAGGCTTTACAACAAGGAAACAGGCGAAATCAAAGAAAATGAAGTCTATATGGGTGACTTCCCCATAATGACTGACAGCGGCACCTTTGTTATTAACGGTGCAGAGCGTGTTATTATTTCGCAGTTGGTTCGTTCTCCCGGTGTGTATTTCGGTTACACCTTTGACAAAAACGGTAAAAAACTGTTTACTTCAACCGTTATACCCAGCCGAGGTGCATGGCTTGAGTATGAAACAGACCAGAACGACATCTTTAACGTAAGAATAGACAAAAACAGGAAACTTCCGATTACAACTTTTATCAGAGCACTCGGACTTTCCTCAAATCAGGATATTCGTGAATTCTTCGGTTTTGATGACAGAATCGAAGCAACTCTTGAAAAAGATACAACACAGAATACAGAAGAAGCATTACTCGAAGTTTATAAAAAACTTCGTCCCGGTGAGCCGCCGACACTTGAAACTGCACAGGCGCACCTTGACGGACTTTTCTTCGACCCGCACAGATACGATATATCAAGAGTAGGCCGCTATAAATACAATAAGAAACTCGCAATAGCCGAAAGAATTACGGACGGCGTTCTTGCCGAGCCCGTTTTCAACCCGCTTACAGGCGAACTTATGGCTGATGAAGGTGAAAAACTTTCAAAAGAAAAGGCTCTTGAAATTGACAAAGCAGGCGTTAAAGAAGTTCTTCTTAAAATCGAGGACAGGACCGTTAAGGTTATATCCAACGGAATGGTCGATCCTCTTGACTTCATCGAAGGCGTTACAAGAGAACAACTTGATGAAATTGCGATTAACGAAAAAGTACGTTTCTCCGTATTAGCCGAACTTCTTAATGAAAATCCGTCTACCGAGGAACTTCTCAAAGCAATGGCTGAACATTGCGACGAACTTATTCCCAAACACATTATAATAGATGATATTTTTGCATCGATTAACTACCTGAACTGCCTCGGCAACGAAATAGGCAATATCGACGATATTGACCATCTCGGCAACCGCCGAATCCGTTCAGTAGGTGAACTTCTCCAGAACCAGATGAGAATCGGTTTCACGAGAATGGAAAGAGTTGTCCGTGAAAGAATGACTCTTCAGGCACAGGAACCCGACAAAGCAACTCCCGCCGCACTTATCAACATCAGACCTGTTATTGCGGCTGTTAAGGAGTTCTTCGGTTCATCACCCCTTTCACAGTTTATGGACCAGACGAATCCGCTTGCGGAACTCACACACAAGCGCCGTCTTTCCGCATTGGGCCCGGGCGGTCTTTCAAGAGACCGTGCAGGCTTCGAAGTCCGTGACGTTCATTACAGCCACTACGGCAGAATGTGTCCCATTGAGACCCCCGAAGGTCCTAACATCGGACTTATTTCCTACCTTGCAACATTCGCAAGAATAAACAAATACGGCTTCATTGAAGCACCCTACCGTAAAATAGATAAGGAAAAGGGTATTGTTCTTGATGAAGTTGAATATATGACTGCCGACGTGGAAGACAATTACTGCGTTGCACAGGCAAACGAACCTCTTGACAGCGAAGGTCACTTCATGAATGACCGTGTTACGGTACGTTACCGTGATGAGTTCCGTGAAGTTGCTCCCTCTGTTCCGGATTATATGGATGTTTCGCCCAAGATGCTCGTTTCAGTTGCTACTGCAATGATTCCTTTCCTTGAAAACGATGACGCCAACCGTGCTCTTATGGGTGCTAACATGCAGCGTCAGGCAGTTCCGCTTCTTAAAACAGAATCACCCATCGTCGGAACAGGTATGGAATACAAGGCGGCTGTTGACAGCGGCGTTGTCGTACTTGCAAAACGCGGCGGTGTTGTTCAGAAAGTAAGCGCCAAAAAAGTTGAAGTTCTTGCCGACAACGGTGAGACAGACGTATATGAACTTCTTAAATTTATGCGTTCCAACCAGGGTACCTGCATTAACCAGCGTCCCGTTGTTGAAGTTGGCGAGCGCATTGAAGAAGGTACTGTTGTTGCTGACGGTCCCGCAACAAGCCAGGGTGAAATTTCACTCGGTAAAAACGCTCTTATCGGTTTCATGACCTGGGAAGGTTATAACTACGAAGACGCTGTTCTTCTTAATGAAAAAATGGTAAGAGATGACGTATTCACATCTGTTCACATTGAAGAACACGAAGTTGAAGCGAGAGATACAAAACTCGGACCGGAAGAAATCACAAGAGATATTCCCAACGTCGGTGAAGATGCTCTTGCAAATCTTGATGAAAACGGTATTATCCGCATAGGTGCCGAAGTTCATTCGGGCGATATACTCGTAGGTAAAGTAACACCCAAGGGTGAAACTGAATCAACACCGGAAGAAAGACTTCTCCGTGCTATTTTCGGTGAAAAAGCAAGGGAAGTAAGAGATTCTTCATTGAGAGTTCCGCACGGCGAATACGGCGTAGTTGTTCAGGTTGAAGTATTTACAAGACAGAACAGCGACGAACTCAGCCCCGGCGTAAATAAAGTTGTACGCTGCTACATTGCACAGAAACGTAAAATCAGCGTCGGCGATAAAATGGCGGGCCGTCACGGTAACAAGGGCGTTGTTTCCCGTATTCTTCCGCAGGAGGATATGCCTTTCCTTCCCGACGGTACACCTCTTGACATTGTTCTTAACCCCCTCGGCGTTCCCTCGCGTATGAACATCGGTCAGGTTCTTGAAGTTCACCTCGGCTACGCCGCAAGGTCACTCGGCTACAAGGTTATGACACCTGTTTTTGACGGTGCTCACGAGACCGATATTAAAGATATGCTCAACGAAGCAGGTCTTTCCGAAGACGGTAAAACATGGCTTTATGACGGCAGAACGGGCAGACGTTTCGACAACCCCGTAACCGTAGGCGTAATGTATTACCTTAAACTCCATCACCTTGTTGATGATAAGATTCACGCACGTTCAATAGGTCCGTACTCCCTTGTTACGCAGCAGCCCCTCGGCGGTAAAGCGCAGTTCGGCGGTCAGCGTTTCGGTGAAATGGAAGTCTGGGCACTTGAAGCATACGGCGCCGCTTATACTCTTCAGGAAATTCTTACCGTTAAGTCAGACGATGTTGTCGGACGTGTCAAGACATACGAATCAATCGTTAAAGGTCTTAACGTTCCGAAGCCCGGCGTACCCGAATCATTCAAAGTTCTCATCAAAGAACTTGAGTCACTCGGTCTTGACATTCGTGTTCTTGATAAAGATAACAACGAAATCGAACTCAAACAGAATTTTGACGACGAAATAGGTATTCCGGTTGTTGATGACGAAACATTCAAAAACGTCAATGACGCTGAAGATGCCGACGGCTATTCTGTCGAAGATCTCGATGAAGATGAATTTGCCGGCGATGATGAAGACGATGACGGTTTCGACGATGATTTCGCAGAAGTCGCAGATGACTTCGAAGATGATGAGGACGTTGAACTCATCTGAAACACAGTCGAATAAAATCCGATATTGACAGGAAGAAGGGTATTTATATATGGATAATGATTCCAGAACAGAAATTATCGAAGAAAACAATATTGACTTCGAATCCATAAAAATAGGACTTGCTTCACCGGATCAGATCAGGTCATGGTCTTACGGCGAAGTCAAAAAGCCCGAAACAATAAATTACCGCACACTCAAACCCGAAAGAGACGGTCTTTTCTGCGAAAGAATTTTCGGGCCTACAAAGGACTGGGAATGCCATTGCGGAAAGTATAAAAAAATCCGTTATAAGGGTAAAATATGCGAGCGTTGCGGCGTTGAGATAACAAAAGCAAAAGTCAGACGTGACCGTATGGGCCACATTGAACTTGCCGCTCCCGTTTCTCATATATGGTATTTCAAAGGCACGCCTTCAAGAATGGGACTTATTCTTGACATTTCGCACCGTGACCTTGAAAAAGTTCTTTACTTTGCAAAATATATTGTTACCGATCCCGGTGACACACCCCTTGAGAAATATCAGATACTCAACGACAAAGAGTATGACGATATGGTATTGAGATACGATGCCGACTCATTCAAAGCCGGTATGGGCGCAGAAGCAATCAAACAACTTCTTGAAGAAATTGATATTGAAAAACTCTGCAACGAACTCCGTGAGGAACTCGAAACAGCGGCAGGTCAGAAGAAAGTACGTGTTCTTAAAAGACTTGAAGTTGCCGAGGCGTTCAGAGCATCCGGCAACCGCCCCGAATGGATGATACTTGACGTTATCCCGGTTATTCCTCCGGATATTCGTCCCATGGTTCAACTTGACGGCGGCAGATTTGCGACATCCGACCTCAATGACCTTTACAGACGTGTTATAAACAGAAACAACCGTCTTCAGAAACTTCTTGAATTAGGTGCACCCGAAATAATCGTACGCAACGAAAAGAGAATGCTTCAGGAAGCAGTTGACGCCCTTATAGACAACGGCAGACGCGGCAGACCCGTTACAGGTCCCAATAACCGTGCTCTCAAGTCGCTTTCCGATATGCTTAAAGGTAAGCAGGGACGTTTCCGTCAGAACCTTCTCGGTAAACGTGTTGACTATTCAGGCCGTTCGGTTATCGTCGTAGGTCCCGAACTCAAACTTCATCAGTGCGGTCTTCCCAAAGAGATGGCTCTTGAACTTTTCAAACCGTTCGTTATGAAACGCCTTTGGGAACTCGGCATTGCAAATAACATTAAATCAGCCCGTAAAATGGTTGAAAGAGCAAGAACGGAAGTATGGGACGCTCTTGAAATTGTTATAAAAGACCATCCCGTAATGCTCAACCGTGCTCCCACACTTCACAGACTCGGTATTCAGGCATTTGAACCCGTTCTTGTTGAAGGCAGAGCAATTAAACTTCATCCGCTTGTTTGTACGGCGTTCAACGCCGACTTCGACGGCGACCAGATGGCAGTTCACGTTCCGCTTTCTGCAGAGGCTCAGGCTGAAGCAAGATTCCTTATGCTTGCCGCAAACAACCTCCTTAAACCGTCAGACGGTAAACCGGTTGTTGTTCCCACACAGGATATGATACTCGGTTCTTACTACCTTACACTTGTTAAACCCGAAGAAATCGGTAACGGCAAAGTGTTTGTAAGCGTTGACGAGGCCATGATGGCTTACGATGAAGGCAGTTTAGGTCTTCATGCACCCATCAAAATCCGTATGTCAAAAACAGTTGACGGCGTTAAATATACGGAACTTCTTGAAACGACACTCGGTAAAGTTATTTTCAACACTCCCATCCCGCAGGATCTCGGATTTGTTGACAGAAGCAAGCCTGAAAATATGTTCAAACTTGAAGTTGACCAACTTGTAAATAAGAAAGTTCTCGGTAAAATAATAGAACGCTGTATCAAAGTTCACGGTACTGCGGATTCCGCATCTGTTCTTGACAACATCAAGAATCAAGGTTACAAATATTCAACACGAAGCGGCATTTCCGTTGCAGTCGGTGACGCTACAATACCTGAGAAAAAAGCACAGTTCATAAAAGAAACCGAAGAAAAAGTTGACAAAATCAACGAAGAATACGATTTCGGTCTTCTCAGTGCTCTCGGCAGATCGAGAAACATCATCAAAGCGTGGGATGAATGCACAAACAACGTTTCCGCTGAACTTATCAAATCAATGGATCCGTACAACCCCGTATTTATGATGCTTGACTCCGGTGCCCGTGGTTCAAACTCACAGCTTCGTCAGCTCGCAGGTATGCGTGGTCTTATTGCCAACACATCAGGTAAAACAATCGAAATTCCGATTCGTGCCAACTACCGTGAAGGTCTTAATATAATCGAATACTTCATTTCATCCCGTGGTGCCCGTAAAGGTCTTGCCGATACCGCACTTCGTACAGCGGACTCCGGTTACCTTACAAGACGTCTTGTTGATGTTTCGCAGGACGTTATAATTCGTGAGAATGACTGTCATTGCCATGACGGACTTGAAGTTTACGATATTAAAGACGGTAACGACGTTATCGAATCACTTGAAGAACGTCTTACAGGCCGTTATCTTCTTGAAGATTTCATTGATGATGAAACAGGAGAAGTTATCTGCTCAACCGACACAATGGTTGACGAGGAACTCGCAAAGATAATTTCCGGAAAAGTTAATTCAAGGGAAAATCCCGAAGACAGAAAAATCAAAATCCGCTCACTTCTTACATGCGAATCCGAACACGGTGTCTGCATTAAGTGCTACGGCAGAAACCTTGCTACGGCAGGTCCCGTTACGGTAGGCGAAGCAGTCGGTATCATTGCGGCTCAGTCAATCGGTGAACCCGGTACTCAGCTTACCATGAGAACATTCCATACCGGCGGTGTTGCTTCTTCGGCGGATATTACACAGGGTCTTCCCCGTGTTGAAGAACTTTTTGAAGGCAGAAAACCCAAAACGCTCGCTATGCTCAGCGAAATTTCGGGTACTGTTTCATTTGAGGAAATTAAAAAGAGTAAACACGTTGTTGTTACCGGTGAAGATGACGTTAAGAAATATCTTATTCCTTACGATTCAAGACTTTGCCAGGAAATATATGAAGGCGCACACATTGAAAAAGGTCAGCACCTTACCGAAGGTGCGGTTAACCCCCACGATGTTCTTGCCGTTCTCGGCGTAGATGCTGTTCATAACTATCTTATAAAAGAAGTTCAGATGACTTACCGTCTTCAGGGTGTTGATATCAACGATAAACATATCGAAGTTATCGTTCGCCAGATGATGAGAAAAGTCAAAGTTGAAGATCCCGGCTCGACATATCTTCTTCAGGGTACTTCAATCGAAAAGAAAGAACTTCGTGAAGCAAACGATGCCGCAAAGGCAAGATGCGAAGAATCGGGTATGCCTTTCACACCGGCAACCGTTTCACCGGTTCTTCTCGGTATTACAAAAGCATCACTCGCAAACGATTCATTCCTTTCGGCAGCATCATTCCAGGAAACAACCAAAGTTCTTACAGAGGCTGCCATCAAGGGTAAAGTTGATCCGCTTCTCGGTCTTAAAGAGAATGTTATTATCGGTAAACTTCTTCCCTCCGGTACAGGTATGAAGCGTTACAGTTCCGTAGAAGTCGAACCCGTTTATACGGTTGAAGATTTTATTGAGGAAGCATACGCTCCCGTTGAGTAAGACTCGGTTTGAAGTTTTACAGGCGCTGATGTGCAGTTGCCGGTTTCCGGTTTTCAGTTGCCGATAAAAAAACTGCTGAAAAAGCCACTGTCATTTTTAACGAATTTGTGTAAAAATCTTTGTGAAAAGTGTTGACAAAACGTTAAAAAAATGGTAAATTAACTCTTGTTGTGTACGGGGGAAGTATGTCTTCCCCCTGCATATAAATTTATTTTCGGAGGTGAAAATACTTGCCAACCTTTAATCAGCTCGTTCGCAGCGGAAGAGAAACACTCGACAAGAAGTCAAAAGCGCCGGCTCTCGGTAAAGGTCTCAACTCAAAGAAGAATGTTATGACAGATAACAATTCTCCTCAGAAGAGAGGCGTTTGTACGGTTGTTAAAACCGATACACCCAAAAAGCCCAACTCTGCACTTCGTAAGCTCGCCAGGGTTCGTCTTACAAACGGCATAGAGGTATCTGCCTATATTCCCGGCGTAGGTCATAACCTTCAGGAGCACAGCGTCGTACTTATCCGCGGAGGCCGTGTTAAGGATCTCCCCGGTGTACGTTACCACATCATCCGCGGTACGCTTGATACTCAGGGCGTTAACGGAAGGATGCAGGCCCGTTCAAAATACGGTGCAAAGCGTCCGAAAGCAGCGAAGAAATAATTTTCTTTGCAGATTATTCAAGGACATTCTTCTTGCAGGCTGAAATTATTTTCAACCAATGGTAAGGTAAGTATTTTAACCTATTTACAGCGATACAAGACCTGCATTGGCGCCACGGGAAGCAAGTCACTCGAGTACCTATGATATCATAACTATGAAGGAGGGAAGCGAAGTGCCAAGAAGAGGCCAGATAGCAAAACGTGATGTTTTGCCGGATCCGCTTTATAACTCAAAGCTTGTAACAAGGCTTATCAACAATGTAATGTATGATGGTAAAAAAGGTGTTGCACAGAAAATTGTGTATGACGCTTTTGATCTCATCAGAGAAAAAACAGGCAGAGAACCTCTCGAAGTTTTCGAAGAGGCTATGGAAAACATTATGCCCGTTTTAGAGGTAAAGGCTCGTCGTATAGGCGGTGCTACTTACCAGGTTCCGATCGATGTTCGTCCCGAAAGAAGACAGACACTCGGTCTTCGTTGGATCACCCTTTATTCTCGTCAGCGTTCTGAAAACACAATGAAAGAAAGACTCGCTAACGAAATATTGGATGCTCTTAACTCAACAGGTGCTTCTTTCAAGAAGAAAGAAGATATGCATAAGATGGCAGAAGCAAACAAGGCTTTTGCACATTTCAGATGGTAATTTAATTTACCGTACACTTTTTATTCGGAGGATATTATGCCAAGACAGGTACCACTTGAACTTACCAGAAATATAGGTATCATGGCTCACATTGATGCGGGTAAAACCACCACGACCGAGCGTATACTTTTTTATACGGGTATTAACCATAAATTAGGCGAAACTCATGACGGCGCCGCAACAATGGACTGGATGGAGCAGGAGCAGGAGAGAGGTATTACAATTACATCCGCTGCTACAACATGCTTCTGGAACAAGCACAGAATCAATATTATCGACACTCCCGGCCACGTTGACTTTACGGTTGAAGTTGAACGTTCACTTCGTGTTCTCGACGGTTCCGTAACGGTTCTCTGTGCAAAGGGCGGTGTTGAGCCTCAGTCTGAAACCGTTTGGAGACAGGCTGACAAATATAATGTTCCGCGTATGATTTATGTCAATAAAATGGATATTACCGGTGCGGATTTCTACAACGTACTCAATATGGTTCATGACAGACTTAAATGCAATGCGGTTCCGATTCAGCTTCCCATAGGTTCAGAGTCAGATTTCCAGGGAATTATTGACCTCGTAGAAATGCACGCCGTCAAGTATTATGACGACCTCGGTAAAGATATTCGTATTGAGGAAATCCCCGATAATATGAAAGAACTCGCTCAGAAATACAGAGATGAGCTTATTGAACATGTTGCCGAACAGGACGATGCACTTCTTGAAAAATACTTTGCAGGTGAAGAACTTACTGTTGACGAGATTAAATCTTGCATCAGAAAGTCAACTATTGCAAACGAAATGGTTCCTGTTGTATGCGGTACTTCTTACAAAAACAAGGGTGTTCAGAAACTTCTTGACGCTATTGTTGACTATATGCCTGCTCCGACGGATGTTGCGTCCATTAAGGGCGTTAACCCCAACTCAGGCGAAGAAGAAGTACGTCATTCTTCCGACACAGAGCCTTTTGCGGCTCTCGCATTCAAAATTGCAACAGACCCGTTTGTCGGTAAACTCTGCTTTTTCAGAGTATATTCCGGTAAACTCGAAACAGGTTCAACCGTATATAACTCCGTTAAGGATGACAACGAACGTATAGGCAGAATTTTGCAGATGCATGCGAACTCAAGAAAAGATATTGACTGCTGCTATGCAGGTGATATTGCTGCCGCTGTCGGTGTTAAAAGAACAACTACCGGTGATACGCTTTGCGACAAGAGTCACCCCGTTATTCTTGAATCTATGGAGTTCCCGGATCCGGTTATCCGTGTTGCGATAGAGCCCAAGACCAAAGCGGGTCAGGAAAAAATGGGTATTGCTCTTCAGAAACTTGCTGAAGAAGATCCCACATTCAAATGCTATACAGACGAAGAAACAGGCCAGACCATCATCGCAGGTATGGGCGAACTTCACCTTGAAATCATTGTCGACAGACTTATGCGTGAATTCAGAGTTGAAGCAAACGTAGGTAAACCTCAGGTTGCTTACAGAGAAACCATTACCAAAAACGCCGAAGCAGACACCAAGTTTGCACGTCAGTCAGGCGGTCACGGTCAGTACGGTCACGTTAAAATTCGTATTGAGCCCAACGAGGGCAAGGGTTACGAATTTGTTAATGCCATTGTCGGCGGTGCGATTCCGAAGGAATTCATCGGTCCCGCAGAGGCAGGTAACAAGGGCGCTATGCTTTCAGGTGTTCTTGCAGGCTACAACGTAGTTGATACAAAAGTAACTCTTTATGACGGTTCTTATCACGAAGTCGACTCTTCCGAACTTGCTTTCAAGACTGCCGGTTCAATGGCGTTTAAAGAGGCAATGGCGAAAGCGGCTCCCGTTCTTATGGAACCCATTATGAAAGTTACCGTTGTTGTTCCGACCGAGTACATCGGTGATGTTCTCGGAGATCTTACTTCCCGTCGCGGACTTCCGCAGGGTCAGGAAGACAGAAACGGCGCAGCGGAAATTATTGCTCACGTTCCGCTTTCGGAAATGTTCGGTTATGCTACCGACCTTCGTTCAAAAACACAGGGCAGAGGTCAGTATGTTATGGAGCCTCATAACTACGCTCCCGTACCGAGAAACATCGCCGAAAAGATTGTTGACGAAAGAGCAAAATAAGATTTATTTTCAAAAAATAAGTTTTTTTGAAAATCTCTTGAATTATTAAATAATTTTTGGTAATATATTACCGTTACTTTATGTTTAATCAAAAGGAGGATATTCCAAATGGCAAAACAGAAATTTGAAAGAACCAAACCTCATGTTAACATTGGTACCATCGGTCACGTTGACCATGGTAAAACAACTCTTACCGCAGCTATCACAAAGACTCTTTCCATGAAGGGTCAGGCTAAATTCGAAGATTATGCAAACATCGATAAGGCTCCCGAAGAGAGAGCACGTGGTATCACAATCAACACCGCTCATGTTGAATATGAAACCGACAACCGTCACTATGCTCACGTTGACTGCCCCGGCCATGCTGACTATATTAAAAACATGATCACCGGTGCTGCTCAGATGGACGGCGCTACCCTTGTTATCGCTGCAACAGACGGCACCATGGCTCAGACAAAAGAACACGTTCTTCTTGCTCGTCAGGTTGGGGTTCCCTACATCGTTGTTTTCCTTAACAAGACTGACCTTGTTGACGACGAAGAACTCCTTGAACTTGTTGAAATGGAAGTTCGTGAAACTCTTGATGAGTACGGTTTCCCCGGCGACGATACACCCATCATCAAAGGTTCTGCTCATGTAGCTCTTACCTATGAAGGCGGCGACATCAACGCTCCCGAACTTGCTCCCATCCTTGAACTCATGGATGCTGTTGACAGCTATATCCCCACTCCCGACCGTATGGCAGACCTTCCCTTCCTTATGCCCGTTGAAGACGTATTCACGATCACAGGTCGTGGTACTGTTGCTACCGGCAGAGTTGAACGTGGTCAGCTTCGTGTTGGTGACGAACTTGAAATAGTTGGTCTTACAGAAGAAAGCAAAAAGACAGTTTGCACAGGCGTTGAGATGTTCCATAAACTTCTTGACTATGCTGAAGCAGGCGACAACATCGGTGCTCTTCTTCGTGGTATCGACCGTAAAGGTATTGAACGTGGTCAGGTTCTCTGCAAACCCGGTTCAATTCATCCTCACACCAAATTCAAAGGTCAGGTTTACGTTCTTTCTAAAGATGAAGGCGGACGTCATACACCTTTCTTCAACAACTATCGTCCTCAGTTCTATTTCAGAACTACTGACGTTACAGGCGTTATTTCTCTTCCCGAAGGCGTTGAGATGTGCATGCCCGGCGATAACGTTGAAATGAGCGTTGAACTTATTACTCCCATCGCTATTGAAAAAGGACTTCGTTTCGCTATCCGTGAAGGCGGCAGAACTGTTGGTTCAGGCGCAGTTACAGAAGTTATCGAATAATTTAAACCAATAATAAAAAATCCCGGAATTTTAAAGTTCCGGGATTTTTGCTTTATATACTTGAATTTGAGCATAATATGAAGTATAATTACATTAGTTAATTATGTAAAAAACGGAGTGAATTATGAGAATAAATACCGCAGGTCTTATTGTCGAACTCGAGGTAAACGGCGAATTGCTTAAATCACGTCTTGAGCCTTATGAGTACAACGGTGATTTGCCGACAGACATAAAAATAGAAGTGTCACGTCAGTTTTATGTTGACCGTCAAAAAGAAAATGCATATCTTTCTTTTGATGAATGTGAATATTTGTGGTCCGCATCATATTTTTATGAGCAACTTGCAAAGTATGACGGCGTTATGCTTCACGCTTCCTGTGTCGAATATAATGGCAAAGCGTATCTTTTCTCGGCACGCAGCGGCACAGGTAAATCGACTCACACTCATCTTTGGCTGAAATATATGCCGGGTTCAAGAATTATTAACGATGACAAACCTGCAATAAGAATAATCGGCTCAAAGGCGTATGCTTTCGGTACGCCGTGGAGCGGAAAAACAAATGAAAGCATAAATACGGGAGTTCCGATAGCGGGAATAGCGTTTTTGTCACGCGGTGAAAATGCAATTAAACGTGTTAACGGTTTTTCGGTTCTTAAAGATTTTATGGATCAGACGGTCCGTCCGAGTTCAAAGGAACTTATGGAACCCATGCTTGACGTACTTGATAAAATTCTTACCGGTGTTCCGGTATACAGACTTTCATGCGATATGTCCGAAGAAGCAGTAAAAACATCTTATGAAGGAATGAGAATTGAATGAAAATCAATGAAAATTTCATTTTGAAAAAAATAGCCGGCTCAACCGTTGTAATACCGGTAGGTGAAGCGGCAAATGAAATTCACGGTATGATTACTCTTAATGAAACTGCCGAGTTAATATGGGAAGCAATCGTCGGCGGTTGCGGTTATGACGAAATACTTTCCAAACTGAAAAACGAATATAATGCCGATGAATCGGTTTTAAAAGAAGATCTTGATGCTTTCCTGAATAAGATGAAAGAAAAGCACATACTGCTTGACGATTAAGTGATTTTATAAAACAAATAGTATTGTTGTAATGTTAAAGGTAAACTTATGAAAATGATTGACTTGCTCCCTTTTATTGAGGATGCGTTAAAAGAAAATAAAACATTTACGCTGCCGATTACGGGAACAAGTATGCTTCCGCTTTTGGTACAGGGCAGAGATACCGTCGAACTTTCAAGAATTGATTCGCCTTTGAAAATCGGAGACCTGCCTCTTTACAGACGAAAAGACGGTGCTTTTGTGCTGCACAGAATTGTCGGAATCGAAAACGGGAAATACACAATGTGCGGCGACAACCAATTTATTCTCGAAAAGGGGATTGAACCCGAACAGTTAATCGGCGTTGTTACATCAATTACACGAAACGGAAAAAAGTTTTCGGTCACCGAACCGAAATACGTGAAATACGTTAAAAAAATGTGCGGTAATGTTAAAAGACGTTATCCTGCAAGACAAATTCGTTTTAAACTTGCAATGATAAAAAACAAAATAATCGGTAAAGACGAACAGAAAAATAACGCATCGGCAATAAAAGAAAATATTGTTGCAACCGGAGAAATTCTTGTAAAAACAATATCTGACAGTATAAATAACAAAAAAACGGTGTTCCCTGAAAATACTGACTTTAAAAAAATATTCAGACTTGCCGAAAATCACAGAGTAACTGCCTGTGCCGCTTCGGGTATTGTCAATAATGACAGCGTTCCGGATGAAGTGAAATCGGCGTTTAAAAAAGCATTGTTTAAATCTTCAGCACGGCATACCGCTCAGGAAGCCGAGATGAAAAATGTTTCAAAACTTTTTTCCGAAAACGGTATTGAATACTGTTTCTTGAAAGGCGGTAAAATTTCTTCTTTTTATGATTTGCCGGAATCAAGATTTATGCTTGACACTGATATTTATATTGATAAAAAAGATGAAGAAAAAGCCGCAAAACTTCTTTTGGAAAACGGATACAGAGAAGGCGAATCCGACGGCAAAGACAGATCGTTTATAAAACCGCCGTGTATCAATATTGAACTTCACCTTGAACTTAAATATGATTATGACATCGGCAGCGAATACTATAAAGGTGCTTTCGACAGACTTGTTAAATGCGATGAAAACGGATGCGAACTGAAAATGACCGATGAGGATTTTTATGTTTATATTCTTTCACATTCGGCTCATCATTTCGCGGTTGCGGGTACGGGTATAAGAAACGTTGTTGATCATTATTTTCTCGAAAAAAAACTTTTACCGCATTGCAACAGTGAAAAAATAAAAAAAGCACTTGAAGAAACAGGTCTTACTCAGTTCGGTGAGAATATGGACAAACTCTGTGATTACTGGTTCAACGGTGCAGAGCCGGATGAGAACATAAAGCGACTGTCCGATTACGTTATTTTAAGCGGTGTTTACGGAACAGATGTAAACAGTTATCTGAACGGTGTTTCACGGCGGGGACTTTCGGAAGATACATCAGGTTATTTTTTGTCACGTTTGTTTCCGAATATGAGCATTATGCGTAACCGTTACAGATTTCTTGAGAAAATGCCGTTTCTTTTGCCGCTGATGTGGTGTGTAAGAATTGTTCAATCGTTTTTTTCATTTAAACGGATAAAAACCGAGGCGGGGAACGTAAGTTCTTCAACATCCGAAGATATAAAAGCCAGAACAGAATTTCTCGATTCAATGGGTTTGTGATTTTATATTGTAGAAAAATGAATATATTTTTTAAAAAAATGAAAAAAAGTATTGTACAAGTGCCGTTGCTTGTGGTACAATAAATAAGTCTAATGTTGTTTTACTAAATAAATAATCAGATAAGGTACGGTGATTAATTTGGCATTGGAAGAAAAAACAATCCGTGATGACGAAAATGTCGTTTATTCTGTCTACAAACTTGTAAAAATAATCACAAAGAAAATTTGGCTTATTGTCGCTTTTTCAATTATTTTTGCTATTGTCGGTTTTGGTTTCGCAAAACTTACTTATAAAGAAAGTTACGGTTCAAAAATTATAATCAGCGTTGCCAATAAAGATAAAGATATAGCAGGTGCAGCAGCCGAATATGTTACCGCCAGTGACGCACAGGCATCTGCGACAATAGCGAACAACTTTAGGTTTGTTATTCAGCAGGGCGACGACTTTATTATTGCTGTTCAAAATGCCGTTAAAGCAAAAACAGGAAATGAATTTTCGAAAAAACAGCTTCGTTCAATGATTTCCGTTGAAACAATACAGGATTCAACAATGCTGAAAATAACCGCTTCGGCCGATAGTCCCGAACTTGCTTATGCAGTTTCAACCGCAATTCAGAGCGTATATCCGCAGATAACCGACAACGCATTTCAGACTGCGAACTTTACGGTTGCCGACAGTGCTACACAGCCTGAACTTGAGAGTGACTCTTCAACACTGCTTTATACCGCCGCAGGTTTTATTATCGGTCTCGGTCTTGCAGTTCTCTTTATTCTTATTCAAAGTAAATTAAAAAACACTGTTCTTTCAAGTGAAGATATTAAGAATGCATTTAATTTGAACATAATTGCTTCGATTTCTAAAATAAAAAGCAAAAAAGGCGAAAAAATGCGTCTTCTCATTACCGACAGAAACGTAGGTCTTCCCTTTATTGAAACATTTAAACTTATCAGAACAAAAATAGAAAACGTTAAACTTAAAAAAGGTTATTCTGTTTTTTCGGTTACAAGTTCTACTGAAAGCGAAGGTAAAACAACTTGTTCTTCAAATATTGCACTGTCACTTGCAAAATCCGGCAAATCGGTTCTTCTTATCGATGCCGACCTCAGAAAACCTGCTGTTTACAAAACACTCGGTATTTCTCTTTCAGGTGACGAGAAGGGTATTTATGACATTGTAAGCGGCAACAAAACTTTTGAAGAAGCAGTAAAATATGTTGAAAAATATAATCTGTATCTTCTTATCAGTTCTACACCGGTAAACGACCCGTCTGAAGTTCTTGCATCAAAAACAATGGAAACAATCATTAAAGAAGCGAAAAACAATTTCGACTATGTTGTTGTTGACTGTCCTCCGGCAGGTGTTGTTGCCGACGCTGCAATAGTTTCCAATTATACCGATTCTATTATTTTTGTTACATCTGAAAACAGAGTTTCGCTTCCTCAGGTTGAATATGCTTTGAGTGACCTTATGACAACAAAAGCAGAAATACTCGGTTGTATTTATAACATGGCAGAGGCAGGCATCATCAACATAGGAACAGGAAAGGGCGGCGGATATTATCTTTCGGGTTACGGTGGATATTACGGCTCCTACTACGGTTCATATTACGGATACGGAACACATTCAAGTTCGCACTCACACTCACACTCGCGTTCAAAACACAGACATTGAGTGAATTGAATTTTAAGTCGACACATTTGCGAAGTGTCATTTAGAACACTTTGCAAATGTGTCGGTTTTTGTATTTAACGAAAATGGAAAATAATACAGGTTTATTTCAATATAATTATAATATATAATTGTAATAATATATAATTGTAATCAATTAAAATTACGAGAAAAAAGTGTTTCTTTATTATGAGAAAAAACGGTATTAGGAAAATTTTATGAAAAAGAAAAAAAGTATTGAAAAAAATGTTATGTTGTAGTATTATATAATACGTGTAATATTATAAATGCGGAAAAGTTCTAATGATACTTTTTCGGAAAGTAAGGCTTATGCAAATAAACAACAAAAATGCAAATTTTTGTTAAACAACGATAATTATATACTGTGCATGGAGGTTTTTTGTATGGCACTTGAACTTACAAAAAAAGGAAATAAAGAAAAAAAATCTGCCGGAGGCGGTCAAAAAAATGATGCATTCCTCAGAATTGTGCAATTTTTTGAAAAAAACCCGTTCTTGAAAATATTGATTCCGGTTTTGTTATTTATTATTCTTGCCGCAATATTCTTTTTTATAGTGTTCGGAGACGGAATTTTAACAAAGGGTGAAGGCGATTCCGGTGATGCTTCGGTAAACACCAACGTTACAAATGAGGTTGATGTTCTTCCGTACGACAATAAGGTTAAAAACACCGACATTCTCGACCTTATAAAAAGAGATCCGCTTTCGCCGGACATTCTTGCATCGGCAAAATATACGGGCTACATTTCCGGAAGCAGCGGTTTGAAAATTGCACTTGTAGAAATAGGTGACGGCGACAAACTCGTTCTTGCTCTCGGTGACACTGTAGACGAGTCGGAGTGGGAAATTGCCGAAATAGCAAATGATTATGTTGTTTTTAAAGCAGGCTCACAAACAAAGAAAATATCAAAATAAATTAATTTTGTAATTTATGTTTTTCATACATATAATTAGGGGGACTATACCAATGAAATTGAGAAAAAACAAGTTTAAATCAATCGGGATTTTTGCACTGGTACTTGTTCTTTTGACAAGTGTAATTCTTCCGATGACCGTTGCCGGAAGTTCGGTTGACGGTGACGCAGTTACAACTTATACCGTTAAATCAGGCGATACACTTGCTTCAATCGCTTCTGCTTACGGTGTTACCGTATCAAACATTGTAAGTGCTAACGGTTTATCCGCTTCTTCCGAACTTTTTGTCGGTCAGGTTCTTAAAATACCGGGTGCCGTTTCGGTTGAGGAAGATTCTACAACAACCTATGCTGCTTCAAGCATTATTTCGGTTGATTTTAAAGATGCTGATATAGAGGGTGCTCTTTCCGCAATACTTGCACATACGGGTTATACAATGGTGTATCTCGGAGAAAGCACTACTGTAAATATTTCGCTTGACAACGTTACACCGCTTACTGCCATTGATTACATTCTGCGTACAGTTGATATGACATACATAAAGAATGATAACGTTATTTATGTAGGCTCTGCAGAACAACTTAACAGCAAGTTTATTGACAATAAGGCTCTTACAAAAGTAAACCTCAAATACATATCTGTTGATACACTTGTTTCTCAACTTTCAACTCTCGGTGTATCACTTACTGTTGTTAAGTCTGACATTAATTTAAGAGAATTCTGGGTAAGTGCATATCCTATGGAACTTGCAAAAATGCACGAACTTATTAATACACTTGACAAGAAAGAAAATCTCACAATAAGCAGCGCAAGTATTTCATCAAATCTTACAGCGATTGAAATGAAACATATCAGCGCAAGCGAGTTCAGTTCGCTTCTTTCATCACTCGGTCTTCATGCGGGTATTGTTATGGCATCTCATCCCATGACACTCTACGTTTATGCTTCCGGTGATGCTTACAACGACATTATGAGAGTTAAAAAACTTGTCGATTATCTTGATCCTTCCGCTGAAAAAGAAGAAAAAGAAAATAAAGATTCCGGCAATGAATCCGGCAAAGACTCCGGCAATACATCAACTGACGTTGTAATTACGGACGGCAAAACCTCACTTGTTAAGGTTGACCTTCAGTACATAACAAAAACAGATGTTGCAAGCATTATCAGCACATTCGGTTATGATGTTGAAGTTCTCGGTCTTGATCTCTACGAAAAGAGAGTATGGGTTCGCGGCGAAAGTGATGAAGTAAATGATGCGGTTGCATCAATCAAGGAAAATGATATTGCGGCAAATAATACCGCAATGACATATTTTACATATGAACTTCAGAATATCGTTGCTGCGGAACTTCAGAGCAAAATTGCTTTTGTAAACATTGAAGATGTACAGTTCTATTACGGTTCTTATCCGGAAATCACAAAATCGGTAATGGTTGCGTGCCCGACAAACCGTGTTGACGAAGTTAAAGATCTTATTTCCGAACTCGACAATAACCTCGGCAAGATTTATTATCCGATACAGACAATTACAGAGACTTCGGAACTTAATTCACTTAGTGCAAAAGAAGACCTTGTTGTTAAATTTGCAAATATTCCGTCAATTACAACATCTGTATTCGGACTTTCCGATAACCTCGGTACAGAAACTGATGTTAAGTATGTACTTTATGTACTTGAATCACCCGAAAATATTGATATAATTACCAATCTCTGGTCACAATTCTGATAATCATTTGGAGTGAATTTGTTTGGAATTTTTAAATAAAGGCAGCAATTACCCTGTAACACTTGATGATCTGTTGCGTCTTACAGTAGAAAAAAAAGGTTCAGACCTTCACATTGTTGTGGGTATGCCTCCTTGTATAAGAATTAACGGTGATATTCAAAAAACCGACTATCCGAGAATGATGCCGGAAGATACCGAAAGTATGCTGATGACAGTAATGTCCCCCAAAAATCAGCGTGATTTAAAAGAAAATCTTGAACTTGACTTATCATACGCAATTCCCAGATGTGCAAGATTCAGAGGCAACATAATTATTCAGCGTGGCACGCTTGCTGCTGTTTTCAGAGCAATTCCTTACGAAATTCCCGAACTTGATAAACTCGGTCTTCCTGCCGATGTCAGAAGACTTTGCACACTTCCCCGAGGACTTATTCTTGTAACAGGTCCTACGGGAAGCGGCAAATCAACAACACTTGCTTCTATGATTAACTATATGAACTCGAATTTTGAGTACAATATGGTTACAATAGAAGATCCGATTGAATTTTTACATTCACATAAACGTTCAATAGTAAGACAACGTGAACTCGGAGAAGATACTTTGAGTTTCAATAATGCACTCAGAACCGTTCTCCGTCACGACCCGGATGTTATTATGATTGGTGAAATGCGTGACCAGGAAAGTATTTCCATTGCGCTTACAGCCGCCGAAACAGGTCACCTTGTTCTTTCCACACTTCATACACAGACGGCGCCGCTTACCATTGCCCGTATAATTGACTCGTTCCCGAGTTCACAGCAGAACCAGGTCAGAAACCAGCTTTCAAACACATTAAAAGCGGTTATTTCACAGCAACTTCTTCCGTGCAGAAACGGCGGGCGTGTTGCGGCTGTTGAGTATATGGTTGATACTCCCGCAATTCGTAATATGATTCGTGAAGGAAAAGACCACCAGATATACGGAACAATGCAGACTGCTCAAAAAGAGGGAATGCAAACTATGGACCAGGCTCTTTTAAAACTTCTTCGAGAACAGAAAATCACACGTGATACTGTTATTGAAAACTGTGTAGAACGTGCAGAAATACTTCGTCAAATGCAGGTCTACGGATAAACATCCTATCCTTTTTTCTGAAATAGGGGGGTAAATTTTGGAATTTACGTATGAAGCCCTGAATAAGCAGGGGCAATCTATAACCGGTAAAGTGCAGGCTGAAAACACAACCGACGCTTACGAAAAACTTCGTGAAGCGGGTGTTGTTGTTACAAAACTTGACGCTTCAACAGGTAATGTAAAAAAGACACGCAGTAAAAAAGTTCCGCTTGCCGATATGTCGATGTTTGCACGACAGATGGCGGCAATGATAAGTGCCGGTATTCCCGTAACACAGGCTCTTTCCAGCCTTGCCGGGCAAACAACGAATACAACACTCGCGGCGGCGATAAAAAATGTTGCCGACGACGTTGAAGGCGGTATGGCACTTTCCGATGCATTTTCAGGACAGAAACCTGTATTTTCAGACCTTTTCTGTTCGATGGTTGCAGCAGGTGAAATGGGCGGTATGCTTGACAAAACTTTGCTTGCCATGTCAAACCAGTTACATAAAGACAAAAAACTTAAAGATGCTGTAAAATCAGCAACAACTTATCCTAAGATGGTTGGCTCCCTCGCTATTGTAATATTGATAGTAATGCTTTTATTTATGGTTCCCATGTTCAAAAGCATGACAGAAGGTGCTTCTGACATTAACCCGATTACACAGTTGATTTACAACCTTTCTGATGCAATGAGGGCAAGATGGTATTTATTCATTGTCGGTGTAGTTGCGTTGATATTTATAGTACGTGCAATAATAAAATCTCCGCCTGTTCAGGCGTTTTGGGAAAACAATAAAATGAAATTCCCGCTTATAGGCGAACTTATTGAAAAAACGGTTCTTGCCCGTTTTTGCCGTATTTTTGCTACTCTTATTGCCGGCGGTGTTACGGCGGTTAAGGCAATGGAAACAGCGGGTCCCACTTCGGGCTCAAAATTAATTGAAGATGCCGTTAATAAAGCGATAGAAGACGTTGAAAACGGTCGTACAATACATGAATCACTTGAGGATTCAAAACTTTTTCCGCCTATGCTCATAAGTATGATTGCAATAGGCGAGGAAGCGGGTACTCTTCCGACAATGCTTGACAAAGTTGCTGAATTCTATGAAGAAGACGTTGAAACAATTTCAAAGAACCTCGGTACGGTTCTTGAACCCATAATGCTCGTTGTTCTCGGTACAGTTGTAGGTACAATGATAGTTGCACTTTATCTTCCTGTTTTCCAGGCAACAACATCTTACCAGGCATAAAGCGGAAAAAACGAACTCTAAATCTCTATAAGGAGAATGATATAATGGCTAAAGTGAACAGTGCGATAGGTATTGAATATAATTCACATAAACTTCGTGCAGTCGAACTTACAACCGGCGCAGACGGTGAATGTGCTGTAACGGCATTCAATGAAAAAAATATTTCGTCAGGCGTGTTTAACGGCGGCATGATAACTGATCCTGTTTTGTTTTCGCATACACTTGCGGAGTTTTTATCCGAAAGCAAAATAAAAACCACAACACCTGCAATAATCGGTATAAACAATGAAAACGTAATAATGCGTTATGCAACATTTCCGAAAGTTCCGGATGACAAACTCAGAGGTGTAATAATGGTTCAGGCTCAGGATTTCATTCCTGTACCGCTTAATGAACTGAATCTTGACTTTGTTGTTATTGACGAAGCGAAAGATGATGATGACCAGCCGGTAATCAACGTTCTTCTTGTAGGTGCGCGTAACACGATGCTTGATAATGTTATTACTAACTTTGAACAGTCTAAGATTGAAGTAATAGATGTTGACAGTTCGGTGCTTGCATGGTGCCGTGCGGCGATTGAAAAAGCGGGAGAGGAAGAAGTGCTCGGTTTCTTAAAACTTACCGATGACATTCTTAACTTTGTCGCTATTGAAAATAAAGAAATCAAAATGGTTCGTTCAATCAATATTCCCGACAGGGCGAGCGTAGAAATTAAAAAAGTATTTGAAAAAAGTGATGAAATAAACGAATCGGAAATCGACGTAGTTATCGAACTTCTTTCAAGCGAACTTTCATCATCTGTAAGTTATTATCAGATGCAAAACAATTCACTTGTAAATTCAATACTTTTCTCGGCAGACACACCTCTTCAGGGCAAACTGCTTGAACGGTTAAGCGAAAAGGCATTTCTTCCCGTCAGTATTCCGGATTTTTACGGTGAATATATGACAAGTGACTTTAATCCTGCGGAATATGCCGGCTGTATAAGCCTTGCAAAAGTTGCATTGGAGGGATAAATAATGAAGTATAAAGTAAGTCTTCTTCCCGAAGATCGAAAAAAACGAATACAAGGGAAGAAAAAAATTGAAAAAATAAGAGCAATAGCACTTACGGTAATTCTTGTTGTTTTTGCATTGTTTATCCTTGTGTTTGCTACAAAGATTTATGCAGATAAAAAATTAAGTAATTTAGAAAAAGAAAATGAAGAATACGCTAAGAGAGTAAGCGAACTTTCATCGTACAGAGAAATAAATGCCGAACTTCAGGCTAAAATTTCACTTATTGACAGCATTCAGGTTGAAGAACCTTACCTTCAACAGTTCCTTGTTGAAATAGGTAACATCAGCCGTCCGGGTGTAAGTTTTTCATCAATTGAATGTACAGATTGGAAGATTGTTCGTAAATGCACAATCTCCGGTACTTGCGACAACCGTCAGCAGTATCTTGATCTCGAAGAAGCGTTTAAAGAACTTAAAGGTGTAGGCAGTGTTGTATGCACAAGTTATACATCTGAAGTCGGAACAGAAGACGGCAGAGCATCATTTACCGTTGAACTTGCGGCTGAAGGCGGCATTGATATAGACGTTAACACAATTCCCGCATTTGAAGGCTACGGCTCAACTGTTGTTGATGAAAACGGCGGATTAAATGTTGAATAAGGAGGGGAGACAGTATGAAAAAAAATCTCGGTAAAAGTATTGATTTTAAAGATATAAAAAGCTCCCCGTGGACAATAGCGGTTATACTTATTCTTGTTATTGCTCTTATAGTAACAGTAATTGTATTTCTCGTAAAGGATATTTTAAATACAAAAGAGGAACTTATTCTTGCACGTGAAACTCTTGCCGGAAATAAAACAGAACTTGCAAATCTTGAAGAACTTCGGGCAAAGAGTGAAGAAGCAGAAGAAAGACTCAAATATTATGAGGGTATTTTGCCCGAAAAACTTGATGATGTTTACTTTCTTCAAGAAGAGTTATCAGAATTATGTGCAGGTTACGGTCTTGAAATAATCTCAATGGGCGAACCTTTACAAACTCAGTCAACAACGGTTGAAACCGTTTTCACATTTTCCGTTTCAGGCGAGTATAAAGATATTATTTTATTTATGCAGTATATGTCCGATTGCAAGCAGATTCACAGAGTTGACAGTACAACGCTTACCACAGACGGTACAAAATATAACGCCGACCTTACGGTAACGCTTCTTTCACAGAACGGTGCAGACGGCATTGCTACTGAGGGTGTAGTCGAGGAAGCGATTGCAGAAGCAGTTTCGGAAGTTGCTGAAGATGTCGCTACCACGGAAGCCGCATCATAAAATTAAAAAATTAATTACCGTAGCGTGTATGGGGTGAAATCCATTCACGCTAATGGCATTGAATAACACAAAAAGTTATTTGACCTTTCAGGGCAGGGGATTTTGCCCGTAATCAAGTAAAGGGGAAGTTTATTTTGGCAGAACGAAACATTATTATTCCCGGCAGTATAGGTTATTATCTTGTAAAGAACGGTTCTGTTACAGAAGAACAGTTGTTTGAAGCACTTGAAATTCAAAAAGAAGATAAAAGTCTTATCGGTTCAATACTTGTAAACTTAGGTTATTGCACCGAACGAGAAATCGGCAAAGCCATGGAACAGAAAACCGGTTGCCGGTTTGTATCTATTGAAGAAACAGGAATAAACTTTGCTGTCGCAAACATTATTCCTGCTGAATATGTTGCAAGAAAAAGCGTTCTTCCGCTATATACAGATGAGAAAAAATTATTTGTTGTAATGCGCAACCCGAACGATGTTGTTACGCGTGACAACCTTTCTGTTATTACGGGCGGAATGGAAATTATTCCTCTTGTTGCAACCGATACCGAACTTAACGCGGCGATTGACACGGTTGTTAATAACACTTCCGGAATGGAAACATTTGACGAGGAAGAAGAAGCAGACGAAACGCTTGAAGCACTTGATGAACTTGCGAATGACGAAAAACCCGCAGTTCAACTTGTAAACCAGGTTATAACAAATGCGGTTAAAGCGGGCGCTTCCGATATTCATATTGAACCTCTTGAAAAAACAATGCGTGTAAGGTACCGTATTGACGGTGTTCTTCATGAAATTCTTCAGCAGCCGATAAAACTTCACGCCGCTGTATCATCACGTATAAAAGTTATCGGCGGTATGGATATTGCCGAAAGACGTATTCCTCAGGACGGCCGTACAACAGTAAAGGTTGATGACCGTACATTCGATATTCGTATTGCCATACTTCCGTCTGTATACGGTGAAAAAGCGGTTTTGCGTCTTCTTGAACGCGGTTCAAAAGCAGTTCAGCTTAAAGATATTAAGTTCTCGGAGTCACAGGCTGACAAATTTATGCATACAATACATATGCCGTACGGTTTCCTGCTTGTTACAGGTCCTACCGGTAGCGGTAAATCCACAACGCTTTATGCTACACTTGCAGAAGTAAGTGATATTGAAAAGCACGTAATTACACTTGAGGACCCTGTTGAACGCCGTATGTCGGGTATCTGCCAGGTTCAGATGAACTCCCGTGCGGGTATGACGTTTGCGGCGGCTCTCCGTTCAGTTCTTCGTGCCGACCCCGATATAGTCATGGTCGGTGAAATCCGTGACGGTGAAACAGCAAAAATTGCCGTTGAATCCGCTCTTACAGGACATATGGTTTTCTCAACACTTCATACAAACGACGCATCCGGTGCAATTACCCGTCTTGATGAAATGGGTGTTGAGCCTTTCCTTACTGCATCATCGCTTGTCGGTGTTCTTGCACAGCGTCTTATTCGTGTGCTTTGCCCGAGATGTAAAGAAAAAGTTGCGGTTACATACCGTGAACTTCTTGCAAGTATGCCCGATTTTCCGCATGAAGGCAAATCGCTTGATGACACGATTGAAATTTACAAACCCAAGGGTTGCATAGCGTGCAGTAACACGGGTTATAAAGGCCGTCAGGGCGTTTTTGAGTTTATTCAGATTACCGACGAAATGAAAGAACTCATTCTTAAACGTGCAGGTGTTGCCGAAATTAAAGAACTTGCCATGAAACAGGGTATGCATACTCTCCGTCAGGAAGGTATTGACAAAATACTTGAAGGTACAACATCTGTCGAAGAAGTTCTTCGTGTTATTGTTTAACATCGGGTTTTCTCGAAAAATTCACGAATTGGTAATATTTATAACATATTTTTACCAATATATTATTGTATTATAAAAATAGAGAAGTTGTCAGGTGTCGGATGTCAGATGTCAGATGTCAGTTGTCAGATGTCAGATGTCAGGTGTCAGGTGTCAGATATCAGTTTTATTATAATTATACTAACAACTAGCAACTAGCAACTAACAACTAGCAACTAACAACTAGCAACTAACCACTATAACGGGGTGATATTTATGAAAAATAAGAAAGGTATAAAGATTTTATCAGCGCGAAACGGTATTGCGCTGATTTCCGTGCTTGCAATTCTCTTAATACTCACCCTTCTTTTGCCGGTAATGTTTTCAATGGGCGAAATGCAGTTGAAAGAATCGATTACCGGTACCACAAGGCAAAAGGCATATTACCTTGCGCGTTCAGGTGTTGAAATGGGTGTGTCTTATACTAAACAAATCATTTATGATGTTAATGATGTAATTAAAGCTGTCGGCAGAAATGATGATGGTTTTATTGATTACGAAAAAACAAATGCTGACGGAGCAAGTGTTTTGGCATCGGCTATTCCTGATGAAGCGGTCAGAAGTCAAAAATTATTTTATGCTCATTTTATTGAAACTTTAAGAAATAAAGAAACAGCAACTGAAAATACAGGAAAAACTGATAGCGATTACGGTATTACCCGCAACTCCGATGGTTCAGCATCAATAGATATGCAACGGCTATATTTCTATCTTGGAAAAGATGATGAAACAAAATATCTTTATAAAAGTGCAGATTCTTTGCCTGATGAAATAACTGAAAACGAAATTGATTATAAAATGGTAGGGTATGTTGATGTTACAGTTAAGTATTCAGCAACACCTAAATACTATGATTCAAACGGCGTTCAGGTTGAAGAAAGAACATGTTATGAATATAATCCAAACCTTATGATTAACGAAATTAAGGAAGGTTATTCAAAGATTGATAACGATGTTTACATTGTAAAAGCTTCGTCAGTAGTTGGCAGTAAAAAGGCAACAACAAGTGCTGCAATAATTCAACCGAAAGAGTTGGGTCCTTCCGGGGATGCTGTAATTCAGTACACTGGTGCTACTTGGGCTGAAGCACCTGACTTTTACCTTGAAATGAATGATATGAGGCGTGTTGGCAAAAGGTTGAGTACAGGTTCCAAAATATACAAAAAGAGCGCGTTAATCGAAGGTAATGAAGTATTACAGGTTCAAACAGAATCTACTGACAACGGTGGCAATCTTTGTTTGTCAGATATAACAAAGGCAAACTCAAAGCAACAGATCCAGTATGAAAACGATTACTATGCTGAAAGTGTCGGCGGATATGTAAATCAGGATGTTTATGTTTATACATCCATAGGTGATATGAAGATTACTTGCGACGGTATAGGTACGGAAGGTAATGCCCTTGTTCTCGGAGCCTATCCGGGTATTCGCTGGAAAAAGGCAAACAAACCTTCAACGAATGTATTAAAATCAGTAAACTATAATGATTATTCAAATATAGTTCAGAATGCAAACTTTTTGGCATACTGTGCAACAGGCACAATGCAGGTTGATCTTGGTATAGATGTTCGTGTAAATCCTGCGCGTGCCGGAAGGCTTGGTGATGTTAAGATTTCCTTAACAAAAAACTCGAATAATGCATCGTTGTTTAAAATGATTGCCTTACAGGGTAAGGATATTGTTATAAAAGGCCGAACAGATATGATGTTTTCGTTCTTCGATCCGCAGTATAAAAACTATTATACAACCGACCAGGAAAGAAATACGGGCAAGCGAATGGGAACCGTTCTTTTGATGGCTCCGCAAAATACACCTTACAGTTATTATAATGAAGACAGAGGAACTTCTGTTCCTGCCGGAATGGTTTATTTTGGAAGCGATGTTTACCTCTGGCTCATAAAGTATAACAATGACGGCAGTTCATCCGGCTACACCAAACTTACCGAGACTGTTTATGAAACAAAATCGATTTCAAGTAATAGTTTTTCAAAAAGCACATTTACAAGCCATGGTAAATCAATAACACTTGAAAAAGCAAGTGCCGGAGATTTTGAAGTTTACAGGCTATTCAAAGCGGGCGACGTATATTTCTTCAATTCAGGTGTTACACAGAAAAAAACAAACGGTGAAGAAGAAAATGTTGGTATGAGTCTTGTAAACTGGTTCATTGAAACACAGTACCTTGTTAAACAGGATAATACGGGAATAAGTTCATTCTTCAAGAATTTCAGAAAAAATATATATGTAGGTTTTGTTCAAGCGGCTGTTGATACAGATACATATAAGTATGACGATATGCATTTTATAGGAAATGCAAATAAAGTTCCGACACTTTCTGTTCCGTCGATTGATGAGTCATTGTTTGTTGTTTGGGATTCTTAATAAAAAACTATTATGGGGTGATTATATTTATGAAAGGTTTGTTTAGAATGCTTAAAAGTAAAAAGGGCATGACGATGGTCGAATTGCTTGTTGCTTTATCACTTTTAATGTTAATAATTATGTCATTCACCCCTATGCTTCTTAAATCGTACGAGACACTTTATAAAGCGGGGGAAAAGACGGAAGAAACATACAATGTAAAAAGTAAAATAGAGGAAAAGCTTTCAATTCGTGAAAATGACCCGCTTGTTAATAACGGAGCAGGCATTACCGTAAAATTTCGTGCACTTTCAAATGCCCTTTCAGTTCAGGCAAGGCGAATAGCAAGTACAGTTCCCGGACTTGAAACACTTTATGGTTTGGGAAAAGCTCAGTTACGCATAATTTCCGAAACAACAATGGCGGATAATCAGAGTTATTTCCCGGTAACTATTCGTCTTGTGAATTTTGATGCAACATCGGTCGTTTTAGGAAGTACATGGAATAAATCAAACCACAAGCAGTTGGTTCTTACAGTTGAATCAACAATGAAGTCATTTACATTCAGTGCTTCTGACCTTGATACTTCAAGGTTTAGTAAAGGTATAATAAAAATTAATCTTAAAGATGTAGATATAACTTATTCTCCGTTTAAGTTAACTGCGTACTATTATGATGAGTATGATCAACCTCGCATAGTAACTAACTATGTTTACATTACTGCATCGGATATTATGCTTGTAGGTAAAAGTACATCACAGGCGCAGTATTTAACTTCCGCCGGTGTTGATGAAGACGGAAAAATGCTTATTGCCGGCAGAAAGATGTATGATAAAGCAATAACCGCAGGCACAAAAATTAACCGCGTACGGTGGGTAACAAGTAATATAGATGATACATCATCAGTAGGAGCCGGTACATACGCTATGTGCGGTATGGAAGATTCCGGAAAAGCATTTATTCGTCGTCTTTGGAACCTTAACGATGAATTGGGTGCAACTTATTCAGAGGTTTACGATTCTACCGGTATTGTATTTATTGACGGTGTGGAGTATTTTAAATATATTTGGGGTTCAGACTATACTCAACCGGTTGTCCGCGGATGGATAAGAGGTTCGTCAACGGATAAAAAATGGGATGAAAAACTTTCTATCAGTGCTTCGTATGATAATGTTATTTCACGCAATGCCCAGAATACTTTTGAAGCCGGTACGAATTATTTAATGCAGCTTGGTAAGTCATATTCTGCGGAATATATGTCTGAATATGCAAATTCAAGTGGAGATTTTGTTTCCGGTAAAATAATTAAGAATACAAACAACAACCTTCTTGTAACATACGGATGTCAGTTTCCTAATCTTGTCGGCGGTGATGGTTATTCCGGAATTAACCTTAGTTCTACCGGTAAGCGATATAATGGCTGGATGTCATATATAGATTATTCCGTAACAGGGTTGGAAAATAATATTTCATCAACTCAGCTTCATAATGGGGTAAAAAAAACATCCTCAAATAGTAGCCAGGGTGAGTATAGCGACCCTACAAAAAAAATAGCAAGAAATGATGGGTCGATTGTTAATTCTAATCATTATTTTAATTCATCATCACCAATAATCTTTTTTGCAAGCGATGGAAGTAATGATCAAACAAAAATTGACAGATATTTTATTGCAAAAGATAACTACTGGGGTTCACAGCTTGAAAATCAAGAATATGGTGGGCGTTACAAAGAAGGTTTCATAATTACAAAATGGGTAGATGGTGCCTCCATGACAGCGTTAGGCTGGGTGAAATGGGATCCATCCAGAGAAAGTTTTGTTTCAACCGGAAGTGAACCCAGAGATTGGGGTACAGATAAAGATGCGACTAAAATTTGGGATTATTACAACGAATACCATAATAATAATAATGGTAAAACGCATGATACTAATGGTCATGTGATTTATCAAAAATATATATTTGACGACATTTCAAACGGTATTTCGGTTCATTGGGATGGATGGTCTAAAAAAAATAATGAGCATAAAAATTGTTGGATATGTGATGATCCGGTTAAGTTTATTGAACAGGTAAGGACAAACGACAATAAATATGTAATAGAATCATCAGATAGCTTTGAACTAAGGCGACAAAAAATCATGGACCTCATTCTTGATAATATGGGTGTTGGTGACGGTGATCGTATGGTTATTAAATCAACTGTCGATTGTTTTGTAGGTGATGATGATTATACGGGTGGCGATAAAGACGAAAGATGTAATTTTGTAAGACTTAAATCTTTTACAAACCTTAATTCTTCGTTTAATGACAATTTAACTTCAACATCTAATATTACGGTAGATAAAAGCCTTACTTTATCAAAAGAGAAAAACAAATTAAATGATATTGGTTTTAACGATAATTCAAACAGGTCATCTGTTGAGCTGACTGATGTATTCTTTATGCGTGATTCTGATGATGATACGCTTGATGTTGTATATACAGGTGTTACCCCGGTTTCATCAATTGTGTATTCGCCTTATATGAATTCTGCAGGTACAACAAACAGCAGCAATTCATATACAATTTATTACATAACCTCTTACGGTGATGATGGTTATGCGATATTTCAAAAAAATGAAGGTAAGCATGACGAGTTTAAGAATATTACTTCTTTCAACAACAGCTTTTGGAGTGGTAAGCGTTTGCAAAAAACGGCAAGTTATACTTTGGGTTATTCTTCAAATTATAATTTCCTTTACGGCAGTCTTGCAGACCCTTCGTATGATAACTATTCAAACAAAGTGCTTTCGCTTAAAACTCCTTCAACAACAGCGGATTTTGATAATAAGCTTGACGGATACACAAAGGATTTTTTGAATATTACAACCTTTACCGAAAGTGAAGGCTTCACATTTGCGGTTGGTTATAAAGTAATCGGCTACGCCGGTGTACAAACAAAAGTAATAAGCGCAACAACAAAATCGGACTTTGTTAAGAATTATGAAGCTAAATATAAAAAAGAGTTGGAAGTAAATAATATTTATTATGCTACAACACCGTCTGACTTTTTTACATCAGATAATTTTGGTATAGTCCAGGATTCCGCAAAACCGTACACAACATATAGATCGGATATGAAAACAACAATTAATGAAAGCTCAGCTCAGGAAAATCTATATGGCTTTTATTTTGACGCTCGTGATAATCAGAAGGCAGCGTTTGTTACATCTTTCCCGGTTTCCGGCGTTGCCTGGACTGCTTTAACCAATGTTTGCGATACATCCAATGAATGTAATGCGGTTGCGAATGAGGGACTTATTGAGTATATGAACCCCGGTGATTCTGTTTATACTCAGTTGAATTTTAATTTCGCTTCCGCGCCTCCGCAAAACTACAAGTTTACTTCGGTAGGCATTATTAAAAGTTCCGGCAGTGTTACAATTATATATAAAACAAATCCGGACGGTTCTTACATTCTTGATGAGGACGGAAACAGAATTGTAGAAAAAGAAATTAAAAATGATGACGATGGCCTTGACCTTGTTCTTGCGGCAAGCAACGGCAAGGTTTACCATGGTACCCTTTCTTTTACAATTACTGTAGAAAATGAACTTGATGACAAAGGTAACGTAATTAAGGATTCTGATGGGAATCCTGTAACATACGAGGTTGCCAAGATAGCCAAGGATAAGCCTGTAACACTGTATGAGTTTAACTGTGAAAACATAGAAAATGTTCGCACAGTATGCACACATAAGTACGCAACGGAAATAAGTAGTGGCAGTACAGTAACAGAAAAGGAAGTAGCATATATTTTTGCTTCCGGAAAACAGAGTAAAAACGGAACAACTGTCTATATTTCAACGGATAAAGGCAGTACATGGACTCCTGTTACAATTAGTGATACAACTTACGATATTTATGATATTGAGGTTATTGGCGACTATGTTTATGCAGTTGGTACTAATAAGGCTGGTGATAGCGGAATAGTTTTTTATATAGAACTTTCAAAATGCAAAGGTAACAACTGGAAATCGGTATTAAAATACAGTACAGAATTCAAATCAACTATTGAAACTACTATTGAAGATTCAGAAACAAAGGAAGTTTCGGATACTGCTATTACCGGAACAGATAGTCATAACTTGCCGCCGATTTACAGTTTAGCATCAAAGAATGCATAAAGTTCTTAAATATTCTGTTTTCTTTGCTTATTGTAAAAAAGCGATTTATTAAATGGAACAGGTGAGCAGATGATTAGTTTTTTAAAAAGTAAAAAAGGTTTCACACTTGTTGAGCTTATGATTGTACTTGTTTTGCTCGGCTTAGGTGCGTTTGCTCTTATTAATATTTTCAGAGTAGCTTACCGTTCATTTAATAAAACAGAGGAGCGTTATATTAAGCAGGAAGCCGTAAAAACAGTGGCGGATTATTTTCAAAAAAACAAGTCTTTAAGTGCGGCAAATAAAGTGGAAATGTATAACACGCTTGATGTTTTACCCACCGGCATTGATCAAACATATAATTATATATATGTTGACCCTGACACGGGTTTCTTATATATCAGGCCGGCAGGCGATAATAAGGCGACTCAATTGACAGATATAAAGCTTTATATCTGCTTTAATGAAATTCCTTATAATTCACTTGATGTTACTGATGACTATGAACACAGCAGGGGTGTATATTGTTATATTGCTGCAGTTGAGGATGAATTTAAATATAAGGATGATTCCGGAAAAAACGTTATTCTTGCACGGGGCAGTGATGATGTGTATTACTCGCTGGATGTTTCATACCACTTTGCTAATATGGTTGAAAATGGAGAATACTATGTAAACAGGGTTAAAACTTCAAATGGTTACGAAAAAAGTAAAACCGGCGTTGTTAAAAATGGTTCATCTACCCAGGTTCTATCATCAGATACAAATGCGTTTGTAGTAAAATATGTAAGTGATATGGTTCTTTCAGGCGATGAATTACTTAATGAAACAAATCTTAACCTTTATTGCTTCATAGCAAGCGCATCCTACGGTGTAAATAACGGTGACGGCACAGTCGGTCTTCTTTGCGATTTCCGTGACAACTGCCTGCTTACAAACGCACCCGGCAGACTGTTTGTTAAAGCATACTATGCAATTTCTCCGCCTATTGCAGACTTTATTGCACAGCATGAAACACTTCGTGCAACGGTTCGCACAATGCTTAAACCTCTTGTTGTTGTTGCAGAGTACAGCCTTAATCACGAACTTATTTCCGAGGTTGCACCCACATTTTTACTTGCGTTTGCACTTGGTTTGCCACTTTCTGCGGTGGCGGTTCACCTTAATAAAAAACGCAGGCGTGAAGAATAAAAAATGTAAGCCCTTGTATATTGCAAGGGTTTATTTTATAAGGTGGTATTGTTTATGAAAAAAATGTTGTCTGTAATACTTGATTGTTCCCTTGCTTTTGCATTACTTCCTGTTTTTTCGTTTGCTTCGAATACGGTTAGTGTAGATGACCTCGTTTTTGAATTGAATGAAGGCGGACAGTCTTATTCTGTAGTGGGCTGTATAGACGGAATAAGCGGCGACCTTGTTATTCCCTCAGAGTATAAAGGCTTACCTGTAACAAATGTTGGTGAGTATGCATTTACAGGACAGATTGGTTTGGATAGTGTTACTTTTCCCTCGTCTATGGAGTATATTGGAGAGGGTGCATTCTTTTGTTGTGATGGATTTGTAGCTCGCATTGTAATGGGGTATGATAATGATGAGAATGAGTCGGAAGGTCTTAAAAAGGTTTGTTTTTGTGGAGGAAATGCAAATATAGGGGCTGGTTCTTTTTCAGGTTGCACAAAACTTGAAAAAGTTGATTTGAATGGAGTTAAAAAAATTGGTCGTGAAGCTTTTTCAGGTTGCTACAATCTTAAGCAGTTAGTTATTCCCGATACTGTAACAGAAATCTGTGAAAATGCGTTCTCTGCATTAAGTTGTGAATCACTTTGTGAACTTTTAGAGTGCAATGTTCCTGAAGAATGCAAAAATGAATGCGTTAAAGAAATAATGATAAACGGTAACCAAACAATAATTCATGATGAAGCATTTGCATATTGCACAGGACTTGAAATGGTTATTGTTAATGGAGTTTCGGAAGTATGTTCGGATGCTTTTAAAGATTGCAAAGCATTAAAAAAAATAGTGATCCAAAATAGTTGTGTTGATATTTCAAAATTATTCAGTGCTCTTAGCACGATGGTTTTTTTCTGTGAATATGGGAGTAATGTATATAATGATGCAAAAAATAATAATTGCAAGTATTCTGCTGTTGACCAGGTAAATAAAGTTATCGTTTCAAATCTTTATTGCATTAAAGATTATAATGAAGTTGCTTATATTTTTAATAATATGCTTTCCGTGATAGATGATGTTCCTGAATATTTCGGCACAGGCTCTGTAATAAAAGCAACCGACTCAGAAATGAATGAATACACATATAGAGTAATAATCTGCGGCGATCTTGATGGCGACAGTGTTTGTGATGTTACTGATGCTGTTTTGGCGGAAAGAATTGTCTCGAACCATATTGATGCTACTGAAAACCAGGCGTATGCCGCAAACGGCTGTATTTCCGACGACTTTAATGTTGCATCATATCAAAATGTTGTTAATATGGCTCTTGCATAAAAATATATTTATTACCCCCTCACACAATATATGACTTGTGTGAGGGGGTAGTTTGATTTCATTCTATAATAAATTCCTTGTATTTTTCAAGTTCTCTTATTTCGGCAGTTGTGTCAATCAAAATACCGTCGGGTGTGTAATCTTCGGAATGAACTATACCCGTTTTTCTGAAAGATGCGGCAGCCGCACCCATTGAAAACGGTAAAAGAAGTTTTACACGTTTGCGGGTAGGGGGGAGTGACTCTGCAATTTTTGAGAGCAACTGCGGCAGACCTTCACCGGTAAGTGCCGAAACACGAATAACGTTACCGACAAGCGGAATATTAATATCATTCGCAAGGTCGCTTTTGTTAAGGACTGTAATTACCGGTTTGTCGGCACATCCGAGTTCTGCGAGCAAATCATTTGTTACTGTAAAATGTTCGGTACACTCATCACTTGAAGCGTCACAAACGTTTAAAATAACGTCTGCGCTTACCGCCTCGTCAAGTGTGGATTTGAACGCCTCAACAAGTTTGTGCGGAAGCCGCCTTATAAAACCTACGGTATCAATAAGAAGCACCGTGTTTCCGTCGGGTAAAGTAAGTGCCCTTGCAGTCGGGTCAAGCGTTGCAAAAAGTTTATTTTCGGCAAGTACGCCTGCATCTGTCAGCGTGTTCATAAGCGTTGATTTGCCTGCGTTTGTGTAGCCGACAAGTGCAACGGTAACGCACCCGTCTTTTTTGCGGCGTTCACGGTACCTTGCGCGCCTGTTTTCAAGTTGTTTTAAATCTTCTTCAAGTGAAGCGATTCGTCTTCTTATGTGCCTTTTGTCTGTTTCAAGTTTTGTTTCGCCGGGACCTCTTGTGCCTATACCGCCGCCGAGCCTTGACATAGAAGTGCCTTTACCGCCGAGACGGGGTAAAAGATATTTCAACTGTGCAAGTTCAACCTGCAATTTGCCTTCACCCGAAAGCGCACGCATTGCAAAAATGTCAAGAATAAGAGTTGTGCGGTCAATTACACGGGTATCTGTCAGAGTTTCAATGTTTTTTTGCTGTGCCGGTGTAAGGTCGCCGTCAATAATGACGAGGTCCGCTTCGTTCTGTTCACAGAAGTCACTTAATTCCTGCATTTTGCCTCTGCCGAGGTATGTTGCGGAATCGGGTGCATCACGCTTCTGAATTATTTCACATACAACTTCAGCACCTGCTGTTTTTGCAAGTTCCGAAAGTTCCGCAAGTGAACTTTCAGCGTTAAATTCGCCCGTGTCAACGCACACAAGCACGGCTTTTTCCGGTTCTGTTTTATTTTCAAAATATTCCATATTAATCATATTGAGTCTACCAAAAGAAAATTTGTGTTTTGGTTGACAATCGGTAAAATCGTGTTATAATAGAGTCGTAACGGGAGGCAATCAGCGATTGCCCGACCATCATAGGTTATTAGAAAAACAACCGAAGCGGGCCAAGCTTAGCGGTTGTTTTTCTTTTTTGCTGCTTTGTAAATTGTTGCAATAACCGGAACTATGATTTCGATTATTTGAGCAACATTCGCCGCAAAGTCTACAATTTCTTGTAAACTCAATGCTTACACCCGTGATGCTTATTCTCATAGGCATCACGCTCCTTTCTTACATGATATTTATGTAAAGGAAGGAAACAAAAGAGAAACAACCCCTTCCATAAAAAGTTGATTTTATGGTCGGAGCAACCGCTAATCGCTAAAAACGGGAAAGGAGAAATAGAAAACCGTCCCACGGATTATTCACATAACCCGTCTCCCGTTACGACAATATTATATATATACTTACAATAAATGTCAACCCTGACAGGCCGGCGGCTGTAAAATGAAATTTATATTTTCTTATATATTGATGTATCAAACTTTACATAAAAATTCATACTTAATTTACCCGGAATTTACTTGAAAATTCGGTGTTTACTTGAAAATTCGGTGTTGCATTTGACAAATCTGTATGATACTATAAAATCGGAAGAAATTAAGAGTAAATTTAAAAGAATGATAAACAGAGTGAAAGACAGGGTGAAGAAATGACATTTTACGATGTTTTGCAGATGGCTGCCGGACTTGCATTCTTTTTGTTCGGAATGAATGTTATGTCGGGCTCGCTTGAACGAATGGCGGGCGGCAAACTTGAACATATTTTAAAGAAAATGACTGCAAACCCGTTAATAAGCGTTGTACTGGGTGCGGTAATTACAATAGCGGTGCAGTCTTCATCGGCAACAACGGTAATGCTTGTCGGTCTTGTAAACTCGGGACTTATGAGTTTTTCGAGTACCGTAAGCGTACTTTTCGGTGCTAATATAGGTACAACTCTTACGGCGTGGATTCTTTCTCTTTCGGGCATTGACAGTAATATGTTCTTTTTGCAGATGCTAAAACCGAAAAATTTTGCGCCCATAATTGCACTTGTGGGAATTGCTTTAATGATGATTTCAAAAAACGACAAAAAGAAGACAATCGGCTCAATTTTTGTCGGTTTTACAGTTCTTATATACGGAATGGAACTTATGTCCGGCTCTGTTTCGGGGCTTGCCGATTCACCCGCATTTTCAGACGTTCTCGTAAAATTCAACAACCCTGTAATCGGTGTGCTTATCGGTACGGTTGTAACGGCTGTTATTCAGAGTTCTGCGGCATCAATAGGTATTTTGCAGGCACTTTCACTTACCGGTGCAATTACCTATTCGATGGCTATTCCCATAGTTCTCGGTCAGAATATAGGCACTTGTGCAACGGGACTTATTTCATCAATAGGCACAAATGCAAAAGCAAAGCGTGTTTCTGTTGTTCATACGCTTATAAAAATTTTGGGTACCGTAATTCTTTTACCGCTGTTTTACCTTGTAATGAATTTTGTTGACTCATCATTCCTTGCTACAAGCGTTTCACCCGTTAAAATTGCTGTTATTCACACGGTTTTTAACATTCTTACTGTAATAATTCTTTTCCCGTTTAAAAATAAACTTGCATCACTTACCGAAAAAATCGTACCCGAAAAGAAAAATGCAAACGAAAAAGAACGCCGTGCATTTTATCTTGATGAAAGACTTCTTCGTTCACCGTCAGTTGCCATTTCGGAGTGCGACATTCAAACTGTAAAAATGTCCGTTCTTGCGAAAGAAACGGTTATTTCATCGTTGAAACTGATTTTTGATTATAACAAAGAAATATCCGAACTTGTCAATGATAACGAGACGGTGCTCGACCTTTACGAAGACGAACTCGGAACATATCTTGTAAAACTTTCCTCCGAAGCACTTTCAACAGAGGACAGCGGCAGAATTTCAAGAATGCTTCACGCCATAGGCGATTTTGAAAGACTCGGCGACCACGCAAAGAATCTTGAAAAAACCGCACGTGAAATAAAAGGAAAAAGTATTGTCTTTTCGGAAGAAGCGACAAAAGAAATGAATACGCTTATTGACGCAGTTACCGAAATAGTGCTTATGACTGCGCTTGCGTATGAAAAAAATGACGTTGAACTTGCCGCCAAAGTCGAGCCGCTTGAACAGGTTATTGACGGTCTTATTTCGGACATTAAATCAAACCACATCGAAAGACTTCAGCAAGGCAACTGCACCATTGAAATGGGATTTGTTCTTTCCGATTTCCTTACGAACTGTGAAAGAATTTCCGACCATTGTTCAAATATTGCCGTTGCGGTAATCGAAGTCGTTCACAACACGTTTGACACTCACAAATATCTGAACGGTGTAAAATACGGCAACAGCGAGTTTAACAAAATTTATGATGAATTTGCGGAGAAATACGCTCTTTAATATGAAAACATTTTACGAAAATACGGATGTCTGCATAATTGAAAAGCCTGTCGGAATACCTTGTGAATCCGCTTCGGGCGAAGAATGTGTGACAGATATTCTCAAAAAAGAAAAAAACACGGAAATATTTCTTTTGCACCGTCTTGACAGAAACGTGGGCGGTGTAATGATATTTGCAAAAAATAAAAAATCTGCCGCATTTCTTCAAAATGAAATGCAGAACGGCGTATTTAAAAAGGAATATCTTGCGGTTACAGACGGTATTCCGCAGGAAAAAAGCGGCGTGTATGAAGATTTGCTTTTTAAAGACAGTAAAAAGAACCGTTCTTTTGTTGTGAAAAGTATGAGAAAAGGCGTTAGGCTGGCGAGAGTCGAACCCGTCACGCCTTACAAATGAAAATTTCCCGAATTGCTTTGCCTCAAATCTTGAAATACGACAGTATATCTGCGATTTTCGGCTTTGCACTTCAAAAAATTTTCTATTTGTAAGGTGCTTC
>JAZLLP010000007.1:0-56529 GCA_045598225.1 Acutalibacteraceae bacterium | reverse complement strand
ATATAAAGAAATAACCGCCAGCCTGCAAGCCATAGCGGTTAATTCTTTAACACTATCTTGAGGGCGTAACCGTCTATCGGTTGCCCTTCTGTTATTATTATAGCATATTTTTGTCATTTGTCAACCTGCCAACTGACAACTAACAACTAACAACTAGCAACTAACAACTAGCAACTAGCAACTAGCAATCGGCAACTGCCAACCGGCAACTGACAACTAACAACCGGCAACTGACAACTGCCAACCGGCAACTGCCAACCGGCAACTGACAACTGCCAACCGGCAACTGACAACCGGCAACTGACAACTGACAACTGACAACTGCCAACCGGCAACTGGCAACTAACAACCGGCAACTGGCAACTGACAACTGACAACTGACACCTACACTCCCACACTTCCGAACAGTCTTTCAACCTCGTTTTTAAGACCGAGATTTTCGGGTAAAGTGAGTTTCGGGTCGGAGTCAATTATTTCTTTTGCCACTTTTTGCGCTTCGTAAAGCGTGCGTGTATCGGTCATAAGATTTGCAATGTGCATATCGGGAAGACCGTGCTGACGGCTTCCGAAAAAATCACCCGGACCGCGGAGTTCGAGGTCACGCTGTGATATTTTAAATCCGTCTGTTGTTTCACAAAGAATTTTAAAACGCTCTGTCGCTTCTTCATTCTGAGCATCGGAAAGAAGTACGCAGGTGCTGTCACAAGAACCTCTGCCGATTCTGCCTCTTAACTGGTGAAGTTGCGAAAGACCGAATCTTTCGGCGTTTTCAATTATCATAACCGTTGCGTTCGGAACGTCAACGCCGACTTCGATAACAACCGTTGAAATAAGAAGTTGTATTTCGCCGCTGTAAAAACGGCGCATAACTTCATCTTTTTCTTTCGGCTTCATAGCGCCGTGCAAAAGTCCGAGCGTGTAATCACGGAAATAATTGCTCTTTAAAAAATCGTAATATTCCGTTGCGGGAACAAGGTCGCTTAATGTTTCGCCCTCTTCAACAAGCGGGCAGACAATGTAGCACTGGTGTCCCGCATCAATATTTTTTTTGAGAAAATCATAAAGACGGGGGCGGTATGCCGAATTTACACGGTAAGTTTTAACCGGCTGTCTGCCTTTCGGCAGTTCGTCAATTACCGAAATGTCAAGGTCGCCGTAAATCATCATGGCAAGCGTTCTCGGAATGGGTGTTGCCGACATTACGAGCACATTGGGATTGTCACCTTTTGATGCAAGTGCAGCCCTTTGCGCAACGCCGAAACGGTGCTGTTCGTCGGTAATTACCAGGGAAAGAGATTTGAATATTACGTTATTCTGTATTACGGCGTGTGTGCCTACAACAATGTCACATTCACCGCTTTCGATTTTTTCCCTTATTTTGCGCTTGTTTGCTGCAGTCGTTGAGCCTGTAAGCAATTCAATTTTCAGCTTGTCACCGAAAAATTCGGTAAGTGTTTTAAAATGCTGTGTCGCAAGAACCTCCGTGGGTGCCATAAGAACGCTTTGAGTTCCGTTTTTTGCGGCGGTGTACATAAGTGCGGCGGCAACGGCGGTTTTTCCCGAGCCGACATCGCCCTGAAGAAGACGTGACATTGCTTTTTCTGACATCATATCGGCGGTTGCTTCTTTTATGGCACGTTTTTGTGCGTTTGTGGGTTCAAACGGCAAAATTGAAAAAAATTCTTCCGTATAATCTTTTTCAATCGGTCTGTTTTTTCTTTCGCCGCCCGTGTTTTTTTCGGAAAGAAGCCCTAACTGTAACGTAAGAAGTTCTTCAAAAATAAGTCTTCTTCTTGCCTGTGCGAGTTTTTCTTCGCTTTCGGGGAAATGAATTGTGTTTAAAGTTTCCTCAAGAGGCATAAGGCGGTATTTTTTTATAAGACGTTCGGGTAAAACCTCTTTAATGTTGCCTTGTATTTCTCTTAAAGCGGTCTCTGTGACACGTTCGATGTTTTTTGAAGTAAGTGTCGAGGTTGCACTGTAAACAGGTCTTATACGCTGTTTTTCGGGTGCTTTTTCAATTCTCGGCGCAATCATTGTAAGACTTCCGTTTTTCTCGGTTGTGACTTTGCCGAAAAACAGATAGTCTTCATTTTCTTTAAGCGTATTTTTAATATATTTGTTATTAAAAAAAAGAAGCGCAATATATCCGCTGCCGTCGGAAATATTTGTTTTTGAAAGAGTTCTGCCGCCTTTTATGCGTGCTTCACGCACGGGCTCGAGCACGGTTGCTTTTAAACAAATATTTATTCCGGGTTTGGCTTCGGAGATTTTCGTAATTTTACTCCAATCCTCGTAGCCTCGCGGATAATAGCGCAACAGAGAGCCGACGGAGAAGATGCCGAGTTTTGAAAAACTTTTCGCTCTTGCTTCTCCGACTCCCTTAAGATATTGAATTCTTGTACTGTATTCTACCATATCAAACTCAGGCGTTTATTCCGTAACAACGCCCTTTTTAAGAATAACGTTTGCGTAAAGAGCCATTTCGCCCGTGGCGATAACGGCATACGCTTCTTTTGCTCTGTCATAAAAATCAAATCTTTCGATTTCGGACATTTTTGTTTCGCCGTTGTTTTTGTTTACTATTGTCTGATATTCTGCCCAGATAACGGGTGTGGGGTCATCTTTTCCGGTCTGCATAAGCATAACGGGACTTTCAACGTAAGTGTCAAGCGGCATAAGTTTAAGAATTGCATCAAGAAGTTCGGGAACGTTGTGTCCGTCGCATCTTACAAGCCTTTTTGCATTTGACGCTGCGGGGAAATTGCCGTCGCCTATGACTATTTCGTCACCGTGCCCCATTTCGTCAAGTATTTTGAGAAGTTCGGGTGAAATAATGTTCGGTATTCCTTTAAGCATATTAAAAACCTCCGTTCAGGCGGTGATTCACCGTGCCTGTTTTTTTATTTCATTATCTGTCTTATATCCGTGCCGATAAAGTCAACTGTTTCAAATGAATTCAGCCTTGAAACGACTTTTTCACCGTACCGTTCTTCAAGTTCTTCCATTGAAAGGTTGGTGCATATTATCATCGGTTTGCCGGTTAAAAGAGCGTTGTTTATAATTTCATATATCGCCGTTTTGTAAAACGGTTTTTCAAATTCTGTGCCGAGGTCGTCAATAATAATCAAATCGCAGTCATTGAGTTCATCTTCAACGGTTTCGGGCGCTCTGCCGAAACTTTCTTTTTCAAGTTGTTTTACTATTGACGAAGCGCATCCGTAATAAACGTTAAACCCTTTCTCCATAAGAGCATTCATAACGGCAAGCGCAAGATGTGTTTTGCCCAGCCCCGTTGAGCCGCAGAAAACAAAACTTTTTGATGAATCGGGGAAATTCTCTGCAAAATCTTTAAGCGAAAGCAGAGTTGCTTTCATATATTTCCTCGGTGAATAGCCGAGAACGGCGTCTTTTTTGTCGCTGTAAAGATTAACGTCGAAAGACTCGAACGTCGAAGACGCAAGCATGGAATTGCACGACATTCCCGACGAAGCAATCTTTTTCAGCAGTTTTAAGTGACATTCGCATAATTTTCCTTCAAACAGTCCCGTATCTCCGCAAAGTTTACAACTGTACTGCGGTTCAAGATAATTTTCATCATACCCTGCCGCTTTAACAAGAAGCCTGCGTTTTTCCTGCGCTTCAAGATTTTTTTTCGCAAGTTCGCTTACGCTTACGCTTTTTCCGGTTCCTATATTTTTTATTACCTGAAGTGCGGCTTCTTTCATTTCATTTTCAATTTCAAGAAGTTCCGGGTATTTCTTTATAAATTCTTTTCGTCTTATTTCTGCCGTTTCTTCAGCATTTTCACGCCTTTTTCTGAGTTCTGTTTCAGCCTGTGAATAAACAGTTTCGCTGAATTTCATCAGCCGTCACTCCTTTTATTCTTCGTCGTCAAGCATTTTCATACGTTCAAGAATGCTGTGCTTTCCCACTTTATTTATATCGTATGATTTTTCGATTTTTTCCGGTATTGATTTTTTCTTTTTCTTTTCAACCTGTTCGGGAGTTGTATATCCCGAAAGCATCCATTTTTTAAGAAGTTTATTTGCTTCCGCAAAACTTTTGCCGCTTTCTTTCAAGGCAAAAAGAATCATTTCGTCTGAAAACTGCCACTCTATGCACCATTCACGCAAATACCCCGCCATTTTCGGTGTGGGATTTTTCTGCGAATGTCCCGTGTATTCTTTTACTGTGTTATACGTTTTTTCAATAACCGAAAGTGAGCGGAGTTCGTTCTGAACAAGTTCGATTGAGTCAATGCCCTTTTTTGCCCATTCTTCGCCTCGGTTTTTTACGGCGTTCGGCGATACGTTGCCTTTGTCTTTCTGATACTGTAAAAGTGTTATGATTATTTCAGGCGAGAATCCGTAATAATCATACAAAAGAACAATTACCGACTGCATCTGTAACCCGTATGTGCCGATTATAAGTTGTGCTTCGGCGTTTATTGCCGAAAGTTCGGGTTCTTGTGAAAAACGTTTTGACACCTCGCCCTGTGTAGGAAGTTTAACCGTCGCAGGTCTTATATTTTTTTGTTCGTGCGGATGATACGAATCGGATGTTTTCAGATTTGCTACCGCTTTCTGCGACGCTTCTTCGTTTGTTTCATCGCTTTTTGTAATAACGTTTTCATCTTCCCAGAATTCAAGGCAGTCTTTTACCTCATTTTCTGTAAGTCCGGTGCAAAGAGAAATCTGTGCGGCATCTTTTGCGCCGTCGGGATTTCTCAATATAAAAAGCAAAACCTTAAAACTTGCCGCAGGGGCAAGTTTTAAGTGTTTGTCGATTATTTCAGTCGGAACGGCTGTTGCACCGCCCGAAAAGGAACAGTTTATTATATACATAGTTTATTATTCGGGGAATTTTACAACTACGCCTATTGTGTTTCCGTTTGAAGCATAGCCCCCGATTCCTTCAAGGTCTACGTTTGTTGAAATTGATTTGCCTGCAACAGCATATCCTCCGTCTGCACCGAGACAAACCGCCTGTGCGGAGTCGTCAAGAGTGCCGCCGAATGAGCGTGCCCAGAGCAAATCGCACGATTTGTTGAATGATGCAACTACAATATCGTTTCCGCCTCTTGTGGTTACGCCTTTAAGATCCCTTGTTGATGAATTTGTATACCCTACCGCAATATAACATCCGTCGGGTGTTTCAACAAGGTCTGTAAGATTGTCTGCGTTCTGACCTCTGAATGCCGTTGCACGAAGTACTTCGAGCGATGTTGAGAATTTGATGATATATGCGTCATAATCGCCCCTTGCAATGAGGTCATCTTTAAAGAAACTTGACGGATTTGAAATATCTGCGGAGTTTGAACGGCCTACCGTAACGAGGTTTCCGTCTGAATCTGTAATTATTCCGGTAAAGTTTTCAATTCCCGTTCCGGCAATAGGTGTAATACCCTTATATTTACCTTCGGATGTGAATTTAACAATGCCGGAATCGGATTTTCCGAGAGGAGTGAAAAGTTCGCCTGAATAGAAATTGCCTACGACGTAAATATTGCCGTCTTTCCCTTCGGTGACTGCATTGAAATAATCCTGGTTTCCGCCTATTATGTTTTTCCACACAAGGTCGCCGTTTGACGTGTATTTTACTATTGCGGCTCTTGACTGAAGTTCTTTTCCGCCGAAGCCTTCTGCGTCATAGTCGTTATTACCTACCGAACCGACGGCAATTACTCCGCCGTCTTTTGTTACGGTTATTCCGTTCATAAGGTCAACCGTTGACGTGCCGAAGCGTTTTAACCAGAGTTGTTCGCCGTTTTTATCAAATTTCGCAACAAAACTGTCATAATAGCCGTACGTGCTTCCGTCAACTCTTTTTCCGTAGCCTGCTGCGAAAAATGAGCCGTCGGGACCTGCCGCAAGTGCGGTTGTTACGAATATTCCTCTGTTGCCTACGGCTTTTTTCCAGACTGTTTTTCCGCTTGCATCTGTCTTTGTGAGAACCGTATACGGTGTTACATAGCCTGTTTCCGAAAAATCTTTGAAATCGCCGTCTTTTGAGTTTGTTATGTTAGACGTAATGTATGATTTGTCACTTGTCAGAATTATGTCCGAAATGTAATCAACAGCCGTGCCGCCCTGTGTGAATTTCCAGTCAATCGCGGCAGGCGCTATATCTGCGGTGGGTGCTTCGGTTATTTCAACCATTGTTGTAATTACATTTCCGCTTTCGTCAACGCCGGTGTTGCCCTGACCGTCCGTAAGTGCTACTGCCGATGTTGAAACATTTTTCTTTTCTTTTTCCGTTTGTTTGTCGGTTTGATTTTTTTCTGTTTCTTTTTCATTCATTTCCGGTGTGAATTTTTTTGTTTCATATTCAACTTCACCGTTTTTGTTTGTTACAACATCACCGCTTAAGTCGGTAACCGGCACTTCAATGATTATTTCTTTGTAAACAGCTGTTGTAACAGGTGTTCCGTTTTCATCTGTTACGGCTTCACCACTGCCGTCGGTAACTTGTACGTATTCTGTTTCCGGAATGACCGTTACGGGCGTTCCGTCTATGTTTGTAACGGTTACGCCGTTTTCATCCGTTACCGCAACGGGTTGGGGCTTGTTTTTGTTTTTTACAAGTACCGTTGCGGCAACAACCGCACCTATAAGTATTATTGCGATTACGGGAATCAATACATATATATATGATTTCTTTTTACTGTCTTCTGTTTTTACAGGCGGTACATTGGGTGTATTACTGTTTTCCAAAAATAAAACCTCCGATATATGAATATATTGTATATAATCCTATTCTATTTTATATTAGCACACTTGTTGTTTTTTTTCAATGTTATTTTAATTAAAATCCGAAATTTCGCAAAAGTATATAAAAATGAGTGATATTTATTATGTAATATCAATAATATTTGCATTTTACTCAAAAAAAGAATTGAAAACTTGAATTTTTTGTGATATTATTGCAAAGTACAGTATTTTAACGGAATTATATCCTTTTACGTACTTTATTTTCATCAGAAATTACTATAACATTTGTTGCATAACCGACAAATGTTATCAGGGAGGAATTTTTTTGAAAGCGTATACTACCGAAAATATCAGAAACGTTGCCATTGCAGGCCACGGCGGAAGAGGCAAAACTTCTCTTGCAGAAGCAATGCTTTTCCTTGCAGGCTCATCAGACAGACTCGGCAGAGTAGCAGACGGTAACACCGTTCTTGACTTCGATGCCGAAGAAAAAAGAAGAAAAGTTTCCATTTCAACTGCTATGTCTTATGCAGAGTGGAACGGTAAAAAAATAAACATACTCGACACTCCCGGCCTTTTTGACTTTGAAGGCGGCAGAAGCGAAGCAATCCGTGCCTGCGAATCAATTATTGTTGTTCTTGCGGCAGGCGGCGGCGTTGATGTCGGTGCCGAAAAGGCAATAAGAGCAGCAGGCAAAGCAGGTCTTTCCAAATATATCGCAGTTACAAGGTGCGATGCCGAAAACAGCGATTTTTACAAAACACTCGATGCTCTTAAAGAAGAATACAGCACAGCAATATGCCCCGTTGTCATTCCATTTATGAAAGACGGCAAAGTTGACTGCTATGTTAACTTCCTTCAGAATAAAGCATTCAAATACGCTAACGGCAAAGCAACGGAAGTTTCCATGCCGTCAGACGCAAACATTGACGCTATTCACGACGCTTTTACGGAAGCGGTTGCAACTGCCGATGACGACCTTATGATGAAATTTTTCGAAGGCGAAGCATTTACACACGATGAAATCGTTCTCGGTCTTTCAAAAGGCGTTGCGGACGGAACCGTTATGCCCGTATATGCTTGTTCCGGTTACAACCTTGATGCTGTTGACCTTATACTTAACGGCATTACAAAACTCGCTCCCGCACCTAAGGGCGAAGAAGGTCTTGAATGCAATGAAAACGGCCCCGTTGCCGCAATATGCTTCAAAACCGTTGCTGACCCGTTTGTCGGTAAAATGTCTTTCTTTAAAGTTGTTTCGGGTAAAATTACTCCTGATACCGCTGCTTACAACGCAAGAACCGAAGAATCCGAAAAACTCGGTAAACTTATCGCAGTTAAAGGTGCTAAACAGGAAGATATTTCCGTTATTACCGCAGGCGATATAGGCGTTGTTACAAAACTTTCAGGCTTTAAAACAGGTGATACTCTTTGCGATGCAAAGAATCCCGTTACTCTTAAAGGCGTTGACTTCCCGGCTCCCTGCTATTCAATGGCTGTTAACGTTGTTAAGAAAGGTGAAGAAGATAAAGTTGCTTCCGGTCTTACAAGACTTGCTGAAGAAGACGGCGCTCTTAACTTCTTTACAAATAAAGAAACAAAAGAACAGGTTGTTGAAGGTCTCGGCGAACAGCATCTTGATACTGTTGTTACCAAACTTAAAAATAAATTCGGCGTTGAAGTTGAACTTACCGTTCCCCGTGTTGCTTACAGAGAAACAATCCGTAAAACTGTTGACAAACAGGGACGTCATAAAAAACAGTCCGGCGGTCACGGTCAGTTCGGTGATGTATGGATTCGTTTTGAGCCGTATTCAGGCGAAGAAGAATTTGTATTTACTTCCGACGAAGTTGTCGGCGGTGCTGTTCCGAAGAACTTCTTCCCCGCTGTTGAAAAAGGTTTGAGAGAATGTGTTGCAAACGGCCTTATCGCAGGTTATCCCATGGTTGGCATTAAAGCCGCTCTTCATGACGGTTCCTACCATCCGGTTGACTCTTCCGAAATGGCGTTTAAAACTGCAGCCCGTATAGCATTTAAAGCCGCTATTCCCGAAGCCGCTCCCACAATTCTTGAGCCTATCGGCACACTTAAAGCTTATGTTCCGGATAATGACCTCGGTGATATTATGGGTGACGTTACAAAACGCCGCGGCAGAGTTTTAGGTATGGGACCTGCCGAAGAACCCAAAATGCAGGAACTCGTCGCAGAAGTTCCCATGGCTGAAATGGGCGACTTTGCTATTACTCTTCGTTCCGTAACAGCAGGCAGAGGATATTATTCAATGGAATTTGCCCGCTATGAAGATGCTCCGCAGAATGTTGCAGATAAAGTCATAGCAGAGGCTAAACTTGAGGACGACGACGAATAATTCAAACTGCTCACCGTATTAAGCGCAGAACAAAAAGCATAATTAAATAATTTCTTATATCGGAAATTTCATTTATTTGAGATTTCCGATATTTTTTAGTTGCCAGTTGCCGGTTGTCAGTTGCCGGTTGTTAGTTGCCAGTTGTTAGTTGCTAGTTGCCAGTTGTTAGTTGCTAGTTGCCAGTTGTTAGTTGCTAGTTGTTAGTTGCTAGTTGCTAGTTGCCAGTTGTTAGTTGTCAGTTGTCAGTTGTTAGTTGTCAGTTGTCAGGTGTCGGTTGTCAGTTATCGGGTGTCAGGTTGGGTAGTTGGTATAATTGATTTTGTTTTTGTCTAATGTTTCTCGTGAAACATATTGATTGTTAAACTTGTTGTGTTTCCCGTGAAACATAATAGAAATGAAAATCGTTTTGTTTCATGTGAAACATATTTTGTAAAAGAATTGCCCACCATAAGATTAACAACTAACAACTAACAACTGGCAACTAACAACTGGCAACTGGCAACTAACAACCGGCAACTGACACCCGACAACTGACACCCGACAACTGACAACTAGCAACTAGCAACTAGCAACTAGCAACTAGCAACTAGCAACTAGTAACTGGCAACTGACAACTGACAACTGGCAACTGTTTCACGGGAAACAATCTTTTAACATAAAAAATACAGAAAACAGCGGTTAAACTGTTTTCTGTATGGACTAAGATGCATTTTTTGAATAAAATTTAATTTGCGGAATTATCATCTGTGAGGTCGAGAATTGCGCTGCCTCCCGTTGATTTTGGCATTACGCCGTCCCACTTGTCAACCTTGTAGTATTCAATAACATCATCATTGAGTGATTTTGAAAGTGTCTGGTTTGCTTTTGCCTGTGCTTCTGCTTTTGCAAGAATTGCCTTTGCTTCGGCTTCGGCGGCTATTACCTGCTTTTCAGCCTGGGCATTTGCTTCAACAAGAACCTGCTCCTGCTCTGTTTTGGCTTTTAAAAGGTTCTGTGCCGCAACTTCTTTTGCTTCAATCGCTTTGGAAAACTCTTCCGAGAAGGAAAAGTTTACTATATTGAGTTTTTCAATAATAATTCCGTAAGGCTCCATCTTTTTTGTAAGTGTGTCCTGAATTTCAATAGCAACTTGCGAACGAAGCGTTACAAGTTCTTCTGCGGTATATTTTGCGGTAACGGCTTTAAGACTTTCCTGAACGGCGGGTAGAAGCATTATTGTTTCGTAATCTCTGCCGATGTTTCTGTAAACATCTGCCGATGAACTGTCGCCGACCTTGAAGTTTACAACAATGTTTGTGGTAATTGCCTGAAGGTCTTTTGAAACGGATTCCGCATCCGAAATTTCACTTTTTTGAATCTGATTGCTGATTTTTACAACATTTTGAACAAAGGGCGCTTTAATGTGGAAACCTTCGGAAAGCACCGTTTTGTTTACTTTACCGAGTGTGACTACAACGCCTGTGTGACCTGCCGGCACTATTGTAACCGCTGATGAAAACAACACTACAAGCAGTACCGCAACAATAATTATAATTGCCGATTTTTTTATGTTTCCCGCTGTTTTTATTTCGTCAACCGTTTTTACTCTTCTAATCATAATAAATATCCTCCTAAATGATATGTGTTTTTATTGTATTTCCGAAAAGATTTTTTCAGCCTGTTTTTTCAGTTCTGCCGAATAGTATGCAAGTGTCATTATTTTTAATGTTTTAATTAACTTGTTCTTACCGCCTTCAAAAGGCTCACGGTATGTTTCAAGTTCTTTTTCGATTATGATGTTTATATCGGAAATCCGAAAATCATTGATGCAATTTATATTTTCGATTATATCGCAAAGAATGTTGTAAAGTTCGGAATCCGGAATGGCATCGTCGGTACGGTCATCTACTTTGCCGTTAACATACGCCATAAGGTTAACAATGTCGGAAAGTTGCATAGTGCTTCGAAGCATGCTTATAATAAGAACACGCGCTGTTGAAGATTCGCCGTACCTTCTTTGTGCGGGCGGTTCGACCCAGCCTCGTTTTACCCAGTTTTGAATGGTGGTTGTTTCAAGTCCGGATATTTCTGCGAGTTGTGAAAGCGTAAGACCGCCTGTAAGCCTTATTGTTGAAGAAATACTGTCGAAGGCACGCTGTTTCGGATTTACATTATGTAACGGCGGATTGTCGGTATTCAAATTATCACATCCTCTCTTTCAGGTTTGCCTGATTATAACACAAGTTCACCTGACTGTCAATAGCAATCGCAAGACTTTTTGATTTTTTGAATAAAACATTCTTTTTTGTAAATAATTATATCGTATTACAGGAAAGGAATGAAAACGATGGATAATAAACCGGAAAACAAAAAGTCATTAAACAAAATTAAAATTGCTTATGCGTTTGCGTTTGTTCTTGCAATAGGCGGAATATTCATAGCAAAATATTCAACCGAAAAATCACTCGGAAACATATCAGTACCTATTGAAAGCGATTATGCCGAAATAAAAGTGACACTTGAACCGACAACAAGCAGACTTTTCACATACGATGAGGGCGAACAGGTGCGTCAGAACGTGACAAACGTACCCGATACACGTCAGCAAGTTACTGAAAAGAACAAAGAAACAAAACAGGAAACCGAAAAACAGGCAACAACCGAAAAAGATAAACACGCAGAGCCGTACGAAGACTTTTATTCACTTCCTATGGGAACGGATATTCTTAAAGATTATTCCGACGGAAAACTTGTGCTTTCAAAAACAATGAACGACTGGCGTGTTCACAATGCGGTTGATTTTAAAGCAGATGAAGGCGAACAGGTAAAATCAATAGCATACGGAACTGTTGTTGAAATATATGACGATGTGCTTTACGGTACGGTTGTTGTAATTGACCACGGAAACGGCGTAACCGCAAAATATTGCGGCTTAAACAGTCAGACGCTTGAAGTGAAAAAAGGTCGCACAGTTGACACGGGCAGTTTAATAGGTTATCTCGGAACGGTGCCGTGTGAAAAAGCAGACGGATATCATCTTCATTTTGAAGTAATATATAAAGACAAAACCGTTGACCCGCTTGAACTTATGGGAAGATAAAAACATTTAGCGCAGAACGAAAAAATTACGGGCGGAGATTTCAAAAATCTCTGCCCTTTTTAATAATAAATAAACTTATTTTCCTGCTTTTTTGGAATATTTTTTAAGGTAAATAAATCTCATAAGATGTGCTTCTATTTGATTTATGGGTTTAACTTCGCTGTAAAGTTCGGTACCGACAAAAGTTTTGCAGCCTTTGTCCATAACGATTTCAACCGCTTCGGCATCATACTGAGTACCTGCAACGCAAACCGCACCGTTGTCTTTTACAAGAACGGCGTTTCTGTTGCCGAGTGCTTTTGCGACTTTCTTTGAAGATTTCATAGTGCTTGCGGGATTGAAAACAGCCGTTTTAACGGTAGGACCGACAAGTTGTGCAAAATCGTCAAGGAACGGTTTCATTGTTTTGCCTTTTTTTGAAGCGGCAACCGCAAATTCATTCTTTGAATGTTTAATAAAGTTTACGTCTTTGCGTTTTTTGTAAATTTCCCAGTGCATATCGGCGCTGTCCGGAATTTCGGCACCGCCTACCCATGCGCCGCTCTTAATGTCAATTACCGATGCGGCTTTATCTTCGGGGCCTACATAGAAGCAGTCGCCTTTTCTTACGCTGTCGCAAGCGGTAAATTCTTTTGCGGGTTTGTATTTTTCATCGGATGTGAAAACGGCGGTAATGTAATCTTTAACTTCCGAAAGGTTATCTATTGCCTTGCCGGAAATGTCTGCACAGCGGTTTACAACGTAGTTTTCGCAAACGTCTTCAAGAGCATTGGCAACCGCAAAAGCCTCATCATAATCTTTACCGAGACAAACTGCACCGTGGTGAGCCATAATAATTGCTTTTGATTTTGAACGGTTAATAGCATTTACAACGCCTTTGCGAAGTTTACCCGTGCCGGGAAGACCGTATGAAGCGCAGGGAACGTCATTACCGATTATAGCGGCTTCCTTATCGGGAACTGCGTTTATGTCAACACCGAGAGCGCTTACAACGGAAGCGTTTTTCTGATGTGTATGAATAACGAAATTACATTCGGGGCGAAGTTGGTAGCAGGAAGCGTGAATACCTTTTTCGGATGACGGTTTAATGTCGCCTTCGTAAGAAAGGTCTTCAATGTTTACAAGAACAATTTCGTCGGGAGTGAGTGTTTCGTAAGCCATTCCGCTCGGAGTAATGACGAACTGTTTGTCATTAACACGGCAACTTACGTTACCCCATGTTCTTGCAATAAGACCGCTTTCAAGAAGTTCGTGCCCTGCTTTTATGACTAATTCTTTTGCTTCGAGAATATCCATATTTTATTCTCCTTTTCGTTAATTTGAGCCGCCGTTTTTCGGCGGCTCTTTGAATTTATCTGAATTACGCCTTCTGTGCAACGTTTTGGAATACTTTGTCGAATCTTGTAAGAGCCTCGTCAATGAGTTCGGGTGTGTAAGCGGCGCTTGTGTAAAGACGGCTGCCTGCAAGTGTAACAAGACCTTCTGCCATATAAGCAGCGCCCATGTGAGTCATTTCGGCTTTTCTTACGTTTGTTTCGTCAAGTATGTGCGGAATCTGCCACGGTTTAGTCCAGTCAATCGCAAAGTGCATTGTGCCGACAGTTTCAAGATGGCAGATTGAGCCCTGGTTGAAAGCAACGAACGGAAGATTGTATTTTTTAATGAGTTCCTGAAGACCTTTTGTAAGTCTGTCGCCCATCTGACCTGCAACCTGGCAGGCATTCTGTTTTTCGATTTCTTCGAGTGTGTAGTAACCTGCAACACAGGAAATGGGAGTAGCAGCCATAGTGCCGCCCATAAATGCCTTGTGAATTTTCTGGTTACCGTCAAGGCCTGCGCCGAGATATTTCATATATTCTCTCTTACCGCCTATGCCGCCTGCGCCCGGATAGCCGCCTGCGATAACTTTACCGAAGATGGTAAGGTCGGGAGAAACGCCGAAGTAGCCCTGTGCGCCAGCCATACCGATACGGAAGCCTGTAACAACTTCGTCAAATACAAGAAGAGCACCGTATTTGCGGCAAAGTCTTTCAACGCCTTTGTTGAAATCTTTGTCAAGAGGTCTTGTGCCGCTTTCGGGACCTACGGGTTCAATGAAAACAGCAGCAGTACCGCCGCGAAGTTGGTTAAGTTTAAGTGTTCTTTCGAGTGAATCGAGGTCATTCGGGAAGAACTCCTGAGTATGTTTGAAAACATAAAGCGGAACGCCGTGAGCCTGTGTGAATTTTGAGCCGGGAATACGGATGCCGTAACCGAGCTGGTCGGACCAGCCGTGATAAGCGCCGCCCATTTTAACGATGTTTTTATTTTTTGTTGCAAGTCTTGCGACACGAACAGCAGCCATACAAGCCTCTGTACCCGAGCCGAGCATACGGAACATATCAACGGATTCAATGCTGTCGGAGATTTTCTTTGCGAGTTTGTACTCAAATTCATGGAAAAGACCGATAGACGGACCGCAAGTGTTAAGGAGGTCGATAACTTTATCTCTGACAACCTTGGGATTTGAGCCGAGAACTGTGGGGCCGCCTGCCTGAAGGAAGTCGAAATATTCATTACCGTCAACGTCATAAAGTTTCATACCGTCTGCTTTTGTGAAAACAAGCGGGAAAGGATAGTTGAAAGCAAGGTTGTGCTGAACACCGCCGGGGATTATCTGTTTTGCTTCCTCAATCATTTCTTTACTTTTTTTGCATTTTTCGCCGAAGTATTCATCCTCATATTTTTTGAGAACGTCGGGCTTAATGGTGTAGATAGGTTTTTTAATGAGTTCGTCGAGCTGCTTTGTAACGGCAGCAGCGTCATGGTACTCTGAAATAGCAAATCTGTTATCCATAAATTCTGCCTCCTGTTTTTGGTGAATGAGCATTCACCATTATTACATATTTAATTATACATACAAAGAAGAAAAAGTCAAGAGATTTAAAAAGTCTTAACAATAAAAAAATAAAGCGTGTAAAAAATAAACAAAAACCGCTTTAACATTTTGTTAATAATTGCAATATGCAGGCGGATTTTCAAAAGGGAAAAAAGATTTTTATATTTTTACCAAAAAACGGCGTCGAAAAAATAATAAAATTAGTTGACTTCACCGATAAAGTTTGCTAAAATGTATGTGTATAATTTTCCATAAAAGGAGGCTGCATTGCTTTGCAAAATTTAATGGATTCAAAAACTCTTGCGTATATTAACCTGTACGCAATACTCGGCACTCTTGAAAACCTTTGTGAAATAGTGCCCGAGGCTTCCGACCTTATTAAAGATTCAAAACCGATTTCAATCGGTATTGAAGTTAAGGGCGGTCCTTCAGCAACGCTTTACTTTAAAAACGGCAAATGCCGCATGGAGCAGGGCTGCGGAGCCTGTGATGTAAAACTTCCGTTCTCATCATGCGAAAAATTCAACGGTCTTATTGACGGTACCGTTACTCCCATCCCCTCAAAAGGCTTTACTCACATCAAATTCCTGCTTAAACAGTTTACAGGTCTTACCGACATTCTCACCAAATATTTACAGCCCTCTGAGGATGACCTTAAAGACCCCGTATTCTTTGAAAAAAGCACTACTCTTATGCTCAGCGTTATAGGCGTTGCCATTTCACAGGTCGGCAACAATGACGAAATCGGCAAATTCAGCGCACACGCCATTCCCGACGGTTCCGTTTACCTCGGAATCAAGAACGGCCCCGGCGTTGAAATCGCCTGTAAAGACCACAGACTTCTTACTCTCAAAAAAGTACCCGAAAAATACCGTGCTTCAATGATTTTCGAATCAATCGAAACGGCTCGTGCTTTGTTTGACGGTAAAGTAAACGCTCTTGCATGCATCGGCACGGGCAGAATCGAAATGCACGGTATGAACAATATGCTTGACAACGTCAACCGCATACTTGACAGAGTTGCATTATATATCGGGTAAGGAGGTCAAATAGAATGAGTAAATATCCGTTATACAAAACAAAAAAATCAGACGAATGGTATGACAGAGCAACAAAAGTTATACCGGCAGGCGTTTACGGCCATCTCGGCCCCGCCGAAGGTCAGTTCATCCCCGTAAACAGATGGCCCCGTTTCTCCGAAAAGGCTCAGGGTACATATTTCTGGGATGTTGACGGCAACAGGTATATTGACTATATGTGCGCATACGGTCCCAACGTTTTAGGTTACAACGACCCCGACGTTGACGCCGCAGCACTTAAACAGATGAAACTCGGCAACTGTACAACTTCACCCAGCAAAATTATGGTTGAATGTGCGGAACTTCTTGTTGACACCGTTAACACGGCTGACTGGGCGTTCTTTGCAAAAAACGGTAACGACGCTACACAGGGTGCTATTCTTACCGCCCGTGCACATACACACAGAAAGAAACTGATTTTCTTCAACGGTTTCTATCACGGTGTTTCACCGATGGTACAGAAAATCGACTATCCCGGCGTTACTCCCGAAGATGTTGCAAACAACCTCTATGTAAACTGGGATGACATTGACACTCTTAAAAAAGTAATGGAAGAAAATGACGGCGAAATCGCTGCTCTTATAGCACAGCCTTACAACCACGGCAATTTCTTCGACAACACCATTCCGGTAAACGGTTTCTGGCAGGAAGTCAGAAAACTCTGCACCGAAAAAGGCATAGTTCTTATTGTCGATGACGTTCGTGCGGGCTTCCGTCTTGACCTTGCAGGTTCCGACCATTATTTCGGATTTGAGGCTGACATCATCTGCTTCTGCAAGGCTCTTGCAAACGGTTACAATATGTCTGCATTCTGCGGCAAGGAATTCCTTAAATCTGCGGCATCATCACTTTCATACACAGGCTCTTACTGGATGAGCGCCGTTCCTTTCGCAGCGTGTATCGCCTGCATCAACAAAATGAAAAAACTCGACACACCCAAACTTTTCAGAGAAATGGGTACGGAACTTACCGACGGTCTTAAAGCCGCAGGTAAAGAACACGGTTTTGACCTTGTTGTTTCCGGTGAGCCGGCGCTGTTCTACCTCAGAATAGCAAACGATGACAGCATGATGCTTCACCAGGAATGGATTGCAGAGTGCGTAAACAGAGGCGTTTTCTTCGCTTCGCACCACAACCACTTTATGAATGCGGCTGTTACTCACGAAGATATTAAGACTACTATTGAAATAGCGGAAGAAGCATTCAAAGTAGTTAAGAAAAATCATCCGGAACTTAAATAAGAATAATTAAATTCACAAGGAGGAATTTTTATGGCACTTTCAAAACAGGAGTGGCTCGCTCTTGAAAAGAAAGCATTAGAACTCCGTAAACTCTGCCTTCAGACCACAAGTTGGGCAGGCAGCGGTCATATCGGCGGCGGTATGAGTGTTATGGATCTTCTCACAGTTATGTATCACAAATATCTCAACATCAAAGTTGAAGATCCGAAGTGGGAAGACCGTGACAGATTCATTCTTTCAAAAGGTCATGCGGCTATTGCTTATGCACCCGTTCTTTGCGACAAAGGCTTTAACGACGTTGAAATGCTTAAAACCTTTAACCTTTCGGGTTCAAAAATGGGTATGCACCTTGACTCAAACAAAGTTGTAGGCGTTGACGCTTCCACAGGTTCTCTCGGTCACGGCGCATCTATTGCGGCAGGTACTGCACTTGCGGCAAGAATTCTCGGTAAAGATTACCTCACCTATATGGTAACCGGCGACGGCGAACTCGGTGAAGGCTCCAACTGGGAAGGCTTTATGACAATGAATCACTATGAACTTTCAAACTGCATAGTATTCATCGACAGAAACCACTGTATGATAGACGGCAACACGGAAGACGTTATGAAACTCGAACCCCTTGCAGACAAAATGATTGCTTTCGGTTTCAATACACTTGTTGTTGACGGTAACAATATCAAAGAACTTTGCGACGCTATCGACAAAGCGATTGAACGTTCAAAAGAAAAATGCGCACCCACCTGTATTATTATGGATACAAAGAAAGGCGCAGGTATAAAAGATATTGAAGGCGATTATCACTGCCACTATATGGGCATTGATGAAGATACATTCAATAAATACACAGCACAACTCGAAGAAGATTACAAAGCAAGAGTTGCACGTGCAGAAAAGGAGGGCAAATAATTATGGCAGGCGGATTTGTTTATGATGCTATCGGTCAGACCGACCTTTCCACCGCTGAAATTTACGGTAAGGCTATTGCTGACATTATGCAGAAAGACCCCAGGGTTGTTGCTATTACTCCCGACCTTGCAAAGTCTACAAAACTCGGTGACGTTCTTAAAGTTTGCCCCGAAAGAGTTATTAACGTCGGTATCGCAGAGCAGGATATGTTCGGCGTAGCGGCAGGTATGGCTAAAGCCGGAATTATTCCCTTTATGTCAGGCTTCTCTGCATTCACTTCAATGAGAGCGTGCGACCAACTCCACACCGATATTTGCTATCAGAACGTCAATGCAAAAGTTATTGCTACACATTCGGGTACATCTTTCGGTCAGGCAGGTTCAACACACCACGCCATTACAGACCTTGCTATTGTAAGAGCAATGCCCAACATGACTCTTATTGTTCCTGCTGACGGTTTTGAAACCGCTAACGCAGTTAACGCCGCTTATGAAAACTTCGGACCTTATTACATCCGTATCAACCGCGGATTTGACCGTGTTCTTTATGATAATATGGATTACGGCTTCGAAGTAGGCAAAGCAGTTGAAGTTCACGAGGGTACCGATATTACCGTTATCGCTTGCGGCTCATGCGTATTCCAGGCAAGAGAAGCGGCTAAATTCCTTGAGAATTCCGACGGACTTAAAGTTCGTGTTCTTAATATGCACACAATCAAGCCCATCGACAAAGATGCCATACTCAAAGCAGTTATGGATACAAGAAGAATCATCACTGTTGAAGATCACAGCGTTATCGGCGGTCTCGGCTCTGCTGTTGCAGAGGTTGTTGTTGATTCCGGTAAGGCTTGCGCATTCAAAATGCTCGGCCATCCCGACAAGTTTGCACCCATCGGACTTCATGAAGACATTATGGCTGAAGTCGGCATAGACGCAAACGGCATCATAGCGGCAGTTCGTGAAGTTATGAACAAAGACTTTGAAGAAGACGACAACTGGGACGACGAGTATTAATCCTCAATCCCGCAATTTTACAGAAAGGATTGATAAATATGGCTTCAAGAGAAGATATGTTTACCAATAAAATATTTCTCTGTGCGGCACTTCCGCTTATGAAGACCATCGCTAATGATGATCCCAAACTTGCAAAAAGATTTGAGAAAACTCACGCAGTTATTCAGGTCAGCGCAAAAGATCCGGAAGCACCCGAGGGAAAATTCGCCACTCACTTCGTTATCAACAACGGCGAATGGCTCGTTCATGCCGATAAAGTTACAGATGACGAACATTGCAATATAGAACTTGCTTTCAGTTCCATAGAGCAGATGAACGCATTCTTTAAAGGTAAAATCGGTCCTAAAACTCTTCCGAAAATGAAGGGTATTGCCAAAAACAGCGGAACATTCATTTCATTTATGATGGTTCTTCTCAAAATGAGCAACCTTCTTACCGCTACCGAAATTCCCGAAGATGAGGAAACACAGAGACTTATGGTTAAATGCTTCTTCTACCTTCTTTCAAGCGGTATAAGCACACTCAATAAACAGGGTCACGAAAAAGTTAAAGAGTGGACTTCAAAGAGCCCCGACCGTGTTTATGCGTTTGCCGTTAACGGTGAACCGTCTGTTTCCGCATACATCAGAATCAAAGCCGGCAAATCAAGAGCAGGCAGAGGCGAATATAAAAGAGCAATGCCTTTCTTTACATTCCGTTTTGATTCTTTCAAGAGCGCACTCGGTATTTTGCTCAGCATTGACGATATGCTTGAATCTGTTAAGACAGGCAAACTCGTTATGGACGGCGCACCCGAGTTCGGCGGTCAGATTGGCGAATTTATGTTTATGGTAGGCGACTACGCAAAATAAGATTTTTGAAAAAGGCTGTCGTTTTCGGCAGCCTTTTGTTAGTTGTTAGTTGCCGGTTGCCGGTTGTCAGTTGTCAGTTGCCGATTGTCAGTTGCCGGTTGTCAGTTGCCGGTTGCCGGTTGTCAGTTGTTAGTTGGCAGGTTGTCAGTTGCCGGTTGTCAGTTGCCGGTTGACGGTTGTCAGTTGTCAGTTGTCGGTTGTCAGTTGCCGGTTGTTAGTTGCTAGTTGCTAGTTGCCGGTTGCCGGTTGTCAGTTGCCGGTTGCCGGTTGCCAGTTGCCGGTTGTCAGTTGTCAGTTGTCGGTTCAGAGTGAGGACGGGAAAATATGAGAATAGATGAAATAGACAAAAACTTTAAACCGTGTGAAGCGCCCGAAGGTGAAACGGGCGAATGGTACAGCGTTAAAGATGAGCCGTTTAAAATATACGGTTTAAACAAAATAATAAAAGGCGAAAAATTCACGAGAATGGATGAAGATGTTGCCGCAAAAACAAGTGACGGTGTAAAATTCCTCAATTACAACACCGCAGGCGGAAGAATACGTTTTAAAACGGATTCATCATTCATAACAATAAAAGCGATTTTGCCCGATACGCCTTTAATGGCACATTTTACAAGACTCGGTCAGTCGGGTTTCGACCTTTATAAAAGCGACAGCGGAATTTATGAATACGTTTCTTCGTTTATGCCGGGCGGAAGCGAGTGGTCATACAAATCCACCGCCGAAACAGACGGCAAAATGCACACCTACACAATAAATATGCCGCTTTATAACGATGTTGAAGACGTTTTCATTCAACTTTCGGAGGATGCAAGGCTTCTTCCTCCCGAAGAATATAAAATAACAAACCCCGTTTTATATTACGGTTCTTCCATTACGCAGGGCGGGTGCGCAAGCCGTCCCGGAAACGCATATCAGAATATGGTATGCCGCACGTTTGACTGTGATTACATAAATCTCGGCTTTTCGGGAAATGCAAAAGGCGAAGATGTTATGGCTGAATACATAGCGGATATACCTGTTTCCGTATTCGTTTACGATTACGACCACAATGCGCCGGATGTCGAACATCTTAAAAAAACGCACGCAAAGTTTTTCGGAATTTACAGAAAGAAAAACCCCGATACGCCTGTAATTTTTCTTTCAAAACCCGATTACAGAACGCCTTCGGATGAAGAAAGAAGACAGATTATTCTTGAAACGTATAATAACGCCGTAAAAAACGGAGATAAAAATGTATATTTCATTGACGGCGCGCATATTTTTGACGGTGTTTTCCGTGACAGTTGCACGGTTGACGGATGTCACCCGAATGACCTCGGCTTTTCGAGAATGGCGGAAAAAATAAACGAAGTGCTTAATGAAATTTGGAAATAAAGTAATAATCTGTTACTCAAAAAACACCCGTTTTTCAGCCTGAAATGAAGTTTTTTAAAAAAATTATTTAAAAAAAGAAAAAAATTTGTATTTTCTCTTGACAAGCACTACCCGTGTATATATAATATGAAACGTATTATGATACATATACCTTTGCAGGTAATGCGGAGGGAGGGAACTATAAATGAGTCAGGTTAAAGTAAAAGAAAATGAGTCCTTGGACAGTGCTCTTCGCAGATTCAAAAGACAGACTTCCAGAGACGGAGTTATCCAGGAAGTTCGCAAAAGAGAGCACTATGAAAAACCCTCTGTAAAGAGAAAGAAAAAATCCGAGGCTGCCCGTAAGCGTAAATTCTATTAAAAAACGCGGGGCTGTCGCATTCAGCGCAGAACGAAAAGCAAAAAATAAAACAAAAAAACGGTTTTCTTACGCTAATTTGTAATGAAAACCGCTTTTTTATAATCGGATGTTCTATTAAACAAACGCATTTTAATAATTTAAATAAGAGGCTCAATATGGAAACAACTGTTTTAAAAAATATACTTAAATCGGAAAATGAGGCAATTATAATTTCTTCCGAAACAAACAGACGTTATTTCACCGAATTTCCGGCAAGTGACGGCTTCCTCGTAATTACAAAAGAAAAAGCCGTTTTCTTTACGGACAGTCGCTATATTGAAGCGGCAGGTCTTAAATGTAAAGACTGTGAAACTGCGCTTCTTACAAGAGTAAGCGAAGAAATTAAAAAATATTTTGAAGAAAACAAAATAACAAAAGTTCTTACCGAGCGTGAAAGACTTACCGTTTACGAACTTTCTTTGCTTAAAAAAGCGCTTCCTATGTGCAGGGTAACGCCGTCTTTGAGCGTTGAAAACGCCGTTGACAAAGTCCGTTCGGTAAAAACAGAATATGAAGTCGAAAACATTATAAAAGCACAGCGCATAGCGGAAGACGCTTTTTCACACATACTCGGGTTTATTAAACCGGGCGTAACGGAAAAAGAAATAGGGCTTGAACTTGATTTTTATATGTTAAGTCACGGTGCAGAAGCACTTTCGTTTGAAACAATAGCGGTAACGGGTAAAAAATCTTCAATGCCGCACGGCGTACCCGACGGGAACAAAGTTAAAAACGGGGATTTTATTACAATGGATTACGGCGCAACAGTAAACGGCTATCACAGTGATATGACAAGAACCGTTGCAGTCGGCAAAGTTACTTCCGAGCAGAAAAAAGTTTACAGTACTGTACTTGAAGCACAGTTAAAATCACTTGAAATACTCAAAGAGGGAATTACGGGTTTTGACGGTGACAAAGCGGCTCGTGACGTTATTGAAAACGCAGGCTACGGAAAATATTTCGGTCACGGAACAGGTCACGGCGTAGGTGTTGAAATACACGAAAAACCGAACGTTTCCACGAGAGCAAAAACAAAACTCAAAGCGGGAAATATTGTTACCGTTGAGCCGGGTATATACATTCCCGGTAAATTCGGCGTAAGAATAGAAGATATGGCGCTTATTACAAAAGACGGTTGCAAAAACCTCACTAAAGCGCCTAAAGAACTTATTATTTTATAATTATGTACTCAAATTTTGAAGAACTGAAAAAAGACTGCTTTTCGTGCAGAAAATGTCCGCTCGGTGATACAAGAACAAACCTTGTATTCGGAGTGGGAAACGAAAATGCGGATATTATGTTTGTCGGTGAAGGTCCGGGCGAAAACGAGGATTTGCAGGGCGAACCGTTTGTAGGTAAAGCGGGGCAACTGCTTGACAAATATCTTGAAGTTATTGACCTTGACAGAAATAAAAATATTTATATAGCGAATATTGTGAAATGCAGACCGCCGCAGAACCGTGACCCCTTACCCGAGGAGCAGGATGCCTGCATTGAGTGGCTTCGGTGTCAGACAAGGCTTATAAAGCCGAAAATTATTGTCTGCCTCGGAAGAATTGCGGCGCAAAAACTCATTTCACCCGATTTTAAAGTGACAAAACAGCACGGGCAGTTCATTAAAAAAGGAAACATTCTTTTTATGGGTACGTTTCACCCTGCGGCGCTTCTTCGGAATCCGTCGCAAAAGGCAGACGCACTTAAAGATTTTCAGGCTTTAAGAGATATGCTTGAAAAAACAGAATATGGAGTAGTATAATTCATAATGAAATATTTTTAAAGAAAGGAAATACACACAGGAAAAAATCTGCGTGATATTACAGGTGAAATTATGAAAAAAAGTTTTAAAGTAACAATCAGTATTTTACTTTGCTTATCACTTCTTGTTCCGTCATTGTACGTTTTTGCGGAAGATGACAACGCTCTTAAAATAACCGTTGCGTCAGACACACATTTTCAATGTGCCGAAGATGCAGGTGAATTTGTAATTGACCCCGAAAATACAGAATATATTGAAGGACTTCTCAATGAAAAAATGTTCAGTAACTGTACTATTCAGGGGCAGATGAATTACGAATCAACCGCCATAGTACAAAAAATGCTTGATGAATTTTCATCATCCGATGACGAATATCTTCTTATTTCGGGCGACCTTACCTGCGGAAAAAGGCAGTCGCACATTGAGTTTGCCGAAATGCTCAAAAAGGCAGAAGAAGAAAGCGGCAAAAAGATTTTTGTCGTATGCGGCAATCACGACTGTGACGATGAAGACTTTGAAAAATATATAAGTATTGACGAATTTAAAGAAATATACGCCGATTTCGGCTATAACGAGGCGCTCACAAAACACGAAACATCGGGTTCTTACACTTATGACCTTGATGACAATTACAGACTTCTTGCAATAGATTCCTGCATTTACGGTGCTGATGACGGCGAAATAAACGGCAGCGTGTACGCATGGATTGAGGAACAGGTAGAAAAAGCAAAAGAGGATTCAAAAACGCTTGTTGCCATGATGCACCATTCAATTCTTCCTCATTTTGAAATTCAGCCGATGATAGACGGTTATGAAAATCTTGCGTCACAGTTTGCAGACTGGGGAATAAACTTTGTATTCACGGGGCACATTCACGCAAACGATATTTCAATGACCGTTTCCGATAACGGCAATGTTCTTTACGATATTCAGACGGGCGCTTTAATCACATACCCGAACGCATACAGACGTGTGGTTTTAAATAACGGCACGGTTGATATTTCAAGTCAGTATATCACCGAAATTGACACATCTTTGCTTCCCGACGGTTTTTCCGATGAACAACTTTCGCTTATAGAAAGCGATTTTGCGTCATATTCATATCAGTTCTTTGAAGCGGGAATGTGCAAATGGCTCAACAGATACATCGGCTCTGCCGGTAAAGTCGGTAAACTTCTTAAATTTGAACAGGGCTCAGCCGAATATGAACTTCTTGATGACATAATGCGCAACATAGGCGTGTCGCTTTCACTTCCGATTTATGATGACGGCTCAACTCCCGGAGTGATAGACAGTATTGAAGAAATAGCGGCAGCGGGCGGCTGTACGCTTCCCGAAAGCGATTACGAAAGAATATATCAGGTAGTTGCAGTCATATACGGCGGTTTTTATCACGGCGATGAAGACGAAAGCGTAAAAGAAAACGAATATCCGCTTTTATACGACTGTCTTAAATCAGTTCTTGCATATACGCTTGCAGGCGTAAGTTTCAGTTCATACGCTCTTTCGGATTACGGCGAAATGCTTGAAAAAGCGGGCTATTCAAAAGAATTCGGGAATCTTGTTTCCGACATTGCACAGGTTAATTTTGAAAAGTCCGAAGCGGATATTCTCGTAAGTGCAATACTTGAAAAAGTTACCGCCGGAATTATTGACGATTACAGCGAGCCTGCGGACATCAACGTTACACTTGACCTTAATGAGTTTGAAAAAGACGCAGATGTTTCGCTTAACATATTTGAAAAGATTTTCAAAATTATTCTCGGTATTCTTGAAAAATTTCTTCCGTTTGTAATATGAATTACAAAAATCCGATTTTAAATAATATATAAGAAAGGACGGTGCAAATAAGCGTTTATCCGTTTAATATCTGCACCGTATTTAAAAATATGTATCAGCAGTTTGACCCTCTTGAAAGCGCAAGACTTGTTCACTCTTACATTACGAATATGACGGATAAGGCACACGATTATCTGCCGTACTGGCTTCTTTTGCCGAATAAAAAACCTGCGGAAGCGGCGCATTGCCGTGTTGATGACGCCGAACTTGTCGGCTCGTGGTATGAAGGACTTTCCTCCGCTATGGAAATGCTCGGCACGAAAGAGGGCGACGAGGTAAAACAGGCTCTTCGCCGTCATCTTATGAAATCGTGGGGCGAACACGGTTTGAGATTCTGCGAAAAATATCCGTGGACTCATACCGTTCATTCATCTTTTCACGAAATGGGTTACATAATGCCGGCTTTGAATTTAATAACGGAGGAATATCCCGAAGACGAAGAAGCGGAAAAAAGAATATCGGAACTTGTAAAAGGTATGCGTTCTCTTGTTATTGAAAGAAAAGTTTGCACATTCTGGTCGGGTGACTCCGAAGAAGATGAGGCGATATATGAATTCCCGAATGACGTTTATTTAAAAGAGGGCGGTTTTGACCTTACACGCCATACGGGCAGAGGCGAACAGCCGATACGCAACGCAACATCTTTGCAGGCACTTGTCAGAAGATATGAACTCAAAGGTGACGAAACGGCACTTGACCTTGCAAAAGGTATGGCGAATTACGTTCTCGGAGTTTCGAGATATTTCAATTATAGAATGGAATTTTTCGGACACGTTCATTCGGCGGTGTGGTTTGCGTGCGGAATTGTTAAACTCGGCAGGCTCACGGGTGAAGAAGAATACATAAAAAAAGGTAAAAAGATTTACGATTATGTACGTTCAATTTCTTCAAGTTTCGGCTGGGTACCCGAGTATGCTCAATGGCATCCTATGGAGGAGGAGCATTGTGAAACGTGCTGTATCCGTGATATGATAATCTGTGCAGATGAGCTTATTAAATGCGGATACAAGGAATATTGGAACGATATGAACCTGTTTATCAGAAATCAGTTCATAGAAAATCAGGTAAAATATACAGACTACGTTGTCTGTGACAACACAAAACCCGACGAAGACGGCATAACTTATCACGACATTGACAAGCGTATGAAAGGCGGCTTTACGGGCGGAAGCGAGCCGAACTCAATTTCACTCACACGTTTCCGTTCAATAGCGGGATGTTGCGTGGGAACAGCGCCCGTTGCTTTAAAAACCGCTTGGGACAATGTGCTTCTTTCCGACGGCGGCGTTATTACCGTCAACATTCCGTGTGATAAAGAAACAGAAAAGCTTTCAATGAAATCATACATTCCCAACGAGGGCAGAATAACGCTTGAAGCAAAGGAAGACTGTAAAGGCGGCTTCCGTCTTTATGAGTGGATGGGCGAAAACGTAAAATATTCACTTAACTCCGAAAACGCAAATCCCGAAATAAAAGACGGCATAGCGGTATTTAACCTTAAAAAAGGCGACAAAGCGGAACTTCTTTTCGATATTGAAACTGTTGCGAAAAAAGAAACGGTCGCAGGCAGAGAATTTACCGTTTACTGGCGCGGATGCGACGTTGTCGACATTACGCCCCGAGGCGAACACGTAAGACTTTATCAGCGTGACGACAGCAAAGAAAAATACTATCCTCTGCCCGAAGACGTTGAATATACGGGTGCGGCGAATTACGGGCCGACACAGCAAAAAAAGTAATTAAGACGGGGGAAGTATTATGAAAAAGAAAAAAATCGGAATAATAATTCTTTGCATTGTTCTTGTTATTCTTGTTGCAGGCGGCGGGGTGGGGTATTCACTTCTTCCCCATTCGCTCAATTACGATATTGATTCGCTTGAAAACATAGGCAAAACCGTGAACGTTGTTTCAAAAGGAAGCGACAGCGTAACAATAAAATGCGAAAGCGACGCACAGTTTAAAGTAATTGCTTTTACGGATTTACACCTTGACGGAAAAAACAAAACGTCATATATGACGGTAGATAATCTTGTAAAAAACATAATAAAAGAACAGCCCGACCTTGTAATTTTAGGCGGTGACAACGTCACTTCGGGCTTTAACAAAAAAAGAGCAAATCAGTTTGCCGAGATTTTTGAAAATTTAGGCGTTTACTGGGCAGGTGTGCTCGGAAATCATGAGGGCGACAACAAATATTCACTTACACGCCCCGAAATGATTGAAGTGTTTTCTTCTTACGAGCATTGCCTTATGCTTGAAGGCCCCGAAGATATATGGGGTGACGGAAACTATTACATAAATATTCTCAATCCCGACAACTCTTTGAGAGAAATGTTCGTATTTATGGACACGGGTGACGAGGTAAGCGAGGAAACGAAAAAAGAGTACGGTATCCCCCCCGAGGAAAGTCCGTATGACGGCGTAAAAACATCGCAGGTCGAGTGGTATAAAGAAATTATTACAAACAATAAAAAAGAATACGGCAAATTCAGTTCAATAGCGGTTATGCACATTCCGCTTCCGCAGTATGAAAATGCGTTCTCCGAGGTCGAAGCAGGTAAAAATGAGTTCCTTTACGGAAACAAACTTGAAAACATCTGCGAATCGGGTTTTGATTCGGGCCTTTTTGATGCAATTAAAGAACTGAAATCAACAAAAGCCGTTTTCTGCGGTCACGACCATCTTAACGATTTCGGCATAGAGTATAAGGGTGTTCTTCTCGGCTATCTTCAGCCGTCGGGTTACGGCTCATACACCTCTGCAAGTAAACTCGGTTATGAGGAAAAAGACTGGCTTCAGGGCTATACCGTATTTGAAATTCTTAAAGACGGCACGTTTTCACAAACTCATTACAGAAACAGCGCTGAGGGGTGAAAAGATTGAAAATGTACACGCTCGGTACTTCCGCAGGTACACAGCCTTTTGAAGGCTTTCACCATACATCGCTTGCGCTTGAAACCGAAAAAGGCGTTTATTTTCTTGATGCGGGCGAATGTTGCGGATATACCGCAAAACTTTGCGGAGTTGACCTTTTAAAGACGAAAGCGGTTTTTATTTCTCATCCGCACATGGACCATGTCGGAGGGCTCGGCAACCTTTTGTGGTATATAAGAAAAATGGGCATAGTCACAAAACAGCCGCTTACACAAGAAGATAATATTGACATATTTACTCCGTGTAAAGACACGGTTGACGGGTTTTTTACCGTCCTCAAAAACACCGAGGGCGATTTTAAAACCGATTACACGCATACCGTACACGGCGTGAAAGACGGGTTTCTTTTCGATAACGGCGACATAAAAGTTACCGCAACTCATACAAACCATATGCCCGAATGTGACGGCTCATTTGTTTCGTATTCATATAAAGTTGAAACAGAGGGTAAAACGGTTGTTTTTTCGGGCGATATGCGCCTTGAAGATATTGACTTCATACTACCCGAAAAATGCGACGCTTTTTTCGTTGAAACAGGGCATCATCAGATTGAAGATATTTGCAACGAACTGAAAAACCGTAAAAAAGACGTTAAAAAACTTTACTTTGTTCATCACGGCGGATATATTATGAAAGATGTTGACGGCGCAAAAATGCGTGCAAAAAAATCTTTCGGAGAAAATACGGTTATCTGCCGTGACGGCGAAAGTTATGAAATATGACAAGGAGAGAATACTATGTCAAAAGTAAGTAATCTTAAAGAAAAATATTTTCCCTCGGATTCAAGTATTCCCGTAAGGGAACAGATAAGTTACTGCGGCGGTATATTCGGAAACTGTATGGGGCAGGACTGTGTCGGAACGTACGGCGACCAGTTCTACCGCAACTGTATGGGCATTTCACCCGAAAAAATTCAGATAAAAGACAACATAACCGAAATACTCGGCTTTCTTGTTCCGCCTGTTGCGGGTGCTTTGTATGACCGTGACAGAGGCGAGGGCAAAATGAGTTACGTGCGAATGGCTCTCGGCAGTATGCCCGTTCCGTTTGCAATAGCGTCAATGCTTTTGTTTGTTGTTCCGTTTGTCAACTCATCAAAAAACTTTATATGGGCGTTTATTTTCGGGCTTGTTTTTTCGGTTTCCGACACGTTTTTTGATATGGCGATGAACACGCTTGCGCTGCGACTTGTTCCCAATCCGAAAATCAGAAAAAATTTCTTCACTTTAACGGGGCTTGCTTCATCGCTCGGCTCTGCTTTGCCGGGATGGGTAATTCCGCTGTTCTTAAATGAAAAAGACGACCCGAAAAAAATACAGTCTGCGTATTTTTACGTTGCGCTCGTGTTCTGTATAATCGGTTTTGTTACTATGTATACGTCGTTTTTCGGTGTAAAAGACAGACCTGCCGTTTCAATAGGCGCAAAAAAGGAAGCGGACGGCAGAGTTCACTGGAACAAGGATATAATTCTTGCAATTCTCCGAAACCGTCCTTTCGTTATTCTTCAGATTTCGCAACTTTGCGACGCCATAAGGCAGATAACTTACAAATTCCTGCCTTATCTCTACAAAGATACGCTTGACGATTACAAAATGAAAACGATATTCGATGTTGTCAGCAGTTCGCTTTCTTATGCGGGACTTCTTGCCGTTCCCGTTGTCGGAAACAAAGTGTCCGCAAAGAATATTCTTTCGGGCGGTTACGCATACACAGGCTTTATTTACCTCTTAATGTCTTTGTTCAACATTAAATTCAGCCTCGGCAAAGTCCGTAAAGGCAAATACATAATAGGTATTCTTATAGGTCTTGCAGGTATGCCCAACTACGCACAGAGCGCCGCAAGAAACATAATTATTGCCGACTCGACAGACTATATGGAATGGTATTCGGCAAAGCATTTCGGCACACCCATGCGTTCCGACGGCATACTCACCGCCGCAAAAAGCATATTCGGCAAAGTGACAAGCCTTGTTAAACTCAACGCATACGATTTGCTTATGAATGCAATCGGCTACACTTCAACGAATACAGCCGCAGGCGAAAGACCTGTACAGAGCGACAAAACTCTTAAAGGCATTTTTATGGTTACAACAATCTGCGGTCTTATCGGAAACTTCGCATCGGCTCTCTGCTTCCTTTTCGACAATTACACGGGCAAACGTAAAGAGCAGATTCTTGACGAATTAAGAGAAATAAGAATGAATAATCCCGAAATTGTAAAGGCAGAAATATCCGATTGACAAAAAGCGACAATAATTGTATAATACAAATGTTGTCTAATAGGATAATATCACTTAGGAGGGTTATTTTTGCAGTCAATAGTAGAAGCATTAAAACACTTTGCGGAAACAACACCTGAAACAGTTGCCGTTATTGCAGAAGATGAAAAAATATCATATAAGGACCTTTATAAAAAAGTGTCCGCTTTTGCGGTTTACCTTACTGAAAAAGGTGTAAAAAAAGGCGATAATATTGTTATTAAAGCAAGTCACACAATAGATTACGTTGTGGCCGTACTCGGTGTTCACCTTTGCGGAGCAGTTAATGTGCCCTGTGAAAAAACACTCGGCGATGACGGACTTGTTCAGTTTATTGACAGAATGCACTCAAATGTACTTGTTGCAGACTCCTGTCCTTCGGGTGCAGATGTTGTGTTCATTCCCCGCAAAGAAGTCAGAACCGTTCCCGAAAAAGAGTTTAACGGTGAACTTCCGAAAAGCACAGACCTTTGCGACATTCTTTTTACCACAGGTTCAACCGGAAAATCAAAAGGTGTTATGCTTTCCCACAGGAATGTTACTGCCGTTATAGAAAATGTTCAGTACGGTGCGGATATTAAACCCGGTAACGTTTACCTTGTTGCCGCTCCCCTTAATCATGCCGCAAGTATCAGAAAAATCTATGTTTCCGTCTGGACGGGTACAACGGTTGTTCTTTTTGACGGCTTTATGAATTTACGCGGTTATTTTGACTATATGCGTAAATACAAAGTTACGTCATGCCACATGCCGCCGTCGGCTATAAGAATGATTATTCAACTTACCGGCGATGCAATTTCCGAATTTTCCGACCAACTTGACCACATACATACAGGCTCCGCCGCTTTCCCCGAGGCTGACAAGGAAAGAATTACGGAACTTCTTCCCAACACAAGACTTTACTATGGCTACGGTTCAAGTGAAGCGGGTTGTTCCTGCCTTTACAACTATGCCGCTTTCCCGGGAAAAATCAACTGTGCGGGTAAACCAAACGTAAACGCAAAACTCATTACTGTCGACGAAAACAGAAAACCCGTTAAGGCTACCAGGGAAAATCCCCAGCGTCTTGCTGTTATGGGTGATATGATTATGCAGGGTTACTATGAGGCAGACGAACTTACAAAATCCGTTATTGACGAAAACGGAATTTTCTACTCAAGTGACCTGGGTTATATTGATGATGAAGGCTTTGTTTATATGATCGGCCGTGCCGATGATGTAATTAACATAGGCGGACTTAAAATTGCTCCTACGGAAGTTGAAGCAGAGGTTTTGAGAGTTAAAGGTGTTGTTGAAGCGGCTTGTTTTGCTACCGAAAACAGAATGGGCGGGTTCGTTCCCAATCTTGCGGTTGTTATGGACAAGGGTTGCGTTTTTGACAAAAAACTGATTTCCGAGTTCCTTCTCAATAACCTTGAAGCGTTCAAAGTTCCGAAAAACATTTTTGAGGTTGACGATATTCCCAAAAAGCCTAACGGCAAACCTGACAGACAGAAATTTAAAGAATTAATTAAATAATTGTTGAAAGAGGTATAAAAAATGAAAGAGAAAGTTATTGAAATACTTAAAGGAATTCGCAGCGAATGTGACTTTGAAACAACAACCGACCTTATTGACGGCGGTTACCTTGATTCTTTTGACGTTGTTGCTCTTATAAGCGAACTTACAGAGGAATTTGATGTTCAGATCACAATTAACGATATGACTCCCGAAAACTTTAATTCTGCGGACAGTATTGTTGCACTTATTGAACGTATAGAAGACGAAATGTAATTTTCGTATTTGTCATTATCGCAAAATTCTGTTTAGTGAAGAGCGAAAAATGTTGTTCTTCGAGAATTTTAAAAACGGTATTTGTGTATTTGAGAAATATTTTTCTTATACACAGGTACCGTTTCTTTTTTGGCGGAATGTAAATATTTATTCGACAAAAATATATCAAAAATACAATAATATACTCATTTAACCTTGTTTACTTGACTAAACTTGCAATATGTATTATACTGATAATGTTATGTCTTTATAAATAAATATAATTTGAAGCGGAGAAAATTTTATGAGTTTAATGTCAATGACGGTAACATCATTTACATTCCTTATGTTTATAGGGCTGTTTACGGTGATTTATTACCTGATGCCGAAGAAAAAATACCAGTGGGTAATGATGCTTTGTGCAAACTTCTTTTTTTATGTTTGCGCTTGCAGTAAATTAAAAAATGCAATTATCCAAATAGTCGCAATTTTGTTTACTGCCCTTGTTACATACGTTGCTACTCAAATAATTCAGTCATACCGTGACAAGAATAAAATTAAAATGCAGCAGGCAGGGGAACTCACAAGAGACGAGAAAAAAGAATACAAAAAACAATTACAAAAAAAGATTAAAAGAGTTCAGGTAATTACAATTATAATTGAACTCGGTTGTCTTGCCGTTGTTAAGTATTTAAGAAGTACAATAGTAAACATCAACACAATTTTTGATTCTTCAATTCCCGAAATAAGCATTCTCGCACCTTTGGGCATTTCTTTCTACACATTTGCCTCTTTGGGTTACGTGCTTGATGTTGCAAGGGGTAAATATACTCCCGAAAAAAACTATTTTAAAGTACTTACTTTCCTTTCTTTCTTCCCTTCAATTATTCAGGGACCTATTAACCGTTTCGATGAAGTCGGCACACAAATTTTTTCAGAACATAAATTCGACTACAACCGCCTTGTAAAAGGTGCAGAACTTATGCTTTGGGGTTTCTTTAAAAAACTGGTTATTGCCGACAGAGCGGTAAACATTGTTACAACCGTATTTTCTGCGTCTGACTACCGAATGTATTCAGGTTCCCAGTTCTTATTTGCCGCTGTTGTCTATTTCTTCCAGATTTACGGGGATTTCTCCGGCGGTATAGATATTTGCCGCGGTGCCGCAGAAATATTGGGAATTGACTTGCCTCTTAACTTTGAAAGACCGTTGTTCTCCCTTTCCGTTACGGAATTCTGGAGAAGGTGGCACATTACTCTCGGCGCATGGATGAGAGATTACGTCTTTTATTCCGTTATGCTTTCAAAACCCGTTTTGAAACTTTCTCAAAAGTTCAGCAAACGATTCGGTAAATTTGCGGGTAAAATGGTGCCGTCAATAATCACCCCTGCGGTTGTTTTTTTCCTGATGGGTATATGGCACGGCGCTTCCTTCCAATACATTGCCTATGCGATTTACTATTCCTTTGTAACTTCGAGTTCGGTTGCATTTGAAGGCGTGTTTAAGAAAATGAAAACCGTTCTTCACGTTAACGAGGAAGCATTTTCTTACAAAATTTTCTGTATGTTAAGAGTTTTTGCCCTTACCACAGTTTCAAGAATAATCGTAAAAGCCCCCGGTTTAAGAGCAATGTTATTCATCTTTAAGAGCATTATTACAAACTTTAATGCTAACTTTATTTTCGGTCTTGACGGCAAATTCTTTGACCTCGGACTTGATGCAAAGAATATGTTCATTCTTTTCATTTCAATCATTATTCTTTCCGTTGTAAGCATTCTTCAGGAAAACGGAATTCATATCAGAGACTCACTTAACAAACAAAACCTTGTTTTCAGGTGGATTATTTTAATTGCACTCTTTGTGTTTGTACTTATTTTCGGTCAATACGGCGAAGGGTACAACGCATCAAGTTTCATTTACCAGGCTTATTAAGGAGGGGTTAAAATGAAGAAAAAACAGGTTTTAAAACTTTTGTGCTTCAGTTTATGTATTTTAACCGTCCTTTTATCACTCAGTACGGTTTTTCACTATGAAAGAGCCGGCGGACAAATGCGAAAAGCGGTTCTGACTTATGCAGAACTTGAAAAAAATACGGTTGATGTAGCATTTATCGGCACAAGCGGTTTTCATTGTACTTATATTCCCGGACAGGCTTACCAAAACTTCGGTTTAACAAGTTATGACCTTACAATTGACGGTTTGAGAGTTTGGCATGTTTTACCCATGGTAGAGTATGCATGCAAATATCAAACACCTAAGGTTGTAGTTGTTGATATGAGACCTTTCCTTTCCGGTGAAGAAAACGACGTTAATGAAATCAGATCAAGGTACTTTAATGAAACATTTTCTATGTTCTCCCCCTTCCGTTTCAAAGGCGTTGCCCGTACATTAAAGTATGTCAGCAAAATTAACGACGAAAGTCCTCTTGATTTAACTTATTATTTCAATGTTATTCGTTACCATGATATGTGGCAGGATGACCTTAACTTTGATGTACTCGAAAAATCCTATGCCTATTGGTTCGGTTTCAGAATTACTAAAGGCGAATTTGCCGTAAGAACACTTCCCGAAAGCGTTTTTACAACTGAAAAAGAAGACCTTTCATGGTTCCAAAAAGAATGTTTTGAAGAACTTGTCTCATACGCAAAGGAAAAAGGAATTACACTTCTTTTTGTCAACAGTCCCCGTTACGTTGACGAAGGTACTGCAAAAAGAATGAATACATTCCACGAACTTTTAGAAGAAAACGGTATTCCTTACATTGACTTTTGCACTGAAGCAGGGGAAAAACAGTATGTTTTTGACAAAGCAACAAAGTTTCGTGACAAATCTCACACCAATTATTGGGGCGCTATGGACTTTACCGACATTATGGCGGAATATCTTATGAGCAACTATGACATTAACGACAGACGTCTCGATAACAGCGGTGATTACTTCGCAGAAGCATACGAACAGACAATGCAAAAAGTTGACTCTATGTTAAAAAAATATAAGTAATTTTATAAACTATAACAAAAAAGCAATCTGCGTTTGCGGATTGCTTTTTTTGTATTCATTTTTCGAATATAAAGGTTTAAATTATTTTTCGCCCTCTTCTTTTGAAGCCTTTTTCTTGTCGGGTGTAAGTGCTTTTTCACCTGCAAGGTACATAGATAAAAGACCGAAAAGAACCAGAATTGTTGATGCGTAAATAATTACGGGAATTATTTTTTTATAAACAATGTCGCAAATTAAGACTGCAGTGTCGCCGCCTATAATAAGTGCGGCAATGTAGCCGAAGAAGGTAAGTCCGCCGGCGAAAAGAACAATCATAATGCCGTAACCGAATATTTTTTTGAAAACGTCGGAAATCTTTTTTAATGTTTGTTTCATATTCTTACCTCCTTATTTAAGTCCCATAATCGGAAGCCAGCCCATAAGAACAACAACTTCCATAATAAACTGTGCGGCAACCCACCACATATTATTTTTAAATGTTTTACCGAATTCAGACTCGGCAAGCGACATACCTGCATACATACCCAAGCCGAGCGGCGGCGTAATTCCGCACATAACACCGCAAATGCAGGGAAGCATGGCTGCGGCAAGAAGCGGGTTAACTCCGACAGAGGCGAGAGTCGTAATAAACACCGGCCCGAAAATAACAACAAGCGAAGAGCCGGGAATAACCATGCCGAGAATACAGGTGAAAATCGCAACAAACAAAACAAGACCTATTTTATTGAAAGAAATTGAGAGAATAAATGCTTGCATTTCTTCTGCTACACTAAGGTCATTGAAAAGAGCACCGATCATATAACCGAATACACAAACGCCGATAGCGGGTGCAATGGTTTTAACACCGTCTGCAAACCACTGTGCGATTTTTGAGAAAGATGCTTCTTTCTTGTTTTTGTTTATTAAAAGAGCATACATTGAGGAAATACCTGCAATGAAGAGAAGAAGTGAACTTGAAAATGCTTTTGCACCGTCTGCACCGAGTCTTTCGGTGAAAAGTGTTTCTTTAAAGAAATAGTCAAGTACAAAGGGTAAAAGAATAATAACGGGTAAAAGTAAGCCCTGCCAACCGTATTTGAAAGTTTCTTTAAGGTTTGGCAATTCTTCTTTTTTCATGGGTTTAACCTTATAGTATTTGCAAAAGCCGAATACCATTATAAGGCGCTGTGCAATAAACCAAAGCGAAATACCCCATAATACAATCCAAAACTGACCGGTTGTAATTTCGGTTTCGGGGTAAAGTGCGGTAAATGCACCGAGAGCGGCAACAATATTTGATGACGGGGGAATCATATTGCCCATATAACTTGCATTACTTTCAATGTTTGCTGCAAGTTCCGGCGGGAAACCGGATTTTTTCATTGCGGGAATTGTAAGCGCACCGGTTGCCATAACGTTACCGGGTCCGGAGCCTGAAAGGGCTCCCATAAATGAACTTGCAACGACTGAAACATAACCTGCGCCGCCTGTTACACGGCCGAGTAACGAAAGAATAATTGCAACACAACTGTCGATGATTTTTGTTTTTGTAAGGATGATTGACATTGCGACAAATGCAACCATGGAGTACAAAAGCGATGTTTTAAGCCCTGCATTAAAGTAGGTAAAAACATTTTCCCAAGTGCCGGAAACGGTAAGTAAAATAATGAAACTTATGAATACCGCTTCGTACACCGGTCTTTTGAAAAGCAAAAACCATACGATAATTACTGCTAACATTATTCCGAGATAAAGGAATGCTGAAGGCATATTTATCTTCTCCTTGTTTTTTATTTATTTTCACCCCGTATAGGAGTAATAACCTAACAATTCACAATTCAATAATCTTTAAGTTATACGTCAGCCAATAAAATAATCCTTATTTAAAAGGATTGTTTTATTACCAATTTGTTTTTTTGAGAATATCAACGGCAGTTTGTGCGGCAATAGACAAAGGTCTGTCTTTTCTTCTTGCCGCAATAATTTCTCTTTTCGGAAGTTCCTGAATAAAAGAGTAAAAGTGAACATTTTCTGTGTTTGCGAGTTTTTCAATTCCGTTAGGAACAAGCGCAAGACCTACACCGGCACTTACCATTGAAATAAGAGCAAAAAGACTTTTTACACCGCCTGCTTTTTGCACTTGAATGTCATAGTCGGAGCATATTTTTTCAAGTGCAATTTGCATAATCTGGTTTTCGGGAATCATAACAAATTTTTTACCCTGAATTGCTTTAACATCAATAGCGGGATACTTTCTGCCGGTAACTGAAACAGGATTAAAACTGTCATATTCGGCAGGAACTGCAAGAACAAGTTCTTCATCTGCAAGATGTTCGTATGAAAAAAGTTTTGTGTCAACGGGTAAAACCGTAAGGCAAAAGTCAAATTCGCCGTGTTCAAGACGTTCAATGAGTTTTGATTTTACATCTTCCTCTACGTCAAGGAACATACCGGGGTAAATGCTTTGAAACTCTTTTGCGACAGAGGGCATAACACTTGCGCTTACGTAAGGAGAAACACCGATTATTACAGAGCCTTTTTTATTTTGGGCAATATCGGAAAAGGAAGATTCAAGCCTGTGTTCCAGGTCGAGAATTTGTTTGCCGACAGAAAGGTAAACTTTACCTGCATCTGTAAGACGAACAAAACTGCCGCCCCGGTAAAAAAGTTCCATACCGACCTGCGTTTCAATCTTTTTTATATACTGCGAAAGTGATGGTTGGGAAATGTTAAGTTCCTCTGCGGCTTTTGAAAAAGTACCTTCGTTGGCAAGAACGAGAACGTACTTAAACTGTTTCATATTCATTTCCATAAACATATAACCTTTTTGTTAACGATTGTGTAATTATAATATATAAAAAGAATTATTGCAATACTTTTTTTCGGAAATTCAGTAATAAAAATCCATTTTTCGTTATAAATTACAATAAAAAATCTGCGTTTCATAACCGTGAATTGATTCGGCATCTTTTAAATATGTGAAACCGTATTTTTCATAAAGTCCTTTTTCTTCCGATGAAACGTACAGTTTTAAGTATCCGTCATTTTTTGCAAGATTTTTTGCGTATTCAAGAAGTTTGCCGGCGCACCTTTTTCCTCTGTATTCGGGGAATGTGTAAACAAATCCCGCCCACGGTTTCATACTGTCGTCATCTATTTCATCCATATCAACGTAAGTGCAGAACGAAGCGAGGTTTTCGCCGTCTGTTAAAAGAAGTACTTCCGAATTTTCACCGCAGTTTTTTTTGAAACTGTTGTCTTTGAGCATATAAGCGAGGTATCGCCCTGCGTCCCAGTCGCATTTACTCATTTCATTTATAAAGTATTCTCTTTTTTCATTCGTTTCTTTAAAAAATTCTTTAATTAACATAAAGTTCATCCACCTCATCTTCGGGAAGATTTTTGAAAAATATTATAATAAACGGAAGCGTAATTACAAAAGCAATAACATCGGCAACGGGCTGTGCAATTTCAATACCCGTAAGTCCGAGCGTTTGCGAAAGAATTAAAAGTGCGGGAATAAACACAACACCGCTTCGAAGCGAAGAAAGAACGGAAGCGGGCTTGTTTTTGCCGATGCTCTGGAACAGCATATTACTGCACACGCAAAGCGGCTGGAAGAAAAGTGAAATCAGTTGCGCTTTAAGAGCAAACGAGCCTATTTCAATAACTTCGGGGTCATCACGGAAAAATCCGACAAGAACATCCGAAAAGATAAGACCGATTATCGCAAGCACGCTTAAAACGAGTTCGCCTGCCGCAAGAGTAAAGAAATATCCCTTTTTGACACGTGAATATTTTTTTGCGCCGTAATTGAAGCCGCTGACAGGCTGAAAACCCTGACCTATTCCCAAGCCTATTGCAAAAACAAAGAAACATATTCTGTTTACTATTGTCATACCCGCAATGGCGGCGTCGCCGTACAGCCCTGCCTGATTATTGAGAATCATTGTCGAAGCACTCGAAAGTCCCTGCCTTATAAGGCTCGGCAGACCTGTTTCCACTATTGCAAAAACATCTTTAAGAGAATGAGTAATATTTTTAACCGAAAGTTTACTTTGCGTTTTGCCTGCAAGGAACATTATAAGAAGCAGGAAAAAACTGACTGCCTGCGATACTGCGGTGGAAATGCCTGCGCCCTCAACACCCATTCCGAGTTTACGCATTAAAAACCAGTCACCGAATATGTTTAATATACCGCCTGTTGTAAGACCTATCATCGCAAGCGACGCTTTTCCCTCGTAACGGAGAATGTTGTTTAAAACAAAACTTGAAGTCATCAAAGGTGCGGCAAGAAGAATCCACAAAGAATATTTTGAGGCGTAGGGAAGAATTGTGTCGGTACTTCCCAGAAGGCGCATAAGCGGTTCTGTGAAAATAATTCCGAATACGCTCACGAACGCACCTACCGCAACGGCACAGAAAAACGATGTGGAAGCAAACAGAGATGCACTTTTACTGTCTTTTTCACCGAGTTTTCGTGAAATAATACTGCCTGCGCCGTGACCGAACATAAAGCCGATTGCCTGAAGTATTGCCATAAGTCCGAAAACAATGCCGACAGCACCGCTTGCACTTGTGCCGAGACTGCTGACAAAGTATGTGTCAGCCATATTGTAAATGTTTGTAACGAGCATACTTACGGTTGTGGGTATGCCGAGTTTTATTATAAGACGTGAAACGGGTGTTTCCGTCATTTTTTTGTACTGTAAATCAGAATTTTTCAATTTTAATGAATCCTTTACTGTTTGTTATTATTCTTTAACGGAAGCCACCATGTAAAGCCGAACAAAAGGCAGTGAGCAATTCCCGAAATAACAGGCAATCCGTTTTCTTTTGCGGTTTTTTTACCCGTAATAAAATATTCCGTTGTGTGAAGCAGAAAGAGCAGAACTAACGGCAACGGTTTCTTTTTTGCCGAAAGATAACCGCAAAACGCATAAATTGCGGCACATAACGGCTGACCTGCTTTTTCAACGATTTTCATAATCATAAAAATTCCTCCTGTTTTTTTAATCCGAAAAGTTTTGTTTCGCCTTTTTTCATATTTACGGTAAGTTCCGAAGATGATGACATAAAATTTTCATACGGCAGTTCATAAACGTTATATTTCTTATCAAAACGAATTGTTTTAACTCCGCTTGTAAGTGCGTGAACAGCGGCGTAATTTTCATTTATATAAAGTATATCATCACTTTCGCAGTAGATGTGTACGCCGTTTTGTTTGCAGAAATTACGAAGTTCACAAGATGAAAACTCATACTTTTTTTCGCTGACCGACAGATACGGCAGATCGTTTTTTTCACATATTTTGAGAGCGTTTTTCATATCTTCCGTTACGGCGGGTGACATAAAGACAAATGCCTCGTAATTTTTGTAAACTTCAGAGAAATCGAAAACGTCATACATATCGTAAGGTGTACCCATAATACCGAGTTCGTGACGTTCAGTGTAAATTGCGTTTTTCAAAGAACAGTCTGTCATATATTTATATGCGCTTTCGTCAATGAAGACGGCGACCTGCGCTTTTGATTTCCTGTTTTCGTATGTAAGACTTTTTTCGTAAATTTTACGGTATTCCGACATATCTTTTAAAATTTCAACATCGTTGTACCAACCGCCCCACATATCAAACCACCAGAAGCCGTTTCCTCTAATTAACTGGCGTGCAAATGATTTGAATATGGCGTTTCTTGCCTCATTTTTTGTTTTTAACCCCTGCCATATAGGACCCCGAAGATTTCCCTGCGGGTCTGTTGATTTGTCTTTTTCACAAAGTTCAACTGTAAGGTGTGTTCGTATATCGCACTCCTGAAAGCACATTTTACCGTGAAGTCTTACCGAATCGGCAGGATACATTTCAGTCCAGTCCGAGGCGGGATTTCTTATGCCGATATACGAATTAGGCGAACTGATAAAATCAATATTTTCGTCATCAAGAACTTTTTTTAAAGCGTGAGTTCCCCAAAGGGGCGAGGTGACTTCAAGAGTGTAGCCGTAAAACACGCCGACAAGTGCTTTGTTTTCGGTTTCCTCTTTTACTGCACGGGCAAACAGCGAAACAGCATCGGCTACCGAAAAACTTGCATATTCGAGAAAGTGCGTAAGGTAGGAATCGTTAATGTATGCGCCTTTTTTGTAAAGCAGTTCTAAATCGGGAAGACCTCTGTATTCTGTTTCGGGAAAATTTTCGGAGAGATATTTTTTAAACCAGTTTTCGGCATTTTTGCAGAAGCCTGCGTTTAAATCGAAATGAAACCATTCCTCCGTGTTTCCGCCTGCAAGGTGATAGCCGATTATGTGCGAAGCGTGTTTGCAGTTTTTTGCATATCTTACAAATTCACGAAGCATAAGTTCGCAGTCTTCACGCCATTTTTGTGAGTAAAACGATTCACGGCAGAAAGAGCCGTCTTCAAGAATATTTACTTCATTCGGGTTTTCATTTTCCCACCATTCGGGCATACTCATATTAACACGGGGAATGATGTAAGCGTCGGGACAAATATCAAGTATTCGTTTTACCGTTTCGTCAAATGCGGTAAAATCGGGAGTACCTTTTTTATCGAAAATTCCTCTGTTAAAAGGTGAAAAACCGTTTGTTCTGCTTATCCACCTGCCCGAAAACAGAACGGGCGCGGAAAAAAGGCGGTACCCCGCTTTTGTAAATTCGGAATAATTATTGAATTTTTCAAGATACGTCATATAAGCGGCAGGCGTAACGGGCGTGCCGTTTACAAAAAGCGACATAACACCGCCGAGGTTTTCAATATGTGAATCGGTAATATGTTTTTTGTCCGTTTTTTTCACCCGTTTCAGTAAGAAATTATAATTCCGAATAATAATACATTATTTACCGAAAAAAATCAACTCGTACGCATTTACAATACTTGTGTTTTTGTCCGAAAAGATGTAATATAAAGTAAGAATATAAAACGGGGAATTTTTATGAATAAAACAGAATTCAAAACGGACAATGACAAAATAATAATTTCAATATGCGGAAAACTCGATTCTTCAAATGCCGCAAGTGTTGAAGATGAAATAAACGAATATGTAAAAAACAATTCTCATAATTCCGTAACGGCGGATTTTGAAAATCTCAAATACATTTCAAGTGCAGGTCTGAGAGTTATGTTAAGACTTCGCAAAGAGGAAGCGGATTTTAACATCATAAACGCTTCAGGCGAAGTGTATGACATTCTCGATATGACGGGCTTTACCGAGATGATTCCCGTAAAAAAAGCATACAGAAAAGTGTCGGTAGACGGATGCAAGGTGATAGGTGAGGGCGCAACGGGCGTTGTTTACAGACTTGATGACGACATAATAGTAAAAGTATATTATGAATCGAATGCACTTCCCGACATTCACCGTGAACGTGAACTTGCGAGAAAAGCGTTTGTTCTCGGAATTCCCACGGCAATTCCGTTTGACGTTGTAAAAGTCGGGGAAAAATACGGCTCTGTGTTTGAACTTCTCAAAGCAAAATCAATGGCGGAACTTATAATAGAAAATCCCGCCGATTTAGATAAATATATTGACATTTCCGTTGACTTGATGAAAAAACTTCATTCAACAGAGGTAAAGGAAGACGATTTACCGCCCATAAAAAACAAAGCGCTTGGAGTTGCCGAATATCTTAAAGACCGCATTCCCGAAGACAAGGCGCAAAAGTTTAAAAAAATGGCGGAAGAAATTCCCGATACTTTAAATATGGTACACGCCGATTTACATATTAAAAATATGATGATTCAAAACGGCGAACTGCTTCTTATTGATATGGATACTTTAAGCAGGGGACATCCGCTTTTTGAACTTGAAGCGATTTATCAGGCGTACCTCGGTTACAGCGAAATTGACAAAAACAATACTTATGAGTTTTTCGGCATAAAACACGAGGTTGCAGTTGAAATCTGGAACAAAACGCTTCGCCGTTACCTCGGAACAAATGATGAAAAATATGTTGACGAAGTCGAGAACAAGGTAAAGTTAATGGCATACGCCTCACTTTACAAGTATTTTACAAGTACGGGTGAAGAACCCGTGGGTGACGAAAAACGCCGTGTTGACGCATATATGAATTATATTCTTGCTTTAATTGATAAAGTTGAAAGTTTTACTTTTGATTTTAAATAATATACAAGAAAAACCGTCTTTTGTGAAAAGCAAAAGACGGTTTTTAATGTAATATAAAAGATGTTTTTTAATCTTCAAAACAGTCGTATGAGGTGAGAATTGTTTTGCCTATTTCATACATAAATTTTACTGCGGCTTTTTTCAGTTCGGGTGTCGGCACGTTTGCACGCTGAACAAAACGTTCGTCACGGTTGCGGCTCTTTGCACAGGCGGCGTTTTCCGATATGATGTTATCACATTCAAAAGTGAAATAACATCCCCGTTTTGCAAAACCGCCGTCAAGAAGGGCGTTCATAAGAGCGTCAATGTCAAGCGTACCCATATACGGCGCAAGGTGGTCGTCATGGGTTTCGAAATTGTCCTGAACGTGAAGTGCTTCGAGTTTGTCACCGAGAGATATGATTTCATCGTAAATTGATTCTGTCTGCATATTGCCGTGCCCTGTATCCCAGCAGGCGCCGAGCAGAGGGTGTCCGCAGTAGTCAATGAAATCGGACATATCTTTTCCCGTCATAAAAAAGTATTTGCCGCCGCTGTTAATAAGCGAGCCGTTTTCAATAAGCACTTTAACGCCGTATTTCTCCATAGCGGGGTAAAGACGCTCGAAAAACGGCTTGTTGATTTTAAAATATTCTTCTTTTCCGTCAGGATATAAAAGTTCTTTTTTTGAGCCTGAGTGAACTACTATTTTTTTAATTCCGAGGTATGAACACGCTTCAATCGCTCTTGTGTTTGCAAGTACGACATTTTCAAATTCATCTTCATCGCAGTTAAGAAAATTGTTGCCGGGTGAGTGTGCCTGAACAAAATCAAAACCGAGTTTTTCCGCTTCACGGGAAGCGTCTTTAACAGAGTCCATCCAGTTATCTTTAAGAATAGGTCTGTCGTCCCAAGCCGAACGCCAGAAAGAATAATCAAGATGTTTGAATCCCGTACCCTCAAAAGTTCTTATTGCCTCTGCGACAGAGTCGCAGTAATAAATAAGGTCGCCGGTCGTTGTTGCAAGTTTCATATTATCTGCCTTCTTTATTGCCGTATTTTTTATTGTACGCTTCTATTGACTCCTCGATTATTGAAACGGCTTCAAGCACGCCTTTTGCTTCGTCCAAGACGGTTTCCTTATTCTCAAGCATTTTGTAAACCGAGAAAAAATGATTCATTTCGTCAAAAATGTGGGGCGGAAGTTGGCTTATATCCTTATATGTATTATATGTCGGGTCGTTGAACGGAATGGATATGATTTTATCATCGGGGCAGCCATTGTCGAGCATTGAAATAACGCCTATCGGGTAGCAGTCAACAATAGCCATAGGTTCAATCTGCTCGGAGCAAAGCACAAGAACGTCAAGAGGGTCGTTGTCTTTGGCGAGCGTTCTCGGAATAAAGCCGTAGTTTGCCGGATAGTGGGTGGATGTGTAAAGCACACGGTCAAGCCTTAAAAGACCTGTTTCCTTGTCAAGTTCATATTTCATTTTACTGCCCTTGCTTATTTCAATAACCGCAGAATATGATGAGCGTGTTATTCTTTCGGGGCGTATGTCGTGCCAGATATTCATTTTAAGTCCTTTCTTTATTTGAAAACTTTAACATATTTTCAGTGAAATAACGGCAGATTCATAACGTTTAAGACTCTGCGTTGTCACGCCGCTGTACGAGTACCGCAAAAATTATTATTGCACCGCGCACCGCTTCACAGAGGAATGTAGGTACGCCGAGCATATTAAGTACGTTGTTCATTACGCCGATAATCAGCATACCGAAAAATGCGCCGGCAAGATTTCCTTTTCCGCCGGACATTGCCGTACCGCCTACGACAACTGCGGCAATGGATTCCATTTCAAATCCGCTTCCGGCATTGGCAAAGTCCATTGAGCCGATTCGGGCAACATATATTACGGCGGCAACAGCGCACATCAGACCGCTGAGCGTATAAACACGCCTTTTAACGGTATTTACACGAATACCGGAATACCTTGCCGCACGTTCGTTAGAGCCGACGGCAACCACATGTTTTCCGAATGCGGTTTTCTGATAAACAAGGTACAGAACAACTACAATGGCTATCCAATAGAGGATAGGCAGAATTACCTGTCCGCCAACTTTAAATGATGCAATTTGTTTGAAATCTGCGGGAACGTTAGGATTAAAATTTTTGGTAAGTTGCTGAGTTACCGAACGGAAAATCTTCATTGTACCGAGTGTAACAATGAACGGCGGAATTTTACCGTAGGAAATGAGCAAACCGTTAATTTCACCGAACAGACAGCCGAGCAGAAGCGCAGAAAAAATTGCGATAATATACGCTGCCGTACCGCTGATTCCGAAATTTGCAAGAAGACCGGCGGCAGGATCTAAAAGGTACATAAGCGCCGCACCGACAGCGCAGGTCGTTGAACCGACTGAAAGGTCAATTCCGCCCGAAACAATGACAAAGCACATACCGAGTGCAATTACACCGGTATAAGTATTATTACGCAGAATATTAAGCCATGACTGCAACAGTTTCGGAAATACAGCCGTTACAGAGCCTTCGTTTATACCGATTACGACACACTGCACTATTATCATCAGCGCAAGCGCAATCAGCGTCGGAACTATGCCCGCATTACGGGAAAACAGAGAGAAGTTTTTCGGAAAAGCCGTGCCGTTTTTTATCTTTTTTGCGGCATTGTTTGTTTTACTCATATTTTTCTTCTCCTTTTCCTGCTCCGGTGGCATATACCATCATAGTTTTTTCATTCATATCCGTACCGCTGACTTTTGCGGCTATTCGCCCGTGGCAGAGTACAATGGCACGGTCACATATTCTCATAATCTCCTGTCCCTCCGATGAAAGCACAATAACTGCAATGCCGGACTCTGCAAGGGATCTTATAATCGAATAAATTTCTTCTTTGGCACCGACATCTACACCTTGTGTGGGGTTATCAAGAATAAGTACCTTCGGCTCGGAAATAAGCCATTTTGCAAGTACGACCTTCTGCTGATTTCCGCCGGAAAGCGATGTGATAAGGTTTTCTTCACAACTCATTTTTATTTGCAGATTGTGTACCTGACTGTCGAAAACCTCTTTCTGCTTTGCACGGCTCAGAAAACCGAAACGGCTATACTGTTCAAGCGTGACCGCTGTACCGTTGTCCAGAATGGACATATCTTCTATAATAGCGTTTTCTTTACGGTTTTTAGGCAGATAGGCAATCCCCGCACGCAGTCCTTCATGAGGAGATGACGGATGAATTTCTTTGCCGTCAAGAATGATTTTTCCCGTGTAGTGACCCCCGTAAATTCCGAACACAGTGCCGAAAATTTCACTTCTTTTGTCACCGAGAAGCCCCGTAACGCCGAGAACTTCCCCTCGGTGAAGCGACAGCGATATATCTTTAAAGTTTTTTCCGTCTGAAAGTGATTCAAGACGGAGTATTTCATCGCCGTATGCCGCGGGAGAAAAACCGGTTTCATTTTTGACTTCATGTCCGACCATGAATGCGGCAAGTTCTTCCGCACTGACGTCATCAATATTGCCGCTGTTGACTGTCTTGCCGTTGCGAAGTACGGCGTATCTGTCGCATATTTGCATAACCTCATCCAACTTATGCGAAATGAAAATCATGGAAATACCGCGTGTTTTTAATGTTCGCATAATCGCAAATACACGTTCGATTTCCGCGCCGGTCAGCGATGCGGTAGGTTCGTCCATAATAATTACGGAGGCATCTGCAAGCAAGGCACGTGCAATTTCCACCATCTGTTTGTATGATGCGTCAAGTTCGCTGACCATCGCCGTCGGAGATATGTCAATACCGAGTCTGTCGAACAATTCACGGGTTTTTCTTATCATTTGTTTTCTGTCGATAAACGCACCTTTTTTCGGGAAATTACCGAGGAACATATTTTCGTAAACAGTGAGGTCGTTGACAAGGTTCAGTTCCTGATGAATAAAGGCGATACCAGCATTTTGCGATGCAGCGGGATTCGGGAAATCGACTTTTTCCCCGTTAAGCAGAATTTCTCCGGCATCCGCAGGGAAAACGCCGCCGACAATATTCATCAGCGTGGATTTGCCTGCACCGTTCTCTCCGAGCAGGGCGCAGATTTCTCCCGTGTTGATTTCAAAATCCACAGCGTCAAGCACGTTGCCTGCGCCAAAGGATTTGGAAATTCCTTTAATGGACAGTTTCATGAGCGTCTCCTGATTATCTTTAATGAAAAAACCCGGCAGTTTTTCCGTTGTTGTCCGAACTGCCGGATTCATTTGACAGTATTATCAATATACGGTGTTTTGTGCATCAATATAGGTATCTGCGTTATCCGCAGTAACTATTGTAGTGGGAATTATGATGCATTTTTCACACGTTTCTCCTTTGCAGAGCGAAATAGCTGATTTTACGGCATCCTCGACCATTGACGGGCTGTAAAGTGCTGAAGCAAGACCGAGCGAAGCATATTTTTCTTCTTTCATCATACGGAAGTATTCCTGCATACCGCCACCGCCGGTAATTGCATGAATGTTGGTTCTGCCGGCCTCGGTAATAGCCTGTACTACACCGATTGAAATTTCGTCATCCATAGAGAATACGGCATCAATCTGTTTATGGCTCTCAAGAATATCGGTCATGTCACGAAGACCGTTATCACGTGTAAATGCGTCTTCACTTACTTCAAATATGTTTGACTTATCATAACCTATTTCATCTAAGTATTTATAAAATCCCTGTTTACGAAGAGCCGAAACAGAACCGGCTGACGGAACATCCAAAACTGCAATATGTGCGGCGTCACCGACTTTTTCGGCGATATACTTTGCAGACTCGTAACCCATACCTTCGTTGTTACCGGTGACTTTATATACTCCGTCACAATCAATATCTACGTCAAAACTTACAACGGGAATATCCTGCGCTATTACTTCGGAAACTGCATCTTCCATACCTGTCCACTGCGGCCACAGTACAATGGCGTCCGCACCCCATGTAACAAGGTCATTGAGGTTTGCCATCATTTCCGCAGCGTCGGCGGATGTAGTAATTTTATAAGTAATACCCTGCTCTTTACAGTATTTTTCGGCATAATAAGCAACACCGGCAACCCAGCCGTGCGTTACATCCGGAGCGGCGATACCGATTTTGTATCCGTCACTTTTTTCATCTTTTCCGTTTTCGGCGCATCCGCATAACGCAGTGCAAAGAAAAACACATAAAAGCAGTATGGAAATAATCTTTTTCATAATAATCTACTCCTTATGAACATCAGTAATTGTAAAATTCAGTATACTATGTAAGTATGGAAAAATCAACCGTTAAATTTCTACATCGGCATATACCGGATAATGGTCTGACGGAAGTTCGCCGTCAATAAGGTCTCTTATTACGCAGAATTTTTTTACTTTGACATCGCCGTTTGTGAAAACATAGTCAATTACAGTTCCTTCATATTCATCACGCGATTTAAAAGCGTGGAAAGTAATACCATTGTCGGTTTCCTCTGCTATATCACGGCAATCACGGAAGCCGCCGTCTTTAACGGCTTTGCACGGAGCCGAATCGGGTGTTACGTTGAAATCGCCAGTGAAGAACGAAAGCGTATCGGGATAAAGTTCATTTGCACGTTTCACAACAAGTTCCGCACCCTTTTGCATGGCAACCTCTCCTATATGGTCAAGATGAGTGTTGAAATGAACATATTGTCTGCCTGTTTCTTTTTCTTCAAGAAGTGCATAAGAACAAATTCGCGGACAGGCGGCATCCCAGCCCTTACCGGGAACATCGGGTGTTTCGGAAAGCCAGAAAGTTCCGTTGTCTTTTGATGTGAATTTTTCATTTTTGTAGAATACGGCGGAATATTCACCTTCGTTTTTACCGTCTTCCCTGCCTACGCCGACATAATTATAATCGGGGAAACTTGCTCTGAAAACATCCATCCACTCCGGTGTTGCTTCCTGAACGCCGAAAGAATCGGGGTTGCATTTGCGAATTGTTCTTATAACAAGCGGAATTCTTTCTTCCCGAATGTGCGGCTCTTTTCCGTAGCATAAAACGTTAAAACTCATTATTCTCATAAAAACAACTCCCACTATAATATCAATATTTTATAACATATTTCAGTAACAATATTATAGACTTTCGTTTTCATTATGTCAATAAAGTTAATGTCTTTGAATTTCCGGTCATTCTGTAATTGACTGATTAACAAGATTATTGTATATTTTAAATATCACACAAAGACAAATCAAAATTTGCGGCGAATCGCCGCTGATAATCCGATACGGCTTTTTTTAAAATACATTCAAGAGCAACATTTTTTACTGCAGTTTCAATAAACATTATTTTTTTCATAAAATAAAGCCTTTAATTGCGAATCGAATCTTATCGCAGCATTTATTTCATCATATTTTGTAAAAGGAATTCTACGGTTTGATGTTTAAAAAAACGATATCCCTTATATCCATGAAAATAACCAGAATTTCTTAAACTTTCAGATATAAATTAAACCGAACGGCAGCAGGACTGAATTTTAACTTTTATCGAGATTTAACACTGTTTCGTGTGCATAAAGATTAACTTCGATTTCAAAAGACTTATTTAACGTGGCTTTAATTTTATAATCAGTAGCCCTGTACAACTCGTTCAAGAAGTACAATATCAAGAACATCTACACAGCCGTCTTCATCCATATCGGCAATTGCAGACATATATTCTTTGAAATGTCTTTGATCAAATGTGACATAATTTTCATCTGAAAGCGCAATGTTGACGGCGGTGGAATAATCCGCTTCGGTAATTTCGCCGTCACAGACAACATCGCCGAGCAAATCGATCTCTATGTCAGCATTTACCGCATTTTCCTCAACAGTTACAGGCCAATATCTTGTGGCGTAGCCGGGTTTAGATGCGACAAGGCAATAATTACCGGCATCAACATACGTAAGTTTATAGGGTACTGCTTCACCCGTTTTGCTTACCATTTTGAAGATCGATTGGCATGCACTGTCATAAAGTTTTACGGTTGTTTCTTTATCGGCGTCGCCTGATGAGTACACCGTTCCCGAAACGCTGAAGTCTCCTCCGTGCGTAATCACCACAGAAGCACGCTTACAGATATTATCGGGGTTAGAATACAGACCGGCATCCATACCCTCGGAATCGGTATATAAAGTGTACAAATCGCTGAGCACAAGGTCGGTAACGCCTGCTTTGGCATCGTCCTTCACACGGAAGGTCGCTCTGAACTCCGTACCGCCGAGAACCGTATCGTCCGGTGCATTCAGCGTAAATCCGGGTCGGTTTAAAATACCGGTTTTAACGAATGCGGGATTAAGTCCTGCCATTGACCAGTCAGAAACAAGTTCAAGAACATTCTTGTCATAATCCACTACAAGGCAGAAGGTTTTTATCGGAACATCTGCTTTGGGAACTTTTACGATTGCGGTAAACAGTCCTCCGGGCAACATTTTGCCGGTTGAAACATACAAGCCGTTTATATCGCCGCCCTCGGTAAAGCCGCCGTCGGTGAAATCGAAACTTACATAGCAGTCCTGTGAAACGGTTATTGATTTAGATATAGTCGGAGCATCGCTTCTTTCAGCAGAGATGATATACTCTCCTGCCGGAACATTTGAAAGCGTAAATGTATTACCGAAAACAGCATCAACATTCGCATAGGCTACCGCATAATCTTCGCCGGGTCTTTTTACTGAAACGGTGGTGGCGTTAACCTCCTCCTGCCTTAAAATATCTTCTGTCAGCGTGATATCACCGTAAATATAGAACCAGTCACGTGCAAGCACATTTAAGTATATTACCGCTTGCTGAGTGTAAGCTCCGCCGTTGCTGCCGATAAATTTTATATCAAAAACGCCTGTGTGTTCACCTGCTGAAAGGTTGTTATTCATCCGAATACGAAGTTCGGCGCTTTCACCCGGTGACAGAGACGCTTCCGGCTGCCTTAAAATTGTGAAATCATCAGCCGAGCCGCCGTTGTAATCTGCGTGAAGATTTGTAAGCGTGGTGTTGGTGTTGTTTTTCAGCGTAAAGGTGAAGTAATTGAGTGCAGCCCAGTTGGAACTGTAGCCCTCTTTAACGGTTTCTGACTGATATGGGTTGAACGAAAGTTTATTTACAATAATGCCGGAATTACCGAGATTAACGGTAACAACAGCCGTTTTGCCCTTGTTTACGGCGGTTATATCGCTGCCGCTGTAGGTCGTTTTTATTTCCTGACCGGTTGTTTCATCGGTATGGCAGAGCGTTATTGTTTTAATGTCGTAAAACTCGTTCGCTTCGTGCTCGTCGCTCATTTCAAGAGTAAATACAGCGGAATAATTCGTGTTCGGCTTAAATGTGCCGTCACTCAAAAAGGAGTTTGTGCCCTCGCTCGACTCATACCATATATTGGTAACCCTGCACGAACTTTCGGATGAAAGATTTCCGCCGAGTTCATTGGTGGCGGTCGGATCGAGACGCGGAACGGTAAGTCCCGCACCGTAATTGAAACTGCGTATCTCCTCGGCAGTTATATAATTATTGTTGCCGGGAATGAACTCATAGGTCATCTGCAAAGTTTCATTGCTTAAAAAGTCAACATCGTTCAGCCGCTCACCGTCTTCATATACCGAGATGTTTTCATCGAAACGGTACAAGTCGGCGTCAATCGGCTTAAAGTAGATATTGAACGAATAACGGTGACCCTCCTGCAGGGTGACGGTTTCCGCCGTCGTGCCTGCGGTAAGGTCTGTGATTTGCCCTCTGATATAGCCGTTCGTAATTGAATAGACCTGCTCGGTATAGCCCTCATCCACAAAGTTATTCATTATATTGGTTGCACCGTCAGTATCGAAAAGTGCGACGGTTTCGCCCGGCTGGGGATTTACAAAGCTGAAGCGTATGTCACTGAGGTACTGCTTGTGCTCAGATTTTAAAATCGGGAACGCATAATTAAAATATACATCATAATAAGCCGAAATCTCGCTGTTTTCGGGATTGATTTCGCAAGCCGACCAGTTATCGGCATCACGGTGCCAGCGTATTTCAAAATCCGTGGTATCGGCATAATACAAATCACTTGTATCAACGGGTGTGGCATATTTGCTGTAATACTCGTCAAGGAAGTATTCATCCACCGGGAAGATGTAATCGCCGGTCGGCTCTATTTTGAGAACACCTGTGTATTTGCAATCTGCCGTGAAAACACTGCTGCCCCTGATTTCGGGTTTGGTAAAGCCGCCGTTGTCCTCTTCCCAATATGAATCCGTAACTGTGTAGGGAAGACCGTCCGCCACATAGGCATAACCGACTGAATCAGCCGTCTGCCCCTCTTTGGGCTCTGCATAAAGGCGTATGTCGAAAATGCTCACCGGCACGATTACATTCCACTCAAAAAGGGTTATCAGCGAGCCGTCGGCGTGGTAAACCTTTGCGGTAAGCGGTGTGCTGCCGGGCTTTTTCGCCGTAATTGTGTTGTTTGAAACGCTGATTACCGTGCTGTCGTAGCCCGAATATGAAATAAAGTAGTTTTCATCCGCATAGGCGGGCGTAACAACATATTTAAGAACCTCCGAGGCGGTCTGCGACTTCATATAGATGATGTCGCCGCTGTCATATTTATAGTTGTTTTTGCCCCTTACGACTACGGATTCAACATTTCTGCCCACCGTTACGGTTATGGGTGCGGTTTTGAAGTATTTGCCCGCATCCTTATCCCTCACACGGCAGGTTATCTGATATGTACCGGGCATTAAGTTCTGTGCCCAGCTTTTAGAACTGTTCGGGAAGGTGAACGTTTCACGGTCTGTTGCGTTGGAAATACCGCTTATTTCGCCCGCATAATAGCCCTCGGGGCCTCCGCAGAAGCTCCACGTGTATTCAATATTTGAGCCGCTTGCGTTATAAACATAAGCAGCTAAGGTTACGGGCTTTTCAAGCGTGGCAAAGGTGTCGCTTGAATCGGCAAAGGCGTAAAACTCGCTTGTGGGATTAACTATGATAACATTTGCGCAGCCCATACCGCTTTGTGTGGATGTACTGTAAGATACATTCGCCTTATATGCCGTGCGTTCGGTAAGTGACGAGCGCGAAACGGCATAGTTTACGCTTGTTGCGCCGCTTATATTTTCCCAGATGCCCCAGCTGCCGTCGTCGCCTATAAGGCAGCGCTGCCACTGTACGGAATAGGCTGAAGTGGAGGGAACATTCGATTTAAGCGTAATACTCTCACCGGTGTTTAAGGTTTCCTCCGAAAAGGTATCTAAATAAGCTGAGGTCTTTGAGGATGATATCCACGGCACAAGCACCATACCGTAGTCACGAACATCAGAGCTTTCCTCGGAATAGCCGTACTCGGTTGTGACTTCAAGAGTAATTTTAAACTTTTTATAGCCGTTAAGTGCTATGGCGGGGTCTTTTACATTCACGGCATACGTGCCGTCAGCCGTGACGGTTTTTTGTGTAAACATTATCGGAAAACGGCGATTTGACCTTTATTGTTGTTGTATCCGTAACGCCGGAAAGGGTAATAAATAACATTACATAGCCGCTTTCGGAGGCTGTGCTGCGTTCGGTTATCTGCTGACCCGACACGCTGCTTATAGTCGGATATTCAATATCGTAATAACGAATATCAATGCTTTCATCAGTATCCTTCCACACTGAATAGCTTATTTGATCACCTATATATTCCTCGTAGCATCTGCAGTTTACAGAATAGACGTGGTCCGGAACCAAAATACCTGAGGAACTCAGGTAGTCGTAGATGTCTATATCGCCCTCTATTGTCTTAAAGGTGTATTTTTCCTTGGTCTCGGTATCCCTGACAGTCCAGTGATATTGCCTTTTGATACGTGCCGAAAGAATTTCATCATCTGCGGGATAATAACTACCGCCGTCGGCAGCGAAATGTAATGTAAGATTATCATTTTTGCCGAACATATAACAGCCCCGGTTGTAATAACCGCCGCTTGCGGAAATATGGCACTGAGGAAACTTACTGCGCCTCACATAGAGATCTGCTCCGTCAGTACCCTTGCCGTATTCCACAAATTCGGTGTTACGGGCATAATCTATGTAATCCGAATTAAAGTTATATTCATATCCGTCCCGGTAAATAACGATTTGCTTTCTCTTGTCGTGCATAAATGCGCGCAGCGGTATGCCGATCTGACCGCATTGCGATTCTTCATCGTTCAGAAATTTAGTACGCCCGGCAACTTTGTTTACCGTAATTTTAGTTTCATGTTTTGCACTGAAATATCCGCCGTACACCTCGATATGGGCGCCGTCAGCCACCTTGAATACATCGGCATTGGATTTTCCGTAAAATGCACCGTCATATATTACGGCAGAGGCACCTTCTTTAAGCTCGACGGCACTGCGATTGTATATATCATGTTTATCCAATTCGGAAATGTATGGACCGTATACGACACCTCTTCCGTAATACTCTCCGCCGTACGAAATGAATTTGCCGCCGTCATTCACAACGACTGCGTTGCCGGACATAATACTGTTCACATAACCGGGCGAGTAGCCGAGTTCGCCGTCGACTTTCGTATGTGTATAATACTGCTGTTTATAATGCCCTGCCGTAATTTCGCAGTTCTTTGTTGTAAGCGTGCCGTTGACCTCAAAAACCGTCAAATCGGTTTCGAGCAAATAATAGCTTTCTTTAGCCTCCGAACTCGGCATATCCGGAATGTCACGGTCGTAAATTATTTCACCGCCGCCGGAGGTATCTTCAATAAAAAGTGAAGCGCCCTCTTCAATGACAAAAAGCGAATTCGTTAACCTATCATCGTGATTGTCTCGGAAGTATTCTTTGAATTTAATAAGATGCCCGTTCAGGTCAAGTACCTTTTCGCCCCTTATGGGTATTTGATCGGGTGTATAAGTTTGGGCAACAAATTCTTCATGATGGTAGGTGTTTTCAACATCTATATCCTTGCCGATGCGTATGTACTCTTTGCGTCCGTCCGAATGATTCATGACCTCACGCAGTGCGTCTGCGGTTGTAACGGTATACGGGAAGGCTTCCGTACCCGAGCCGGTCAAACCGCTTTCCGCCGCCACAGGCACGGTGAAAACACCTGCCGGAACAACGCCGAAGAGCATTACAAAACACAATGCCAAACTTAAAAGTTTCTTTTTCATAATTAATCCCCCGTTAGTCTATTTCAAACAATATTAACAAAAAAACAACAAAAAACAACAAAATTGTGTTAAAAGCATCCATATTTATTGTAATAAAATACCTTTAAAATGTCAAGTGTTATGAAAATAAAGAGAAGGTTTTTGCTTGTGGTTTTTATCTTGTTAGTTAAAAATCTTGAACAGGAAATACGACAAAACAAAGGATAAATCCTGCGAAACCCCGCATCTGACGGCGGAGGAAATCAAGGCAGCCTTTCTTACCGCCGCCAACGAATACCTGAGCGGAAGCAGCCGGCGACTTGCCGATGCGGAGTTCATCCGTGAGTATGCGGGCAACACAACGGAGCTGGAAGCACGGTGCGATGCTCTGACAGCGGAGATGAACGCCATGATCGAACAGACGCAGAACCTCATCGGCGAGAACGCTTCGGTGGCTATGGATCAGAAAGTTTACGCAGAGCGTAAAAAAACTCTGCGGTTTTTTTACGCTTCTGTAACAAATTATTCACAAATATAGTGTATAATATAATGAGTTTTTGTAAGAAGCCTAAAGAAAATGCGGAGGTAAATTCTACTATGAAATGGTTTGAAGACATCTTTACTAAATCAAAACTGCTGATTATCAGTGGATTTTTAAGCGTTGCAGGATACTTTGCCCTCGCTTGTATCAGCATTATCACTTCTGCTCATTTAACGGAACAGTATTTGATATTTGCCGTTCTGTCGGCACTGCTGCTGATTTGCTATAAAAAAGGTGAGACCTCCTGCCAAAAAGCCCTTGTTGGAGCAGTTCTGGGAGTATTGATGTACGCCTATTGGGGTATCATGG
>JAZLLP010000006.1:0-87681 GCA_045598225.1 Acutalibacteraceae bacterium | reverse complement strand
TCAAATGAAAATAGATTCTCATATGTAACATATTGCATATAATCACCCCCTTACGAGGGCAAAGAGTGTAACCGCCTACCGTTATGGTCACCCTTCCGGATGCTTTTCAGCACCGAAAAAATGTTATCATATCCGACCTTTTTTGTCAATAAACGGGGTATGATAAGTTGAATTATAAAGACGTAATTTATTGTCAGTTGTCAGTTGGCAGGTTGACAAACGGCAAAAACATGATATAATAATAACAGAAAGGCAACCGATAGACGGTTAGCCTGAGTTTGGTTTAGAAATAAACCGCACCATTAGCCCGGGCGGTTTATTTCTTTTTTGTCATTATATCAACGACAAGTGCGATAATAGAAACAATGAGCGTGAGAAGCAAAAACAACTCGCTGTATGTAACCATTGCACCGCCCCCTTTCCGAGGGCGAAAAGTGTTTTGCCCTCTTTAATAGAGGGCTAACCGCCTACCGAATATAGTTACCTTTCCGGATGCTTTTCAGCATCGATAAAATGTTATCATATCCGACCGTTTTTGTCAATAAACGGGGAAGCGTGACACGAATAATCCGAATCCCGTTTTATCATGAACATAAGCACTCATCTGCTGTGTTACACTTCCTTGCCATACACAAAGTATGCCTCGGTCGTGTGCCTTGCATCTGAATACTTCTGTTCAGGATAAAATCTTCGACCTTAAATTGAACAATTTTGTTCGGTTACAAGGAAGAGGAAGCAGAAAGGCTTTGTGCCTTTCAATGACGATGACACAGGAACCGGGCAAAAGTGACAATTTAAGGCGAGGTTCGGATAATTCGTGTCACGCTATGTCACAAAATTTTGATAAGTTGAATTATAAAGACAGCAGGTCTTCCGAAAAAATCGGAAAAACCTGCTTTTCTTTGTTTTATATATTTTAAAAAACTAACAACTGAAATCTGAAAACTATCAACTGACAACCGGCAACTGCCAACTGGCAACTGACAACTAGCAACTGGCAACTGACAACTGACAACTCCCCTCATCTTTTATAACTTCACCGACGGATTTACAGACAATCTTTCCCGAACGGGGATTTTTAATGCTTAAAATGTCGGAATTAACTGTTGCGTCAACATCGGATTTTTCAAATGCAAGGTCGGTATTTTCCATTATGCAGTCAACAAGTTTCAAGCCTTTGCAGTAGCAAAGCGGTTGTGTGCCCGAAATTTTACAGTTAATAAACGTAACGTTTTCGCAATACCATGCAAGGTACTCGCCGTTTACAGTACTGTTTTTAACGGTAACGTTTTTTGCGTGCCAGAAAGCATCTTTAGTATTAAAAACGCAGTTGTCAAAAACAGAATTTTCAATGTACTGAAACGAATATTTGCCGTTAAGTTCAAAATCCGAAAAATCAAGTTCTGAAGAACGGAGCATAAAATATTCGCTCTGCGCTTTGCAATTTTTAATACTAACTTTCTCACATGACCAGCCGAATTCGGGTGAAACAATATCGCAATCAAAAATACTTGCATTTTTACATTCACGAAGTGCTTTAATGCCGTGCAGTTTCGTGTTGCCTATTTCGATATTTTCGGAATACCATATTGCCGCTCTGCAAAACTCCGTAAGTTCGCAGTTTTTTATAACCGCCGTACTGTCATGCCAGAACGGATAACGCAAATTGAAATAACAGTTACATAGCGTAATATTTCTGCTTTCCTTAAATGCGCTTTCGCCGTCACGTTCGCCGTCAAAAGAACAGTTTTTAAGAGTAACGCCGTCGCAACCGTAAAATTCACGTTCACCGTCAAAAGATTTATTTTCAATAATCATTAAGCCATCATTTCCTCAAGGAATTTTACTGCTTTTCTAATATCGCCTTCAGGATTGTCACCGACTTCACGCTCTATTGTAAGGAAGCCTTTGAAACCGATTTCTTCGAGTGCGCCGAGGTACTCTTTAAACGGAACAGAGCCTTCACCGAGCGGTACTTCAATAAATGATGAGCCTGTAACGATAACGTCGGGCTTCATACCGTAAACGATTTCGGGGTCTTTATAGAAAAGTTGTTTGCCGTCTTTGGCGTGGGTATGTACTATGTACTTTTTAAGATTGTGAACAGCCGTAACGGGGTTGTCGCCTGTAACCATAACAAGATTTGCGGGATCAAGGTTTACGCCAACGCCCGTTGAGCCGAGAGAATCGAGAAATTCTTTAAGTGTAGCGGATGTTTCGGGACCTGTTTCAATGGCGAAATGAGCGTCGATTGAGTCTGCATATTCCGCAAGTTCGTGACACGCTTCCTGCAAAAGTTTGTATCTGTCATGGTTTTTGTCTTCGGGAACAACGCCTATATGGGTTGTAACAACGTCTGTTTCAAGGTCTTTTGCAAGGTCGAGTATTCTTTTTGATTTTTCTATTTTAGCGGGATTGAGTTCGGGGTGAGTAAATCCGCCGCCGCCGAGGTCGCCGCAAAGTGCGGAAATGGTAAGACCGTTTGATTTTACAAGGTCAAGAAATTCACGTCTGCCCTGTGCATTGAGATTTTCGGGAGCCATTTCGCCGCTTGTGGCATAGACCTGAATACCCTGTGCGCCGACTTCCGCCGCCTTTTTAACGGATGTGGGAATATCCGTTCTGAAACTGTTGATGATTACGCCTATCGGGAATTTGTACATAAAAAACACTCCTTAAATGAGAGTACCGTATTTTGATTCGTACTCTCTTAATTTTTTCTTCTTTTTAATATATTTAACAATAAAAATTATTGTCACAACAAAAATAACAGTGAACGGAACAATGAAAACAAGCGACAAAATCATAAGTGCTTTCATATATTTTTGAAGTTCTTCATCATCAAAACTCATTTTTGTACCGCTTATCAGATCTTCTTCGTTTTCGCTGTTTTCAATATCTTTTGCAAGTGCGTCTTCATAAGCGGGTGCATCCGTAAAATCAATTCTGTCAGCAGATATGCTTTTGTCAAAATATTCATCGTTTATGCAAAGATTCCCGAGAACGTATTCAACATCATCTTCGGGAATTTCAACTACCGATTCGGCATAAACCGTAAAAATATATTTTTTTGTCGTAAAAATATATATTTCTGTTTCGCACGGCTCGCCGTCACCGTAATCCGCTTTACATTCAACCTCAATATAAGGACCGTTTTCGCTGATAATTTCAATATCTGTTTCAATATCCGTATACTTGCAGTAATCCGAGGAATACAAATCTTCAATTACTTTTTTCGCAAACTCTTTTTCGGGATTCAACTGCGAACTTGCAAGTAATAAATATATATCCGTATTATCTTTATTTTCTTCAAATCTGAATTTTATATAGTGGGTATCAAAAGAATTATCTTTTAAAAAGCAGTAATTTTCGGCGTTGTAATAAATAACAAAATTTTCGGGTATTTTTGTGTAAAAAACGTCATTGAAAATTTCAAAGTTTTCAACTTTTTTCGTTTTTTCGCTCTTGTCAGAACAAAAAGAAGTAACACTCAACGCGGAAATAACGAAAACAGAAAGAAAAATAACAGCAAGTATTTTTTTAACCGTTTTATTCATTTTCGTTACCTCCCGTTTCGTCTTTTTCCTGTGTATTCTGCTGATTGCTTTCAGGCTGAACGGGATTTGTACCGTAATTATTATATGCACCGTTTTCGGAAGCGTAACCTGTATTGTTATAAGGCGTATATCCGCCCGTATCCTGCGTATTGAACTGTTGAGAGCCGAACTGTACCGTTCTTATTCCGTTATTCGCTTTTATTCCGAATCCCGTGGCAATTCGCCTTTCGTACTCTTTTATTTTCTTTTTCTGTTTTGAATTCAGTACAATAAATACTGTAAGCAGAATCAGTAACGGAATAAAAAGAATAATACAAGTTGACTCTGCAACGATACATATTAAAAATAACGGATTACTTTCTATTGCATCCATCATTTTTTCTTTCTGTTTTTCCGTTAAGACGTTTTCGTCTTTTTCAAAATAATCTTCAAAGTCAAAATCTTCCTCATCAAATTCGGGAAAATCTTCGTTATTGAATTCATCAAATTCATCAATACCGTTTTCAACGTCTTTTTCTTCGGCGTTTTCAATATCGAAACCGTTAAATTCATTGTTTTCGTCAAACGTAATTGAAAAATCCGGCACTTCGGATGCGTTTTCTTTTGCAATTTCACCCGCCTGTGACAGTCCCTCGGGTGAAGCAAAAGCAACAGAAGAAAATATGCAAATCAATGTAATTGCAAAAATAACCGAAAATAATTTTTTCTTCATAAAAACCTCTGTTAATTACCTTTTATTTTTTCCCAGTATTCTTTTGCCGCCTGCTCCTGTTTATTGTCGCCGTATTCATAATAACGGCGGTTTTTTATGGCGTCGGGAAGATACTGCTGTTTTACCCACCTGTTTTTATAATCGTGCGGATAAAGGTAGAACTGACCTTTTTCTTCGGCATCGTCTCCGTCAAAATGCTTGTTTTGAAGTTGTCTCGGAACAGGACCGCTTTTTCCGTTCTGCAAATCCTCCATAGCGGCGATAATAGCGTTATGCCCCGTGTTCGATTTAGGCGAATTGGCAACAAGAATTACCGCATCCGCAAGCGGAAGTCTCGCTTCGGGCATACCGACCTGAAGTGCAATATCAGTCGCCGCTTTGACTATCGGCAAAATCATAGGGTAAGCAAGTCCGACATCTTCGGCGGCGCATACAAGAAGCCGCCTTATTGCGGATGTCATATCGCCCGCTTCGAGAAGCCTGCCGAGGTAATGTACCGCCGCATCCGGGTCGGAACCCCGCATTGATTTCTGAAATGCGGAAAGAATATCGTAATGGTCATCACCCTCACGGTCATAGCGCATTGCGCTTTTTTGCGTGAGTTCTTTTGCATTTTCAAACGTGATTATTCTTTTTTCGCCCGAAGCGGGAATTATTGAGCCGAGTACGCAAAGTTCGACAGCATTTAAAGATTTTCTCACATCTCCGCCACAGGCGGATGCAATATGAAACGTTACTCCGTCTTCAATCTCAAATGTTTCGCCTTTTTCTTCTTCAAGAAATTTGAAACCTCGTATTACCGCTTTTTCGGCTTCTTCGGGAGTGACATATTTGAATTCAAAAACAGAGGAACGGCTTAAAATTGCGCTGTAAACATAAAAATACGGATTTTCCGTAGTGGAAGCAATAAGTGTAATTGAACCGTTTTCTATGTATTCAAGAAGCGTCTGCTGCTGTTTTTTGTTAAAATACTGAATTTCGTCAAGGTAAAGAAGTATTCCGTTCGGTGCGGTAAAGGCATTGAGGTCAGCCACAATGTCACGGATATCCTGCGTTCCCGCCGTAGTGCAGTTAAGTCTTCTCAGCGTTCTGTCGGTCTTTTTCGCTATCATACGGGCAAGGGTTGTTTTGCCCGTTCCCGACGGACCGTAAAAAATAAGATTCGGCAGTTCGCCCGATTCAATTATGTTTCTTAAAGGTTTACCCTCACCTATAAGGTGTGTTTGTCCGACAATATCGTCAAGTGACTGCGGACGAATTCTGTCCGCAAGGGGTGTCATCATTTTTTCATTCCCCCGAATAAATTTATAACATTGCCGATAAATCGGCTATTGAAGCAATAACGGCAATTACTATCGGAATAACGCCCGCTTTGCTTTTAAGATACGCTTTTATTCCCTCTTCATCGGAATTTAAAGAAACTGCACGGTCAATTTTCTTTTTCAGCGAATCAAGATACATTTTCGTACCGAAAACCGAAATAAGAATTTTTACGGCAAACATACTTAACTGTATAGTGTAATAAAGAACTGCCGGCATCTGAGTTTCTTCTGCCGCTTCAACAAGCGCCGCTTCATCTTTAGTCAGTTGAACGTCTTTGCCGTTCCCGTATTCGGCTATGTTGTAAAGTGCTTCATACCCTTCGGAAGTAATGACTTTGTTGACTGCATTCATATAGTTTTCATTCGTGATAACGGGTAAAAGCGTTACTCCGAAAATAAGAATGTAAAAAGCGAATACAGCCGCGCTTATTTTATAAAGTTTTCTGTAAAGCGACCACGCAAACGGAAAAAGAAAAGCAAAAAAGTTCACTACCGCCTTTTTTCCCGTTCTGTCAATAACAAGAAAACGGGGAATATAATACTTTTGATTTTTACCTATTGCCTCTTCATAATAAGTCGCTTTTTTGCCGTCAATATAAATCTGCTCGGATGTTTTGTTATTTATATCATCCGCTATACCCTGAAAAGTATTCTGTTCTTCTTCACGCTTATTCTGAAATTTTTCAAACTCTTCCTGAGTTTTTTTGTCGGAAAAGAATATATCGGTTGTTTGTGTTTCGTTTTTGTCATTACTTTCAACGACATTTTCTTCAACCGGATTTTTAAATTCATAACCCGTATTATGAAGATTTTCGTTGGCGCATTTACCGTTTTCAAAATAGCATTCACGGTGGTGAGGCGTGCCGCATTCGGGACATACGACAACGTCATCATTATTTTCAAACCTGTTTTTGCAAACAGGGCAAATCTGTCCTTTATAATCCATATTTACTGTTTTATACCTCTTTTTTCTAAATATAATCAACCATTTTGAATTTTACTAAATATAGGAAAAAAAAGCAATACGGTATTTGTTAATTTTATTTAAAATTTTACGTTATTTTTTCGACAGTAATGTTGAAAAATTATTATATATATGATATACTAAATAGGAATTATTATAATATAAATATATATATACATTTTATTTTGTTTTTTGGGGTGAAAAATATTGGACAATTTATCGGAAATGTGGCTTGCCGTTCTTGAAGAATTAAAATTACTTTGTACGGAAACGGTTGTCAAAGCGTGGATGGAATCACTCGAACCTGTTTCAATTTCCGACGACGCTTTTATTCTTAAAACTTCCACCGGGTTTAAAAAAGATATTATTGAAAAACGTTTCATAAAAGAAATCGAGCAGGCTATTGAAAACGTAGTAGGTTTTAAATTAAAAGCAAAAATAGTTTCCGATTCTCCGAATGAAGTTGAAAATGAAAACGGTTTTGAAAACGCAATTCAAAATATTCCGAATACCGACCTTACCGCAAATCTTGAATGTACGTTTGCAAATTTCATTGTAGGTCCGACAAATAAATTTGCTTACGTTGCGGCGGGCGCAGTTGCGAAAAATCCGGGAAGCATACATAATCCGCTTTTCATTTACGGTGATTCGGGGCTCGGCAAAACACATCTTCTCAAGGCAATAAACATAGAACTTTCATCAACAAGGCCGAATCTCAACATCATTTACACAAACGGTGAAAGTTTTCTTAATGAAATGATAACTCACCTCGGTGAAAAAAGTATGTCGGAATTTCATAAAAAATACAGAACTGCCGACGTACTTTTAATGGACGATATTCAGTTCATAAGCAGAAGTCCGTCTGTTCAGGAGGAATTTTTCTATACTTTCGAAGCGCTTATAAACGAGAAAAAACAGATTGTTCTTGTTTCCGACCGTCCTCCGAAAGATATACAGTCGCTTGAAGAAAGGTTAAGAAGCCGTTTTATTCAAGGACTGCTTGCAGACATACAGCCGCCTATGCTTGAAACGAGAATAGCAATCATCAGGCGCAAAGCACAACTTCTTGATATGAAAATGTCAGATGATGTTGTAAACTTTATTGCAGAAAGGCTCAAAAACAACGTTCGGCAGATAGAAGGCGTCGTTAAAAAAATATTTGCCGTTTACCAGATGACTGGGCAAGTTCCGACAATAGGAATAGCAAATGATGCAATTAAAGATGTTATTTATTACGCACAGCCGACGGAAGTTACAATAAACAACATTATCGAACAGGTAGGAAGAACATTCGGCGTTTCACCCGAAGACATACGCTCCGAAAAGAAAAAAGCGGAAATATCAAACGCAAGGCAGTTTGCCATGTATGTTATGCGTGAAATAACAAACCTTACTTATGAAGACATAGGTAAAGAATTCGGCGGTAAAAAACACTCGACGGTTATTTATTCGCTTGAAGCGGCGGAAAGTAAAATGGAAGAAAATCCCGCTTTAAAATCAATGGTATTCGACATTATGAAAAACATAAAAAATGAACATGACGAGTAACCCGGTACCTGAAAAATACTGACATTTTGAACGTTAAATGTTTATAAGTTTTAAACAAAATCTACACTGTTTAAAAAAACTTTAATTTCCTGACATTATTTTACATTTTCCAAACAAAATAAAAGAGTGTAAAAAGACTCGGAAAATAAGGAAAATTTCGGAAATTCTACAATTTAAACACACACTACTGCTACTACTGATAATTATTATTTTATTTAACCGAAAAACTCAAAATTTCAATTTTACACGGAGGTTTTTATTATGAAAATAACCTGCAACACAAGCGTACTTGCAGAAGCATGCAATATAGTACAGAGAGGCGTATCTCAAAAAAGCACAATACCCGCAACCGAAGGTATTTTATTTCAGGCAAAAAATTCAGGTCTTACACTTTCGGGTTATGACATTGAAGTCGGAATAACAACAGCTATTGAATGTAAAGTTGAAAAAGAAGGAAACATAGTTCTCAATTCACATCTTCTTTGTGACATTTTAAGAAGACTTCCCAACGAAAATGTTGAAATAGAAATAGACGAACACAACCTCTGTAAAATCCGTTCGGGGAATGCCGAATTTTCACTTATAAGCATCCCCGCCGACGATTATCCCGAACTTCCCACTGTAACGGGAGGATTCCCGCTTGTTATTAAACAGTCCGTTCTTAAAGATATGATAAGACAGACAATTTTCGCAGTAGCGGTTTCGGACCTTAAACCCGTTCATAAAGGAATAAAATTCGAAGTTTCAAACAACAATTTAAGACTTATTTCCTGTGACGGTTTCAGACTTGCCGTAAGAAATGAAAAAATAGATTATGACAATGACGAAATTACATTCGTTGTTCCTGCAAAAACACTTTCGGAAGTTGTTAAACTTATAACCGATGAAGATGAAAACATATCTCTCAACATAGGAAAAAAATATATACTTTTCGAAATAGGCAATTACAGAATTGTTTCAAGGCTTCTTGAGGGTGAATTTTTCAATTACAAAAATGCAATTCCGACAGAAAATTCAACGAAAGCAAGAGTTAATTTAAAACTTCTCACAGACAGTGTTGACAGAACTTCACTTCTTATAACGGGAAAATTAAAAAGCCCGGTAAGGTGTGTTTTTGACGATAATACAATAAGAGTATCAAGTTCAACATCACTCGGTGCGGCAAACGACAAAATACCAGCTCAGATTGACGGTAAACGCATTGAAATAGGTTTTAACAATTCATATCTTACAGACGCTCTTAAAACCGTTGATTCCGATGAAGTTCTCATAGAACTTAACGGACCTATTTCACCTATTATAATAAGACCGCTTGAGGGAGACAGTTTTGTATTCCTTATAATACCGATGCGTCTTAAAAACGAAAACGTGCAGTAAAGAACAAATAATATGAAAATAAGTGTAAAAATAGCGAAAAAAGAAGAAAAAGATTTCATACTGAAAGGCGAATATATAAGACTTGACGACCTTTTGAAAAATGTCGGTGTCGTAAATACCGGAGGGCACGCAAAAATCGTCATTCAGGACGGCGAAGTTAAAGTAAACGGCGAAGTATGCGCAATGCGCGGAAAAAAACTGCGTGAAGGCGACAGCGCCGAATACGAAAGAATAATTTATAACATAAAAAAGTAAAGGGAAGTTTATATGACGGTAGATTCGGTAAATATAATAAATTTCAGAAATATACCGTCATTAAACCTTATTCCGTCAGACGGAGTAAACGTAATTTACGGTGAAAACGCACAGGGAAAAACAAATATTTTAGAATCAATATGGCTTTTTACCGGCTGTAAAAGTTTCAGGGGCTCAAAAGATTCGGAATTTATAAAATTCGGTGAAGATTTTACAAAAACCGAAATTACATTTTCAAATAAAATCCGTCAGAAAAAAGCGGAAATGATAATCGGCGAAAAGAAAAAAATAAGTTTAAACGGAATTGAATTAAAAACTCCGTCTGAACTTATAGGTGAATTTTATGCGGTTATTTTTTCTCCGTCACATCTTTCGCTGATTAAAGACGGTCCTTTTGAAAGGCGCAGATTTTTAGATACGGCGCTCTGTCAGTTAAAACCGAGGTATGCACAATGTTTAAAAGCATATAAACATTCTCTTTTACAGAGAAATTCGGTACTTAAAGACATTCACATAAATTCGGAACTTTATGACGTTCTTGACAGTTGGGACGAGAGCCTTGCAAAATATGCATCTGCTGTAATAAGCGAAAGAATAAAATATACAGAGTTACTTTCCGGTTATTGCAGTGAAATTTATTCGGGAATTTCCGAAAATCTTGAAAAATTTTCAGTTTTCTACGATTCTTCGGTAAATATAAATGATTGCGGAAAAACAGAAGAAATTTACGAAGTAATTCTTTCGGAACTGAAAAATAAAAGAAAAGAAGACGTTATATTTAAAACAACTTCCGTAGGTCCGCACAGAGATGATTTAAACATTTTAATAAACGGAAAAAGCGCAAGAAGTTTCGGCTCACAGGGTCAGCAGAGGTCAAGCGCACTTGCTTTAAAACTCGGTGAAGCGGAAATAATAGAAAAAGTTACGGGCGAAACTCCCGTTGCTCTGCTTGATGACGTAATGAGCGAACTTGACGAAAAAAGGCAGGATTATATTCTCAATCACATAAAAGAGCGTCAGGTATTTCTTACATGCTGTGACCCGTCACAGGTTATGAGAATGTGCGGGGGAAAATCATTTTATATAAAAAACGGAAATTTCATACAGAAATAAACTGAAAGGCATATCTGAAAACTTTTTTGTTTTCAGACAATAATATTATGTATATTCATATCGGGCAGGATTCTGTTGTTATTGACAATGAAATAATAGGTATTTTCGATATGGAAAATACAACAACAATGAAAAATACGGTTGATTACCTTGTAAAGGCGGAAAAAAGCGGGCAGGTAAACAACGTTGCTCCGTATGAACTGCCGAAATCTTTTATTGTATGCGAAACGCCGAACGGCAGAAAAATACACATATCTCCCGTATCTGTGGGAACGGTTCTTAAAAGAATAACAGGATGAAAATAATTTATTATTTTAAATAAAACTATCACTTCTGACGGAGGTTAATGTTTTGGACGAAAATATCATTAAAAGTGAAGAAATGCTTGATGAATCCGTAATACTCAGTGAAGACGGTAATATGGATACTTCGGTAACAGAGGAATACGACGCAAGTGCCATACAAGTACTTGAAGGACTTGAAGCGGTAAGAAAAAGACCGGGTATGTATATCGGCTCGACAAGTGCTTCCGGTCTTCATCACCTTGTGTATGAAATTGTCGACAACTCAATCGACGAAGCACTTGCGGGATTCTGTACTCACATTGAAGTAGTAATAGAGCCCGGAAACATCATTTGTGTTACCGACAACGGAAGAGGTATTCCCGTTGATATTCAGGAACAGACGGGAAAAAGTGCTCTTGAAGTTGTATTTACGGTTCTTCACGCAGGCGGTAAATTCGGCGGCGGCGGATACAAAGTGTCCGGCGGTCTTCACGGCGTAGGTGCGTCTGTTGTAAACGCTCTTTCGGAGTGGCTTGAAGTAGAAGTACATAAGAACGGTAAAATTCACAGAATGAAATTTTCAAGAGGATATATTACCGAAGGTATGCACATTGTCGGAGATACCGACAAAACGGGAACATGCGTAAGATTCAAACCCGATCCCGAAATGTTTACCGACACAACCGTGTACGATTATGACACTCTTCACAAAAGACTCCGTGAGGAAGCATTTCTTAATGCAGGTCTTAATATAACAATAGAAGACAAGCGTCCCGAATCCGAAGACAAACCGGAGGAAGAACGCCTTGACGTTATGTGTTATGAGGGCGGTATAAGAGAATTTGTAACCTACCTTAACAAAAATAAAACTCCCGTTCATGAAGATGTCATTTATATGGCAGGTAAAAAAGACGATGCAATGGCTGAAATAGCACTTCAGTATACAGATACTTACAACGAAGTTATTGTATCTTTCGCAAATAACGTTCATACTCCCGAAGGCGGTATGCACGAAGACGGTTTTAAACGTGCTCTTTCAAATGCCCTTAACAAATACGGCAAAAGAATGAATATTCTTAAAGGTGATGACAAAGTTTCGGGCGAAGACTGCCGTGAAGGTATAACCTGTATTATCTCGGTAAAACTTACCGAAGCGCAGTTTGAAGGGCAGACAAAAGCAAAACTCGGCAACAGTGAAGTCCGTACTCTTGTAAATAACATTGTTAATGAAGCACTTGAACAGTATCTTGAAGAAAATCCCTCAACGGGTAAATCGATACTTGAAAAGGCGCTTACCGCAAACAGAGCAAGAGAAGCGGCACGAAAAGCAAGAGAATCCGTAAGAAGAAAAACAGGTCTTGAATCGGGGCAGATGCCCGACAAATTGCAGGACTGCAACGAACGTGACCCAAGCCTTTGCGAAATTTACATCGTCGAGGGCGATTCTGCGGCGGGCTCGGCAATTCAGGGCAGGGATTCACGTTTTCAGGCTATTCTTGCAATGTGGGGCAAAATGCTCAACGTTGAAAAAGCAAGAGTTGACAAAGTATATGACAACGAAAAACTCAATCCGATGATAGTTGCTCTCGGTGCGGGTATAGGCGATGAATTCAATCTTGAAAAACTCCGTTACCATAAAATAATAATTATGGCGGATGCCGACGTTGACGGCGCACATATAAGAACGCTTCTTCTGACGTTCTTCTTCCGTTATATGCGTCCGCTTATAGATAACGGTTACGTTTATTCCGCAGTTCCGCCGCTTTACAAAATTGTAAGAGGCAAAACTACAAGAGTTGCATATTCGGATGAGGAAAGAGACCGTATTTCCGCTGAACTCAGAGGAGATAATCCGAATGTAAAAGTTGACATAAGCCGATTTAAAGGTCTTGGTGAAATGGACCCGCACGAACTCTGGGAAACAACCATGGACCCCGAAAGACGTTCGTTAAGACGTATCACTCTTGATGATGCGGTTGCAGCAGACCAGGTATTTACGGTACTTATGGGCGAAGAAGTTGAGCCCAGACGTGAATGGATAGAATCAAACGCAAAATACGTTGATAATATAGATAAATAAGGAGGTGGCGGAATAATGGCACACAACAGAGATTATAAACCCGAAGATATTGCATTTCCGGATCAGGTAATAACGGAATCCGAACTTGTAAACGAAATGCAGAACAGTTATATAGAATACGCTATGTCCGTCATCATAAGCCGTGCGCTTCCCGATGTTCGTGACGGCCTTAAACCCGTTCACCGCCGTATTCTTTACGCAATGTATGAAGACGGTCTTACGTCAGACAAGCCGTTTAAAAAATCGGCAACCTGTGTCGGTGACGTTCTCGGTAAATATCATCCGCACGGTGACGCATCTGTTTATGATGCAATGGTAAGGCTTGCGCAGAATTTTTCAATGAGATATATGCTTGTTGACGGTCACGGAAACTTCGGCTCGGTTGACGGTGACCCGCCTGCGGCATACCGTTACACAGAAACAAGAATGAGCAAAATAAGCGATGAAATGCTTCGTGACATAAATAAAGATACTGTTGACTGGGACCCGAACTTTGACGAAAGCAGAAAAGAGCCCCGTGTACTTCCGTCACGTTTTCCGAACCTTCTTGTAAACGGCTCGCAGGGTGTTGCCGTCGGTATGGCTACAAGCATACCCCCGCACAACCTCAGTGAAGTTATTGATGCCTGTATATGTGTTCTTGATAATCCCGATGCAGGTCTTGAAGACCTTATGGAACATATTAAAGGACCCGACTTCCCGACAAAGGGAATAATTATGGGCAGAGCAGGCATACGTCAGGCTTATGCTACGGGCAGAGGCAAAGTAATTGTAAGAGCAAACACGGAATTTGAAGAATACGGCAAAGACAACCGTACGAGAATAATCGTTACGGAACTTCCGTATCTGGTAAAAAAACGTGCTCTTATTAAAACAATAGCCGACCAGGTCAAAGAAAAACGCATTGAAGGTATTTCCGATTTGCGTGACGAAACAGACCGTAACGGTATGAGAATTGTTATTGAACTTAAAAGAGATGCAAACGCTCAGGTTGTTTTAAACAAACTTTTCTCACAGACGGCAATGCAGTCAACGTTTTCAATAATTATGCTTGCACTCGTTGACAATCAGAAACAGCCGAAAATACTTACGCTTCGTCAGGTACTTGACGAATACCTTGTTTTCCAGAAAGACGTTTTAAGAAGAAGAACACAGTTTGACCTCAGAAAAGCACTCGAAAGAGCACATCTTCTTGAAGGTCTTATCATAGCGCAGGATAATATTGACGAAGTAATTAAAATTATCCGCACAAGTTATGACGATGCAAAAGAAAACCTGATGGCACGCTTCGGTCTTGATGATGTTCAGGCTCAGGCTATACTTGATATGCGTCTTAAAGCACTTCAGGGACTTGACCGTGAAAAACTTGTTAATGAGTACAAAGAACTTGAAGAAAAAATAGCATATTTCCGTCAGCTTCTTGAAAATGAAGATATGCTTTGCGGCGTTCTTAAAGATGAACTCATTGCAATAAAAGAAAAATTCGGTGATGAAAGAAAAACAAGAATTGAAAATATCAGCGGTGAAGTTGATATTGAAGACCTCATTCCCGAAGAAAAATGTATGTATACCTATACTACAATGGGTTACATTAAACGTCAGCCGGTTGACGTGTTCACAATACAGAACAGAGGCGGCAGAGGCGTTAAAGGTATGACAAGGCGTGAAGATGACGTTGCACAGACAATGTTTATTGCATCATCTCACGATAACATTATGTTCTACACAACAAGGGGCAGAGCATATAAACTTAAAGGATATGAAATACCCGAAGGCAGTAAAACAAGCAAAGGTATGAATATTGTCAATATTCTTCCGCTTGAACAGAACGAAAAAGTTTCCGCAATGATACAGTTGCCGCAGGATGACGAGGGTATGTACCTTTGCATGGTAACAAGAAAAGGTCTTATAAAGAGGTCTTCGCTTGACGTTTACAAAAATACGAGAAGAAACGGTATTATTGCCGTTACTTTGCGTGAAGATGACGAACTTGCATGGGTAAAACTTACATCCGGAAATGATGACCTGCTTGTTGCCACACGTCAGGGTATGTGCATACGTTTCAATGAAAATGACGCAAGACCTCTCGGCAGAACCGCTTCGGGCGTAAGAGCAATTAACCTTAAAGACGGCGACGAAGTTATAGGTATGTGCGTTGTTAAACCCGAAAGTCTTATTCTTACGGTAAGTGCTACGGGTCTGGGCAGAATAAGTAACGAGGATAATTACCGTGTTCAGTCAAGAGCAGGTAAAGGTATAAAGAACTACAATGTATTGAAATACGGTGAAGTCGCATCAGTTACCGACATAAATACGGAAGATGATATTATTCTTGTTTCGTCAGACGGTATTGTCATAAGAATACCGGCAGACGCCGTAAGAATTTGTGCAAGACCTTCAAAAGGTGTAAGAGTTATGAAACTTTCGGAAGGTGACAGAGTCGTTACACTTTCAACCACCGAGCATGATGAAGAAGAAATTAACGGTGAAGTTGAAGATGACGGCACGGCAACGGAGGGTGAAGGTGAAACAGAAACACCCGAAGAAACCGAAGAAGAAATAATTTCCGATGATGAGCCGGTACAAACTGATAATACGGAGGAATAATTTCAATGTCCGATGAAAAAGAAAATATACCGTCTTTTGATAATGATTTAAACGATGAATACCTCAAATTGTTGCAAAAAACGTATAACGTTGAAATGCCGGAAGAAAACGGTGTTGAAAATAATATTATCAACGAAGTACCGGAAAGTGATACGCAAACACAAAACGAACAGGAAACGGCAAGCGGTGATAATTTAACGGAAATATCAGAAAAAACAAACGGAGAGTTTGATGACATTTCAAGCAATTCTCAAAAAGAAAAAAATCCTTTTAAAAGAATTGCGGTATGGTATAAAAATTTACCCAAAAAGAAAAAAATTATTGTCAGCATTATTGCAGTAATTCTTTGTATAGCAATTATTCTCGGAAGTATTACCGTATCTTTTGTCATTAAAAAATTCAAGTTAATGGGCGATGACGTAAATTATTCCGATGACGTAATTTATGATGATGAAGAATTTGAAGAAATAAGCGGCGAAGTCGGCGCGGCCGGATTTAACGATGCACTTAAAGCATGGGCAACAACAGGCAACAGTAACATTATGTCAAGTAAAAACGTTATTAACGTTCTTCTTATAGGTGCGGACAGCCGTTACGGCACAAACAGCGGCAATACAGATGCAATGATTCTTGTTTCGCTTAACAGAAAAACGAAACAGATAAAACTTATTTCATTTTTCCGTGACAGTTATCTTTATATTGAAAACAACGGAAACGGCTGTTTCAACAAACTAAACGCCGCATATTCGGTGGGCGGTGCTCCGTGTCTTTTGAAAACGATTGAAAACAACTACAAAATTGACATAGATAATTTTGTTATGGTTAATTTTGAGTCTTTCAAAGCAATTATTGATGCAATGGACGGCGTAAACGTTGACGTTCAGAAATATGAAGCGGATTATATTTACAAAAGGGATAAAATTGAAATGCCTGTGGGCGAAAACGTTAAACTTTCGGGTAAACAGGCTCTCATTTTCTGCCGTATAAGAGGATGTGACGCTGATGCCGATGTATCAAGAACAAGAAGACAGCGTCAGGTAATCAACGCCATTATGGACAGAGTAAAAACCGCTTCTCTTTCGGATATGAATAAGTATATTGATACTGTTCTTCCGTACGTCTATACCGGTTACGGTAAAACCGAAATTATAACTCTCGGTATGAAAGCAATAACGGGCGGATGGGCAAAATATGACAGAACCCAACTTCAAATGCCGTTTTCGGAAGCCCGTGACAGCGGATATGCCGGAAATGCATGGATTTGGGTTGTTGACTACCAACTTGCGGCTCATCAACTTCAAACTGAAATTTACGGTTCTTCCAATATTACTCTTGAAGACGGCAGAAGAACTCTTATTGACGTTTACAAAGGCAGAGGCGCTACCGGAACATCAGGTTCGGGAAGTTCCGCAACAGTTCAGGCTACTTCGTCAAATCATGAAGAAGTTACAAAAGCAAATGAAATACAGACAACCGTTTCAGGAACTGAAACAAAAGTTTCTCAGACTGAAAAAATAACGGAAAAAATAACAAACTGCGATGAATCGACTGAAAATGTAACAGAAAATACAACTTCTTCAAACGAGCCTGTTTCAGAAACCGAAACACAGGTTACAGAACCTGTTACGGAAGTATCGACAGAACAGCCCACAGAAGCGTTAACGGAAAAACCGACTGAAAAAATTACAGAAAAACAGACCGAAAAACCTATTGAAACAACGGGTGAATAACATTTATGATATTTAAAAAATCAGGCAAAACCGAAGACGTTGTCAAAAGAAAAAGTTACTACGGCTTCGCAAGTAATTATCCCGGAAAACTCGGGTCTTCAAAATATGTTATAGGTGAAAGCCGTGTTGTAAGAAAAAAAGAATTTATAAGGAAAATTCTCATTATCATTATGCTTATTCTCCTGTTTGCCGCTTCTTTCGTTATTACCGATATTTGTCTTAAAATATCGGAAAGACCGATTGAAAATAATAATCTCTGCGTTTCATACAATATGTATGAAGCGCAGAAAATTTTAAAGTGAAAGTGAAAATAAATGGAAAACGGTGACAAAAAACAAAAAAATCCCATACTCAAACTGTTTTTGAGTATGCTTTACATCAGTACCTTCACGTTTGGCGGAGGTTTTGTCATCGTTACCTTTATGAAGAAAAAATTTGTTGATGAGTACAAGTGGATTGAAGAAGATGAAATGCTTGATTTGACCGCACTTGCACAGTCATCACCCGGAGCGATTGCCGTAAATGCCTCCATACTTGTGGGAAGCCGTGTAGCCGGTGCTGCCGGAATTGCGGCGGCAGTTCTCGGAACGGTTATACCGCCGATGGTAATTTTGTCGGTAATATCGTTTTTTTACAGTGCGTTTGCAGACAACATTTATGTTGCGACCGTTTTAAAAGGTATGCAGGCGGGAGTTGCCGCAGTTATTCTTGATGTTGTGTGCGACCTCGGACTTAAAGTGGTTAAGGGAAAATCGGTAATACATATTATAATAGCAGTCGCTTCGTTTGTTGCCGTATTTTTCTTTAAAGTAAATGTGATATTTATTATTCTTGCCGCAATGGCTGTCGGAATAATTATTGCCCTCGCAGAATATAAAAAGGGGGGCAAAAAATGATATATATAAAACTTTTTCTGAGTTTTCTTCAAGTCGGGCTTTTCAGCATCGGCGGAGGATATGCCGCAATGCCGTTTATTCAGAGTCAGGTTGTCGATAAAAACGGCTGGCTTACAATGTCGGAATTTACAGACCTTATTACCATTGCAGAAATGACGCCCGGACCGATAGCGATAAACTCCGCAACGTTTGTAGGCACGCGAATAGCAGGTATTCCCGGAGCGATAGTCGCAAGTATCGGTTTTTTGGTACCGTCTTTAATAATTGTGACACTTCTTTCTTTCGTATATTATAAATATAAAACAATGAAAGGTCTTCAAACCGTTCTCGGCACGCTTCGTCCTGCGGTTGTTGCGCTTATTGCCTCGGCAGGTTTGTCAATTCTTCTGCTTGTAATATTCGGCGGCGGGGAATATGCGTTAAATTCCGTCAGTATAATCGGATGTATTCTTTTTGCCGTCGCATTTTTCGTTCTTCGCAAATTTAAACTGAACCCGATAATTGTAATGCTTTTATGCGGAGCAGTTAATCTTGTTGTATATTTAATAAGTAACGCAGTAATAAAATAACCGAACATCTGAAAAAGATGCTCGGTTTTTTCTTATTGTCATTTTTAATTAAATGTGACAGTCTTTTTCGCAATATCTTTTCAAATCAGACCACTTAGGCAATGATATTCAACTCCAGTTCTTTAATATCATCGCAAAGCAGAGCCTTTAAAACATAAGGTACATGTTTTTTTCTGTTAGAAGCAGTGTACCACACCTCAAATTCTTCATAGAAGTCTTTGGCATATTCAATAATCGACAATTTGAGTGCCGATATAGCATCTTCCTGTGTTGGCGCATTTTCAACTATATCAATTTCATTTAACGATAAGGTTACACTGCCGTCTGATTCAATGAATTTTTCTGCCGTAAAAGTATAAGCATCTAACAAAGAATATACAAGTTCTGTATTGGAAACAAGAAAATCATCATGTGTACGTGTAAACATAATCGGTTTTTTTCGTGAAACTATATCTAAAGTTTTACTCCAGTTTTTGCGAATATCGGTAGCGGTTGTTGTCGGCATACTTTTCATCTCCTTTACCTCCATTATAATAACATATAGTGTACACAATGTCAACTGTGTACACTATATGATATGGAAAAAATGATATATTATACATTTACCGATACTCAATTAAAAAATGTTTTTTCAGGAAAGTCATTAGCCGTTTCGCCGTAATATGCGCTTATAACCGTGTTATTTTCGTCAAGCACGGCAAAAACGGGAAGTTGAAGATTTCTTTTAATGTTATTTTCGGAAATGCCGAAAAGTATTTTTAAAAGTTCGGTATCGAAAAGCGGTTTATTGACAATTTTGTCGCAATACTGTTCAAAACTTTCATCGCCTGCAACAAGTTGTATTCCGCTGAACGTTTCAAAACAGTTGTATTTTTTGAAAATATCGCCGTTTTCATCGGAAATGAGCGTATAGGCGTGCTTTTCGTTTTCTTTTGCGGTAATTTCTTTTTCTGACGGAACAAAAACATAAATATCTTTATCTGTTTTTTCGTAAATACCGTCAAGATATGAGAAAATGTTTTCGCTGAAATATGAGCCGAGCGGTCTTGAAAATGCAATTATTTTCTTTTTACCGTCTTTTTCTGTATCGGTGAACTCAACGCCTTTTTCAAGATTGATATGAACGGGCTTTCCGTTTTTTTCATATTCGCAAAGTTTTTTATTTACGCCGTTTTTAAATCTTTCCAAAGCAGATTCAAGCGTTTTTTGAGCACACGCAAGGTTTATACGCTGAAAACCTCTGCCGCAAACGCCGAACATTTCGCCGTTGTCAACGAATATTTTTTCACCTTCGAGAATTTCTTTCATTTCTTCGTGAGTGAAACCGAGCGAACGCATATCAAGCCATTGAAGGTAAGTTCCCTCAAGCGGTGAACATTTTACCGACGGGAAATTCTTTTTCATAAAGTTTTCAACGTATTCGGCGTTGCTCTTAATTACCCCGAGAAGTTCTTCGAGCCAGTCCTCACATTCATTGTATGCGGTTTCGCACGCCGTGTAAGCGAAAATGTTAAGGTGTGAGTGAAGGTTTATTTTACTGCAAAGTTCAACTTTCTGACGGTATTCCTTATTCGGAATAATGATGTTGGAGCATTGAAGACCCGCAAGGTTAAAAGTTTTACTCGGTGCGGTGCAAACGGCACAGTTATTTTTAATGTCTTCACTTATGTTTGCTAAAACGGTGTGTTCATAACCTTTCATAATGAGGTCGTTATGTATTTCGTCATCTATTATGAAAACGTTGTTTTCACAGCAGTTTTCTGCAAAAAATGTAAGTTCTTCTTTTGTCCACACTTTACCTACCGGGTTGTGCGGATTTGAAAGAAGCAAGGCGGTAACATCTTTTCTTTTTACCTTTTTAAGAAAATCTTCACGGTCAATTTCGTAAATACCGTTATTATTTATGAGTTTGCTGTAAACTATGTGTCTGCCCTTTGCAACAACAGACATATCAAAAGGATAGTAAACAGGCGTAAGAATAAGCACCGCTTCACCGACATTTGTAACACCGTCAATAATAAGCCCCAATGCGTCAACAACGCCCGGAGTGGTAATTACCCATTCGTTTTCAATATCAAAACCGTGACGGCGTTTCATCCAGTTTTTAAGTGCTTCATAATATCTTTCAGTAGGATTGGTATAGCCGAGTATTGAATTTTCCGCAAGATTTTTTAATGCTTCCTTTATTTTCGGTGCAGTATAAAACTCCATATCTGCAACCGAAAGCGGAACAAATTCTGTTGATGCGCCCTCATTCCATTTTGCCGCACCGTCTTTTGAACGGTCGGGAATGCTTGTAAAATCGTATTTCATTTCTTCACTTCCGTAAAATATTCAATGTAGTTTTGCCAGTCTTCTCTGCCTAAATAGTGAGTGCCCGCTCTCATTCTGTAAGCGCAGTTTTCACCGTGTATTTTAAACGGCTCATTAAGAAATTCGCAGTTTTCGGAAAATCCTTTTTTACCGTAAAATCCGTAAGCGGCTGAAGCGGAGTAAATTCCGAGAAATTCGGAATACGGGTCAGCCCAACTGTCTTCTTCTGCGCTTGCAACATATACTTTGTTCGGTGCAGACAAAGCAATGAGCGCATTCTGGTCTGTTTTGAATTCTTCTTTACTTTCTGCATATTTTTCAAAATTTTTGCAGAACCAGAACGGGAATACATCATTTATTTTTTTATAAGTTTCACCGATTTTTCCCCGTGTTATTGCAGCACCGCAGCAACCCGAGTCGTTAGAAATAACGCCGTAAAATCTGCTGTCGAGAGCACCCGTAAAAAGTGCGGTTTTTCCGAGACGTGAATGACCTATAACTACTGTTCTCGAAGCATCAAGTTCGGGTACGGTTTCAATGTAGTCAAGAACACGCATAGCGGCGTACGCCCAAAGTGTTATTTTACTTGCTCCGTTGTTATTGCGTTCTCCGTTTTCAAAAAATACACCGGCAAGACCGTTTGTAAAATCATTGTCGTCGGAAGATACATCTTTATAATTGAAAGAAATGCCGGCACATTCGCTGTCAATTATTTCTTCCGTCGGATAATATCTGTCGGGAACGTTGTCACGGAAATTTATGAGAAGAAAAGTAAGTTTTGCCTTTTTCTTCGGAATAACAGAGGTAATCGGAAAAGTAAAATCTTTATTTTCAAAATGGAGCGTAAGATTTATTTTTTTAAGTAATGCTTTACCTGCACAGTAATTGTCTTCCGAATAATATATTTCGGAAGTGACTGACAGCGGTTTCTCGGGAAGAACGCCGTACATTTCCTCCTGAAAATATGAGCGCAGTTCCGCCTTTCTCTTTTCCCAGTCTTCGGAAGTTTCAACTTTTTTACCGTCAAAAAACGTAAAAATATCGGGTACTTTTCTTTTTTCAAGTTCAGCAGTCATAAAAACACCTTCTGTTACTCATTTATTATATTTTATCACATAATAAAAAAATGTAAACACACAAAAGTATAAAACAAAAAACTTCGGAAAAAACTCCGAAGTTTAATTTTTTTATTAAATGTTTTGTGCGTGCTTTTTTATAGCTTCAAAAGATTCGTCACTTATATCGTGCTCGATTTTGCAGGCATCTTCCGTTGCAACGGAAGCACTTACGCCGAGTTTAATAAGAAATTCGGTGAGCATTGTGTGGCGTTCATATATTTTAACGGCGGTTTTTTTACCGATTTCGGTAAGATGCAAAAACCCGTCTTTATCAACGGTAATATATTCGCCCTGTTTTAAAAGGCTGACAGCACGGCTTACGCTCGGTTTTGAAAAATTCATATATTCGGCAACGTCAAGAGAACGGACACAGTCGCTTTTTGTTGACAGAATATAAATTGTTTCAAGATACATTTCGCCTGATTCCTGTAACTGCATACCGCACCTCCGTAAAAATTATATATTTATAATACCACTTTTATATCCGATTTTCAATAAAAAAATAAACATCTGAAGTTGCAGATAAAAAACGAAAGTAGTATAATAATAAAGATATTTATAAAGAGAGGAACGGACATACGCTGTATTATACGGCGTCAGAGTTTTTATAATTATGAACATTAAGAAAAATTTTTCGGAACTTACGGGAAACACTCCGCTTTACGAACTTTCAAATATTGAAAATGAAATAAAAACAGATGCGCTTATACTCGCAAAACTTGAATGTTTCAATCCTGCCGGAAGTGCCAAAGACAGAGTTGCGGTTAATATGATAAAAAATGCCGAAGCAGAGGGTAAACTCAAAAAAGGTGCGGTAATAATTGAGCCGACAAGCGGAAATACGGGTATAGGTCTTGCGGCGGTGGCATCTTCAAAAGGGTATAAAGTCGTACTCACCATGCCCGAAACAATGAGCGTTGAAAGGCAGAATCTTTTAAAGGCGTACGGTGCCGAAATAGTTCTTACAGACGGCAAAAAAGGTATGGCGGGCGCAATAGAAAAAGCAAAAGAAATTCACGAAAACACGCCCGGCAGTTTTCTTCCGGGGCAGTTTGACAATCCGTCAAATCCGCAGGCGCATTACCTTACAACAGGTCCGGAAATATGGCGTGACACAGACGGCACCGTTGACATTTTCGTTGCCGGTATAGGTACGGGCGGCACAATAACGGGAACGGCAAAATATCTGAAAGAAAAAAATCCCGAAATAAAAACAGTCGGCTTTGAGCCTTCCGGCTCTCCGTTTTTAACAAAGGGAACTTCGGGTGCTCACGGTCTTCAGGGCATAGGCGCAGGTTTTAAACCCGAAATACTTGATATGTCTTTAATTGATGAAGTTGTGACGGTTGATGACGAAAGTGCATACAAAACAGTAAGAGACCTTGCACGAAAAGAGGGAATACTTGTCGGCATTACTTCGGGTGCGGCTGTATATGTCGCAGAGCAAATCGCAAAACTTCCCGAAAACAAAGGCAAAACAATAGTTGCGCTTTTACCCGATACGGGCGAAAGATATTTGTCAACGCCTGCTTTTAATAACAAATAAAATTCTTTTTTATGTTGACAAAAATTTACACGTCGGTATAATGTACTTATAATACAGGTGATGGTTTTCGCCTTGTGATTATGTATTTTGTGTGTCGGTGAAAAATATTATATTTTTACGGCACAGCGAAAGGGTTGTTAAAACTATGAAGAAAAAACTTACCGTTGTACTGTCGCTTGTGTTGTGTCTGACTTTACTGTTCGGTGCGGCAAATCCGGTTTTTTCGGTTAAGGCGACGGCAAACAACACAACAATCGAAGTTCCGGCGGGATTTCAAAACGCATTTGATAAACTTACAAATGTAATTATTGATATTGTTAACAGACTTCTTATGATTGTGCGTTTTCCGTGGCAGCCTGTATTTTCAAGACAGGTTGATATGTCCAAGTTTACGCTTGTTTTTGAAGATGAATTTGACGGTGAAACGCTCGATTCAAGTGTATGGAATTGCAGTAACGGCGTAAGAAAAGGCGGGTATTGGGATAAGGACCAGACTTTTCTTCGTGACGGAAATCTTGTAATTAAAACAAATTATAAAGAAGACGGCAAATACGGTGCAGGGTATTATTCAGACCGTGTTGATACACGAAATAAATACACCCAGACATACGGGTATTATGAATGCCGTTGTATTCTTCCGGCGGCACAGGGTATGTGGTCTGCGTTCTGGCTTACAAATGAAGCGGTTTCCGTAGACGGAACACCCGGCACGGAAGGCACCGAGATTGATGTTTTTGAGTCGCCGTTTTATTACAGAAAATTGACCGGACAGGATAACAATATGGTTACATCAAATCTTCATTACTGCGGGTACGGTTTGCAGACAAAATATACAAATGTTGCGATTTCAAAGGCGGTAAATCCTTATACCGAGTATAACACTTACGGACTTGAATGGAATGAGGATGAATATATTTTCTATGTAAACGGCGTTGAAGTCGGAAGAAGCGATTACGGCGGAGTTTCAAAGGCTCCCGAATTTATGATTCTTTCCTGCGAGGTTGACGGCGTTGACGGTGAACCCTATTACGGCTGGTCGGGCGTTATTACAGACAACAATAAAGACGAACTTCCGGCAGAGTTTATTGTTGACTATGTCCGTGCTTATCAGTACACAGATTTGGTAAATAATTAAGATTAAAAAAAGCAGAGATAATAAAATTTTAAAAAACCGGTTGTGGCGGGCTTTTACTTCGTCACAGCCGGTTTTTATACCTGACAGTCATCATGTGTTTTTCACCTTGACATAAAATGTATAATATTGTAAAATACTTATTTGTATAAAAAGAAAACCGAAAGAGTGATGTTATGCATTGGTCAGAAGAAATAGCGGAAAGAATAATCAGAAGAAATCCCGATAAGGAAGAATACGTCTGTGCTGCCGGTATTAGTCCGTCAGGCTCAATACACATAGGCAATTTCCGTGATATAGCGACAAGTTACTTTGTTGTACGCGCACTCAGAAAAAAAGGTAAAAAAGCAAAACTTCTTTTCTCGTGGGACGAGTTCGACAGAATGAGAAAAGTTCCCGTAAACGTTGCCGCAGTTGATGATGATATGGAAAAATATATCGGCTGTCCGTACGTTGATGTAAGGAATCCTTTTAAGGAGTCAGACGCAAAAACCTATGCCGAATATTTTGAAAAAGAGTTTATGGACTCCATTGTAAAATTCGGTATTGATATGGATTACCGCTATCAGGCAGATATGTACAGAAGTGGCAAATATACGGAATACATTCTTCTTGCTCTTAAAAAGAGGGGCGAAATATTTGATATTCTCGACAGCCACCGCACACAGAAAGCGCAGGACGGCGAAAGAGAGAATTATTACCCCGTAAGCATTTACTGTCCCGAATGCGGCAGAGATACTACAAAAATCACATCACTTTCCGATGACTGCACAGTTGCCGAATACGAATGTGCATGCGGTCATAAAGGAACTTTTGATTTTACAAAAGATTTCAACTGCAAACTTGCGTGGAAAATTGACTGGCCCATGCGCTGGATGTATGAGGGCGTTGACTTTGAGCCGGGCGGAAAAGACCACGCTTCACCTCACGGCAGTTATGACACAAGTAAAGATATTGCAAGAAAAATATTCAACTATGAGCCGCCGATATTCCAGGGATATGAATTTATAGGCATAAAAGGCACAACGGGCAAAATGTCCGGTTCATCGGGACTTAACCTTACTCCCGAAACGCTTCTTAAAATATATGAGCCCGAAGTTATTTTGTGGCTTTATTCAAAAACAGAGCCGTTAAAGGCGTTTGATTTCTGTTTTGATGACGGTATTCTCCGTCAGTATTTTGAGTTTGACAAAATGTATAACGCAATAAAAGACGGTACGGCGTCAAACGCACAACTTGAAATAATGTATAACACAACGGTAGGCGACAGAGAACTTGACACCGTTCCCATGAGCCTTCTTGTTCAGATGGGTTCGGTTGTTGACTTCAACATACCTATGCTTGAAACCGTTTTTGAAAAAATAGGTACACCGTATAAATATGAACAGTTCTCCGACAGACTTGAAAGAGCGAAATACTGGCTTGAAAACTGCGCTCCCGACCAGGTAAACAGACTTCGTACTCTTCGTAACTGGGATGTTTACGAAACACTCACAGAGCCGCAGAAAGCAGAAGTAAAAGCACTTTTTGAATACATTTCAAAAGGCGGCTACACTCTTGACGAACTCAACAAAAAACTTTACGCAATTCCGAAAGAAGTAAGCGGCGAAGAACTTGACGAAAAAGCGCTTAAAGCACTTCAGGGAACATTCTTCAAAAACATTTACAAACTTCTTATTGACAAAGAAAAAGGTCCACGTCTTTACCTCTTCCTTTATGCTATTGACCCGCAGAAATATGTCGGTCTTCTTGATTTCTCTTACGACAAAACAGAAGAGGAAGCGAAAGCACCCGTTGAGGAAGAAAAGCAGGAAAATGAGGACAAACACGTTTACGGCGAAGCAGACGCTTTCACGCCTTTCAAAGAAGAAAAAGTTTCGATTGACGATTTTGCAAAACTTGACCTTCGTGTATGCGAAATAGTAAAAGCGCAGGAAATAAGAAAATCGCACAGTTGTCTTAAACTTACTCTCGATGACGGAAGCGGCGAAAACCGTGTAATTGTTTCATCAATCAAAAGCGAATACACCTGCGAACAACTTGTCGGTAAAAAGATTATTGTTATTGCAAACCTTGAACCTGCAAGATTTTCGGGTGTTGAAAGCAACGGAATGCTTCTTGCCGCAACAAACGGCGCTTGCGGCTGTCAGGTAGTATTTGTCGCTGATTGCGTACCGACGGGAACTATGATTAAGTGATTTTAGTTGCCAGTTGCCGGTTGGCAGTTGTCAGTTGCCGGTTGTTAGTTGCCAGTTGTTAGTTGCCGGTTGCCAGTTGTTAGTTGCCGGTTGCTAGTTGTTAGTTGTTAGTTGTTAGTTGCTAGTTGCCAGTTGCCAGTTGTTAGTTGTTAGTTGCAGGTTGGCAGACTGACAAACGAAAAAGATATGCTATGATAATAACAAAAAGGCAACCGATAGACGGTTACGCCATTAGAAATGTGATAAGATTTAACCGCACTCTTTGGACGGAGGGGCGGTTATTTCTTTTTATGCTCACGATCAACGAAAAACCTACAATACTGATTATCACAACAAATTTATTTTTTTAATCGCACCTTTCGACAAATTTTGATAGACTATATATTATACTATGTTGTTGAAAGGAGGCAAAATTATGAGTTATCAAAAAATATTAAATCAAATAGCAAAGGAGAATAACACTACTTCTGAAGAAGTTGAAACAGAAATTCGCAAGGCTTTAGAGATGGCGGGATATAATATTGATCCTGAATTGTTTATTGCGTTGATTGCAGCAAAAGTCAAAAAAGACTATATATCGTAATTCGTATAATTTGTAGTCTATATCATTCCTGCAAAATCAGTATCATAATTTTGTCAGGAGTGATATGGATGACAATAGTTGAAGCAACTAAAATGCGTATAGAAGAACTGTGTAATGAACGTAACATTAACTTTTGCAGACTTGCGACTATCTCCGGAATCCCTTATACAACAGTTAAGTCAATCATTTATAATCAAAGCAAAAATCCAAGCATCACAACCATTAAGAAAATATGCGACGGATTGGATATTTCAATAACTGAATTTTTTGACACAGATACATTCAGAAATCTTGAGCAGGAAATAAAATAACAGGGGACTGTGAAAAAATCACAGCCCCTTATATTATCGTTTTGTTATTCTTTTTTTAATATCTGCCACCAGCAACTAACAACTAGCAACTAACAACCGGCAACTAGCAACCGGCAACTGACCTCACTTAAAACAACTTCCGCATTTTGAGTAACCTTTATTGAGCAAATTGCCTATGTTTCCTTTGTACTCTTCTTTGTTTTCTTCATTTATTGTATTTACGGAAGAACAAGTCGGTTTATGTATTTTTTTTGATTTTGTGTTAAGAATATATGAGCTGTTTTTATAAGATGAACTGTCATTTGCGGTGGTTAATGAATTACCGTCAATTGCATTTTCACCGGTTTTATAATCTATTTTTACACCCGGTTGAACGTTGTAGCAAAAAACGCAGAAAAGAACGCCGTCACCGTCATCTTCAACCGAATACGCTTCCATAAGAACGCCCGAAGCAAGAAGATTGTACCCGTCAAACACGGGTGTTACACGGTACATAACGTGATTATCCGTTTCTTTTACATAATCGGCAACCATATTTTCAAAAGGAAGCATACCGTCAACGTTCATATATCTTGTGCCGGTAATAAGATTTTTTTCGTTTGCGTTTTCGCCCGAAAGTTGGTAGCCTATAAGGTGACAGCGGTTGTATTATGGAACATTTTAAAAGTGTCCAAACGCTGCGAAACTGCATAAATACTGACATTATTTAACTTTTATTGTTTTTGGGCGAAATGAACTTAATTTAAAAATAAAAGCGTACAAATTAAGTATGTATTTTTAAAAAGTGTTCACTTATTTTTTGGATAAAATAAGCATGTATTTTTATGAGATTTTTCAGAATCTTTACTGAGTTGTGCTTTATATTCATTGACGGATATTCTCAAATTTTCATTAACTTCGGTCGCTTCTTTAAGTTTGTTATTAAGTATTTTAATCTCGTGCTTTAGGTTTTCAATTTCGACATCACGCAATTCCATCTGTTTTATGACATCATTTAACTCTTTTATTTTATTCTGCGATATCTTCACTTGTTGAATCGGGTTATTATTTTCCAGTACTTCGCTGCGGTATTCGATATATTTTTTGAATAACGGTGTATTGTATAATGTTGTACGCGAACAGCCTAATTCTTTTGAAATCGATTTAATTGAAAAATCTGATTGTTTGAGATTATCCTTACATTGACCAAGAAGACTTTCCTTGCCTGAGATTATTTCTTCTATTGATTTTAATTGTTTTTTCACATTTTCCGGAAGTAATTCATAATTTTCATCTAAAGCCTCAACTGTTTCGATTACGCATAATTCGATATCCATTCGCTTGCCTCCTTAATGATGGTAGAATAATTATTTAGAATATAAAATAATTCCGGATGTTTTTCTAAAATCCAGTCTCTTCCTTTTTCATCCAGAAGTCGTTTCAATTCTTCTAATTCGGGTAATAATTGTTTTTGAGCTATGGTTTTTAGCATGTTTTTATTTTTCTGAACTTGCTTTTCACAGCCACGATTCTCATTTATTATTATTGCATCTTGTAGTGTTTTACACTTTTCATATGTCACATCAATGGTATAATAAAATGTGAATAAGTTAGGACAAACCCCGTACGCACAGTAAAATTCATTCGTTTTGGCATCGACAGAACATTCGCGGAAAAGAGAAGATTTAATACAAGCACCACCGGCCTTAATTCTTATTGGTATTTTTTCACTAAGCTTATTTACTATGGCGTCCATATCTTTTTCAATGTTGAAATGGTTGTCATTAATAAATTGCTGAATTCCGTTTATCAATCGTTTTTTATCAGTTCCGATAGGTGTTAGGTCACCATTAACAATGCCTTTGAGAATTTCTATTGACGCGGCCATATCTTCTTGTGGGGTGTTTTGTGGTCTAATATATGCTGATGTGGTTTCCGAAGTCAAATGAGACATATATCGTTGGATATATTCTATCGGAACACCCTTATTATATAATTCCGTACACGCATGAACCCTGAACTGATGACAATTAGGACGAGATATATATATTACATCTTTTCCCCTACCTTTCTTGTGAAGAGGTTGCGGCGGGTTCTCAATTTTGGTGTAATAAACCGTACGGAAATCATCACTATTTAACGAGTAAAAGAAATCATCAAGCAAACAATAAAAACGGCCTACATCCACCTTGTTAAAAACCGAGGCGACCTCAGGGAACAAATACTCTGACTTGTGCTGTTTTCTCAATTCATCATACAATTCTACAAGTGTTTTGTATGCGAACACAACAATTTCATTTGCGTATGTAATTACTTTTTCAGGAGAACTATTACCATGAGTTCTTTTTGTGGTTTCATAAATTAAAAAGCTTGTTGTTTGACCACTACTTATTTCTTTTTCTTTAAGCGAATTTATTTTCAATTCAACCAATTCTCCCACCCTTATTCCTGTCTGTGATAAAATCAGTATCATGCAAGCAATCCCTCGATTTAAAGTATCTGCGGTTTTATCACGAGCGATGTTCATAGTTTTTAATATTAATTTATTAAAATACTCGTCAGGAATATTGGGGGTCTTTTGGGAATTTTTAACATAATTTTGTTCGTTCAAAAACGCAAACCACTCATCACCGAAATATTTACGAATAAATGTATTGTAAAATGATAGAAAATTTTTAAAACAATAAATGAAGTTCATACACAACGAATCAGAATATTCCCATTTATTTAAAATAATTTTTACATCACTTATAGACATAGTTTGAATATCAATTATATTGTCTTCATATAGAAAAGTAAAAAAGCGTGACAACACACTGACATGATTTTTTAATGTTATTAATCTGATATCTGTTTGAATAAACGTGATAATGGTATAATCTTTCAGGACATCTCGAAAAACGTCGGGACACTTCGTAAAAAGCAATGATGTATTTGCATAATTTGATTCACCCAAATACCAAACATCATCCGAATAATATATTTTTTTCTCTTTAAAGGGTAGAATATTGGACTTTTTTATCGTAGCTAATAATCCGTTATCTTGGTTGAAAATATTTCCTTGAAATGAAGGAGTGTATTCTAAATCCAACTCATGTATATATTTAGCATTTTCGATACCCATATCAATTAGTCTCCTTAAATTGAATGATTTTTTCTTTGTATGAAACCAGTAATCGTTTAATGTTTACAAGGTCTTCCTTATCATGGGGAATGGATGTTTTTAATATTTTTTCGTCAATTATTTTTATTTGGTCCTCAAAGAAAACAATTCTGGACGGTGTTGTGACAAAGTTTTTACACATAAGACAGTCCAAATATGAAAACTCATTACAACTATGGGCGGAACAGTATCCACAATTATTAGACACTTCGTTTTTTACTGATACTACCGGAGAGGCTTCGGAAACAATATTACCCGCAATATCAACATTTCCTATAATCACTCCATATGTAGCGGATAGCAAATCATCAATAGGCATGTCAACATAAAATTTATCTGTTGTATAAGAAGAACGGTGTCCTGTTAACGTGTTTTGTTCTGCATCAGTAAGATGTTTTCGTATTTTGTATTGCTCGGCTTTTGTCATATGGGTGTCTCTTATGTTTGCTGCAGAATATTTAGAAATGTTTGCCTCTTTGCAAGCTGATTCAATGTGCTTTCTGAATATTTCATTAGAAAGAACATGGGCTTTTTTAGTTCCTTTACAGGGAATTAGACACAAAAAATTTCCCTTTAAGGTTCCTCGAAGAGATTGGCTTAAGGGCTCGGTTATTTTTATCATCTCGTCAACATGTTTTTTTACCTCAATTGATATTGGTATGGTAACATATTCGTTTTTACTTGTTTTAACTTTTGTTTTTATCGAATATTGTCCGGATTTTATTTCTTCTTGTATGCAATCTCTTTTCAAATTAAGGACGGTTGTAAGTCTGAATTCAGTATTAATTAACATCCAAAAAATATAATATATGATTTTGTCTCGTATATTGTTTTCACCGCGTTCTTTGAGTATTTTGCTGAGTAATTGCAATTCATTGTCCGGAATTGATTTTGGGTTACCACTTTTGGGATTTTGCACTTTAATAAACTGCCATGCCCATTCATCAACATTTAACACTTTATTTTCATCTAAAAAATGCAAGAATGCGAATACATTACTTTTTACTTGATTAGCAGAATATTCGGTTTTATGCTGTGTTTTTACCCAAAAATCATATGACATTATTTCTGTTGCGGTAATCACATTATCGGTTGATTGGTTCGAAGAATAATATATAGATATCTCTCCGCCTGTTTGCAAATCATTTATATAATTTAAAAATTCGATATATTGTGAAAATCTCACGGCCTTTGTGCTAATAGTACTGTTAGCCTTCCAGATATAGAATTTACAGGCATTTTTTAGTGTTTTATTCTTTATTTTTGTAAAATCAAATAATTCAATATTTGCAGGCTTGATTACTGTTTGCGATTCAATATTGAGGTCAAATATCAGAATCCATTTATCGTAAATCGGCACATCTTCAAAGGGATTGTATTTTATAGCACAATATCCATCAACAATATATTTAATAATGCCGGGTTTTGTTATTATTTCGGGATTAATTTTATCGCGGGAGAAAATATTATATCTTTTCTCAAAGTAAAAAAACGAAAAAATATTTGCAAGTATTGTACTATATGAATTGCGGTTGCCTTTACGAGATAAAAAGAATTTTGAACAACTCTCTAAAGATTTGTAAGATATATCGTCTGCCGAATAAATAGAATCATCATTCAAAGATTTATAAAAGTTACCCATTATATCGGTGAATTCTTTGCATTGATATACAGAACAATCAAAATATTCAGTTAGCGTAACAAATAAATCCGAATTGTATGGAGCATCAATATAGAGACCCGAAAATCCGTTGTTTTTACTTTCTTTCACGGAAAAACAGTCAGGGTTTTCGCAAGCTAATATTTTAAGGTACTCAGATACTTGATAATTACCAGTTACATAAGGTTGTTCTGCAAGGATTTTTAATATCCATTTATCTTTTATTTTTTGTTTTTCGGATATTTTTATCAACAAGTCATTAACTATTTTCATTCCGCCACTTATATACGAGAAATCTGTCAAAGATTTGAAAAGCCAATCTCTGTTGATATCGTTAATATCTTTTATTTCAGTGAATAAATCGGTTATTATTCGTTGCATTTTTGTCAGCAAAGCATAGTTGCTTTTCGGAGTCCCCTGCTGATTCACACGCAAGTATTCAGCGTAATCGATTAGAATATTTTTCAACCACCCCGGTGTAATTCCCTTTAATTCTGGTTGAAAAAAGAACAAATTTTCAAATAAACAAACATCATTTATTACCAGAAAATCATAATACGGAGCTGATAAAATAATAGGAATATCGCTTTGGTAGAAAATTTTTAAAAGTCTTTTTTTAAACGGTAATATTTTATAAAGATTTTCATCGGGTATAATTTTCTTTTTCAGTAAAGAGATAAGTACTCTTTGTATGTAAAGACATTCTTTAGTTGTTTTGTTTTTAAAAAGATTGGCAATATTTTCACTTGTAAAATCATTTACTGAAAGCTCGCTTAAAGCATTTTTACAAACATTAATTATTATTTTTTTAGCTTGATTGTTCGCACTCACGCCCCTGGTTCTAATTACCTTGTCTGAACTCACAAGAATTTCTTCAACGACAGAAGCGATTTGTTCATCCTTAAAATCTTTATAATCAAGTTTTATTACGGCACCTTTTCTCGGCATCTACTCTTCCCCTTTCAGCTCCAGAATCACGTCGTATAAACTTTTTATGAAATCACCTTTTAATTGAATCTGGTCCTCTCTTGTTGGTTTATAATAACATGAAACCGATGCAAGCGATTTATGGCGTAATAGTAGTTTTAATTCCAATGGTTGTTTCTTCATATATTTCACATTAAACATCGCAAAGCCATGTCTCAATCTATGATTGAGATTATGTTCTTTCTTTCCTTTGTCGACAACTAAACCGATGTTATTAAATATTTCACGCATTTGTATATTCCATATGCGTTGAGATAATGGTTTGCCAAGGCCATTAAGAAAAATATAAAAATTTTCGTCATCTGAATCTATTGAATCCGTAATAGCTGTACTTTGATAGTTTTGCTTGTGTTCGATTCTTTGCTTTGAATGTTCTTCATCTATATACTTACCGATAAGTTCATATAGTTCTTGGGATATTGTCACAATTTGATATCCTGAATCAATATACTTCATCGCCTTTTTGTAGTCGGATTGTCTTTTTATTTCCATGCAGGTCTTTGCTTTTTGATATGGTTTATCGGTAATCCTGTTGCGTATTAATACGATAGGGGTATAGTTTTGTATTACTACGTCTTCGTTAGTTAACCCCAAGACCTCACCTATTCTCAACCCGCTTTCATACATTAACCGAATAATACATTCGTCACGAATTTGATGTCTTTTTCTTACATCATCTAACATCTTTTTGAAATCTTTAACTGATACATAATCCGGCACTTCAATGGATGCTGCAGACATATTAACGTTATAATCATACTTAACTGTTTCTTTTCTTATCGAATCGATTACACGATAAGACTTTTTGCTATTGAAAAAAGGAGAATCTTTTACATTGAGAAAATTCAAATAGCTTCTGTAAATACTGAAATAGCCATTAATTGTTTTGTTGGAACGCTCCGTTAAATTCTCAAAACAAATTGATGTTCCAGTATAGTTATATCCTAATAAAAAGCGTCTTAAATCGATTACATCCATTGGCACAAACTTGTCTATTCCTTTGCCTATCATTTCTGAAAATGAATATAGAAATCGCAATGCTGACAATGTTTTTTCTTTTGTATTATCGGAAGCATCTGCGATATTATAATTGATATAATCAAAGACAGGACTTATTGGAACCATTTTTGATGAATATAAAATGTAGTATTTTTTATTATCTTTGTCTACGATAGCAGTACGATAGTTTATTGTATTGGATGTTTCTATTTTTTTATTGTTTGCGAATGTTACATGATATCTTATACCGTCGTAGCATCGTACCTCTGAAACCTTTATCATATATTCCTCCATAAAACAATACAACAACAAATAAAACAAACGCACAAATACGGAATGCTGCGTACGATGAATTAGATGCATAGAGAATCGTCATCAAAGTTAGTCAGATAATAATCATTGATTATCATAAGCATCCGCATTTAGGCGTTTGTTGATTGTTAATTGCACGTCCTATTTGGCGGTATATATTTAATTGTTGAGTATTTTTAATACAATTCTTTTTGTTTTTCTGGTTTCTCAGACATTCTTTCAACTTCGATTTGTTTTAATATCAATCTCTCTACTGCTGTTGTAAGGGTCTGACCTTTTTCATCTGCATATTGGCGAAGAAGATTTGCAACATCTTTACTCATGTAAAAACTTATAGCTTCTCCATCCTTTTTCGCTCTTGACACACTGTCACTTCCTTAAACACGGCGTGATGTTAAAGTATTCTTGTAAAACAATTTTATATAAAATTAAATAATTTTATATACAATTTCATTTTATACAATAACTCACATTATGTCAATAGTAAAATAATATTTTTTATCATCCTATAATCGCATGAAAATTGGTTTTTATTATAGCAATGCTATATATTTATTGATTGTTGAAAAACAAATAGTATTATTTTTATAATAACACAGTCTTTTTCTGATATGATAGGTATATCAAAAAGATGAACCGTCTGCTTTAACAGACAGTTCATCAGAATTTAGAAATTTAATCTTGATTATCCTTTTTTAATGCTTGGGAGATTTTGAAGTTTTCGTGTTTATGCTTAAAATCATTTTCTTGAATCGCTTTAACGATATCTGTTACATATTTCTCATCTTCTACAGGGAATGAATACATAGCGACATATTTAATAAGTCCAAATATGGAACCAAACAGTCCTATAATGGAAGAAATGATAACGGCCACTACCGAAATATCTTTAACATTATGTATAATAGTCAGAGATACAATACTAAAGATTATAACGAGCAAAAGAATCACAGATAAAAAACAAAAATATTTTATTTCCTTGCGACCTTGTTTGTTTTCTTCTTTTCTGTCTTTAAAAAAGCAAACATATTCCCTTAATAATATTGTAATAGATTGGTCTCTTAATTCTTGTTCTTGTGTTTGAAAAGGGTCTTTATTTGATAATTGAATTTTATTTTCATATGAAGATAAAATTGGTGTATCACAAAGGTCTTGATATATAGACTCATATTTGTCTGTATTAGCAGATTTATCCAATTACTTCACCAACCCTACGTTTTACACAGTCACATTCAACCATAAAGTAACGGGCTAAATCCTCTACTAAACCGTCATTATTACCATTGTATAGAGGCTTAAGTGCTCTATATCTTTTTTCGAAGAGTTCTTTAGGCATCAAAACATTTGCAGCAAAATAATCAATATCGTTTTCTTTATCATCTTTTCCCTTTTTATGTTCTCTATGAGCAAAAATACTTTCATTTTCACCATTATCTAAAATGTAATGGCCAAGTTCGTGAGCAATTACAAAATTCTTCTCCTCGGGAGTTAGTCTTGGATTAACACCTATTAACTTAACACCTTTTTGCGAACGCAGGTTTTTAATACTATTATTAACAAGAATAAAACCGTCATAATCTTCCGACAGTACTGCATCACCAACAACAAATCCCATTTGTTTTGCAATTTTTACAATGTCAACATTAGATGAATCAGAATTATATTTATTGATTATTTCTTGCGATTTTTGCTCAATTAATTGTTTTTCCATTTCTGATAGCCCTTTCATATTTTGCACCGCCTATTCTAACATTATTTTTTTCTTTTTTCAACCGTTTTATTATTTTTTATCATGCAAGTTACATAAATATAACTTAATTTTTTATATACTGGTTATAGAAATACCATTTTAAAGACGCTTTAGGGGTTATAAAATCTAAATATCTTTACTCCTGATATCACACTTATAAATATAATATGAAATCCGCAAGAGCTATATAAATGTTTTGAGAGAATAAAAAACTACTATGAATAAATTTGGGTAATTACAATATAATGGAGATGGAAAAAATACACTAAATAATTCTTTGTTAAATCAGCGAGATAAAAATATGACACGCCCTCTAATATAGTGGATAAAAGAGCAAAACAACGAGGACTCATCACATTAAGTCCTCGTTGTTTTAATATTCATCACTTATTCTATCCACTCGAACGAAGTGGGCGGAGCGTTCCGAACTTCATTGACCAGTTCTGCCGGACATTCGAGAATATCGCAAATCAGCTCGGTTGAAACTCCAGCATCAAGCAAAGCTATTATTTCCTTTTCCTTAATTTCTCGGGTTACGTTCTCTGTGACATCTTTTTTGATTCGTTCCGTGAATTCCTTGCTAAGCTTCTTTGATAGGTCATCAGCAAACCGTTTGGTAGCTTCTTTAACGACCTCGTCAATCAGTTCATCTGTAAGTTTCTCTTCAATATTTTTGTGAATAGCCTTATAGATTTCGTTAGTCATGTTTTCATAGTACTTTTTTGATTCGGTTTCACTCATAAACAAAGTTCTCCTTTCTATTTTTTCGCATATAAGTAACAATCATAATTATATGACATTAAAGTAAATAGTGCAAGATATATGTCTTATAAATAACGGTAAGGATATACTGCTTATTTTGGAGTTGCCTATGAGGTAACTCCGTTTTATTTAGCAAATAACAACAAACCCTGTAGGAGATAATAATATGGCGGAGGAAAAATGTTCTTACAATTTAATTTATGAAAGTTTATAATGTTATGAGTAAAATTATGGAAGACTTTGGTAGAAGATTCCGAAGGAACCATCAAAGAAGGTACTGAAAAAGGCATTAAAGAAGTAACTAAGAAAGTTTCCGAGGAGGTTTCTATGCATAACAAAGAAGATTTTATAAAAACTTTACTCGAAAAGGGTGTGCCAGCGGAGCGGATTCATGATACTCTGAATTATCAAATAGAATTAATAGAGCGGGTAAAAATTACAATTTCATAATCACAAATAAAAAACGAGGCTATGATGAAACTTTTCATTTCGTCATAGCCTCTTATATTAACTGTTACAGTAATTGCACGGCTCGTATCCTTGATTAAGCAATTCATCTCGTGAAGAAATTACGGACCTTTTATTTTTTTCACTCATTTTTCCAACTGATGGACAATCAGGGTAATGAAATTTTTTGGAATTTGTATTAAGGATGTATTGTTGCTGAGATTCATTAGAAACCTCAGTCTCTGTTTTATTTTCATTTTTTGCGTTAATCGATGCCCTTGTTACACTATCATTAGGATTCTCTTTATAATAAAGTAAAATGTCATTCGCACTTATTACAAGGTCATCGCCATCAGATTCTATAATTATTGTTCCTTCTTCATCCGTTCTGAATATTTCGCTATTTACTTCTTCTAAAGATGAAAGTGTTTTCTCTGTTGGGTGACCGTACTTATTATCCTTTCCGCTGCTAATCAGCGAACACTCCGGAGTGATTGTACGCAAAAACGACATTCCGCTCGATGACGAACTTCCATGATGGCTTACAACATACACATCACAATCAAGATTCATTCCTGTACCGAGCATTTCGGATTCACTTTCCGTTGTTGCATCGCCGCAAACAAGATATGAATAATTACCGCAGGTTATTTTAATAGATACAGATTGGTCATTATCGTTGTCATTATTATAGTCTGTAGGGCCAACAACCAGGATGTTTGCATCTCCGAGCTTGAATTCATCTCCAATAAAAGGATGGTTAATTATTGCTTTTGAATCAGCCATTGCATTAACGAATGAATTGTATACATTTGAATCTGTAGTATAATCCGGACAAACAACCTCACTACACTTAACAGTGTGTAGTACACCGACCAAACCATTTATATGGTCTTCATCATAGTGGGAAACAAACATATAATCCAAAGATTTAACACCATATTTTTTTAAATAACTTACCACAAAAGATGATGCCTCTCTTCCTCCGCCGTCATAAATCATAAAATGTCCGTTACTTTCTATAAGCAAAGAAAGTCCCTGTCCAACATCAAGCATATGGAGTTTGAAATTATCATCATGATATATTGGGGTCTCGCCTGAATATTCTGTTGTATTAGTAATTGATTCTGTTGTCTGTTGTTCTTGTACATTTACAGAAAAATCCCCAACACAACCATATATAGAAAAAAGTAAGAGCAAACTCAATAATAGTGAGCATACTCTCAATGTTTTATTATTCATATTCTATCTCCTTGATTAATAAAATTAAGTCAATTGTGTTCACCTATTATTAGCTAAATATTTAACACTTTCTAAATGTTCCATATGTTGTATAAATAATGCCCGTCAATAAAATCATATTTTTCGTTGCACCACCCCGTCGGTTTTACCGAGCCGATTTCGCCTCTTTTTTCAGTCGGCATCAAATCTTTGCCTATGCAGGCAACAGTTACACCGCACCTGAGGAGCGAATCAAGAGGAGCGTAGTATTCATAAGATTTTTTTGTTATTTCATTTTCTTTAAAAAACGGAGTGTTGTTATTGACTGTAACGTACGGTTTGCCGCTGTATTCGGGAATTGACGAAAGTGAAAATTCACCTGTTGCGGAAGTTTCCCGAACCGTTGTGAGTTCGCCGTTTTTGCCGGTGTCTTCGGGAGCGTAATACGGCAAAGTTGTCGGTTTGTCGCACGAAGTAAATATGCCGAGAAGAAGCAGAAGCGACAAAACTAAAGAAAATATTCTTAAAGTGCGGTTCATTTTACCCATACCTCTTTTGTTATTTTTTCGTGCGAATTGCCTTCAAATTCCGAAGTTTCAAAAAGTTTAAATCCTTTGTCCTCAATATTGAACGAAAGCGCAAAATCATTCGGATATTTTCTGTTCCACCTGTAAACGGTCAAAACCGATATTTTTTCGCAAAATTCTTCAATATCACGGTTTTCGACAAAGAAAAAACCGTCATCCTGAAATTCGTCTGTAACGGTGACGTTTTCAAAATTTTTAAACAGATTTTTTGAATATTCGTCAGTAAAAAGTATGTTCTCGCCAACTGTTTTTATAACATCTTCAACGACTTTTCCGTCACGGCTTTGACGGCGGTTGTTGAACATCATTCCGTTGTCATCATCAAGGCAAATAAAAATTTTCATAAAAATCCCTTTCTCAATATCCGTTGACCTTATCTTTTTTTAATGATAAAATCATACCATATAAAAAATGTTTTTTCAACGGAGAGAGCAAATGGAATTAAAAAAAACATACACATATTTTACATTTTCTATTGACATTTTACATTTAAAACATTAAACTGACTTATTGGTGGGAAAGGCATATTATATTTTGAAAATCAGGGGAATGCTGATGAAAATGGATATAGGACTGCTGTATTCGGTAGTCGCCGCAGTTGCTGCAATAGTTTATTTGGTATTGATACAAAAAGTAAATGATACGGAATACAAAGACACAATCGACAAACCTTTTTCCCGTTTGCTGACATTCTTCTTACTGTTTGCTGTTGAAGACAGTGTCTGGGGCGTTTTTATGTCGTCGGTCGTTAATACAGGCAGAACAGGTTATGTTATTTTTACATACGGCTTTCACATTTTCGCCGCACTTTCGGCATATTTCTGGGCGGGTTACACGGTAGCGTATATTTCAGACTCCGGCGTTTCGGCCAAACCGATTCACGTTATCAGAACGCTTTTGCTTATAGCACAACTTGTAATTATAGGTACAAACCCGTTTACGGGCAAATTTTTCACAATAGACGAAAACAGCGTTTACCATACCGATTATTTGCGTACTGTAAACTTCTGTATTCAGATGTCTTATTACTTTATTTTAATTTTCTACGGTTTAAGAGTTTTTTCAAACAAAAAAACGAAAAAGACTTCAAAATTCAAAAACGGCAGAACTATAATAATGTTTTCCGTTATTCCGCTTCTTTTCGGTTTCGGGCAACTTCAGTTCCCCGATGCACCGATGTATTCGCTCGGATTTATGATGTCGGGCATATTCATTTACACAACAACGGTTACAAAACAGAGAGCGGAATATTTTAAAAACCGTTACGAAGAGGAAAAGAACAGGTTGATGCTTGAATCTGCTCAGAAAGCCAATGAAGCAAAAACAAGGTTCCTTTTCAATATGAGTCACGACATCAGAACGCCGATGAACGCCATAATCGGTTTTACAAACCTTGCAAAAAAGAATGCGGATGATAAAGAGTATCTTAATGAATGTTTAGGTAAAGTAACCGTTTCGGCAGAACATCTGCTTGCTTTAATAAACGAAATACTCGATATGTCACGAATCGAGTCCGGAAAAGTTGAAATAATAAATCAACCCGGCGACTTAATAAAAGATCAGGAGAAACTTATTACAATCGTAAAACAACTCGGTACAAACAAAACGCTTGACTTCCGGTTTAAAACAGTTAACATTAAATCTACTGCTGTTTGTTACGATATGCTTCATCTCAATCAGGTGCTGATGAACATTTTGTCAAACGCTTTCAAATATACGTTAGACGGAAGTATTACATATACAATAGAACAGGTCGGTGAAGGCGAAAACAATGTTATTTACAAATTCACCGTTGCAGATACCGGCATGGGAATGTCCGAAGAATTTGTCAAACATCTCTTTGACGAATTTGAAAGAGAACAAACCGCTACCGCAAGCGGAATCGAGGGCACCGGCCTCGGTATGTCAATAGTTAAGAAACTGACCGATTTAATGAACGGTACGCTGAATGTTGAAAGTCAGAAGGGAAAAGGTACTACAATATCATGTCAGTTCTCTTTTGAAAAGTGCGACCCGTCAGAAATTGAGGTTGAAGAAGTTGAAGAAGAAACATCAACGGAATTTCTCGACGGAGCCAGAGTTCTTCTTGTAGACGACAACCCGTTAAACCGTGAAATTGCACAGGATGTTCTTGAAGAACTCGGTATGATTATTGATACGGCTACCGACGGTACGGAGGCTGTCGATATTATTGAAAAAGCAGAGCCTTATTATTATAAATATGCTCTTATTGACATTCAAATGCCGTTTATGAACGGCTATGATGCAACTCGTGCAATTCGTGCAATGAATAAAGAATGGACAAAAACTCTGCCCATTTTCGCCATGACGGCAAACGCTTTTGAAGAAGACAAAAAAGAGGCTGTTGATGCCGGAATGAATGCACATCTGAGCAAACCTATTGACGTAAAAGAAATTATAAAAACAATGAAAGCGTTTATGTAATAACATAATAAATTAAGACTTCGGGATTGTGTTTGCCCGAAGTCTTGATTTTTGTTTCGATTATCTTTTATTTTTTCATTTTCATTGAAATATCAAATGCGCTGACAGAGTGTGTAAGAGCGCCTATTGAAAGAATATCCACACCGAGTTCGGCGACGCTTTTAAGCCTTTCGGGAGTAAGGTTTCCCGACGCTTCAAGAAGTGCTTTATTGTCAACAATTTCAACTGCTTTCGCCATTGTTTCGTTGTCCATATTGTCAAGCATTATAATGTCCGCACCGGCAGAGAGTGCTTCTTTTACTTCGTCAAGCGTTCTTGTTTCAACTTCGATTTTTACCGTGTGACCGATTTTTTCACGAAGTGCATTAACCGCCGGAGTAATTCCGCCTTTTGCATCAATGTGATTGTCTTTAAGCATGGCGCAGTCCGAAAGGTTGAAACGGTGATTTTTGCCGCCGCCGCACGTTACGGCATATTTCTGCAAAGCACGAAGACCGGGAAGTGTTTTTCTTGTGTCTGCTATACTTGAATTTGTGCCTTCAATTTCTTTTACGCAAATATTTGTAAGCGTTGCAATGCCGCTCATGTGCTGAATTAAGTTAAGAGAAGTTCTTTCACCTTTTAAAAGTCTGACTGTTTTGCCCGAAAATTCGGCAATAACGTCACCCTTTTTTACTTTGTCGCCGTCTTTTTTATAAAGCGTGCATTTAAAACTGTCATCAAGAAGTTCAAAAACACGCATTGAAACGTCAATGCCGCAAACAATTCCGTCTGCTTTTGAAACAAAATACGCTTCGCTCGTTTCATTTTCGTCAAGCAGATAATCTGTTGCAACGTCAATGTAGTTTATATCTTCCGAAATTGCGTTTTTAATAAGGTCGTCAACATAAAACTGAGGTAAAATCATCTGTCTGCCTCCTTGAGAATGATGTATGCAACCGTTGCGAGCGAAACCGCTTCGCAGTAATCGGCGGTAACGGCGAATTTACCGTTTTTAAGTCTTTTAAGTATTGCTTCTATTCGTTTTAATCCCTCGTGAATTGCGCCCTCGTCGGGAATTACGAAATACGCCTTTTGCATTATTTCACGAATTTCCGTTCTTGTGCCTTTGGGAAGCGGCGCTCCCGAGTTGCAGGCGGGTGCGTCATCCTGCGGTTTTACGGAAGAATACCCCGCTTTCATACAGCGTGTAATGTCCTCCGCCGCTTTTCTTCCGAAAACAAGCGCTTCAAGAAGTGAATTGCTTGCAAGCCTGTTTTTGCCGTGAACGCCCGTGCAGGAACATTCGCCTGCGGCATAAAGCCTCGGAAGTGTTGTTCGTGAATTGAGATCTACTTCAATTCCGCCCATTAAGTAATGCTGACATGGGAAAATCGGAATAAGGTCCTTTGAAATGTCAACGCCGTATTTAAGACAGCCGCTGTAAATGCCGGGGAAGCGGTTTTTAAGATATTCTTCGCCTTTGTAGCGAATGTCAAGGTAAAAATTACTGCTTCCGAGCCGCCTTGATTCCATAATAATCGAGCGTGAAACAACATCTCTCGGTGCAAGTTCAAAACGTTCGTCGTACCTGTCCATAAAACGCTCTTTGTTTGAGTTAAGAAGATAAGCACCTTCGCCCCTGACTGCTTCGCTTATTAAAAATTGCTCTCTGTCGGGGCCGTTAAATGCCGTCGGATGGAACTGAACGTAACTGAGATTTTTTATTGAAGCACCCATTTCATAGGCAAAGCGTATTCCGTCACCTGTTGCGACTGACGGATTTGTCGTATATTTGTAAACTCTGCCTATTCCGCCCGATGCAATAAGACAGAAACTTGAATAAACGGTTTTGAATTCGCCGTTGTTCATTATTTCAATTTTAAAGCCGTCTTTTATTCGTGAAATGTTAGTGACTATTGTTTCGTCGCTGATAGTAACGTTCGGAAGTTTTTCAACCGCAAGCATGAGTTTGTCAACAAGTTCTTTACCCGATGTGTCTTTGTGGTGAACAATTCTTCTTCTGCTGTGGCCGCCTTCAAGCGTTTTTATAAGATTTCCGTTTTCATCACGGTCAAAGTCAACGCCGTATTCTATTGTTTTAAGAACGTCACCCGGACCTTCGTGAACGAGTTGAGTTACGGCATCTTCATCATTCGCTCTGCCGCCTGCAATAAGCGTATCTTCAATATGAAGTTCGTAACTGTCGTTTTCAAAACTTAAAACGCACGCTACGCCGCCCTGTGCTAATGAACTGTTCGACTGATGACGTTCTTTTTTTGAAAGCATAAGAATACTTGTGTCGGACGGGAAATTAAGCGACGAGTAAAGACCTGCAACGCCACTGCCGACAATAACAACATCATATACTTTTTTAATTTCCGAAATATCCATAAACAAAGTCCCTTTTTATTAACCGAGTTCAAGCATTTTATTTATTGCAAGAAGTGCTTTTTTGCTCGTTTCTTCATTAAGTTCGATTTTTTCGCCGCATTTTCCGATAATGCTTTCATAAAGATTTTCGAGTGTTGTAAGTTTCATATCCTTACAACAGAGTTTTTCGGGTGCGACCTGAATAAATCTTTCGCCGTCTTTTTCGTGAGTTGAAAGGTAATCGACAACGCCTTTTTCCGTGCCTATAAGTATTTTTCCTTTTTGGGAAAGCGCATATTTTATTATTTCACTTGTTGCGCCCGCCATATCTGAAAGTTCCGTGACTTCCTTCGGTGCTTCGGGATGAACTGCAAAAAGTGCGTCGCCGTGTTCTTTTTTTAACTTTATAATATCGTCAACTGTAAGTTCGTTGTGTACGGGACAATAGCCGTCCCATAAAATAATGTTTTTTTCGGGAAGTTTTTTCTGAACGAACGAGCCGAGATTTTTGTCGGGAATAAAAAGAATGTTTTTATTCGGGAGTTTTGAAACTATTTTTACGGCGGAGGAACTTGTAACGCATACGTCACATTCCGCTTTAAGTGCGGCGGTGGTGTTGATGTATGCCACAACTGCCGTGTCGGGATTATTCTTTTTAAATTCTCTTACTCTTTCGGGGCTTATCTGTTTTGCCATAGCGCATGATGCTTCGGGAACGGGAAGAACAACTTCCGTTTCGGGCGAAAGAAGTTTAACGCTTTCAGCCATAAACCGAACGCCGCACATAATTACCCTTTCGGCTTTAAGTTCGGCGGCTTTTTTACTTAAAAAGAAACTGTCGCCCGTAACGTCTGCAACGTCTATAATGTCGGGATTCTGATAAGTGTGTGCAAGAATAAGCGTATTTCTTTTCTTTTTTTCTTCAAGAATTTTTTCAATCAGTATATTTTTATTCATTCAAACTTCACCAATATTATTATATCACCATTTTTTGCGTGTTCAATATAAAAAATACCGATATTAAGATGTATTTTTGTGTTTCTTTTAGTCATTTTTTGTATTTTTTTATGTTAAAAATTTAACTTCCGTCAATACTGTTGAAATATTATAAAATATACTGTATTATTATTAAGAAAATAAATATCATCATTAAACAGGAGGTACGGTATGAACGAATTTATAAATACTGATTTTTCTCTGCTTGAAAATTACGACCCCGAACTCTTTGAAAGCGTTTCAAAAGAGTTTGCAAGGCAAAGCAGAAACATTGAACTCATAGCAAGTGAAAACTATGCTTCCCCCGCTGTTATGGCGGCTTCGGGCAGCATACTCACAAATAAATATGCCGAAGGCTATCCCGCACACCGTTACTACGGCGGTTGCGAATGTGTTGATATTGCGGAAGAAATCGCACGTGAAAGAGTTAAAAAACTTTTCAATTGCAATTTCGCAAACGTTCAGCCTCATTCAGGCTCACAGGCAAATTTTGCCGTATATTTCGCACTTCTCAAACCCGGCGACACAGTTCTCGGTATGAGCCTTGCAGACGGCGGTCATCTTACTCACGGCTCACCCGTAAACGTAAGCGGCAGTTATTTTAATTTTGAAAGTTACGGCGTTGACACAAACGGTTTACTTGATTATGACGCTCTTGAAAAAAAGGCGCTTGAATGTAAACCTAAACTTATTGTTGCAGGTGCTTCGGCATATCCGAGAATAATTGATTTTAAGAGAATCAAAGAAGTTGCCGACAAAGTCGGTGCTCTTATGATGGTCGATATGGCGCATATAGCGGGACTTGTTGCTTCAGGAGTTCATCCGTCACCGTTCCCGTATGCAGACGTTGTTACTTCAACAACTCACAAAACTTTGCGCGGTCCGAGAGGCGGCATAATTCTTACAAATAATGAGGAACTTGCCAAAAAAATCGACAAATCAATATTCCCCGGCATACAGGGCGGTCCTTTAATGCACATTGTTGCGGCAAAGGCGGTCTGCTTCGGTGAAGCGCTTAAACCCGAATTTAAAGAATACGGCAAAAAAATAATTTCAAACTGCAAAGCGTTTGAAAATGCTTTTGCCGCACAGGGTGTTGATATGGTATCGGGCGGCTCGGACAACCACCTTATTCTTCTTGACCTGCGTTCACTCGGTATTACAGGCAAAGAACTTGAACACAGACTTGATGAAGTTTACATCACCGTAAACAAAAACTCCATTCCGAACGAACAGGAAAAACCGTTCGTTACAAGCGGAATAAGAGTAGGTACGGCGGCAGTCACAACAAGAGGATTCGGCGCACACGAAATGGTTAAAATTGCCGAACTCATAAAACTTGCGGCGGTTGATTTCGACAACAGCGCAGATTACATCCGTGACGAAGTTACGAAGATTTGTGAAAAATATCCGCTTTATTGAGTTGCCGGTTGCCGGTTGTCGGTTGCCGGTTGTCAGATTGACAATGACAAAGATATGCTATAATAATAAAAGAAGGGCAACCGATAGACGGTTAGCCTAAATATGAGTTTGAAATAAACCGCACCTTTAGACGAGGGCGGTTTATTTTTTTATGTATTATGTATAATATGAATATATAGGAACACACTATATTAAATTGCGTATTATGGGTGTTTTTTACACAAACTATATTGCGCATTATCGGTGTTTTTTATAGAAACTATCTTGCGCATTATCGGAAATTATTGTATGGTGTTATGCCTTTCTCTTCAAGGAACGGTATTATTTTTTCTTCAAAATATTCGGTATTGTTAAAGGTGGAATCGTAAAGGTCTATTTCGGAGCCGTCATCTGTAACAAGAATATAATACGGATTTAAAAATTCATTTCTTTTTACATAACATTTTATATGCGTGTAACTGTACTCCGTCTGCCGCAAAACAAAATGGCCGTTTTCAGAATATGTAAAAGTATTTTCATAAAATGCGGTTGTGTAGTTTGCGGCGTAAACGCACATAAGCAAAGTGAGTGTTTCAGCAATAATTATGAAAAATTTAAGTGCTTTTTTCTCTTTTTCGGAACGCTTCTGTGTTTTGGTTTTTTTGATTTTTTCAATAATTTCCGGTGAGTATTTAAGTGCTGTGCAAAAACTTAATAACAATGAAAAAAGAACCGGTAAAATTCCGTTGGAAATGCCTGTTCCCACCGTATAAGTTGCACCGTGGAAAAATGAAAAACAGAGCGCATAATAAATACCGAATACAATAGCGGATAGCGGAATCTGAATAATTAAGGCTGCACAAACCGTGATACCGACTTCCGTAAAAGTTTTTTTGGATTGCTTTTTTATTGCGTTTTTAACGTTGTCGGTCGCATATTCTCTGTCATAGTTTTCGCTTTTTTCCGAAAGTAAAAATTCAAGCAGATTTTTTTCATACTGCGATTTATATTTTTTGCGTTTGAGTTTTTTAATTGCCTTTGATTTTTTAGTCGAATAAATCGTAACTGCGCTTGCGGTTTCGGTAACGGTAAAATTGTCCATCAGCATATTCGTGAGTTTTTCGGTTAAATCGCTTGACGGAACGCTTGTGTCAAAAATAAGAGTGTTTCCGCAATATTCGGAAATACGGTTTTTCTGCTCGGTTAACATTTTATTTCTTATAACTCCGTTTTCGGCGGCATTTTTCATAAACGGCAGAAGTTTAATAAAAAGTTCCTCTGTTTTTGCAAAAGCATTTTTCATCAGCGCTTCATCGGAAACGGAAGTGAAAGTATATGTATTAAAATCGTCGGGACAGAAAAAAGCGAGCAAATCGTAAACCGAAAACGGTATGCCGTCTTCCGCTTCAAAGGCTGAGGAAATCCACACAGTATCGGGAAACGTTGCGAAAATTCCTTTTTGTGCGTACATAATATCAAAAAAGAACGTATCAAAATCAAAACGGGCGACAACCCCGTCAATTTCTTTTTTTGCGCCGTGAGTAAGCGTTTTAAAGCAAAGAACAGCACCGAGACGCCGTGCTGTTTCACGGCTTTGTTCTTTGAAAAAATCCGTTATATCCATAGTATCACCGACATACATTGTATCTTAATAAACAGTCTCCGTCAACAAAACAATTTGTAAAATTTTTTAATTGTATTGAAGTTTATTTTTGTTTCGGTTATTATATCAGTACAGAGTTGAATTCATAGTTTAACTCCCGTAAGAATTATTCAGGAGTGTTTTTAATGCTTTCAAAAAAATTTATCTGCGCAAGACATAAATTCAATACGTATGCGGAGCATATACCCGCACCGTATTTCAGAAAAAGTTTTATTATCTATTCACAGCCGGAAAGATGCAAAGTCACAATAACCGGTCTCGGTTTTTATGACATATTTATAAACGGTCACAAAATTACAAAAGGCATACTTGCGCCTTACATTTCAAATCCGGACGATATTGTTTACTACGATGAATACGACATCACAGAATATATTACCGAAGGTAAAAACGTTCTCGGAATACATCTCGGAAACGGTATGCAGAACGCACCCGGCGGTCAGATATGGGATTTTGACAAAGCGGATTTCCGAGGTGCGCCCCGTACTGCGTTTGCAATAGAAGTGTTCAATAAAGACGGCAAGATTGATGTAATTGAGGCTGACAGAAACGTGAAAACCGCACCGTCACCCGTTATATTTGACGATTTAAGATGCGGTTGTTTTTACGACGCCCGTAAAGAGATAGCCGACTGGTCGCAGGCGAAATACGTTGACGATTTCTGGGATGACGCAATTATAGCGGAAACACCGAGAGGTGAACGCCGCCTTTGCGAAGCAGACCCGATTGCTCCCATAAGACATATAAGTCCCGTTTCAATAAGAAAATGCACGGTTAAAGAATACAGACCGAGAGGTGACGTTGAAAAAATCGCCGATCCTCTTCCCACCGAGGAAAGAACAGGTTATCTTTATGATTTCGGAATAAATGCCACAGGTATAGAACGCCTTAAAATCCGCGGTGAACGCGGCAGGCAGATAGATTTACAGTTCGGTGAATATATCTGTGATGACGGCAATCCCGACATAAGCAACATAGATTTTTATCCCGACGGATATGCACAGCGTGACATTTACATTCTTAAAGGTGAGGGCGAAGAAATTTTTGAGCCTGTGTTTACATATCACGGTTTCCGTTACTGCGTTGTTTTCGGAATAACCGAGGAAGAGGCCGTTCCGTCACTTCTCACATACATTGTCAGCAGTTCTTCTCTTGATGAACTCGGCGGATTCCGATGTTCTGACAGAGTAGCAAACACTTTGCAGGCTATGACGAGAAATTCCGACCTTTCAAACTTTTACTATTTTCCGACAGACTGCCCGCACCGTGAGAAAAACGGCTGGACGGGCGATGCTTCACTTTCTGCCGAACACGTTCTTATGAATCTTAACGCAACAAAAAGTTACCGTGAATGGGTTCGAAACATAAGAAAAGCACAGCGTGAAGACGGAGCATTACCCGGCATAGTACCCACGGGCGGCTGGGGATTTGAATGGGGTAACGGTCCTGCGTGGGATGCCGCACTTACTTACATTCCCTATTACGCATACGTTTTGAGAGGCGACAGAAAAATAATCGAGGAAAGCGCAACGTCGATTTTCCGCTATTGTGAATATATTGAAAGAAAGCGTAACGAAAGAGGTCTTCTTGAATTCGGTCTGGGTGACTGGTGTCCCGTAACAGAGGTCAAATCGCCTCTTGAATTTACCGACAGCGTAACGTGTATGAGCATTTTAAGCAAGGCTTCGTACATATTCTCACAACTCGGTCTTTCACTTCAAAAAGATTTTGCCGACAGACTTTATAACGAAATTCGCACAAGCGTAAGAAAATATTTTATTGATTTCAGCACAATGACTGCCGTAGGAAATTGCCAGACTTCACAGGCAATGGCTATTTTCTTTGATGTTTTTGAAAACGGCGAAAAGCCCGAAGCATTTAAAAAACTTCTTAAAATAATAAAAAGAAGCGACGGTCATCTTGATGTCGGCATTTTGGGCGCAAGAGTTCTTTTCAGAGTTCTTGCCGATTTCGGCGAATATGACCTTGCTTACAAAATGATAACACGTCCCGACTATCCGTCATACGGCAACTTTGTCGAAAGAGGTCTTACATCTCTTCCCGAAGATTTCAAGAGAAAAGACGAGTTTCCGTGTTCACTCAATCACCACATGTTCGGCGATATTTCGGCGTGGTTTATTGAATATCTCGGCGGTATTCGTGTCAATCCGTATCTGCGTGACAGTTCGGAAGTTATGATTTACCCCGTATTTGTTAAAAAACTTAACAATGCAGTAGCGTTTTACAAAACGACGGGCGGTGCGGTAAGCGTTAAATGGGAGCGTGTTTACGGCGGAATAAAACTCACCGTTGATGCGCCGCAGAACGTTCACGGCACAATCAGACTCCCCGAAGGTTTCGCATTTGAAAATAACGGCGGAAGTACGAAAAAACTTGAAAGCGGAACTTATAACATTATTGACGAAGATATACAGCCTGAAAATATTGTTGAGTTGTGATGAGTTTTCAGTTTTCAGGTGACAGCCGGACTTAAGGATATTTGAAATATTATATTAAAGTCGGTTGACAAACAGTGAAGATATGTTATAATAAAAACAGAAAGGTAACCGATAGACGGTTAGCCTAAATAAGTGTTAGAAATAAACCGCACTTTTTGGCTTGGGCGGTTTATTTCTTTTTTGTCATTATATCAACGACAAGTGCAATTACTGATACCAATAAAGCAAGTAATAAAAACAATGCTTCGTATGTAACCATTGCACCGCCCCCTTTCCGAGGGCGAAAAGTGTTTTGCCCTCTTTAATAGAGAGCTAACCGCCTACCGAATATAGTTACCTTTCCGGGTGCTTTATACACCAACGGAATATTATCATATCTGACATATTTTGTCAATAAACAGCAATCTAAATAATAATTAAAGCAGGTCTTCCGTAAAAAATCGGAAAACCTGCTTTTTTCTTAATATTTATAATCTCAACTTATCAACTAACAACTAGCAACCGGCAACTGACAACTGACTAGCAACTGACAACCGGCAACCGGCAACCGGCAACCGGCAACCGGCAACTGACAACTGACTAGCAACTGACAACCGGCAACTGACAACTGGCAACTGGCAACTTTAGTAATACCTCATCAGCGCAACAACTTTGCCCAAAATGGCAACTTCGTTTGTAATAATAGGCTCAAATTCGTCATTTTCGGGTTGAAGTCTGAAATGACCGTTTTCTTTAAAAAACCTTTTAACTGTTGCTTCGTTGTCAATCATCGCGACAACAATTTCACCGTTTTGAGCGTACGGTGTTTTTTCGGCAATAACAATGTCGCCGTTTAAAATACCCGCCCAGAGCATACTTTCGCCGCGAACACGCAAAGCAAAAAGTGATTTCTCACGGGAAACTTTGCCCGAATACGGAATATAACCCTCAATCTGCTCAACGGCGAGAATGGGCATACCCGCAGTAACCGTGCCGAGAAGCGGAACGTGCGTAACGTTTTCAGCCTGACCTAAAATTCTTATTGAACGTTTTAAAAGCGGGTCACGCATAATGTAGCCGGCTTTTTCAAGCGAGTCAAGGTTGTTCTGAACGGAAGACGTTGATTTAAGACCGACTGCCGCACCTATTTCACGAACTGACGGCGGCACACCGTTCTGTGAGCGTTCTACTAAAAATTCATATATTTTTTTCTGGGTTTCATTGATAGGTTCCATAAAATCACCCTTTCGAACAAATATTCTTTTTTTAATGATAACACATATTTTCAAAAAAAGCAAACATTTGTTTGCGTTTTTCCGTAAAAATTTTCATACATTGTTTACGGGGTGAAAAAAATGTTTAAAATTATTTCATATAAAAGGCTCGCTTTAATATGCTCGATTGTTTGTTTTCTGCTTGTTTTTTCGGCTGTTATGAATAACATAACGCCCGTAAAACAGGTGTTTTCGGAGAATAGCGTGAAGTTACCGATTATTATGTATCACCAGATAAGCGAAAACAAATCAATATGGGGTGATTACGTTATTCCGCAACAAAAATTGCGTGAAGATTTTCAGTATATGAAAGAGAACGGATATAATCCCGTAAGTTTAAAAACGGTTCTCGATTATGTAAACGGAGTTACAGACAAACTGCCGCAAAACCCTATTGTAATAACGTTTGATGACGGTGAACGCTCGTTTTTGACAAAGGTGCTTCCGCTTCTTGAGGAATTTGAGTTTTTTGCTGTTGTGTCAATAGTCGGCGCACTTGCCGATATGTACACTCAAAGCGGAGATACGGATGACAGATATGCGTATTTAAACTGGGATGACATAAAAAAATTAAATGAAAATCCTTTTACCGAACTCGGCAATCATTCATACAATATGCACTCTCTCGGAATACGGCGGGGTATGGGAAAAATAAACGGCGAAACCGATGAAAAATATGAAAAAGCGCTTCTTGAAGATTTTACACTTCTTGAAAACGCTTTTATAAAATATACAGGGAGTAAACCTTACATAATTGCGTACCCGTACGGAATAAAAAACAGTATTCTCACGGGAATGGCTGAAAACAGGGGATATACGGTAACTCTTACATGCTGTGAAAAAGTAAATGAAATAAAGCAGGGACAAACGCTTTGGGAACTCGGCCGCTTCAACAGACCGAATAAACTGAGTACCGAAAGTTTTTTCAATAAAATATCAAACGGTTAATTACTTGTAAAGCCAGTAACCGCACATAAATCTCGGTTTGTCAACCACTTCGTAAAGTGATTTGTAAAATGCGGGATGAGTGTTTCTGTTTGAACGGTTGTAAACTCTGTAACCGCCGGTAACTTTCTCAACGCATACAGTATGTACTCCGTCAAACGGATGATGAGCGTTCCACATTGAAAGAATACCGTATTTTCTTTTGCCGAGTTCGTCAACGAATTTGTCGAGCGAAAGTGTTTTTTCACACGGTATTCCGTGACGGTTGAAAAATTTGTCAACAACGTAAACATTTGAGCCGAATATTCCCCAGAATGCCCACGCAACGGGATACATTTCCCGTGCTATTTCGGCAAGCGAAAAACTTTTTCTGTTTTCAAGGAGTAAAAGGTTGTAAATTGCGATTATTTCACATCCGTTATAGGACATCGGAAAAAGACCGTAACGCATTTTGCTTACTTCGCCGCAACCTTGTCCGTTTACGGGACCGTCGCCCAAATCTATTCCTTTATTAACTCTGTAATTGAATTTTTCAATCATAAAAACACTTCTTTTCCTTTTTTAAAAAATAAAAATATTTAAGTCGGGAAGCAGGAAATCCGTACCGTCGCAACAATTTACAGCGTATGAAGACAAACTTTGCCGCCCAAATCGCCCATAAAAATCGTTGCTTCTTTTTCAAAAGCGGAGGGGTTGTCGCTGACAAAATATTTTCTTTCGCCCGAAGAAGAAGGATTGAGCATTTCTTCTCTTTCAAGACACTCTTTAAGGGTGTTTGATGCCGCAACAGATGAACTTATTATATTTACTCCGGGCATAATTTCCGCAATAATGTCATAAAGAAGCGGATAATGCGTACAGCCGAGCACGAGAGTATCCACGCCTTTTTGTTTTAACGGTTCGAGATATTCATTTAATACCGTTTCAATAACGCCGTCACCTTTACGGAATCTGCCGTTTTCGACAAGCGGAACAAGAAGCGGACACGCCACACTTGTGACTTCGGCATTTTTATTAAAAGATGAAATTGATTTTTCATAAGCACCGCTGAGAACGGTTGCGTTTGTTGCAATAACGCCTATTTTACCGTTGACGGTTTCGGTTGATGCTTTTTTTGAAGCAGGTTCGACAACTCCGAAAACGGGCAAATCATAATTTTCTTCAACTTTTTTCCGTGCTATCGAGTCGGCGGTATTGCAGGCGATTACTATTGCTTTAAGGTCAAATGTGCTTAAAAAAGCAACGTCATTCAGCACGTATTCGGTTATCTGCTCACTTGAACGTGTTCCGTACGGAACGTGAGCGGTATCACCGAAATATATTATATTTTCACCCGGCATTTTTTCAATAATGCTTTTTACAACGGTAAGACCGCCTATTCCCGAGTCAAAAATACCTATATATTTTTCATTTGAATTCATAAAAATACCCTTTTTACAGCGAATTTACTATTTTCTTGAAATGCTTTCCACGTTCCTCAAAGCAGGAATACTGGTCAAACGAACTCGTTGACGGTGAAAGAAGCACGGTATCACCGCTTTCGGCAACTTTGTTCGCTTCTTCTACCGCTTCGTCAAGCGTTGTAACGACAGTTCCGCTTTCACCGACAAGTTCCGTAACAAGCCTTTTGCCGCACGCACCGTAGCCGATAACTTTTTTAACGCATCCGAGATGTTTTTTCATTTCGTCCATGGAAAGACCTTTTTCAAAGCCGCCGACAAGAAGAATAACGCCTTTGTCGAATGATTTAAGGGCGGTTATCGTAGCGTCGGTATTAGTGCCCTTTGAATCGTTGTAATATCTTATTCCGTTAATTTCTCTTACAAACTCTATTCTGTGTTCAACACCCGTGAATTCCGAAACGGCTTCTGTGATTATTTCATTTGATATGCCGAGTGCTTTTGCGGCTGAAACGGCAATTATAACGTTCTGCAAATTGTGTTTACCTACAAGTTTTATTGCATCAACAGGAAGAACTTTTTCGCCGTTTATATACATAAACCCGTCTTTAATGAACGAATCGGTATCTGTTCTGTCAAGGCTTATGCGCTGAACGTTGCACTTAACGGGGTAAAGTGACGTGTATTTTTTAACCTCTTCGTCATCATCATTAAGAATAAATACGTCGCCGTCACGCATATTTCTGTAAACTTCGGTTTTTGATTTGTAATAAGCGTCAAGCCCGCCCATAAAGTCAATATGGTCGGGAGTGAGGTTAATGATAACCGCAACTTCGGGTCTGAATCTGTCAATATTCACAAGTTGAAAATTCGATATTTCAAGAGCGATATAATGCCCTTCTTCGTTCATAAGATTGTTTTCCGTAACAATGTCGCACAAAGGCGTGCCTATGTTACCGCAAAGATGCGCTTTTTCACCGAACGCTTTTTCAAGTATGTTATAAACAAGCGTTGTTGTGGTCGTTTTGCCGTTTGTTCCTGTTATTGCAACGTAGTGCTGAGGTTTTGAAACAATATACGCAAGTTCAATTTCCGTGATTACGGGAACGCCGTTTTTTTCAAGCATTTTTATCTGCGGACTGTTGAACGGAACGCCGGGGTTTTTTACACAAAGGTCGTATTTTTCTTCAAAAACGCAGTCTGCCTGTTCAACTATTTCAACGCCGATACTTTCGAGATAGTCGGCATCTTTAATATCTTCTTTTTTTCTGCTTTCGGTAAGGGTGATTTTCGCACCGAGCATATTAAGAACTTTTATTGCGGCAAGACCGCTTCTTGCAAGACCTATAACGAGAACTTTTTTATCTTTAAAATCCATTTGAGAACCTCCGAAATGAGATAAAATCTCTTTGCAAAATTCAATTATATTCGCTTATTGCAAAAAAGTCAATTATTCATCTTCTTGTAAAATGATAACTTATATGATATATTAAAAATATATTTAATACGGAGGTATTTATATGCGATATTTCAGACTTTTATGCATTTCGGTTGCTCTTATATTCGTTTTTCCGTTTGCTTTTCCCGCTTTTTCCTGTAAAGCGTCGGCAAAAAACGCAGAAACAGATAAAAACGGCATTTTCGTTTCTCCCGACGGAAACGACAGTAATGACGGCACTTTTCAAAATCCGCTTAAAACCGTTAAAGCGGCAAAAGAAAAACTTAAATCACTTAATTTAAACGGTGAAAAAGTAACCGTTTATTTTCGTGAGGGTACATATTATTTTGATGAAACGCTTTGTTTTGAGTCCTCCGATGCACAGAACGTAACGTTTAAATCATACAACGGCGAAAAAGTCGAATTTTCGGGTGCGAGGGAAATAAGCGGATTTTCCGAAGAAACGGTAAACGGCATTAAAGTGTTTACGAAAACGTTTGACATTTCCGACGGAAAAAGAATGAAATCTTTTTTCAAAGACGGCGAAACGCTTAACATTACACGCTATCCCGAAACGGGTTATTTTACGGTAGGCTCGGTAAACACCGATGACAACCTTTTTACCGAGGAGAATACTCCGTGGTCGCTTACACTCGGTCAGCAGTCTTTTAATGCAAAAAAGGAAGACGTCAAAGAAGAATTTTACAATCTGAAAGACGTTAATGTCCGCATTCTTCACTACTGGCATGACGAACTTATGAACGTGACCGCTTTTGACAAAAATACGGGCAGGGTATCGCTTTCACGCCCGTCTTCAATGCTTATACGTGACATTGACAGATACTATTTTGAAAACGTTTTTGAAGAACTCAACAAACCGAACGAATGGTATCTTGACACAACAAACGGCAAATTTTATTACGTTCCCTGTGACGGCGAAAAAGCGGATACTCTGGTGCTTTACGGTGCTTCTGTAACAAAACTCATTGAAATAAACGGTGCCGATAACATTTCGTTTGAGGGTATTCGTTTCTGCAATACGGACTGGAAAATATCCGAAGCAAAAGAGGGTGACTGGCTTGCGGAATACAATTTGGAGTTTCCGCAGGCGGCAATAGGCGTTGACGGTGTTTTCACCGCAACTTACGCAGACGGTATTCACGTTAAAAACTGTGAATTTATAAATATCGGCGCAGACGGTGTTAAATTCACAAACGGCGTGAAAAACAGTTCTGTTGAAAACTGTTATTTTGAAAATATCGCCGCCACGGGTGTTTTTGCGGGCGGCACAAATACGGAAGATGAAAACGACGTAAACAGAACGTCAAACATTACAATAAAAAACAACGAAATATATAAATACGGCAGAAAATTTTTCTGTGCAATAGGTATTCACATTACTTTCTGCGACACCGCCGACGTTTCAAACAACGAAATACATGACGGTTACTATACGGGCATTTCCTGCGGCTGGCTGTGGGGTTATACATATCACATCACAAAGAATATCAGCATAAAAAACAATCTTATTTACAATATCGGTCAGGGCTGGCTTTCCGATATGGGCGGTATTTATATGCTCGGCACTCAGCCCGGAACGGAACTTTCGGGTAACGTTATTCACAACGTTGCCGCTGACCCCAACGAAGGCGGTTACGGCGGCTGGGGACTTTACCTTGACGAAGGCTCGTCTGATATGACTGTTAAAAACAATCTCGTTTTCTGCTGCGGAAGCAACTGTTTCCACACCCATTACGGAAAAAACAACACCGTAACAAACAATATTCTCGCTTTCGCTTCCGACGGATGTATAAGAGCCGTTTCAAAGCCCGAAGGCTGGGTATCTTCAAACTACACGGGCAACATTATTCTTACAGACGGCGGCGCTCCGATTTATAATGTTATGAATTCCGCCGACAGTTTTGCTGACGGCAACAACGTTTACTGGGATTTTTCAAACGGCGGAAAAAATCTTTCGTTCTGCGTAGGCGACCTTAATGAAAAACTTACGCTCAAAGAAGCAAAAAAGAAATGCTTTATCGGTGAAAATACCGTTGTCGACCCGCTTTTCAAAGATGCGAAAAATTTTGATTTTGAACTGAAAGAAAATTCGCCCGCATTCTCACTCGGCTTTGAAAGTTGGGATTATTCCGAAGCGGGAACGCTGAAAAATACAACAATCGGTCTTGAAAAAGAGGGCGGCAAAACGCCGTACAATTATGATGCATCCCTTTATGAATACCATCAGGGCAAAGCGGATTCCGCCAAAAAAACGGGAAAAATAATCTCGATAATTACGGGCGCTGTTTCTGCCTTGTCGGCTCTGTTCATTCTCATTAAACGCAAATGCGGTAAACTTTCGGTTTTGCAATCTCTTGCGCTTCCCGTTATGGCGGTTTGTCTTTATTTCTCATATCATTTTTATTGCGTAAACAGAATTGAAGCGGTTTACTTTGCGCTTTCCGCAATATTTATTTTCCTTTCGGGAATATCGGTGCTTGCACTTTCAAAGAAAAAATCGTTTAAAGCGTATATAATTCCCACGCTTATTACCGCCGCCGCATTTTACGCCATTCTTTACGGAATTGATGACGGAATAGGTTTAAGCGGTAAAGACTCAATGATTATCACCGCCTGCATATTCTCCGTATATACCGCCGTACTTTATATTATATCGGCAGTAAAACAGGTTTCTGAAAAGAAATAAGTAATTTATAATTATCAAAAAACTAAAAAAGGATTTCGGAAAACAGGAAAATTTTTCCGAAATCCTTTTCTTTTTGTCAGACGAAAAAAGTAAAATTTTATTAACGTTTCCAAAAGAATCCAAAAAGATATGAAAAAAACCGGAAAAATTTTACAATATTATTAACTGATTATAAATTATTGTTCAAAAATCTAATATTTTGCTCGATTTACTTGACTGAATATTTCTAAAAAGATATAATATTCTCGTAAAATTCACGTTGGGTTGTTTTTTTACATATTATTCATAAAAAAATATAAAAATTTCGAGAAAGGGAAACAGACGGCAGACTTTTTAAAGTTTGCACATAACTGTACAAAGGTGATTGAAATGAAAAAAACGAACAAAGCATTATCGGTTCTTCTTGCGGCACTTATGCTGTTCACTTGCATTCCTTATACCGTAACCGCTTCCGGTGAAGTAACATCTCCGGTTGATGCACAGAACGAGTGGACACGTGACAGCAACAGCCTGGGCAGAATAAATTCCTATGTTAAAAATACGGACTATTATTTTGTTCAGACCGAAGAAAATCAGCAGTTTGAATTTACGCCCCGTTTCTTTATTCAGAAAACATCGGGTTTAAGGTACGTTTATGTAAGGAGTTTCGACCTCTATTCGGGTGCAAGCAATGAGGGTGAAGGCAGAATTAACGAATACCCCGTAATAAAAAACAACCCCACTTCCGATTTTATAAATACTTACGGTGCAACGTTTAACTGGTCAGCCGCACCCTCATCCGACAGCGAAGTCGGAAACGCAGCATCAAACGCAAGCGGTGTTTTTAATGACTTTGTCAATCATAATAATTTCACTCTTAAAGGCACAATCGGTGACCTTTCAGGCTGTCCGAGATATTATTTTGACTGCAAAGTCAATTTCACGGGCAACGGCAGTGAAGTAAAGGGCATTGAAACAGGTTATTACTGGTCTTTAAAGTGGACTTATGCGGATGATTCCGTTTCCGCTTCCGAAACAGAGCGTGAAGTTCGTGTTGCGGTAAACGTTCACGTTACCGACAAGCGTAACCTCATTGACCTTGTAAACACAATAAATAATCAAATTCAAGACGCTTCCGTAAGCGAAAAACTTAAAAAGAATCTTACAGATGCACTTGCGGAACTCCCCGAAAACATTTTGTCGGAAGATGTATTTTTTGAACAGGATGTAATTGACCATTACTATGAGCAACTTTCAGCAGTTGCCGAAGACCTTGCCGATTACACCGACTACAATACCGCTTACAGAAGAGCGCAGTATTTATACAACGACAACAAAGGCGGCACTCACTATACAGAGGAAAGCCTTGAAGCATTTTGGGCGCAGGTCACATATATTGACAGTAATCTTTCAAGAAAACTCGGTAATAACGACGAAGGTAACGAAAAAGTCGCACAGGCAGTTCAGCAGATAAATAACGCTTATCAGATACTCGTTGCGAAAAACTCCTCCGCAGACGGAAGTACATCTTATAAACTTTACGGTAACACCACCTGCAAAAATCCGGATGCTTTATTTCATGATTATTCTTACAACCCCTATGACAACTACGGCAACACGGGTTACGGCAACAACTTTGTTTCAATATTCCTTGAAGATACTTCGTTTAAGTTCATGCAACTTACCGACGGTGAAAACCTTTCGTTTAACCAGAGTATAGCGATGTTCCGTAATATAAAACAGTCAGACGATGTTTCTAAATTTCTCAGTATGACTTTTGACACCGGTACAAGTTGCTCTGACGACAAACACAGATACTATATTCCCGAAATTACGCAGAACAATACACAGCATTTTATTGACAGGCTCGACGAATCTGTTTACACAACAGGTGATAACAAGGTTCATTCATGGGTTGCAGACACAAACTATGATACCGCCGCACTTCTTGCAGCGTACCCGATAACCGACTCATACGGCACTGACTACGCAATCAGCACTTCGCTTGTAAACGGTGACGGAACACTCGCAGAAAAATGTTTAATAGGGAAAAAGGGCAATTCCGGCTCATATTACGTTTACCCTGCAATTTCAAACGTAGTTTTCAATGCAAACGACGATGACACTTCCTCAAGAGGCGCTTATTCCGAAAGTTATGTTTATAAAATCAGATGGGAATACAGATCAACAGCCTTAGCGGATTATACACTGAGTGACGTTCACGTTCAGACAACAATAGACGTTACCGACTGCCGTTCACTTGTTGAAGACTATTACGATGCCGAGTATATTTATGATAATGCGGCAGAAAGCGGCCTTTACACACAGTCCTCACTTAAAGCACTCGCAGATGCCATTGATGACGCTTCCGAAGCCGTATCCGGTACTGTTTATAAGTCACAGGAAACCGTAAACGCACAGGAAAAGGCAATAGAAGATGCAGTTGAGGGTCTTGAATTTATTGCAGATTATGAAGCATATTATGAAGCGTATGAACAGGCGACTGCTATAATAAATAAAGGTAACGGTACTCGTTCATACAAACACAGTGATTTTGAGGAATTTACCGAAACAATCGCAAGCATAAATAATAATCTCGATAAAGACCTTAACAAAACAGCCGAAAACCAGACCACTATTGACAATGCAACACAGGCAATTCTTGACGCCATTGAAACGCTTAATTCTCATCCGCTTTGCAATTACGAAAATCTTGAAGCGGTTATAGAAATGGCTGAAAATATTATTGCAGAGCAGACGGAAAATCCCGATACTTACACTTCATCAAGCATCGAGGCACTTGCAGAAGAACTTGAAAAAGCAATCGCCGTTAACGAAACCGAACTTGAATCGGATAAAGACGGTGTGAATCAAAAGACGATAGAAGATGAAACTATCGCTCTTTATGAAAAAATAACAGCGGTAGAGAAAAAAGCAGATTATTCCGATTTCAATTCGGCAGTCGAACAGGCAGAAGACATCATAAATAATCACGCCGACGAATATCCGCCCGAAATAATAGAAGAGTTGGAAAAAGTTATTGATAAGTACAACAACGAAGAAAATACCGACACTTATCTTGACAAAGACCTTTCGGCTATTACCGAAAACCAGAAAACCGTTGACAATGCGGCCGCTGATATTGCTTCGGCACTTGAAAACGCCGCAAATAACAAAATATGCGATTACAGTGCTCTTGAAGCGGCAATAGAAGCGGCACAAAAAATTGACACAACAGACAAAACAACATCATCCGCCAAACTTCTTGAAGAATGTTTGAAAGAAGCGTTGGAAATTGCCGCAATAGATCCTCCCCTTACAGTAGCCGACCCGAACAATCAAAAAACAATAGACGATGCGGCACAGGCTCTTATTGATGCCGTAAACAATATTAAAAACAAAGCATCAGCACCCGACATTGACGGAAAAATTGAAGAAATTCTTGATAAAGTCAATAACGATGATGACGACCTCGGCACGGGTGACAGATATGACACCGATGTTGAAGATGAAGTTAAAGACAAAATAAAAGAAATTCAGGACACTCTTGACGATCTTTCGGAAGATGACCCCGCATTGGAAGAAAAACTCGATGAAATCGAAGGAAAACTTTCCGAACTTGAAGAATATCTTGATAATAACACATATTATTTCTTCGACTTCCTTGATTCCGACAATACAACAGTTCTTGCCGAAAACGTAAGAATTAAAACAGGTGAACCTCTTGCATCTGTTGCTCCGGAAGTTTCCGATTATGATAATTTCGAATTTGATTCATGGGCAAACGAAGCGGGCGAAGTTGTAACTGACGCAACAGCAGATATGTCCGTTCATGCTTTGATGGCTGAAAAACAGATTGTTGCAAAAGAAACTTCGGAAATAGTTTTCGATGACGAAAAAAATACCGTTTACGGCATTGAAGCGGGAAAAACAGTTGATGAAGTTAAAGCACTCTTAGAAAACAACGCCGACCTTATTAAGGTTTACAATTACAATGACGAACTTCTTGACGGTACAGATAAAGTCGGAACAGGTTCTTATATAGTCCTTGTTTCTCCGTCGGATTCGACAGTAGTAAAAGATACATGGCAATATATCATCATAAAAGGCGATGTTGACGGCAACGGCATAATTAACGGAAACGATTACGACATTTCAATGAGTGCAACGTTCGGCGAGGAAACTTATCCCGTAAACGAAAATAACGCACAGACAGTCAAAGACAATTTCTTCAAAGCAAACGATATTGATGATGACGGCGTTATTGACGTTGTTGACACATTCCAAATCATGAGAATGAAAACAAAATAACGACAAATCTTTGTTGATTTGTTCTTTGCGAAAGAAGGCTGTCGCATTTAGCGCAGAACGAAAAGCAAAAAACTAATAACAAAAAACGGTTTTCTTACAATTATAATTTGTAATGAAAACCGTTTTATTTTTATTTATTATATTTTAGTTGCTTCGCTGTCTCTGTAATACTGCGTATGAGTTTTCGGATGCGAGGTACTGTTCCATATTTCCTCTGCAACGGGTTTCCACGCTTTGCTGAAATCGTCGCACCTTGAACAGAGTGTATCAACATCTTCGCTGACTATGAGGTCGGTGCTTTTTGCGCCAGTTTCCTTAATAATCGCCCTGAGTTTTTCGGGGTTTTCAAGCATCGGACACGGCATAAGATGGTTGTCGTTAAACGGCTGACCTTTTCTGTATGCCTGAAAAAGAGGCTTTCTGAGTGCTTCAAGAAGCGTGTCTTTTCTTATGTTTGAATCGGAATAATGAACGAAAACGCACGGCTCAATGTCGCCGTTTGAATTGATGTGGAAATAGTTTCTGCCGCCTGCAATACACCCGCCGACGTATTCGCCGTCATCCTGAAAATCCATAACGAAAAGCGGTTTGCCCGTTTTTGAATTTCTTGTTTTCTTCATAAAGAAGTACATATATTTTCGCTGTGACGGGGTGGGAATAAGTTCTTTGTCTGCGCCGTGACCGACAGGCATATAGTTGAAGTAAAACGCATATTTTGCGCCTAAGTCAACAACCATGTCAAGAAATTCGTCGGAAGTAACAGAATCAATGTTGTTTCTTGTGTAGCAAATTGAAAGACCGTAAAGTATTTTTTCACGCTTTAAAAGTTCCATTGCTTCAAGCGTTCTTTTGTAAGAGCCGTCACCACGGCGGAAATCGTTGCTTTCCTCACTGCCTTCTATGCTTAAAGCAAGCGTTATGTTACCGCATTTTTTTATATCGTCACAAAGTTTTTTGTCAATAAGAGTGGCGTTTGTGTAAATAAGGAATGTACATTCGGGATTTTCCGAAGCAAGCGTAATAATGTCTTTTTTTCTTATAAGCGGTTCGCCGCCCGTAAGCATATAAAAGTGAGTGCCGAGTTCTTTGCCCTGTTTTACTACCGAGCGCATTTCATCAAGCGAAAGTTGAAGTTCGTGCCCGTATTCAGCCGCCCAGCACCCTTTACAACGCAGGTTGCAGGCGCTTGTCGGGTCAAAAAGAATTACCCACGGAATGTTGCATTTAAACTTTTCACGGTTTGCTCTTACTGCTTTTGTGCCGTAATAGCCCGCATGAACACCGAGTGACAGAAGCATTGATTTAATAAGGTTTCTGTCAACGTCACGAAGCATATTCAGAGCAAGTGTCATGTAACAGTTGTCGCCGTCTTTTACAATGTTTTTCATTTTTGTAAAATTGTCGGGAGGAAACATTTTAAAATGTCTTTCGGCAACATTTAAAATCTTCAGAAGATTTTTTTGAGGTGCTTTGTCGATATATTTGAGAATTGCGGAAATTGCAATGTCGGCTGAATGATGAACTAAAGCGTGTTCTGTCACCGTAAGTCCCTCCTTTCAAAAGATAAATCAGAACAATATAATATCATATTTGACAATTTTTGTAAACCTCAGTTTATATGTTTTTTAAAAGTAAAATAATTATCGGTATTTTTTACAGAATTATTCTCTTTATGTCGTGTTTATATAAGAATTCTTGACAATAAGATTTAAGAGAATTATAATTGTATTGTTAAAATATTCTTTATTTAAGGAGAATTTTTATGGGTAAATCATCAAAATCACTTGCCGAAAATAAACTTTCCGGCAGAATATGGTTTAATCTCTGCCTGTTCGGGTTTATCGGTCAGGTCGCATGGAATCTTGAAAATATGTATTTCAACACATTTCTTTACAACACCGTTTATGAGGGCGGAACGGTTACTGCCGGTCTTTCTTCAATGAAGGCAATAAAACTTATGGTTGCTTTGTCGGCGGCAACGGCTGTTATTACCACGTTTATTATGGGTAACCTCAGCGACAAAATAAATAAAAGAAAAATATTTATTTCATGCGGATACATTGTATGGGGTATTACCGTTCTTGCGTTCGGCTACATAACAAAAGACAACATTTCAACTATTTTCGGTATTGATGCTTCAAATATCGGGGCGGTTGTAACCGCAACAAGCGTAACGGTAATTGTTATGGACTGCGTTATGACGTTTATGGGCTCGACAAGTAACGATTCGGCGTTTAATGCGTGGGTTACCGATATTACAAACACAAAAAACAGAGCGACTGTTGAAAGCGTTCTTACAATTCTTCCGATAGCCGCTACGGTTGTCGTAATTGTATTTGCAGGCTTTATTGAGCAGATGGGTTACACAATGTTCTTTACAATTCTCGGCGGAATAGTTGTTCTTTCGGGTATTCTCGGTCTTTTCCTTTTGACCGATTCAAGAAACGGCGAAAAGAAAACCGACTCAAACTACTGGAAAGACCTTGTTTACGGCTTCAGACCGTCTGTAATTAAAGAGAACAGTAAACTTTACCTTGCACTTTCGGCTGTCTGCATTTATTCGGTAGCGGTTCAGGTATGGTTTCCTTATCTTCTCATATATCTTGAACATACGCTCGGTATCAGCGTAGAAAACCTTATGAATTACCTTACACCTCCTGTAATAATCGCAGTTGTAATTGCTGTTATTGTTGCTGTAGCAGTTATTATTCTCGGCGGTAAACTTATTGACAAAGTCGGCAAGGAAAAACTTGTTTTCGTTGCTGTTGCGTGTTTTATTGCAGGTCTTTTCGGCGTTTATATCGCAAAATCAAATCTTCCCGTTTTCGGACTTGCGGCAGTTCCGCTTCTTTTGGGTTACGGCTTTATAGGAATTATGCTCAACGCTTCCGTCAGGGATTATACTCCCGACGACAAAGTAGGTCTTTTCCAGGGCGTAAGAATGATTTTCTTTGTTCTTATTCCCATGGTGCTCGGTCCGACTATCGGTGATTTTGTCTGCTCGGTTTCCGAATCGGGACAGTATACGGATGAAATGGGCAACATTGCTTACAATCCGTGTGCCGAAATGTTCCTTGCGGCAGGCATAGTTTCAATTCTTACGCTCATTCCTCTTATTGTTTTGAAGAAAAAAGGTTTTAAAGCGGAGGAAAAATAAATGAAGACTTTATTACTTTCATCACTCACAAAAGTTTTTAAAGATAAAGAACCGAATTTCAAAGAATTTACGTCATTTTCTTCACTCAAAAACGAAAAACTCTCTTTTCAGATTGCGGTTTGTCCCGAAACAAAAAGCGAAGAAAAACTGAAATTTTCCGTTTCTTCGCCTCTTAAAAAATATATTGACTGCTATGTTGTAAAAAATATTCCGTCATCACTTTCAAGGTATGAAGACAGCGACGAATTTTTCTTTGAAAAAGGCAGAACGGAATATCCCGACTTGCTTTACCCCGTATCCGACACGCTGACTTTAAAAAAAGGCGAATGGACTTCTTTGTGGTTTGAATATGTGCCGAAAAAAGATATATCGGGCAAAAAGAAAATAACAGTCACGCTTGAAGCAGGCAAAAATAAAGTCGAAAAAGTGTTCACGCTTGACATTATTGACGAAAAACTTCCCGAACAGACTTTACTTTTTACAAACTGGTTTCATAATGACTGCCTTTGCACATATTACAAGGTTGATGTTTTTTCAGATGAATACTGGCGCATAGTAAAAAATTACATAAAAAATGCCGTTGAACACGGTTTGACAATGATTTTAACGCCCGTGTTTACACCGCCTCTTGATACTGAAATCGGCGGTGAACGCCCGACAGTACAACTTGTTGACATAAAAAAAGACGGAAGTAAATATACTTTCGGCTTTAAGAATTTTGAAAAATACGTTAAAATCTGCCTTGAATGCGGAATAAAAGCGTTTGAAATTTCACACTTTTTCACGCAATGGGGTGCAAAATATGCACCGAAAATAGTTGCCGAAGAAAACGGAGAAATTAAACGCATTTTCGGCTGGGAAACAGAAGGCACGGGCGAAGAATATACCGAATTTCTTACACAGTTCGCAAAGGAATTTGATAAAGAAGTTAAAAAACTCGGCATAAAAAAACGCTGTTTTCTTCACACTTCGGATGAGCCGGGAATGAACGATATTGAAAATTACGAAAAAGCGGCGAAGTTTCTTCATTCGGTATTTAAAGGGTACAGATTTTTTGACGCTCTTTCCGACATTGAGTTTTACAGAAGCGGTCTTGTAGATACGCCCGTTCCGTGTGAAAACAATGCAGATATATTTAAAAACGAAGTAAAAAAATTCTGGACTTATTACTGTTGCGGACAGACACGTACGTATCTTCCGAACAGAATGTTTGCAATGCCGTCGCAGAGAACAAGAATTCTCGGAACGCTTCTTTATAAATATGAAGCGGAAGGATTTTTACAGTGGGGACACAATTTCTGGTATTCACAGTATTCAATACGTGAAATTGACCCGTTTACCGTAACCGATGCAGGCGGGGCATTCCCGTCGGGTGATGCATTTATTGTTTACCCCGGTGAAGACGGAAAACCTTTAAATTCATTACGCCACAAAGTATTTTATGACGGCTTCTGCGATATGAGAGCGTTACAACTCCTTGAAAAACTCACATCAAGAGAATATGCGCTTAAAATTATTGAACAGGGTGTTGACACTCCTTTAAGTTTTAATTCATATCCGCACGAACAAGGCTGGCTACTTGATTTGAGAAGCAGAATAAACGACGAAATTAAAAACGAAAGAAAGTGCAATAATGGCTAAAAACAAACACAGAAAACAAGTCGAAAAACATACAAGAAAAATAGCGTGCTCCGGTGTTGACAGATTTTTCTTTTATTTGTGGCAGTTTACATGGGGACTTCCCGTAAACATCTTCGGTCTTATAGGGTACCTTGTGCTTTATAAAAAATGCCGCCACGAAAAATTCTGCAACGCATTTATTACATACGTTCCCAAAAAATTCGGCGGCGTTTCAATAGGAATATTCATTTTCATTCGTGAAGACGCAAATGATGAATGGACTCACGACACAAGAATACACGAATACGGTCACACAATACAGTGCCTCCTTTTAGGTCCTCTTTACTGGCTCGTTATCGGTCTTCCGTCTGCCGTATGGTGCAATTTCCCGTATTTTGTTAAAATGCGTAAAGAGAAAAACATTTCTTACTACAAACTTTACTGCGAAGCGTGGGCAAACCTCTGGGGACAGAAGTGGAGCGGATATAAGCAGTTTAAGTCGAGATGAGTTGTTAGTTGTTAGTTGCCGGTTGCTAGTTGCCAGTTGCTAGTTGCTAGTTGCTAGTTGGTAGTTGCTAGTTGGTAGTTGATTGTTGGTAGTTGGCAGTTGTTAGTTGCTAGTTGTTAGTTGTTAAGACAAAGCAGTCATACCTTACTGCTTTTCCCGAAAGTGAATAATCGGGTTTGCGGTCGGCAAGGTACGGACCTTTGACAGGTCTTTTTATGACAACTTTTCTCGGTCGCACACATAATGCGGCTTCCAAAAGTTCTTTTTCATCAGAACACGGACTTTCCAACTGTTGAAGCAGTTGGAATTTCTTTTTTATTAAAGCACTTTTGTGCCTTTCGGGGAACATCGGGTCAAGAAGTATGACATCGGGGGAATCTGTCAGTTTTTTCATTTCGCTTATACTGTTCGCCTCAAAAAGTTTCATTCTGCTGACCGCTTCCGAAAGTTCGGGAACAAAAGAAGCACGTTCGAGTGAATCATGCAGAAGACACGCTATTACGGGGTCATATTCGTAAAGTTTTACCGAAAAACCTGCGGCGGCAAGTAAAAGCGCATCTTCACCGAGCCCTGCGGTTGCATCTATTGCCGTAAGTTCTCTGTTTACACCTTTGATTTTTGCGGCTTTTACAAGCAGTTCGCTTTGAAGCCGCCCGTTTTTAATTCTCGGAATCATTTTTGCAAGGTCGGCACGAAGAACAAGACCTTTTCCCGCAAGTGAAATGCCGTCGCCGTCTGCTTTAAGAAAAACGGTTTCGCCGTTTTCGTCGGGTTTTTCAAACACAAGTGATGTTCCGAGATGCTTTGCAAGTGCTTTCGCTTTTTCAACATCCGCAGTTTTGTCTGCAAATACAAGCGGTATATTTTTGTTATCTGTCATTTTTATCAGTCCGTTTATTTATTACGGAAATTGTATCATTAAGTTAAATTAAAATCAAGTTAATATATGAATGCTCTTTACAAAAACAGACGGTTGAATTATAATAATACAGAAAATTATTATGTAAGCGAGGAATGTGCCATGGCTTATTTATCCGACATTGAAATTGCAGGTCAGTGCAAAATGAAGCACATAACCGAAATTGCCGAAAAGGCTCACGTTGATTTGAAATATGTTGAGCAGTACGGCAACTATAAGGCGAAAATAGACCTTTCGCTTTTAAACGAAACAAAAAAGGAAAACGGTAAACTTGTTCTTGTTACCGCAATCACCCCCACCCCCGCGGGCGAGGGCAAAACCACGACTACAATCGGTCTTGCAGACGGTCTTTCGAGAATAGGTAAAGATGTTGTCGTTGCACTGCGTGAGCCTTCGCTCGGTCCTGTTTTCGGCGTAAAAGGCGGTGCGGCAGGCGGCGGATATGCACAGGTTGTTCCCATGGAAGACATCAATCTTCATTTCACGGGCGATTTTCACGCAATCGGAGCGGCAAACAATCTTCTTGCGGCAATGCTTGACAATCATATTCATCAGGGCAATGAACTCGGTATTGACACACGGAAAATAACGTGGAAACGCTGTGTTGATATGAATGACAGACAACTTCGTTTTGTTGTTGACGGTCTCGGCGGAAAAGCAAACGGAGTTCCCCGTGAAGACGGGTACGACATAACCGTTGCTTCCGAAATAATGGCTGTTTTCTGCCTTGCCACAAGCATTGAAGACCTTAAAGAAAGACTTTCAAAAATAATTGTTGCTTATACTTATGACGACAAACCCGTTACCGCAGGTGACCTGAAAGCGGTCGGCGCAATGACGGCACTTCTTAAAGATGCGCTTAAACCTAACCTTGTTCAGACGCTTGAGGGAACGCCCGCATTTGTTCACGGCGGTCCGTTTGCAAACATAGCACACGGCTGTAACTCTGTAATTGCAACGAGAATGGCTCTTAAAATGGGCGATTACGCCGTTACGGAAGCAGGCTTCGGTGCAGACCTCGGTGCGGAAAAATTCCTCGATATAAAATGCCGTATGGCAGGTCTTACACCCGATGCAGTAGTTGTTGTCGCAACCGTAAGAGCACTTAAAATGCACGGCGGACTTGACAAAAAACAACTTAACACCGAAGATATTGAAGCACTTGAAAAAGGTATTCCGAATCTTCTTCGTCATGTTTCAAATATAAAGAACGTATATAAACTTCCGTGTGTTGTCGCAGTAAACCGTTTCCCGACAGATACCGACAATGAAATACAGTTCATAATAAACAAATGCCGTGAATTAGGTGTAAATACCGTTCTTTCAACCGTATGGGCAGAGGGCGGCAAAGGCGGAGAAGAACTTGCAAAAGAGGTTGTACGCCTTTGTGAAGAAGAAAAAGGCGATTTCACTTTCAGTTATGAAAGCGACCTTTCCATTCAGGAAAAAATCGAAGCGGTTGTCAAGAAAGTTTACGGCGGTGACGGAATAAATATTCTTCCTGCCGCAAAGAAACAGATTGAACGTCTTGAAGCGCTCGGTTTCGGCAAATGTCCTGTATGTATAGCCAAAACGCAGTACAGTTTTTCAGATGACCCGACAAAACTCGGCGCACCCGAAAATTTCACAGTAACAGTTAAAAACGTTAAAGTTTCGGCAGGTGCGGGATTTGTAGTTGTTCTTACAGGCGACATTATGACAATGCCCGGACTTCCCAAAGTTCCCGCGGCGGAAAATATTGACGTTGACGAGAACGGAAAAATTACGGGACTGTTCTGATTTTAAGAATTTTTATTTGTAATCATTCGGAATAATTAAGGGACTATCTCATTTAGATGCAGAAAGCGTTTTCGAAGACCTCGGCAATACCAAGGTATGCCGAGGGCGAAAAAACGCTTAGAAAAGCAAATACACTAAATAAAAAAGCGGTTTCATTCCAAACTAATGAAACCACTTTTTATTATTTATATGCTTTTTGCTTTTCGTTCTGCGCTAAATGAGATAGTCCATTTTATTTTACAGAACCGATAAGTGCCATAAATTCTTCAACCATAGTAGAAGCGGATGTTCTGCTTACGATGTTAACTTCTTCGTTATTATCAATAATTGAACGGTACTCGTTATCTGTAAGAATATAGCCTGCCTGGTCGTTGCAAAGACCGAATACGCATACGTTGTCAAGACCGGTGAATTCTTTAAGAGGAGCATAACCCCAGGACTGACCGGTCCAACTCTCTTCGGATGTTGTAGCATTACCGAAGATGATAACGGGATCCATTTCGCCGGGAACAAGGAATACGCCGAGTTCGTTGCCGAGTTCCATATAACCGATTTCAGTTACCATTTTGTAGCCGTCGCCGTCTTTAACGATAACCGCATCAAGAATGCCTTCACGTGTTGCAAGAGTGAGTATTTCGTTGTCAACGTCAAGATAAATTTCTTTATGTTTAATGTTGAGAACGGGGTCAAGAAGAGTTTCGTTCCCGTTGAGAGAAGCGAGTTTTTCGCCGAGAGCGTAGCCGTATTCTCTTGCTACTTCAAGGTCTGTGCTGTCATCTGTGAGAATGCCTTCATTACGGAGAGGTTCGGTATCTTTTGAAATTGCAAGTTCTGCACCCTGAATATATACAAGGTTTGCGTTGTACTCTTTATTGACGTACTGTTCAATGTAGTACGGGAAGTCAGCGGTAAGACGGTCAGTACCTGCGCCGAATGTTGTGGGATGGATACCTGCTTCTGCAATCCATGTTTCTTTTGAAGATGTGTTGTCGGGAACGAAACGAAGTCTTGTGAGGTTGCCGTCAATCATTTCGGGAGTACGTTTGTCGTGGATGTATTCGGAAACGTCAACTGCGCCGTAATAGAGGTCGCCCGATTCCATATTTCTGACAGCCTTTTTGATGCTTGCAACTGTTTTGGAGAAAAGGTTTTCCATAAATTCGGGGTTTTTCTTAACCATGAATTCTTCCATCATACCGTCAAGAGCGGCGTTGCTTGTGTTAAGAATAACAGCGGGAGCAAGCGGAACGTTCATACCGAGCGTGTCAATGCAGGAATGCTGATGAAGAACGGAAACGTTAATGCTTACGATGTCGTTTGCTGCTGCAAAACTTTCAAGGCGGCTTCTGATTTCTTCAACGTTACCTCTTGAGAAGCCGAAACCGTCGATTACAGCGTGAACAACAGTACCGCTTACGCCGTCACTTAAAGCATAAACACGAACTCTCTGGTCATCGACAACTTCAACGGGAACACGGCCTGCAATGGGTTCAAGAGTACCTGCAAGGTAAAATTCACCGTTCATAATGTCGAGGTCTTTAATAAGGGATGCACCTGCATAGCCGAGAGACCATTCAGAGCCGGGAGCGACTTCGGTGTCAAATGTTTCTTCGCCGGGGAAGAAGTGCTCTGCCGTATAATCTTCAACGGTGTCCCATTTGTCTTCAAAACCGGGCCAGTATTTGTTGAAGTAAGAAAGAAGGAATTCAACAAGTCTGTCGATTATGAGATAGAGGAAATTTTCAGCACTGCCGCCGCCTATTGAAAGGGTCATTGCAGAACCTGCTGCTACGGGAACGGCAACAATGGAGAAAGAAAGGACAAGTGCAAGTATAATTGCTACTATCTTTTTGGATTTTGCCATGGTATTTACCTCCTGTAAAATAAGGATATATTCGCTTTTACATTATAATACAGTTTTAACTTTTATGCAAGCAATTTTAAACCGTAACGTTTTCTTTGTCGGTTTTTGCCAATTCTTCCTCAATCTTTTTGTTGATATTGTTATCACCCATATGTCTGTACGGATGTTTTCTCAATATAAGATACATCGGAATTGCTCCGAGAGCGTTGAGAATGGCGTCGCCCATTGTGTCCATAATTGCAAAACGCATTTTCTGTTCTTCAGGCGAAAAGTTGCTTATGGGAATAAGCATAAACAAATCGTCAAGAGAATTTACGCCTGCTTCCGCCATGGCGTTTCTGTAACTCCAGTGCTGTGCATCAAAGCCGAACCACTGGTCTGTTGTAAACTCGAAAAGTTCCCACCCCGCCGCAAACACGAAAGCAAGACCGAACGCCGCCATTGTAATAATTTTAGGTGAGCAGACGGTTTTGTCACGCAACTGTATTGAACAGAGTATTTCATAACATACAAATACCGCTTCAACACAGCCGACAAGGTGAAGTATTTTGTCATAAGCGGGAATTGAGTAGTAGAAGTTAAGGAACGCTCCGCCGAATGATGCGAGAACAAAACACGTTGAAGCAACACTCTGGAAATACGGCGGCATATAACGGGGAAACCTTTTTTCCGAGAAGCACTGGCATATTTCAAACGCAAAAAGTCCGACTAAGTTTGCGCCCATCTGCAAAACGTTGTAAAGTGAAAGTTCATATTCTCCCGTGGAAATGTTGAACTTGTAATGCGGATTGAAACCGCCCTCAACATACGGTGTACCTTTTAAAAACAGTACGGCAGTGTATATCATTCCGCCTATCATAATACCTCTTAATATCCACCAGAAAATGAGTTGGCGTTTTGAGCACATACCCAAAACTCTTTTAAAATATCCTTTTCCCAATAAAAACACCCCTTTTTTCAATAATAGCAAAAACACGGAGAATGTTTTTTCCAAAAAAGAATTAAAACAGAAAAAAAGAATTAAGATTCGGTAATTTTTTTCTAAACTTTCATAATATATGCGGATTTTCGTATCTATGGGTTGAAAATCTTTGAAAATAAATGTATAATGAGAGTTGTCAGTTGTCAGTTGTCAGTTGTCAGTTGTCAGTTGTCAGTTGTCAGTTGTCAGTTGTCAGTTGGCAGTTGTCAGTTGTCAGTTGTCAGTTGCCAGTTGCCAGTTGCTAGTTGCCGGTTGTCAGTTGTCAGTTGTCAGTTGCCGGTTGTTAGTTGTCAGTTGTCAGTTGTCAGTTGTCAGTTGCCGGTTGTTAGTTGTCAGTTGTCAGTTGCCGGTTGTCAGTTGTCAGTTGTCAGTTGGCAGGTGCCGGTTGTTAGTTGTCAGGTGGCAGGTTATGTTATTGTGTTCGGAGGGAGTCTTGTGTCAAAGCGGGAAGATTACATTTCGTGGGATGAATTTTTTATGGGTGCGGCGCTTCTTTGCTCAAAAAGAAGTAAAGACCCGAATACGCAGGTGGGCGCCTGCATAGTAAACGGCGAAAACAGAATTATTTCCGTAGGCTACAACGGTTTTCCCGCAGGTTGTGACGATGACGTTTTTCCGTGGGAAAGAAAGGCTGACGATTCGTACGATACAAAATATCTTTACGTATGTCACGCAGAACTCAACGCAATTCTCAACTCCGGCGGAAGAGACCTTACAGGTTGCAGAATATACGTTGCGCTTTTCCCGTGCAACGAGTGTGCAAAAGCAATAATTCAAAGCGGAATAAAGGAAGTTATCTACCTTTCCGACAAATATAACGACACGAGCGAAAACCGTGCTTCAAAGCGGATGTTTGAAGCGGCGGGAATAAAACTCAGAAAACTTCAGCCCGAAACAGAAGAATTGATTCTTGATTTCAGGGAGGATAATATTTAATTACAGGTTATAAAAACTCAGATTTTGGGTTCGTAAATTATATAACGAAAATTTATTTTAGGAGTGTTAAATATGCCATTGGTAAATGCAGCAGAAATGCTCAAAAAAGCAAAAGCAGGCCACTATGCAGTAGGTCAGTTCAACATCAACAACCTTGAATGGACAAAATCCATTCTTCAGACAGCACAGGAAATGAACGCACCCGTTATTCTCGGTGTTTCCGAGGGCGCAGGCAAATATATGTGCGGTTTCAATACCATCGTAGGTATGGTAAACGGAATGATTGAAACTCTCGGCATCACCGTTCCCGTTGCTCTTCACCTTGACCACGGCACTTACGAAGGCGCAAAAAAATGTATTGAAGCAGGCTTTTCTTCAATAATGTTCGACGGTTCTCATTACCCGATTGAAGAAAACATTGAAAAAACAAAAGAACTTGTTGCTATATGCGCTGAAAAAGGTCTTTCTCTTGAAGCGGAAGTCGGCGCAATCGGCGGCGAAGAAGACGGCGTTATCGGTGCAGGCGAATGTGCTGACCCCGACGAATGCAAAATGATTGCCGACCTCGGCGTTACAATGCTCGCGGCAGGCATCGGCAACATTCACGGCAAATATCCGGCAAACTGGGCAGGTCTTTCATTTGAAACTCTTGCGGCAGTTCAGGAAAAAACAGGCGAAATGCCTCTCGTTCTTCACGGCGGCACGGGTATTCCCGCCGATATGATTAAAAAGGCTATTTCTCTCGGCGTTTCAAAAATCAACGTAAACACAGAATGTCAACTTGCATTTGCAGATGCTACGAGAAAATATGTTGAAGCAGGTAAAGACCTTGAAGGAAAAGGCTTTGACCCGAGAAAACTTCTTGCACCCGGCTGTGAAGCAATAAAAGCAACCGTTCGTGAGAAAATCGAACTTTTCGGTTCTGCAAACAAAGCATAAATAATTTTTACGAAAGCCTGCCGAAAGTTTTTCTTACGGCAGGTTTTTTGATTATTAAAAAATTTTTTCTAATCCGAAAAAGCGAAAGGGTGAAAGTATGTCCGAAATAATTGTTGCGGGAGCGGGGTGCGGCGGACTTGTCGCATCAATGAAACTTGCAAAAGAAGGACACAGCGTAACCGTTTTTGAAAAAGGCTATGAAAATAAAATGGGATATGAGCAGAAAGACGCTGTTGATGCATCGTATTTTGAATATGCCGATATTCCCGTACCCGAAAATTTCAGAGCGCCGAGAAACAGAATAACTTTTGTTCCGCTTGATTCCGGTGTTTTACCGGTAACGCTTCCAGATTCGGATGACGGCGGCGGTCTTATTGTTGACAGAAAAGAACTGTATTCATACCTTTCGGAACAGGCAAAGGAAAACGGCGTTGTTTTCAGATATGAGGAAGAAATAATTTCACCGGTTATACTCGGAAGCCGTGTTGCGGGAATAAAAACAAAAAGCGGCGAATTTTTTGCCGACCTTGTAATAGATTCCTGCGGCGTAAATTCACCTTTAAGAAAAAATCTGCCGAAACACACGTTTATTCAAAACGAGTTGACACGGTTTGACACGCTCAATACATACAGGGCGTATTTTGAGTGGAACAAAGAAGCGCCGCAGCCTCAGACCGATTATAATATTTACCTTAAATATGACGGAACTATCGGGTTTTCGTGGCTTGTGAATGACGGTGAGTGCGTGGATGTGCTTATTGCACGTTTTCCCGAACTCGATAATTCCGTAATACTTGAAGAGTTGCGAAATCTTAATGAAAACAATCCTCACATGGGAAAAAATATTGTACGGGGCGGAGAAATAAGCGCAATTCCCGTTCGTCAGCCGCTTGCGGTTTTCGTTTGTGACGGATACGCCGCCGTAGGCGACAGCGCCTGTATGACGTTTGCCGCAAAAGGCTCGGGAATAGGCTATTCGCTGAAAGCGGGAACAATACTTGCACAAACGGTTATTGAAGATGAAGATTGTCTTTATAACTGCGAAACGCTGTGGAATTACGAGCGCAGATTTTTTAAAGAAATAGGAAATGATGCTTGTAAAATTGCGCTTGCGAAAAATCTTTTACCGTATGTTACGGCACAGGAAGTGAGCGACCTTATGAAAGCAGGTATTCTCACAACCGAAGAAATGCAGCAACTTTGCGAAAACAGCGTATCGGCACTTTTAAGTCCGAAAGCAATACCTTTTATTAAAGATAAAGTTAAACTGCTTATTGATTTTCCCGAATTGCGCAACAAAATACTGAATGTTGCGGTCTGGTTCGGCAAATGGGCGCTTACAGAACCGCAGTTACCTCAGAAATATGACCGTGCCGCCGTTGCGAAATGGGCGGAAAGGTATAACGAGTTTTTTGAAAGTATTAAATACAGCGGAGAGATAATGTTGCAGTAACAGTAAATTTTAATAATTATATAAAATGACTTCAAAAAGACAAAATCCTTTTGAAGTCATTTTTTAATACAAATCAGTTTTCAATTTCTTTGTTCATTATAATAAATGTATATCTTTCCTGTTTTGACGGGCCGCCGTGACTTGTTTTAATTCCGCCGTGGTCGCTTGTAATAATGAAAAGCCAGTCCTCGGTTTCGTATGTATCACGGGATTTTATTGCCGAAATTATGTCGTCTGCAAACTTGTCATTCTGTGCAAATGCTTTCTGATAGCCTACGCTGTCGGAAGCAAAACCGGTGCTGTGCCCCGTGTGGTCGTTATGTTCAAAAATACAGAACATAAAATCCGAACAACCGTCTGAGGAAATGTCGCTCATAACGTTTTTATAAGTTCCGTTGTCGCCCGAAGCACAAAGAAATTCGGAATTTATACTGTTTTTCTCAATATAGTCTTTTTCGAGTTTGTATGTGCTGTTGTCATTTGAAAAATGACCTTTCCACGAAACGCAGAATTTTGAAGAGTCAATTGTTTTACTTTCAACAAGAGTAGTGAGCAGAGTGAGGTAATCGTTTGATTTGTTTATGCCGTTACCCGTAATGCCGTGAACGTCTGCCCATACGCCCGTAAGAATTGAACACCAGCCGGGTGCGGTAGATGTGTCCTGCGTATTTTCTTCGGGATAATTTACGCCGCCGCAATACGAAATGTATGCGTGACCGTTCATATCAAGAATATCGTTGACACCGCTTGTTTTGTGAGTGTTAAGGTAAGTGAAAACGTCATCACGGCAACCGTCATAGCCTATTACAATACATTTCTTTTCGGTTTTTCCTTCGGGAAGTTCCGATTCAAAATGATTTTTAATAATATTGTAAAGTTCTGTCTGCGGTATGGCGTCTTCAAATCCGTTTTCAAAAATTGTGACGGTTGCGACTTTTTTGTCGTAATTTTCAACGGTATCGTTTTTTGAAATGCCCAAAAAACGGGTGCAGTAAACTGCGCTTGAAATCATTGAAACCGCAAGTAAAACAGCGGTAATGCGGCAAAGCGTTTTTCCTGCGTTTTCAGACTGTTTCAATAAAAGAATTACTCCGATTACGCAATAGACCGCAAACAGCAGAACGAACGAAAGACTTACGCCTTTAAATCCGTCATCAAGCAAGTCACCCGAAAGTCTGTTAAGCCCCCAGACAAAAACATTCGGAAAAAGAAAGCCGATAAAAGCGGAAAGAATTTTAATGACATTCTTTTTGTTCTTTGCGGCGCACCGAAAAATCACCGCAGATGCGAGCGAAAGTATTACGCACGGAATCACCATAGCGGGAATGTTAAACCACGCTATGTAGTAATTGAGAAAGAAGAAAGTTGAAACAATGAAAATTACAAACGAAATAAGATATGTTAAATAAGATGAAAGTTTTTTGTTTTTCATTTATTATCACCTTTTAATTTGCTTCTGTGAGCATACCGTGATATCTGCCCATCCAGTAAGGAAGCGTGTACTGTGTTGAAGATTCAAGGCAGTTCGGTGAATAGTTTCCGTCAAGATTGTAAGTGCTGTTGTTGAATTTGTGAATACTGCGCTCATCGGGTGCGGCAACCGCCCAGTCAAGACTGCTTATATCGAAAATGAAATTGATTATGCTTGAAGCATCATTCAAATCAAGTTCACCGACAGAGCCTGTTTTTTTGTTGTATGAAAGAACGTTATCTCTTGCGCCGAGTTCGGGAATCTGTAAAATCCCTATATCGTCACGGTTTTCGTTTGTTGCTTTCCAGTGAATCATATCAACAGGCGTGCGGCTTAAAGCCCATGCGGCGGTATCAAGAATGTTGTTGCCGTATGCATCTTTTTTCTCTGCCTGCGGGTAAGCGAGTTGATAAATGTAGTACCAAAGCGGATTTTCGCTGTACTGAACTGATGTCCACCACTGGTTGAGCGCACTTCTGTAAGTGCCGAGAAGTTTAACGTCGGTTTCCTCCTGGAACAGAAGGTAAAATCCGAGCATTGCCATTTCTTCGTCGGAATAGTTGAGAAGAAGACGGAAAAGTGTCTGACTGAAATCGGTGCAGTCTAATGCTTCTAAAACCTGACCGCCTATTTCCGAGCCGAGTTCGTCATTTATTACAAGTGCGGCAGTCGCTATTGCACGGTCGTAATACTGATTCATAACTTTTGCATATTCGTAAGCGGGGTCGAGTGCGGCAAGTCTGTATTCGTTTTCCCATTTCTGATAGCCCGTGATATATGCGGCGGTTTTGAAAATGCAAAGAAGAATTTCGGAGTGAAGCGGAGCCATTGCAAGACCTGAGCCGCTTAAAAATGTCTGACGGTCAAATTTGCTCCATGTTGTTCCCTGACCCGTGCCGTCAACAAGTTGATAGCCGTTATCGGAGAAATGCTGTGCAATGTTGTCAACTGCGTTTACAACAAGTTCTTTAAGTTGTGCGTCTTCTTCGCCGAGAATGTCATACATCAGTTTGTATATGAACATGTGACCTATAAGTTCGTCGGCACTTGTGTCGCCTTTGTAAACAACGTCTTCAACCGTGTAGCCGCTGCCGATAAGGTCGTTCCACAGTCTTTCGGGAATTTCACCGGATGCGTCAACTACGGCGCCGCGCATATTTTCACCGTTGAGAATGTAATCTTCATCACTTTCGGGAAGTGTTGAAATGCCTGTTGCGGTGCCGTCACCGTTCATTGACCAGTAGATGTTTCCCCAATATCCGTTGTTTTCCTGTTTGAGCGAATATGTTCTTGCTACAAAACCTTCAAGAAGTTTTGTCTTTTTTGCGTATGTAACGCCCGAATTTCCGCTGTCTGCGGGGTTTGACCATGCGGAAGCGTCATAAGGGCTCATAAGTTTTTCATTTGAAATAAGTTCCGTCGAGCCTGTTATTTTCAACAAGTCTTTTGCGGTTGCAAACTGCTGTGCAGGGCTCTGACCGGGAACAAAAACAGAGTAGTCTTTGCCTTTTATCAAAGCGTTTTCGGTGTATCTGTGTTTTTCCGCTCCGTCAGAGGGAGTTCCGTTTGCCATAAGTCTTACATAAGCGTCGGCAGTTCCCGTTCTTGCGGAGATGTATGAAAGCATAAGCACCGCTTCGGAACTGAGATATGCGGCTTTTCTTGCTTCTTCAACTTCTTCGGGAGTAGCGTTTTTGTCATTTTTAAGAACGGCGTAACGCATAAGTTCGCCTGCGCCGTACATTGAAGTCCACAGACCGTCATTGTCGGACTCATAACTTCTCCACGATGTTCCCGAGCCGTATGCGCTGTCAATCATTCCGCGGCGTGAGTTGTACTTTTGAGTTATACCGCTCATTATTGCGGCTTTGTCGGTGCCGGACATTTTCTGCATATCAATGTGGGTAACGCCGGTTTTCATCAAAGTCCATATTCCGTTTGCGCCGTCGGGGAATATTGCAAGAACATTGGGGGATGAAGTGTTAACCTCGTAAAAATAGCGGTCGCCCATAAAACGCTGTTTTTTGTCTTTTGAAACGGAAGTGTTGTTATCTGTACGCAAAACGCCGTAAGATGTTATTTCCCATACCGCACCGTCTGCTGTTGTAACGCTCTGATAAGCGGAATAATCTTCTGCCGACGATACGAAAGAGGGTATTTCAGCCGAGCCTTTGGCGTAACGTGTAACTGTTTTCCGGTAACTGTCAGTTTCTTCTGTCGCTTCACCGCCGTATTTTACAATGTCGGCAACGGAGGCGGAAAGTGTCGGCTCCGCCACAACGTTCAGCGTAACGCTGTCTTTAAGTCCTTTTGATGAACGTGCCGAAACAGTTGCCGTACCCGTTTTTAAAGCAGTAACTCTGCCCCATTCGTCAACTTCGGCAACGTCTGACGGCGAAACACTCCATGAGAGTGTTCTGTCTTCAACGTCATCTTCAAAAACATAGTCAACTGTACGGCTGTCGCCCACGCAAAGTTCCCAGTCTTCGGGAACAACAATGCGAAAACCGTCTGAAAACGGCAGCGAGCCTACAAGAAGTGTGTTAATCATAAAAATAAACGAAAGTAAAAGCGAAATGAATTTTGCAATCATTTTTACACCCCCGATAATATTTGGATTTATTATACTAAATAAGAAAATAAAAATCAATGTTTTTTGTGACGGACATTCAAAAAATATGTAGATATGACCTGCACATTTTTCGGGCATAGGGATACACAAAACCCCGCACCTGTTAAGGTACGGGTGTTAATATCTTCCCCGTACCTTTTTGGCACGGAGTTAATTTTCATCTTTTCGCAATTGCTGATGAATTTGCGTTATCTGATATATTTTAACCGTGTATTTTTTCCTGATATGCTTCAAGTGTTTTCGGGTCACAGTGGTGGCACTCCCACGCCTTTACATATTCACCACAGAAATAACAAGGGCCATCTGATATCATTCTATGACAATCTGCACGACCGCAGAATATACAGTGATCGTTAATACCCCTATCTATAAGTATGTGACAGTTTTCACAACGGCATTTTTTGCAACTTTTGCAGAGAACTCTTCCGTCTGACTTTTCTGTTACACCGGTATTTTTGCCGCAGTTGAAGCAATATTTTCCATAAACTTCGCCCTTATGTTTGCCGACCCTGCATTCGAGACCGTCACAAGCGAATTTTCCGCAATTTCTGCACTTAATTATATCGCCCTCCGCATTTTTGAAATGGACCCATATTTCATTTTCATATTCGGTGATACCTGTACATTTTTTATTGTCATAATAGGTGAATATGCAAATTTTCAGATTTTCGCCGGTTGCAGCTTTATAATATGCAAATTGATTTTTTGTCGGGCAACTTTTTGTTTCACTTTTTATTTTTTCGGAATTTGATTCCACATTACCGACAACAGTACTTTTTGCTGTTTTATAGGCTTTGACAATATATTTATATGTTTTGCCTTTTATATCGGTCTTGTCGGTGAAGCTTGTTTTTGTGCCGTTGTAAATAACTATCCAACTGCCGTCGCTGAACTGACGGTATAATTTATATTTAGTTGCTCCGTCAACCTCGTTCCAACTTACCTTTGTTCCGCTTGTTCCTGTTGAAATTTTCATTTTGAGAGAACCAAGACCGTAATAGGCAGCAGATACTTTATAGGGGCTTACTAAACTTCCGGCGAAAGCTTTTACGGTGAATTTGTATGATTTTCCCGCTTTACCTTTGTATGTGTATGAACGTTTTTCGCCTTTATTAACTGTTGCAAGTTTAGTGGTTTTACCGCCGGTGGTAACATAAACATTGTAATGGGAGGCTTTTGAGTTGCTGTTCCAAGTGATTGTGAAAACATTTTTCTTTACGGCAATTTTTACTTTGGGAATGGAAAGATATTTGTGAGTAACAGTTTTACCTGCACCTAAATATTTAACATTATCTTTAACAAAAATTACCTTTACACAATAGGCGTAATCTTGATTATTGGTAAGTGCTGATGTATCTACATAGATGTTTGTACCTGTCTTTTCGGCTTTAACATCTTTTCCGCCTACTACTGACCAATTACCGCCGACAGGTTTTCTGTAAATGCGGTATGTTCTGTCCTTAACGCCGTCATAGGAAATTTTAATACCGTTTTTTCCGCTTTTTACTGTAAATTCAGGAGCGGAATAGCGATACATAATAAAACCTTTGGTGTCGTATTTAGAGTTATTCTCACCAATAGCTTTTACCGTGTAAGTGTATTTTTTGCCGTCTTTTACATTCTTATCGGTATAAGATGTGGTTGTAACTGTTTCGAGTTTTTGCCATTTACCTTCCGAATTTTTGCGATAGACATTGTATTTGAGTGCATTTGCCACTTTGCTCCAACTAAGGCGGATACCCGTCTGTTTGTTTTCGATATTAACAACAGGTGCTGTTACATAAGAGGTTTTTTCATTTGCCGCATAAGCAGTGCAACTGAATACGCCCATTGTTGTGATGATTGCAAGCATAAAACAGAGTACTTTAAATTTTTTTGAATTAAACATTTTTTACTCCTTCTGCCGAATACGGCGACTTAATCTGAATTGAAAAACGGAAGTTATTAAGTCAATAAGGCGTGAAAGCCCCCGCTTTTCATGGAGATTTTTGCAAGCGGTTTTTCTTACAATTGTAGTATAACACAAATTTTACCAAAGTAAACAGTTTTTGAATTTTATGTAATAATTTCATATTTATTATTCTGTAAAAAAATCGGAAATACGGTAACACACTTAATTTTACACAGCTTGCGGTGTGTTTTGTTGCGCCCGAACAGTCTGTTTCTCAGAGTGTGAAAACTTACAAAACAAACTTGCAACCGGCAGGCTCTTTGCCGAAAAATCAGCAATTTTCACTTCGCTATTCACTCTTACTTCTTACTTAAAAAATTCCGCTCACACTCGTGAACGGTATATCATCAAGCCACAGAAAATACATGCTGGTGCGTGATGAGATTAAGTGAAATATTGCCTTGCGGCAATGTAAAATAATTTACTGTCGTAAATTGTGAAATATTCTCGCGACGGCTCGAATGTGAAATGAAATAAATCCACTCACGCCCGCAGGCATTTCACACGCCGTAAGGCGTATTTCACATTCGCAGGATATTTCACAAATCCCGTAAGGGATTTATTTCGTTGAAAAAACACTTGCCGAAGCAAGTGTTTTTTCATGGTGCGAGTGTTCTTACAGGACTAAATTAAAACAAGTAAAATAAGGCTTCGGCAGAGAATGCTATCATTTTAAAAAATTTACTGCTTCTTGTTAAAAGTTTTAATAATTGATTTTGAATTATATTTATGATAAAATTAAACTACTATCTTACTAACAAATCAGAATTTGTGTAATAAGTCGGAATACAGAGGTTGATTGATATGAACGAGAAAATAAATAATATATTAAAAGAACGTTTTAGTGCAGATTCGCTTATATCTATTGCTACTGTAGATAACTACGGTATGCCGTGGGTCAGAATTGTCGATGCTATTTATATTTATGGTGCATTTTATACTATAACTCATAATTCGACTAAAAAAATGAAACATATCAGAGATAATTCCACCGTTGCAATATGTGGCGAATGGTTTTCAGGACACGGCAAAGCTGAAAATTTAGGTTATATCCGAAAAGAAGAAAACAAGGAATTGGCTAATAAATTAAGAACAGCTTTTGCGTCATGGTATGATAATGGTCATACAAATGAAAACGATACTGATACTGTAATTCTAAAAATATCTCTCAATGATGGAATATTATATTCTAACGGGGAAAGATTTGAATTTACAAATTAAACATAATTTCTTGACAGACACAACCGTCCCATTGTCTTTTTGTCGGTGATTTTCTTGCCGTGGCAACGGGCGAAAAATCAATTTATATAAAGCGTGAAAAGCTTGAATTTATCGGCGTTCACGCAGGTCTGACAGCAGAAGAAATGACAGTTCCGTTTATAGCATTTGAAAAGAAATAAGGAGAACTGATATGAGCGAATATATAATGGATTTGCGAAAAATTGTAGGACACAGAACGCTTATTCAGTGCGGTGCGGGTGTTATAATCGTCAACAATGCAGGAGAAATACTTCTCGGCAGGCGTGTAGATAATCAACTGTGGGGTTATTTCGGCGGCTCGGTTGAAATTGATGAAAAAGTCGAAAATTGTGCCAAAAGAGAACTGCTTGAAGAAACAGGACTTATCGCAGATGAATTATCTTTCTTTACGGTCAATTCGGGAGCGGAGGTACACTATACCTACCCGAACGGCGATGAGGTATCGAATATAGAAATTGTATATTTGTGCAATCATTTTCACGGTGAGATGAAAGCCCAACAGGAAGAATTTGAAGAACTGAAATTCTTTAAGCCTTCGGAAATTGATATAGATATGATTTCCCCGCCGTTGAGACTGACCATTCAAAAATATATTGATTCTCAAATTTGAAAGAAGTGAAAAAGTTTGAATGATATAACTTACAGAGAATATTCGGATAACGATATAGCTGATGTCAGAAATATTCTTGAAAACGATTTGGGATACAGTGTTCCTTTATCTGAACTTGAACAAAGAATAAAAAATATGCTTTCTCGCGGCAACTATCATATATTTGTTGCCTGCGACGGTAAAAAGACAGTCGGTTTTATCGGTGCGGTATCGTTTCTTGCATTTGAATTAAAAGATGAAGCGGTAAAAGTTATCGCATTAGCTGTTTCAAAAGAATACCGACACAACGGAATAGGGAAAACTCTTTTAAGTACCGTTGAAAATTTTTGTGAAACCAGCGGATTCGGCGTTATTCTAATAAACAGCGGTCTTCCGAGGACAGATTCACATAGATTCTACGAAAATCAGGGATATATTAAAAAAAGTTTTGGGTTTACAAAACAGATATAAAAAATGTTTATAAAACACATAAACACTTCAATCAGAATTTGAAGGAGAAAAATGATGAACATTAAATGTAGAAGGTTTAAAGAGGTTGATGCCGGGGAAGTTCGAAATATTATCGTTCGCAATTTTCTTGAAGTAAATAGCAAGGATTATGGAATAGAAGCTATGCAATTTTTAGCTAATGTTTATGATGTTAACAGAGTAATACAAGTTGCAAGTAATGCACATATGTATGTATTTGAAGTAGATGAAAAAATTGTTGGTACAGGTTCGATTTCAAGTTATTGGGGAAGTGAGACAGAAAGTATATTACTATCTATATTTGTGTTGCCTGAATATCACAGTATGGGGATTGGTACTAAAATTATAGAGACTCTTGAACAAGATGAACTATTTTTAAGAGCAAATCGAATTGAAATTCCAGCATCAATTACAGCAACAGAGTTTTATCGAAAATTCGGTTATGACTATAAAAATGGTGTTAAAAAATTAGATGAAGAACATCATTATCGGCTTGAAAAATTTAGATAAATCCCGATTCGTAAGATAAAATGATTACAAGAAAATAGAGTTACACTCTTAAATTGCACCGCTTCGGCGGTGCTTTTGTTATGTCCGAACAGTTCGTTTGTTTAAGAGCATAGTTACTCTGTCATATTTAGAACAGATGATAGTAGTTAATAGGATTTGTGTTGAAAACAACAAAAAGATTGTACCGCCCGAAAAGGTGCAATCGGGCTGTTTCCGACACAGCGGCTCAAGGCGAAGCCGAGCCCGTAAAGGTTTGTTTTGAGAGAGTGAGAACGAACAAAACAAACCTACAGCCGACAAGGCTGCTTGCCGAAAAATCAGCAGAAAAGCGGCTGATTTGAGGCAAAACAAGTAAAAAGGTTATTTTGAAACCGAGAGGTTTGGAAAATAACCATTTTTACGGCGAAAATGCAGAAAACAATCGGATTGATGCCGAGAGAAAACTGCAACAGAATTTCGCAATTCTCACCGTGGAAGTTGCTGACACGCTAAATAATTCGGGAGTGTTGATGTTTTCGGGAACACAACAGACCTGTAACACTTTAACAAGGGCTGTGCCCGGCGGTTACGCTCACAACTGAAAGAAAGGAGGAAACCGAGTGAGCAAAAGTATTAAAAAACTTCTCTGCGAAAATGCAGAGAAGTGGTTCAAACAAAACTGCAAATACGACCGCACCGCAAAACAGTATTCAAAGAATTACGGCAAGTTCGTTGTATTTTGCAGAGAAGTCTATGATTGCAGGACTTTGCAGGAGTGTAAGAAACATATTCAGGATTAGGCTGGCGAGAGTCGAACCCGTCACGCCTTACAAATGAAAATTTCCCGAATTGCTTTGCCTCAAATCTTGAAATACGACAGTATATCTGCGATTGTCGGCTTTGCACTTCATAAAATTTTCTATTTGTAAGGTGCTTCGCAGTTCCTGCCGTAAGATTTTTTCGTATGCGAAGCAGGAATTTGCAGGCAGGCTGTCGCCTGCCGAAAATTAATGCAATGCAGACGGAAAAAGGTTGCGAGCGGAACCGTAACAGGTTCAACTCTCGCCAGCCTATGCAGATTATCTGACGGAACAGGGGTACAGTGCGAGCACAATACATACTTACCTTGCACCCGTCTGTGTGCTGCACGATTTCAATATGAAAAGGATTAAGAAGCCCGTAAGACATACTGCCGAATACAAGCGAGGCAGG
>JAZLLP010000005.1:0-36394 GCA_045598225.1 Acutalibacteraceae bacterium | reverse complement strand
CTCCTATGGCAAAGGCTCTTAACGATTATGCTCCGATTCAGAGTGGTATTATGAGCACTATCCACGCTTATACCGGCGACCAGATGATTCTTGACGGTCCTCACAGAAAGGGTGACCTTCGCCGTGCACGCGCAGGCGCTGCAAACATCGTTCCCAACTCAACAGGTGCCGCCAAAGCTATCGGCCTTGTTATACCTGAGTTAAACGGTAAGCTCATCGGCTCTGCTCAGCGTGTTCCGGTTCCGACCGGCTCCACCACTATCCTTACCGCTGTTGTAAAGGGTAATGATGTTACAAAAGAAGGCATCAATGCGGCTATGAAGGCTGCGGCTTCCGCTTCCTTCGGCTACAACGAAGACCCCATCGTTTCTTCCGATGTTATCGGTATGAAATACGGCTCACTCTTTGATGCTACACAGACCATGGTTTCCGAACTCGGTGACGGTCTCTATCAGGTACAGGTAGTTTCATGGTATGACAATGAAAACTCCTACACAAGCCAGATGGTTCGTACAATCAAATTCTTTGCAGAACTTGCATAATTGATGTATAACTGATTTATTACAATTAAAAAAACCAAAAGCCGGGAGTCACTGTTAAAAGTGATTCCCGGTTATTTCGTTTTATATGTTCTATAATAAATGTTGGAGTGGATTTTTTCGAAAGAGAAAGAAACACCCCAACATTTTATTTTTGGGTAATTAAAAATTTTTTTCTTGAAATATTAAAAAATATGATGTATAATGCCTTTTAGTTATACCTTCCATAAACATTTGATAATACCATAATTTGATACGAAGAATTTTTTCATTATTCATTAACTTCACGAAACACATTAGACTCATTTTTAAAAATTCGGAAAAAATAAGTTTGTGTTGTGTTCAAACAATGAGAATACAAAAATCAATCAAAGGAGAATGTGTGTGAATAAATCTATTGAGTTTTTAAATTCCGTAAACGAAGTATGGAACTTCCCCATTCCCGACGAGGTTACAGCACGTGCAAAACGAAGTCTTCTTGATTATCTTGCTGTCACCTGCGCCGGTGCGAAATTTCAGGAAACAAAACTCGAAAAATATTTTTCTTTTGCCGAACCGGAAACAGGAAAATTCAAAGCAATCGGAACGGGCAAAGATGTTACCTTGAAAGAGGCTGTTTTTCTAAACGGATTAAACGGACATGCTTTAGATTTTGATGACGGAACAAATTCCGGAATTATCCACCTCGGAAGTCCGATTTTTTCACTTCTTATTCCTTTGGCACAAAGGTACAATGTCACAATCAATGATATGTTGAAAGCCGCTGTTGTCGGTTATGAAGCATCATACACGATGGCTGTTTCCATACAGCCCGAGCACAAAGCAATGGGTTATCACGCCACAGGAACATGCGGAACACTCGGAGCAACTATTGCAGCAAGTTACATGCTCGGTTTTTCAGAAGATGAACGTTTTAATGCATTTGCAACTGCTTGTGTAGCATCATCCGGAATGCTGAAAGTGCTTGACGACGGAAGTGAATTAAAACCTTTTAATGTAGCAAAAACAGCATTACTTTCCCTTTCTGCATTGCAATTAGCCAAAAGCGGTTTTAAAGGTCACGTTGACCCGCTTGGAGGACGCGGTTTTTTCAAAATGATGACAGGTAAAGAAACAACAGAACTTAAACCGTTCTTACTTAACGGTACTTATGCCATTATGAAATCTTACACAAAACCTTATGCTTCCTGTCGATATACACATCCTGCGGTAGAGGCTGCTATTTACCTGAAATCAAAGGTGCAACCACATGATGTAAAGGAAATAAATATTAAAACTTATGATTTGGCAATTCCCGGTCACGATCATACTGACATTTCGGGAAGTTACAGTGCAAAAATGAGCATTCCTTATTCAACAGCAGTAGGATTAATTTACGGAAAGGCAGGACTTCAGGAGTTTTCGGAAAAAGAAGTTCACAACACAGATGTGTTAGATTTAACTAAAAAAGTAAAAGTAACGGCTGACAGCCGTTTAAGTGCTGAATTTCCGAGTATTCAGGCTGCTGTTGTCAGTATCAAAACAAATGATAACGAGTATATAAAACGTGTTGATTATCCTAAAGGAGAACCTGAAAATCCTTTAAATGATGAGGAATTCAAAGACCGCTATAATAATTTGATGATGTATTCCGGTGTTCAGTCAAAAATAAGTGAAGATATTTTTAATACTGTATATAAAGAAAAAGCAATGACAGAAGAACTTGTAAATAAACTTTAAGGAGTGGCAATATATGAGTGATGTAAAACTAATACTCGGTACAATGACGTTCGGCGAATCTGTATTTAACCCCGCAGTCGGAGAATTCATCAATACATTTTTAGATGCAGGGTATGATGAACTTGACACAGCCTATGTTTACAATAACGGCGTATGTGAGCGATTGCTTGGCGAAGCGCTTACAGACATAAATCGACCTTATAAAATCGCAACTAAAGTAAACCCCCGTATCAGCGGTAAACTGGACGCCGATGCCGCTTACAAACAAATTAACGAAAGTTTACAACGAATGAATGTTGAGTGTGCAGATACCGTTTTTTTACATTTTCCTGACCCTGCAACACCGGTTACTTCCGTTCTTTCTGCTATGGCAGAACTCCATAATAAAGGTAAGTTTAAGGAACTCGGTCTTTCAAACTTCCCTGCATGGATGGTTGCAGATGTATGGCACATTTGCGATAAGCACGGTTGGGTAAAACCAACTGTATATGAAGGCATATACAATCCGTTAACAAGAAAAGCCGAAGCGGAACTGAATGATGCACTTAATAATTTCGGAATGCGATTTTATGCATATAATCCGCTTGCAGGCGGTTTGTTGTCAGGTCGCTACACAAATTTTGAGGATGCGCCTGCCGACGGTCGTTTTACACACCGTCCGAATTATCAAAGCCGTTATTGGAAAAAGTCGTATTTCGATGCAGTAAGTGTGATTGATGAAACTGCAAAAAAACACGGTATTACATGTATTGAGGCAACATATCGCTGGCTTGTACATCATTCAATGCTGAACGGAAACAGAGGCGACGCCATCTTAATCGGTGCAAGTAAAATTGAACATTTAAAACAGAATATGGCAACTGTAAAGGAAGGTCCGTTACCCGAAGATATCGTTAAAGCATTTGAAGACGCTTGGCAAATTACAAAAGCAGACAGCCCCGAATATTTCACCTTATATAAAGGAAAAGGCTCCGTCGGAGGTGAAAATAAATAAATGTTGGATCAAACGAAAGTATTCAAAACACTTAAAGAAAACGGTATAACTTTTTTTACGGGTGTTCCTGATTCATATTTAAACGGTTTTTGTAATTATGCTTTGAAAAACTGTTTTGAAAATAATGTTATTGCGGCTAATGAAGGTAATGCCGTAGGAATTGCAGCAGGACACTATTTTGCAACTGAAAAAATACCTTTAGTATATATGCAGAACAGCGGCTTGGGAAATATTGTTAATCCTATGGCAAGTTTAGTTGACAAATATGTATATGCCGTACCGATGCTTCTGCTCATAGGCTGGCGGGGACAGGGAAACACCGAACCAAATCACCCGCAACACAAACTTCAAGGTGAGATTACACCTAAGTTATTGGATTTATTAAATATTCCTTACTGCATACTCACCGACAGTGACGATTTATTTCAAAGTGCAATTAAGAAAGCGGTTGAATTTTGCAAAAATACCCGCCGACCGTTTGCTCTTATATCGCCCAAAGGTGTTATGGCTGAAACAACCAAAGCAAACGATACAGATGATAAATACCCTCTGAGTCGAGAAGAAGCCATTGAAGTAATTCTTGATCACATGCCGTCAAATACTGTTTATTCAGCCACTACAGGACGGGCAACAAGAGAACTGTTTTTTCTTCGTGAAAGACGAAACGAAACAAATAATAATGATTTCCTGAACGTCGGAGCAATGGGACATTCATCCTCTGTTGCACTCGGTATTGCAATGGAGAAACCGAACCTGAATGTTGTTGCCCTTGACGGTGATTGCGCACTTATGATGCACATGGGTTCAATGACTATGGTAAGCAAATTAAATGTGCCAAATTTTATGCACATTGTACTTAACAACGGCGCACACGAGTCTGTCGGCGGTCAGCCTTCAGCCGGATATAATATTGATTTTACATCAGTGGCAGAAGCATGCGGTTACGAAACCGTTCACCATCCTGTTACAACAGAAAAAGAATTGATTGACGCAATCAGTGCTTTAAAAGATTGCGGACGGGCTTCTTTTATCGACTGCCGTATACACAAAGGTCTAAGCAGAAAATTGCCGCCGATTGTTTTTAATCACAAAGAATTTATTGATAACTTTATTGAAAATTTAAACAAATAAAATAAAAAATACGGTTTTAAAATAAAAACAATGTAAAGAAAGGAATAAAGTATGAATAAAATGGATAAAACAAGAGAATTTTTAACATCCATGGGACTTCCCGGCGGAGATGCGTATAATTTGCCCACTTCCGAAAAACGATTTAAAGACGGAGGTCAATTTCGTTTTGAAGTTCCCGGTATTCAAGGACCTAAGGTTATGAAAGCACTCTTGGAAGCAATGGATAACTACGGATTATACCTGCATCGCGTAACTCAAACACAAGGTATTATGCGTTTAACCGATAAAGAAATTTCTGAAATGGCAGAACTTTCTCATTTGTGGCAAACCGATCTTATACTCGCCATCGGTCCGAGAGCAACTACCGATACTTCTGCTTCTGTACACACCGAAGAAGGCGTACGTATGGGTTATCGCCTGCGCGGACAGGAACAGATAGTACGTGCTATTGAAGACGTTAAGAGAGCGGCTCGTCTTGGTTGCCGCGGATTTTTGGTTTATGATGAAGGCTGCTTGTGGATATTAAATGAAATGCGTAATGCCGGTGAAATTCCCGAAGATTGCCATTTTAAAATATCCGCTCATGCCGGGCACGGTAATCCCTGTTCTGCAAAACTTTTAGAAAATATAGGTGCTGACTCAATTAACCCTGTTCGTGACATTCAACTTCAAATGCTCGCCGCAATGCGTCAAGCGGTAAACTGTCCGATTGACATTCATACCGAAAACCCGAAATCAACAGGCGGATTTATACGTCATTATGAAGTTCCCGAAATGATTCGTATTGCATCCCCTATTTACCTTAAAACCGGCGGTTCTGTGGCAGCTACACATTCTTGGGATTCAACAGAAGACGATGCACGAAAGCGTGCTAAACAATGCAGTCTGGTTAAACGTGTAATTGATGAGTATTATCCTGAGGCAATTTGGAGTCCCAAAGGAAGTCTTTTATAAAATTGATACAAAATAATATGAAGAATCTCATCGGACATTTCGATGGTTTTAAAAAAGAAGGAAAAAATTGATATGAGACACCATTTATATAATCCTGATTTCAGTTTTGAAGTTGAACCGGAACATTTTAATAAATACACAAACCGTGAACTGCTGCAATACTGTTTGGGTGCTACTATGTATATGCCCGGATACAAAGATTTTACGCCGAAAATTTTAGAACACGCTATGCCGGGTTTAACAACTATGGTTCTGTGTTTTGAAGATGCCTGCCCTGAAGAAAAAGTGCCGGAAGCAATGGAAAATGTACATCATTTGCTTACATCGGTAACTGAGGCTGTAGAAAGCGAAAAACTTAATCCTGACTTTGTTCCGCTTATTTTTGTTCGTGTTCGTAACCTGGCGCAGTTCAAGGCATTTGGTGAGAAATTGACAAAACAGGAAGTACAATCTTTATGCGGTATTAATTTTCCGAAATTCAATGCCGAAAACGGTTATGAATATTTTGCTTATCTTCAGGATTTGAACGACCGTTTCGGAGAAATTCTATACGGTATGCCGATTATTGAAGACCCGGAAGTTGCATACAAAGAGAGCAGAATGGCAGAACTTCTCGGAATAAAGAAAATTTTGGATAAGTATAAGGAACTCGTTTTACAGGTTCGTGTCGGAGGAACGGATTTCAGTTCGGTATTCGGTGTAAGAAGAGGTGTAGAATACAGTCTTTACGACATAATGGCTGTCAGAGAATGCCTTTCTGACATTGTAAACGTCTGCGGACGCGATAATGATTATGTCATATCGGGACCTGTGTGGGAATATTTTCGTGCCCCGAAAGAACTGATGTTTGAGCAACTTCCGAAACACGGTTTCGAGGATTATTTGATTCGACGTAAACCTTTGGTAAATAATGAAATTGACGGATTACTCAGAGAAGTAATTCTTGATAAAGCAAACGGTTTCGTCGGTCGTACAGTTATTCATCCCACACACATTAAGTTTGTAAATGCATTAATGGCGGTTACTAAGGAAGAATATGATGATGCCTGTCAAATTCTCGGCACAAATGACGGAGTAGTTAAAAGTTTCGGCGGTAATAAAATGAACGAAATCAAACCGCATACCAACTGGGCAAAAAAAGTGTATAACCGTGCACGAGCATACGGTGTTATAAAAAATGAAGGCTCATATGTTAAACTATTTGCCGTAAATGAAAGGTAATGAATATGATAGAATTAACTACACCGATATCAGAAGAAGATGTTGCAAATTTACATGTAGGTGACACCGTTGAAATAAGCGGTTACATTCTTTGCGGTCGAGACGCCGTTCTTCCGAAAATTGTAAAAATGATTGAAGATAATACTATTGAAAAAACAAAGGTCGATTTGCACGGACAGGTTATTTTCCATACTGCCGTAAGTTCTGCGGGACTGGGTCCTACAAGTTCCAATAAGTTAGAAATCGAAAGCAGTATCGAGCCGTTGAGTATGGCGGGAGTAAAACTACATTTGGGAAAAGGAAAACTAAGTCCCGAAACAATAGCCGCTCTTGATAAACACAATTCTGTATATGCGGTTATCCCTCCGGTTACCGCATTGCTAAAATCAAAAACAAGCGAAGAAAAAATAATTGCATTTCCGGAATTAGGTATGGAAGCATTATATTTGATAAAAATTGACAAATACCCGGCTATTATAGGTGCCGCGCACGGAAGGAGCATATATGAAAAGTAACATTGTAAATCTTGTAAGGGATACTCTTGTAGAAGCAGGAAGTACATTTCGGGATGATAAAAAGCAGGCATATAGGCTCGCAATCGAAAAAGAAAATAACGATAAAGCAAAATGGGTTCTTCAAACAATACTTGATAATGCCGTTGAAGCTGAAAAAAATCACACCCCTTTATGCGATGACACCGGTATTCCGCACTTGGTACTTGAAGTAGGTTCGGATTGTGCAGTAACCGGTAAAATGCTTGATGAAATTAAAGAAGGCGTAAAACAAGGTCTCAGAGCACTTCCGGGTCGCCCTATGGGTATTTTAGGTGATGATAAACACAGAATTGAGCAAAGCGGCGGTTTAAATCCCGACAGTGCAGGAGTTGAACCGGCTCCTATTCTTTTGCGACGTTGTGATGAGAATGTGGTCAGACTTCATATTCTGATGTTAGGCGGAGGTCCTGCCATCAGAGCAAAAACTTACAGAATCTTTCATAAACACAACACAAATGTTGTTATAGATGAAATTGTGAATTGGGCAACAGAAGGTGTCGCACAACTCGGTTGCTCCCCTTGTACACTGGCAATAGGAATCGGACGAAGTCATTTCGAGGCTACATCCATGATGCTTCAAGCACAAACAGACGGAAAGTACGGTGTACAATCTGATTTGGAAAAGGAAATTACGAGACGTGTTAACAGCGCCGATATCGGTCCGCTCGGACTCGGCGGAAACACTTCGGTGATGGCGACTTTTTTGAAAGTCGGTCCGCAAAGAGCAAGCGGTGTAAGGATTGTCTGTGTGCGCCCTACCTGCTGTTTTGAACCGAGAATCGCAACAGTTGAATTAGAAACTTTATAAACCTTAATAAATTATCAGCCGACAAAAGAAGAAAAATGTAACATTCGACATAGCCAGTCATATTATGTTAATGAAGTTTTCAAAACAAACTTTAATAACATACGGAGGAATAAATATGGCTGATAACAAAAACTGCAATGTCGATCTGCACCACATAAAAGAAGCTATCTGCATAGATACAAACAGAGTGTATGATTCGTGCGCAGATAAAGACTGCCTTGCAGACCTCAGAGTATATCTGACAGACAGAGGTCAGAACATACTTGACAATGCAACATCGGTAAGATGCCGCGGTGCTAAAATACTCAACTGCGTAGTCGATGTTGACAAAGTTCCGTTCAACAAAGGTTTCTACTCTGTTGACATTACATTCTTTGTAAAAGTAACATTCGATGCTTTTACATGCCCCACTTCCCCGCCCTCAATGTTTGACGGCCTTGTGACGTTCAGTAAAAAATGTATTCTTTACGGCAGTGAAGGAAATGTTAAGATTTTCTCTTCGACATACAACTGCGATTCAACCGAAAATGACAATTACGGTGCAAACACAAACCCGAAAGCAAAAGTTCAGACAGTTGAACCCATTTGCCTTGACGCACAGATTTGCAGAGTATGCGACTGCTGTAACACCATGGGTAGCAATATGAATGACATTCCGCAAAGAATCTGCCGTTGCTTTGAAGGCTCATTTGACTCCTGCAAAAGCGAAAAAGCACTTAAAGTCACACTCGGTGTATTTACCATTGTACAACTTGAACGTGATGTTCAGATGTTAATTCCCGCATACGATTTCTGCGTTCCGACAAAAGAATGCTGCTGTGATGCCGAAGACCCGTGCGATGCATTCAAGCATATATGCTTCCCGGTTGATGAATTTTTCCCGCCTAACAGAGAAAACCTTGACACAGGCTCCTCAAACACACTTAATTTCAACGGTGGCTGCGGTTGCGGAAAATAAAACATAAAAAAAGAGCCCTTTCGCAAGGACTCTTTTTTTATTTATTTTAATAATTTTTACTGAAAATCGTCAAAACTCTCTTCTATTGCCGCTTTCTTTTCCGGTTTAACTTTGGAAACGTCAAAAGATGTTTCGGGATTGAGGTTCACGGATGAGGAGTACGCTTTATTCATTGAATCGGCAGATTCTGTGTTTACCGGTTCTGCTCCTGCATCTTTACCGTTTTTAGAAAGCCTGTATGCGATTGCCGCATTCTGAACTTTAAGTTCTTCCATAGCGGCGAAAAATTCTTTTCTTATACTTAACAAAAGCGCTAAAACCAAACCTATTGAAGCAAAAAAGATTATACCGAAAACAAGAACGTAGACGCTTACATTTTCTGCAGATACTAAAAGTAACAAAAGAACAAGCGGTATAATAAGAGCCGCTAAAACAAAAATAACAACCGTTAAAATAATTTTACCAACAGACATACAACAACCTCCGTCAATTATTCCTTTATCATTTTATCACAGTTATAAAATATGTAAAGAGTTTTTTTAAAATATATACCGAAATTATAAATATTGTATTGTATTTTGGAAAATCCATGTTATAATAAACAAGTAATAAACGCAGTGATCGGGAGAGTAAATTTACGCTTGAATGCAAAGAGAAATGCGTCTTGGCTGAAAACGCATACTTTCGGCGAAATTGAAGTTCACCTGTGAGCGGTGCGGCTGAAACAACAGTAGGCTGCAACGGGTAATTCCGTTAAAGATTTACGAGTGTTTGCTCAAATGCAAAAATCAGGGTGGTACCGCGGAGTTCGTCTTCGTCCCTTTCGGGATGGGGCGTTATTTTTTTGCCCCTTTTAGTCCGTAGTATTTTAATGAAAGGATGATAAAAAATGCTTGAAAATGCACAGGTCATAAAAGCGCAATTTGAAGAAAAAGTCAAGAACACTTCACTTTCAGCAGACCTTGAACAGTTGAGAATTGAATTTTTAGGCAAAAAAGGTTCTGTTTCGGCTCTTATGAGCGAATTAAGAAACATACCGAACGAACAGAAAAAAGAAGCAGGTCAGATAATCAATGACGTAAAACAGTTCATTGAAAATGCCATTCAGGAAAAAAGTGCCGAACTTGTAAAAAAAGAAGAAGAACGCCGCATAAACGCTGCGGAAGATTATGACGTAAGTTTCCCTGTTGAAGAAGACAAAGGTTCTTACCATCCCATTACACTTGTTCAGCGTGAAGTTGAAGATATTTTCACAAGTATGGGCTTTGATGTTGAAGATTATGACGAAATAGTTGACGATTACCATTGTTTTGAAGCACTCAACATTCCGAAACACCACCCTGCCCGTGATATGCAGGACACATATTATTTAAGCACAAATCAACTTCTTAAAACACATACATCTGCGGCGCAGAACGCTATTTATAAAAAATACGCAAAAAACCTTGAAGAAGGCAAACCCATTAAAGTTATTTTCCCCGGCAGATGTTTCAGAAACGAAAAAATTGATGCCTGCCATGAAAACACTTTCTTCCAGATGGAAGGCGTTATGGTTGACAAGGATATTTCCATTTCAAACCTTATCTATTTTATGAAAACAATGCTTTCCGAAGTTTTCCAGAGAGATATTACCGTCAGACTTCGCCCCGGTTTCTTCCCCTTTGTTGAGCCCGGTTTTGAACTTGACATAAAATGCCTTATCTGCGGCGGTGAAGGCTGCCCTTCATGCAAGGATTCAGGCTGGCTTGAACTTTGTCCCTGCGGTATGATTCATCCGAACGTACTTACCGCCGGCGGTATTGACCCTGAAAAATATACAGGTTTCGCATTCGGTCTCGGTCTTACAAGACTTGCCATGATGCGTTACGGAATTAAAGACATTCGTGTTTTCAACAGTTGCAATCTTAAATCACTTTCGCAATTTGGGAACAGAACTTTCACAGAACCCGAAAAGGAGGTCAAATAAATGTTTGTATCTATTAACTGGATAAAAGAATACGTTGACCTCGAAGGTCTTGATATTAAAAAACTTATAAACGGTTTTACGCTTGCAACAGCGGAAGTTGAAGATATTTTTGTTAAAGGCGAAGATATTAAAAACGTTGTTGTCGGTGAAATTCTTTCAATAGAAAACCATCCGAACTCAAAGAAACTTCATCTTCTTAAAGTTGACGGCGGCGACAGAATTTATGACGTTGTTTGCGGTGCTCCGAATGTTCGTGAGAATATGAAAATTGCATTTGTAAAAGCAGGCGGAAAAGTTCCCGCAGGCGACATTACAAAAGCAACAGTTGCAGGTTACGAATCCGAAGGTATGTGCTGCTCCGCATTTGAACTCGGTCTTTCCGAAGACAAATCGGGACTTATGGAAATTGACGTTGACGCTCCCAACGGAACGGATATAAAAGAGATTTATCCTATTGACGACATTATTTTTGAAGTTGACAACAAATCACTTACAAACCGTCCCGACCTTTGGGGAATTTACGGAATCGCCCGTGAATTCTCTGCCCTTACCGGCAGAGAACTTAAACCGCTTACTCTCTCGGAACTTGATTATGACGGAAATGAAAAAATCAAGGTAACAATCAACAGACCTGACCTCGTTTACCGTTATTCCTGCGTTAAAATGGACAATATTACAAAGAACGTCAGTCCGTTTTCAATGCAGATAAGACTTCACTACTGCGGTATGAGAGCAATTAACCTTTTAGCCGACCTTACAAACTACATTATGCTTGAAATGGGTCAGCCTACTCACGCTTTTGATGCAAACAAAATTGACGAAATCGTTATAGGCACACCCGAAAACAACTGCAAATTCACAACGCTCGACAATACAGAAAGAGATATTACACCCGACACACTTATGATACAGAACGGCTCCGAACCCGTAGCAATCGCAGGTATTATGGGCGGTCTTGATTCTGAAATTGTCGGTGAAACAAATGCAGTTGTTCTTGAATGTGCAAACTTTGACGGAATATCCGTAAGAAAGAGTTCATCAAGACTCGGTCTTCGTACAGACGCTTCCGCAAGATATGAAAAAATGCTTGACCCCGAAATGACGGTTACCGCCGCAAAGAGATTCGCATATCTTCTTAAATCAATAGACAGCGGTGCAAAAGTCGCTTCACTTCTCACCGATGAATATGTTAAAAAATATCCGCAAATAAATATCGGATTTGACAAAGCATACGTTGACCGTTACACGGGAATTGACATTTCAAACGAAAGAATATACAACACGTTATCTGCTCTCGGCTTCGGCGTAAAACAGAACGGTGATGAATTCGCAGTATCTGTCCCCTCTTTTCGTGCAACAAAAGACGTAACAATAAAAGCAGATATAATCGAAGAAATTACAAGAATCTACGGTTATGACAATTTCAGCATAATTACAACATCAAGTCCGCTGAAACCCGTTAAAGCATCACCTGTCAGAAGCGAAAGCAACGAAATTAAAGATATTCTTGTAAAACACTACAATTTCCATGAAGTTCATTCATACATCTGGTGCGATGTACGCCGTTACAAAAAACTCGGTATTGAAGTTGAAGACAATGTAAAAGTTCTTAACATAGAAAGTTCCGACAACGGTACAATACGCAATTCAATGATACCCACGCTCATTTCCGCTCTGTCCGATAATAAAGATTACAGCGACAGTTTCGGAATATTTGAAATAGGCAGAGTTGCAGACAGTATCAAAGAAGACGGTACTGCCAACGAAAGAAGAAGACTCGGCATTGTTCTGTTTGACAAAACAGTCAGCGAAAAAGAACTTTTCTTTAAATCAATCAATATCATTAACACTATTTTTAAAGACATTAAACACAAAACGCCCGAATTATCAAAAATTGCTCCTGTTCACGCATGGCAACATCCGAAAAACACGGCTGAAATCGTCTGCGACGGAATTAAAGTCGGTACTTTCAACACACTTCATCCCACAAATCTTTCAAAGATTGACAAAAACGGTGCTGTTGTCTGCATTGAAATTGACATTGACGATTTTATTAAAATCAAAGGCGAAAATATTGAATTTGCAGAACCGTCAACCCAACAGTCAACTTATTATGACCTTTCGCTCGTTCTCAATAACGATACTAAATTCAGTCATCTTGAAAAAGCGTGGAAAGCGCTTAACCTTGATGAACTTGACAATGTTAAAGTTATTGACACTTACGAAAAAGACGGTATAAAGAGCCTTACAGTCCGTCTTCTTTTCTCCTCAAAGACAAGAACACTTGAAATGGAAGAAGTTCAAAACTGGATTGATAAGATACTTGAAAACCTTAAAAACATCGGAATTACGTTAAGAAGTTAAAAATATAACAGTTTCTTAATATTTTACTGTTGTAATTTTTAAAAATATCGTATATAATATAAACTAATATATACGGGAGGTGTACTTATGACGGATAAAACCATCCAGTTTACTATCAATGATGAGCACGAAAGAGAAATGCGCGAAATTCTTATGGCGGTCTATAACGCACTCGTTGAAAAGGGCTATAATCCCACAAGCCAACTTGTAGGTTATATTTTGTCAGAAGACCCGACTTACATTACAACACACAACAATGCGCGCAGCCTCATCAGAAAAATCGACAGAGATGAACTTTTGCAGGCTCTTTTGAAAGCGTATTTAAATTAAGGAGTGTTATTTTTGGCAGATACAAACTTTTTGACATACAAAGGTAAACCGATTGTACGCAAAGGAAACGTAATTTATTACGGCGATATGAACGATTCTTTCGTTATTATGATTTCCATTGCCGACTCGCACGAAGTTCACGGTGTAAACATTGCAGACAAAGTTACCGTTCAACTTCTTAACACCGACCCCAACGTAAAACCGAAAGACGCTATTGTTAAAAAAGCGGAGAAAAAAGGTCTTTGGGCGGCTATGGACATCGGCTCTGTATGGCTTGAAAGAGCATTGAAAGAGTAATTAAACGTAATAAAACATTATAAAAAAAGACTTCGGAGATTTGGTTTCCGAAGTCATTTTTTTAATTAGAATTTCAAGAGTAAAAGTCAAACAATTCAGGATAATACAGTTCAAGCACATCATAAGTGCTGTTGTATATTTCGTGTTTGGCATTTTTGAAAAACGCTTTTCTGCCGTTTTTAACTTTTTCAATAAAATCGTTCTGATATTCGGGTAGAACCATTTTATCTGTTTCGGGCTGACAAAGAAGAACTTCGGCTTTAATTTTTGCGATATTTCCATCTTTAATAATATAATCGGTATTAGCCATCGCTTCTTTTACCCAGTTGAAAGACGGCGCTGATGTTCTGTATTCGGGATATTTTATTTTTTTGGCGTGGTAATAATTATAGCGTGCCTCTGATGTATCATTACTGTTTTCATAAGTTGAAGCGGGATTAAAATCCCCTTTTCCGAAAACAGTTGTATTACCCATACCGAGTGCAACACACAATCCGCATAAGATTTTTGTTACGTTTTCGGGCATACCGGTATTAGCACAAACCATCGGTGCGGAAAGAACTGCTTTTGAAAAAGTGTCGGGATATGTTTCAAGGTAGCGTATAGCAACTGCGCCGCCCATTGAATGTGAGTACAAATACATCGGCAATTCGCCTGAAACGGGTTTTACGACCTGTTTTACAAACTCGTTAAAATCTTCAACGTAATCGGTAAACTTGCCGATTTTAACGGTATTAGGCGCTTTACCGGGTATACGGTACGATTTGCCGTGCCCACGGTGGTCAATAGCGAAAACATTGTAGCCTTCTTTTATAAAATAGTAATACACTTCACGGAATTTCTCGGCAGATTCGGTAAAACCGTGACAAAAGACTACGTTTGCTTTTGCTCCGTCGGTAATATAGTATTCATAATGAATCATCTTTTTGTCAAACGAAGTGAACTCCCCTTCTTTTCTTAAAGAAGCAAGGAAAGGTTCAACTTCATTTGTCATTACTTCGTTGAATTGAGAATCTTTAATAGGTGAAAACATTATTTTCTCCCCCGTTATTACAGAATTTCTCCGTTTTCAATGGCGGTAATCTGGTCAACTCTGCGCTGATGTCTGCCGCCCTCAAATTCGGTGTTGAGAAATACATCAACAAGTTCACAGGCAAGTCCTGCGCCGATTACCCGTGCGCCCATGCAAAGTGCGTTTGCGTCATTGTGCATACGGGTATATTTTGCGCTGAAATAATGGGAGCAGCAACCCGCCCTGATGCCTTTTACTTTGTTAGCCGCCATAGAAATACCTATTCCCGTACCGCAGCAAAGAATTGCTTTGTCGGCTTCACCCGATGCAACTTTAAGGCATGCTTTCTGTGCGAATGCGGCGTAATCGACCGATGCTGTCGAATCGGTGCCGCAATCAATAAATTCCACACCTTTTTCGGTGAGAAATGTTTTTATTTCCTCTTTAAGCGGAAAACCTGCGTGGTCAGAAGCAATTACTATCATATTTATCAACCTTTCAATTTTATTTTTCTTTTTTCAATTTTAATTCTCTTTCGGCTTGCGAAAGTCTTAAATAAACGGGCAACACGCTTTCTGCGGGAATTGCGGAATTTTCATCCGAAAGAAGTTTTTCATAAGCGCACAAAGCAACAGACGATGCACTTTGGTAACGAATACCGTGCGATGCAACTGAAATACCGGGAACATCATTTTTTAATGCTTCAAACGCTACGCCCGTACCGTCACCGATAAGAATTATTTTTTTACAGTCAAGTTTTAACAAGTCGGATTTTAATTCTTCTGCTGATATTGCTCTGTCTTCACATATCCGTTTCATTTTGCCGTTTGAACAGTCAAACGTTGCCGTATAGAACTGCATACAACGTGCATCCATAACCGAAACGGCATAACACTCCGCCGCTTCAAGCGGTTTTGCAATAACCTCAAGTGTTGACACGGGAACGCATTTTTTTGACTCCGAAAAAGCAAGACCTTTTACAGCCGCTACGCCTATTCTTATTCCCGTAAACGAACCGGGCCCGTTTGAAACGGAAAGATAATCAACATCACTGACAGTAATTCCCGCATTTTTCAATGCAGCGTCAATCATAGGCATAAGCGTCTGACTGTGTGTAAGTCCCGTATTTGTATATTGCAAAGAAACAACTTTGCCGTCACACATAACCGACGCACTTGCGGAAGTTGCGGAACTTTCAACGCCAAGAATTTTCATAAATACTGTCACCACTCATTTTAAAAATACGTTCATTTTCGTTTTTTCCCTGCGAAATTTCAATACGAACGGTATTTGCGGGAAGAACGTTTTCAATATTTTCGCTCCACTCAACCGCAAGTATTGCACCGGAATCAAGATAATCAAAAAAACCTGTGGAATATAAATCGTCAAACGATTCTATTCTGTACATATCAAAATGATATAACGGAGGATTGCCGCCGTAATCATGAACAAGCGCAAAAGTCGGACTTGACACTTCTGCATTCAGCCCGAGCCCCTCCGCAAGACCGGAAGTAAATGTGGTTTTACCCATACCGAGTCCGCCGAAATATGCAATTACCTCGCCACCTCGAAGAACTTTTGCAAGTTTTTTTGCAAATTCTGCCGTTTCTTCACGGCTTTTTGAAACAACTTCCGTCATAAGCACCTCAAAATTAATATATCTGCACTTGAAATAAACTTTTATTGTATGTATAATATAATACCAATAAAGCGTAATAAAATCAAGGGGGCAAAGCCTTGAAAAAAATTCTTTCACTTACAAAGCGATTTATAGCCGAAACCGACAAGTTAACACTTTTACTTATAACAGTCGCTTCGGTTTTCGGAGTTTTAATGGTTTACAGTACAACACGGTGCGGACTTGAAGACGGTCAGACAATTCCCCGTGACGCCATAGTTATGGCAATAGCGGTTACGGCAGGTCTTATTTTGACAATTATTATTTCGGCAATAGATTATGAACTAATAATGAAAATGTGGCCTATAATCGGTGCCGTGTGCATATTGTTAATGGGAATTACGCTGATATTCGGCGCAGCACCCGAAGCAAGACCCGACTCTAAATGCTGGCTTAAATTCGGAAGCATTTACTTTCAAACATCCGAACTTGTTAAAATAGGTTTTATAATAACATTTTCAATGCACCTTGAACTTGTTAAAGATAAAATCAACGAGCCGCTTTCAATAATTTTACTCGGCGTACACGCAATGATTCCGACAGGACTTGTTATTCTCACCGGTGATATGGGCTCTGCACTCGTATTTATTTTCATAACAATGGGAATGATGTTTTTTGCAGGTCTTCACTGGGGCTTTTTCGCCGCAGGCGGTATTCTTACAATCGCCGCTTCTCCGCTTGTTTGGATGTTTGTTTTCGGTGAATATCAGAAAGCAAGAATTTTAACTCTTTTCAAACCTGAAGAATTCCCGGATGAAGCATATCAGCAACTTAAAGGGCTTACCGCTCTCGGCTCCGGCGGATTTTTCGGCCAGGGACTTTTTAAAGGCGGTTACACGCAGGCAGGTGCCGTTCCCGTTGCGGAAAGTGATATGATTTTCACGGCAATAGGTGAAGAAACCGGATTCCTCGGATGTATGATTTCACTCGGTCTTTTATTCTACATTGCATACAGACTTATTAAAACAGGAAAAGATGCAAGAGATTTTTCCGCTCAACTCGCCTGCTACGGTATGGCGGTTATGATAGCGGCGCAGGTTCTTATTAACATAGGAATGTGTCTTATGATTTTACCCGTTATAGGCATAACACTCCCGTTTTTCAGCGCCGGCGGTTCAAGTACGCTCTGCCTTTACATAGGTCTCGGACTTGTGTTCAGCATATACCGCTATAACCGTTCAAGAGAAGCGGTGAACTTCCGGTTAAGCAGAATTTCAACCCCGTTCTCGGAATTTTAGAATATTTATTTGTAAAATATGACTTCGGAAATCATCCGAAGTCATTATTTTATAGTTATAAAACAAATAAATTAAAGTTTTGTAAGTTTTGCCATTTTTGCCATAAGTTTTTTTGTTCCGACGTTATCAAACGCAACTTCAAGAAGCATATCACCGCCCATTGCTTTTGCGGAAATAATAATACCCTCTCCGAACGCTTTGTGCGATACCCTGTCGCCCGCTTTAAAATCAAGCGTAACAGCGGAACTTTCCTGTGATTTCATATTGCCCGCACCGCTGAATCCTCTTGAATATTTCGGTTTTTCGGTATTTTCAAATGATGAAGCGGAGGATTTTGAAGCGGAATAAGTCTTTGTTTGAGAATATGACGGAGAACTTCCCGCACCCGAAAATGATGAACCGTATGTATATGACGAATGACCGCCGAATGACGAGCCCTGACTTTTATTCATATTAGATTCCGTAAGTTCTTCGGGAATTTCACTTAAAAACCTTGACGGACGTGTAAACGATGTGTTACCGTACATCATTCTCGAACGGGCGTTGGTAATGTAAAGTTTCTGCTTTGCACGGGTTATTCCTACATAACAAAGCCGCCTTTCCTCTTCAACTTCATCCGGGTCATACATAACCTGATTTCCCGGGAAAAGACCTTCTTCCATTCCCACTATGAAAACACCCGGAAATTCAAGACCTTTTGCCGAATGAAGCGTCATCATTACTACCGATTCGGAATCCGAATTGTAGTTATCAATATCTGTCATCAAAGCAACTTCTTCAAGGAAGCCGGTCAAAGTTCCGTCTTCGTTTTCTTCCGTATAATGAACAAGGTTTGCAAGAAGTTCCATAACGTTTGACTTTCGTTCTTCGTATGTTTCTTTATCCGCCTGAAGCGAAATCATATAACCCGTTTTATTGATTACGTCATCAAAAAACTCCTGAATTTCGTTTACTTCGAGCGATTGCTGAAGCGATTCAATAAGATTCGTAAACTCTTTGAGTTTTTGAGCAGAACGTGATATTAAAGGATAATCTTCGGCATTTTTTAAAACATCAAACAAACTCATACCGAGCCCGTCCGCAACAGATGCGGCATTGTTTACCGTTGTTTCGCCTATTCCACGTTTGGGCTCATTGATTATTCTTCTTAATCTTACGTTATCGGCAGGATTTGCTATTACGCAAAGGTATGCGAGAACATCTTTTATTTCCTTACGTTCATAGAAACGGTGACCACCGATAACTTTATAGGGTACCGCATTATAAACGAGCGCACGTTCAATGCTGTTTGACTGTGCGTTTGTTCTGTAAAGAACTGCATAATCGGAAAACTTTTTGCCTTTTGCCACTTGTTCGATAATTTCATCGGCTACGAATCTGCCTTCATCTCTGTCATCATTAAGAAGACGAACCGTTATTTTTTCGCCTTCGCCGTTTTCTGTCCACAATGTTTTGCCTTTTCGCCCGCAATTGTTTTTAATAACGGCATTTGCGGCATCAAGAATTACCGATGTTGAACGGTAATTCTGTTCAAGTCTTATTACGGTTGTATTTTCATACTGTTCTTCAAAAGAAAGTATATTTTCAATGGTTGCACCACGGAATTTATATATACTCTGGTCGTCATCACCTACTACGCAGATATTCTTATAACCGCCTGCAAGAAGAGATGTAAGCACATACTGGGCGTGGTTTGTATCCTGATATTCATCTACCATAACATACTTAAAACGGCGCTGATAATAATCAAGAACATCTCTGTTTTCACGAAGAAGATTTACAGTATTGACTATTATATCGTCAAAATCCATAGCATCGGAATTTTTCAGCATATCTTCATATTTTTCAAATGCCTGTCCGATTAGTTTTCTGTTATAATCCGTTCCCGCTTCGGCAATATAATCGGCAGGAGTTTTAAGACAGTCTTTCGCCTTGCTTATTTCGGAAAGAATAAGTTTCACGGGCAACCGCTTTTCATCTATTCCGAGAACTCGCATTACTTCTTTCATAACACGTTTTGAATCATCGGTATCGTATATTGTAAAATGACTTGAAAAGCCGATTCTGTCGCAGTCACGCCTTAAAATACGAACACAGCACGAATGGAAAGTGCTTGCCCACACCTCGTTGCCGTTTTCACCGAGCATATTTACAAGACGTTCTTTAAGTTCGTTTGCGGCTTTGTTTGTAAAAGTAATGGCAAGAATTTCCCACGGTCTCGGAGCATCAACCGAAAGAAGCGGCTCGAGTTCAAACGAAGCGTGTCCGCCGTTTTCAATGAGTTCGGAAATTTCTTCAACATCACGCTGTGACGGTACTCTGTATGTAAAATTCGAGTTGTAAGCGTTTCCGTACTTAATAAGATATGCTATTCGGTTTACAAGCACGGTTGTTTTACCGCTCCCCGCACCGGCAAGAATAAGAACTGCTCCGTCCACACCGAAAACTGCCTTTTTCTGCATATTGTTCATTCTTGAAAATTCTTTTTCAATAAGTTTTCTTCTTAAATCCGTAAATTCCATAATTTTTCCAATCAATTATTATTTATTATTATTCTTTCAATTTCGGTATCGGCCCGGTATAGAGAATTAAGAATATTCAAAAGAAGCGAATACACTTCATTTTCATACGAAAAATCACGGCGGCTTCCCCTGTTCATAATTGAATACGCCATTCTTTTACAGCCTATACTGTTTGTATTTATACTTCTTTTATGTTCCCTGACGGTTTTCAAAAGATGTTTCGGAGATTTATACTCTTTGAGTTCGGAAAATGCCCCCGTACAGTCACGAAACAAAGACTCAAGCGGATATAACTGCTCTCTGAATTCAGCAAGATTTTTATAATACGCTAAAATCTCCAAAGAACACAATTCATTAAAAATATCTTCAAGACACCTTGAAAGTATAAAAATATCTTCACGTTCAATGGGTGCTATGAATTCATCAAGTAATTTTTCATAAAGTTCGCTTTGTTTTGTGTGAAATTCAAGTTTTTCCGAACCGGAACTTTTTTTGCTTGTTATATTTTTTAGTATTCCTTCATTTAAAAACGCTATTGATTTCAACATCTCGAAATAGTCATTGTTTTTTTTCAATTATTCTCCTATAAAAATATTATAAAATATACTTTTGTTACAAGATAGGAAAGAAAAAAACAAGCAGGAAACGTAAACACCCATGCAAGAACCATATCTTTTGCGACAGACCAGTTTACCGAACGCAGTCTGTAAGATGCACCTACGCCCATTACAGCCGTTGATTTAACGTGCGTTGTGCTTACAGGCAAACCCAAAAACGTTGATACAGCAAGACTCAACGCCGAAGCGGCATCTGCCGAAAAGCCCTGATATTTTTGAAGCGATGCCATATCCATACCGACTGATTTTATTATTTTTTTACCGCCCATTGCAGTTCCGAGTGCCATTGTAACAGAACATATTACGACAAGAATAAACGGAACTTTTTCAATCTGCGGTACGGTATTTCCGCCGGCAAGCGAAAAACAAAGTAAAAATATGCCGATAAATTTCTGCCCGTCCTGCGCACCGTGTAAAAATGACGTGCAGGCAGAAGCAATAATCTGAAATATATCAAACACGTTATTCGCTTTACTTCGCTTTTTATTCTTAAAAACACGTTCAACCGATTTGCAAATAACAAATCCGCTGACAAAACCGATAACAGCGGAAAGCAACAGACCGTATATAACTTTAAACCATTCGTATGAACTGACACCTGAAAAATTGCCGTTCAAAGCAACGGAAGCACCTGTAATGCCCGCAACAAGTGCGTGACTTTCACTCGTCGGAATACCAAACGCCCACGCCGCAACAGCCCACAGAACTATTGATGACATTGACGCCGCAAGCGCAGTCCTCGCAAACTGCGGCGAAGAACTGAAATCGGCAATATTATATATTGTTTTTACGACCTCATAATTTACCGACGTTGTAACAAACACGCCGAAAAAATTCATTATCGCAGCCATAATAACAGCAACGCCCGGCTTTACAGCACGTGTTACCACCGGAGATGCTATTGCATTGGGCGCATCGGTCCAGCCGTTCACGAGAATAACGCCGAGGGTAAGAATTACTGTTATAATAAACTGAATATCGCAATTTAAACTTCCCGAAAAAGAAGCAAAATTCAATATATAACCTGCTTTAAAGATTTAGTATAGTGAGTTTCCGTTACTGTCGATTGCTACCGTAAGAGGAAAATTTTCAACATTGAGTTTTTTTACAGACTCACAGCCGAGTTCCTCAAACGCCGCAACTTCACAAGACTTGACGGATTTTGCGTAAACTGCGCCCGCACCGCCGACAGCGGCAAAATAAACTGCGCCGTTTTCTTTCATTGATTTAACAACATCTTTACTTCTGTCGCCTTTTCCTATCATACCCTTTAAACCTTTTTCAAGAAAAAGCGGAGTGAACACGTCCATTCTTGAAGACGTTGTCGGACCTATGCTGCCAACGGGAAGACCGTTTTTTGAAGGTGTAGGACCTGCATAATAAATAACTGCGTTTTCAAGTTCAAACGGAAGACTGCGGTTATTTTTTATCAGTTCGCAAATACGTTTATGAGCGGCATCTCTCGCTGTGTACACAGTACCCGAAAGGTACACCCTGTCACCTGCTTTTAATGTTTCCACCCATTCAATTATATTTTCGGTATTAAGATAATATTCACTCATTTAAAAATTAAACTCCGGTTGAATCATCATCGGAAACGAAAACTATTTCAGGTTCTTTTTCATTTTCGGTATTACTGCTTTTTTCGACACTTTCTTTTATTACAGGCGTTTCCTGTAAAATACTTTCCGAAATAAGAGCCTGTGCGGTTTTACTCATATTGCCGGTAAGTACGTTTATGCGAAGTTCAACTTCTTCAACCGCTTTTGTGAAATTACGGGCAATTTCTCCGATGTCCGATGAAAGTCCGTCAATACGCAACGCCGTGTCACCGATTGCGGAATATATTTCTTTTGTAACTTTATTTGCTTTTTCATGTGCTTCTTTAACAAGTTCATCGGAACGAAGACGTGCATCAAGCATTGCCGCACCCACCTGCTGTTCCATTGACTTCATTTTTTCGCACTCGGTTTTTAAAGCGGCATTTTCAGCAACAAGTGCATCACGCTCATTTGCCGCTTTTTCATTTACGGCAAGTTCCGCATTCAATGCTTCGTTCTTCGCCTTTTCTTCATCAAGACGGTTTTTTAACTCATCAATTTCCGATTTTAAAGATTCGATTATTTCATTCTCACTTTTCAACGTTTCAATTTCGTTTTTAAGTGTTTCGTTTTCAGTCTTAAAGCCGTTCTGAGCAGAAACTTCATATTCAAGTTCACGAATTTTCTGATTAAGGTTTGCCGACGCTGTATTAAGACTTGAAACCTGATTTTCAAGTCCGCTTTTTTCCGCAAGAAGACCGTTAATGTAAGTCATAACTTCATCTTTTTTGAAGCCGCCGAAAGCCTTTGTTTTAAAAAGAACATCGTTTGCCATATCGAAAACACCCCATTCTTTCATTATTATAACAGATAGGTATTTATAAAACAACAAATTTTTATATTTTTTTGTTTCTTTTTGCGTACATTTAATGTATAATAAATTCAAGTCAATGAAAGGACGGTCGATATTATGGCTAAAAAACATATACTTTTAAAAGCAGCCGCCTGTTCCGCCGCAGTTGTGGGCGGAGTAAGCATAGCGTTTAACCAACTTGTACTTACACGTGCTTCGAGAACAATAAGCGACAAAGCAGATGCAATAAGAGCAAAGAAAAATCCGCAGACCGAAAAACCGCAAAAAGACATTTTAAGAGAACAAAGTACCGAATGGTATAACAATCAAAATCTCAAAAATGTTACATCTGTAAATTTCCAAAATAAAATAATTCACGCTGTTATTATTGATGCACCCGAAAAAACAGACAAATGGGTTATTATATCGCACGGCTTCACTTCCGACCCTGCCGGAATGACAGACTATGCGCAGGCTTTTCACAAAATGGGTTATAACATATTACTCCCCGTTTTAAGAGGTCACGGCATCAGCGAAGAAAAGTACATTACAATGGGTTGGTTTGACAGGCTTGATATTCTCGACTGGATAAAATACATAATAAATATTGATGCCGATGCCCAAATAGTTCTTCACGGCGTATCTATGGGCGGCGCAACTGTTATGATGACAACAGGCGAATCACTTCCCGACAACGTTAAATGTGCGGTTGAAGACTGCGGTTATTCAAGCGTATGGGATGAATATTCAAATGAACTCAGAAAAACTTATCACTTACCCGTGTTCCCCCTGCTTTACGTTACAAGTTCAATTACAAAAGTAATATGCGGCTACGGTTTTAAAGAAGCATCATCAATAGAACAGGTTAAAAAGTCAAAAACCCCGACACTTTTTATACACGGTGAAAAAGATGAATTTGTTCCGTACAGAATGCTTGACTTAAACTACAATGCGGCAGGATGTGTCAAAGAAAAACTTTCGATTCCCGATGCGGAACACGCCGAAAGTTGCAGAGTTCATCCCGAAATTTACTGGCCCGAAGTTGAAAAATTTATTAAAAAATATGTAAAATAACAATATAAAACATTAAGACTGCAAGAGCCTTTCGGTAATCTTGCAGTCTTAATAATTCGGTTAAAAAAACTTTTTATCCGTTTACGGAAATGCCGCCCGGAACAGAAAGATAGTTTACAGGATTCGCCCATGAACCGTTAATCAAAAGACCAAAGTGGAGGTGAGCGCCGAATGAATAACCGGTGTTTCCTGCGCATCCTAATGATGAGCCCTGTGTGACGTAATTGCCCTCATTTACACTTACAGATGACAAATGACAATAATACGTTTTAACGCCTTCGCCGTGGTTAATAACAACATAAAGACCGAAACCGCCACCGTAACCGCCCTTATTCGCTACTTCAACGGTACCTGCTTTTACCGCGACAACCGTTGCACCGTATGTACCGCCCCAACGGCAGATATCTATACCGTTATGCTGTCTTGTTACGCCGTTTAAAGTTCTCATTTTAAACGATGAAGAAATATAAGTATCGCCGTAAGGCAACGGCCATATCATATCACCTGTGCTGCCGGAACCGGTATTACCCGAATTTCGTTCCGCGGCTGCAATTTTTTCTTCATAATCAGCAATGGCACTTTCGCCTTTTTCTATTGCGGCTTCATATTCTTTACTCTGAGCATTATACGAATTAACAACGCTCATTATTTTATCAAGTTGAGACTGAATTTCATCTTCGGAATCCTGAATTACCTGACGGGCATCAACCTGTTCCTGTTTTTTAACCTCAAGGTTCTTTTTCATTCCGTTGAGTTCTTCGATTTTCGATGCTTTCTGCTCTTTCATGCCGTTAATTTCTTCAACTTTTTTCTGAAGTTCGGCTATTTTTTCATTAAGAGTGTTTATGAGAGCATCATCATGAGCCGCTATTCTTTTAAGAAGTTCTACTCTTTCAAGGTATGACTGATATTCAAAATCATCAGACGTAAGAAGATATTCAAGCGCCGAGTTTGCGCCGGACATATAACTCGCCCTTATTCTTTCACCGAGAAGAGTATATGTATCTGCTATCTGCTGTTGAATTTCTATTACCTGATTATCAAGTTCTTTTATCTGATTATCAAGTGCGGCGATTTCATTTTCAATGCTCGTAATCTGACCGTCAACAACTTTAATATCATCATCAATAAGTGAAATTTCATTGTTGTAAAGGTCGATTTGTTGCTGAAGTGCATCTATTTTTTCCTGATGAGCGTCAATCTCATCATCATAAGACGCCGCTTTTTCATCAAGTTCTTTTATTTTTTTCTTGTTTTCTTCTATCTGGTCTTTTATTGCATCTATTTTATCGTTATATGCCTTTTTTTCCGAGTCGGTCAACGCAAATGCGCTAATGGAAAACGCAGAAACCAAAAGCGTAAAAACAAGCAATAAACAAAGTGTTCTGTTTTTTGTAAATTTAATTTTCTTCGACAACATTGCTATGCTCCTTCAAATACTTATTCAAAGAAATTGCACTGCCGAACGATCCTATGAATACACCGATAAATGCAAATACACCGAGTATAATCCAGATGCAATCAAGGAAGTTTACAGGCTGACCGCCGAGAGGAATGAGAATATTTCCGAACCAAATGCTTGCAAGCGAATATACGCCGTACTCAACGGCAAGTGCAATTACTGCGGAAATAACACCCAAAAGTACGCCTTCAACAATAAACGGCCAGCGAATAAATGCGTTTGTCGCACCGACAGCCTTCATAATGCTTATTTCAAGTCGCCTGTTGAAAATGGTAATGCGTATTGTATTTGAAACTATAAACAGTGAAACAAAGAACAGTACTGCAACTATACCTATACTGACGTATGTAACGGCATCCCTTATGTTTGCAAGTTTTGCCGCAAGAACGCTGTTCTCCTGTATATCAAGAACATTGTCAAGTTTCTTGATTTTCGCAACGGTATCATCAAACAGTTCAAGGTCTTCAACGGTAATTTTGTAAGCATCCGGTAAAATATCGTCCGGAAGACCCTCAAGTATATCTATGTTCTCGCCGTAAGATGCTATCTGTCTTTCAAGAGCCTCTTTCTTCGGCACAAACTCTACCGACCTGACGTTTTCAAGTTTTTGAAGTTCAACTCCGAGAAGTTGAGTTGCATATTCATCGGCATCATCGTTTACATAAGCCATAACAATGTTCTGCCCTTCAATTACGTCAAGAAGCGAATTGATGTTGAGGTAAATAAGCGTACCGCTGCCTACAATGATAAGACACGAAATTAAAACAACTATTGTTGCGACAGACAGAAGTCTGTTTATCCATATATTTTTAAAACCTTCTCTTGTAAGGTATGATAAACTTGCGCCTTTCACTGTGCATCACTCTCCTCTCCGCCTGCTTCTTCTTCACCGGTTGAAGATGGTTCTACACCGTATTCTTCCATAAGATAATCGAAATCGACCGTAGTTCCTTCAGCAAAGTACGAACCGACATTATCTTCAAGTTCTCCGAATTTATACGGTTCTACATCAATATGTGATGCATCGGGGTAATCGGATTCAAGTTTACCGCTTTTTATTGTAATAACACGGTGATTGAATGTTTTAACAAGATGATAATCATGTGTTACCATTATAACCGTTGTGCCGTCTGCGTTTATGTGATTAAGAAGGTCAACTATTTCATAAGACATTTTCGGGTCAATATTTCCGGTAGGCTCGTCCGCAATTATCATACTTGCGTTATTTGCAAGCGCTCTTGCAAGAGCGACACGCTGCTGCTCACCGCCCGAAAGTTCATTGGGATGACAGCGTGCTTTTGAATTAAGCCCGACAAGACCGAGAAGATACGGAACACGTTTTCTTATTGCGCTTTCCTTTGCGCCGATAACACGCATTGCGTATGCTATGTTGTCATAAACATTCATTGTCGGAATAAGACGGAAATCCTGAAAAACTATTCCGAGAGATCTTCTGAAATAAGGAATTTCCTTCTTTTTCATTGAGTTAAGGTCAAAGCCGTTAACGTTTATTGTACCCGATGTCGGAACTTCTTCACGCATCAGGAGTTTTAAAAACGTACTTTTTCCTGCGCCGGATGCACCGACAACAAAGACAAATTCACCGTTATCAATATGTATATTAAGGTCTGAAAGGGCTTTTGTTTTGGTAGATTCATAGACTTTTGTGATATTTTTAAAATCTATCAAGAGTAACACCTGATTTCAAATTATTTAATAGAATAATTATAGCACACTTTATTACAAAATGTAACCTATTTGTAATAAAATGTGCCGTTTTTACAAATTTGTAATAGTTAATTCTAAAAAAGAATTAATACTTTACGGGATTGGCATCAAGATATTTCTTTACCATAAGAGCAACTTTGAAAACTATTGCATCATCAAATTCACGAAGGTCAAGACCGGTGAGTTTTTTGATTTTTTCAAGTCTGTAAACAAGTGTATTTCTGTGAACAAACAATTTTCTTGAAGTTTCGGAAACATTAAGGTTATTTTCAAAGAAACGCTGAATGGTAAAAAGTGTCTCCTGGTCAAGCGTTTCAATAGAGCCGACTTTAAAAATTTCTTTCAGGAACATTTCACACAAGGTTGTGGGAAGTTGATAAATAAGCCTTGCTATGCCGAGATGTTCATAACTGACTATGTTACGTTCAGTGTCGAAAACCTTACCGACTTCAAGAGAAACCTGTGCTTCTTTGAATGAACGTGCAAGTTCTTTTACACCGACAACGGGTGTGCCTATTCCGACAAGAGCGTGAACGTAAAACTCGGATGAAAGAGCGTCACAAATTGAACTTGCGAGTTTTTCAAGGTCTTTACCGTCAACATCACTTTTAATTTCTTTAACAAGAGCAATATCGGTTTCGCTTATGTTTATAACAAAATCTTTTGATTTGTCGGGAAAAAGATTTTGAATAACATCAAAAGCGGAAACATCACTTTTGTCAATAAGACGAATAAGAAGAACGACACGTGATGACTCGTTATTAAAATGAAGTTCCCTTGCTTTGAGATAAATATCACCGGGAAGAATATTGTCGAGAATGATATTTTTTACAAAATTCGCACGGTCATATTTTTCATCGTAATACTGTTTTATGCTTGAAAGAGAAACGCAGAGAATACCCATATAACTCTGGGCAAGAACGTCATCGCCTTCTACAAAAACGGCATATTCGGGGTGCATGTGAGTACCGAATGACTGATAGAGGTAACCGCCGTGAGAAATATATGTATTTGAATTAAAAATAGAAGGAACGTTTACGTCACGAACTTCACCTATTCTGCCGAGGTCACTGCACGAAATGACAGCACCGGTTTCATCAATGACACCGATAGTTCTGTCAACAGCCTCTCGCATTTGATGAATTACGCTTTGAAATAATCTATTGGACATTTTGACAACCTCCGTAAGAGATTTTTTTACAAAATTCTAACCGTCTGATTATACATAATACACAACTTTGACAAAAAAATCAACCCTTTTTTTGATATTTCGCAAAATCATTTATGCAAAATGTTTATTTTTCGATATTTTTTTCAATATATATTGAAATATTGCACACATATTTTTTTGTTTATTTTTACCATTACTCATCACCGGAAACAATAATATCAAGTTCTTCCGCAGTAATTTCGCGTGCCTCTCCAGGTGCAAGTTTTTCATCAAGAAAAAGTCCGCCTATGGCAATTCTTTTCAATTTTATTACCTCTGTACCGAGTGAAGCAAACATACGTTTTATCTGGTGATACTTGCCTTCCTTTATAACAACTTTAAAAATCTGATGTTCCTCTTCCGCAATCAGTTCAAGCGTTGCCGAAAGAAGAACGGTACCGTCAGAAAGAACAATACCTTTATTAAATGATTCGACCGCCTTTTCAACGTTTATTTTCTCGGAAACTTCGGCAATATACGTCTTTTTCACATGATTTGACGGCGAAAGTATTCTGTGAGCAAAATCGCCGTCATCGGTTATCAGGCAAAAACCCGTTGTATCTTTATCAAGTCTGCCTGCGGGAAAAAGATTTTTTCTTTTCAACTTGTCCGGAATTATATCAACAACTGTCGGCGTTTTACTGTCTCTTGAAGCACTGACAACGCCCTGCGGCTTATTCAACATAATATAAATGTATTTTTTAGCATATACATTATTTCCGTAAACATAAATAGAATCAACGGAATAATCATATTTTTCGCCGTAATCGGATATAACGGAGCCGTTCACGGTAACGACTCCGTTCTTTATGAGATTCTTCGCTTCACTTCTCGCAATATTAAGATTAACCGAAATTATTTTATCAATTCTGTCTTTCATTTTTTGAATTATGAATTATTAAACGGAGCCGAAAATCCGTGCATAAATCCGTCAAGTTCAACCGAACAGACATCGCCGCCGATAACAAGCCCGTCATAAACAAGTAAATTTATTCTTACGCATTCTTCATCATCGGAATAACCGGGATAATCGGTAATTGTATATGTCCAGCGTTTAACACGTTTACCCCGAAAATCCGATAAATCAAACCCCTGCTGTGTTTGGATTTTATTATAATTCTCATATACGTCGTCAAATTCCTGCGGTATAACGATTTCACGGACTTCAACAGGTTCTTCGTCAACCGTCCAGCCGAACTGTGAAATAAAATGAAGACGTTCTGCGGATGATGACGCACGGTAATTAAAAGCACCCGAATCATTTACAGCGGGTTCGGTTGTTTTTGAAAAGAATGCAAATGCAATAACGACTGCTGTTACCGTAACAAGTGCAGGCAGTAAAAACGTTTTAACTTTTTTTGAATTTACCGACACAACGAACATAAACTCAACTCCTTTAATACAACAATAATTATTATGTTGTACCAAAGGGTTTAATGAATGAAATTAAATAAATAAGTTAAGATATGTATTGAAAATCCATTCGCCGATAAATGCGGAAACCGCAACACCCATTGACAAAAACGGACCGAAAGGAATAACGCCTTTCATTTCACCTTTACCGAATATCTTTCTGAATACAGAGAACAACACACCGAATATTGCGCCCATAAACAACGAAATAACAACCGCTTCCCAACCGAGAACAAATCCGCAGGCTGCCATAAGTTTTATATCGCCGCCGCCCATTGCTCTGCCCTGTGTAACAAGTGCAATAAGGAAAAACAAACCGGATACAAGTACAAGACCGATGAGTTTTTCTATCAACCAATATTTATTAAAATCGCCTGTAATTACGGCATCGCCCAAATTAAACAGTCCGCCGATAAAAATCGCTATCCACATTGAATCGGGAATTATCTGATGTTCAAAATCCACCCACGAAACAACTATGAGTGCGGACATCACTATTGCGTAACCGACAAACTTGAGTGTAAATAAACCTTCGATAGCATTCCCGCCGCAAAGAAACAAATATACCAATACATACATTATACCGTTGAGCGCCTCAACTATCGGATACCTTTTTGAAATAGGCGCTTTGCAATAACGGCACTTACCTCTTAAAAACAACCAACTGAAAAGCGGGAACAAATCTTTCCAGTTCAGTTCGTGTTTACACGTTGTACAAATTGACCTGCCTTTTTTAAAGTCCATACCTATCGGCAGACGGTAAATAAGCACGTTAAGAAAACTGCCGATAACCGTTCCGAATACAAAAATTATTGCGGCAATGTACGCAGTAAGAAGATGTATCATAATAAAACCCTTTCGCAAAATGTTCTATGTTTTGAATTATATATCTTTATAAAGTTAAAGTCAACAAATATTCCGTTTAGTTTTTGTTCACAATTTAATGATATACAGTGTTGTAATTTTGGAAAATATATGCTATATTATATTCGTATAAATATTCAAGGAGGATTTCCTATGAAAAACACAAGGAATAAAGTGATTGCCGTTATTCTTTCACTTACACTCGTTTTCTCAATAGCGGGTGCGGGTATTGCGGCTACATCATTCATTCTCAATTCAAACAATTCGGTTATTTCCACTTCCGACGGTGCTGTTATTAACGTTAACAGCCTTGACGAAGCAATCGAAATAATGCAGAATTCACCCGAACTTTTTTCGGAAGTTCCCAATGTTGCGGAAGTTGCCGAAGAAACAGCAAGCGTTGAAAAATACGACACACCCGCTGAACCCATTTACCCGACGGTAATTCTTCCCGGTATCAGCCAGTCAATTTCATACCTTGCAAATGAAGACGGTACTCCCGCTGTAAACAGCGACGGCGACCAACTCACAGGCGGTCTTCTTATCATTGACCAGAGCACTCTTATCCCCACTCTTATCAGTGATCTTGCCACTCCGCTTGTCGCTTCTCTTATTGCACAGAGAAACCTCGGTCTTTCCGACGGCGTTTACAAAACAGTTACCGATTTATTCGCTATTCAGAAATCAGGTCCCGACGGCAACCCCGTAAACAATATGCAGACCATTTCTTACATCGGCGAAGACGGTACTCCCCTTTCAGTTAAAGAAATGAAAGGTTACAGAGACGGTGTTGCTATCGCTGATAACGATGCTAACCCCGACGACAACGACCAGGCTTATTTCTACAGAATGATTCCCATGAAAGGTATCAGAGAAATAGTCGGCGAAGAAAATCTTTACCTTTATGCTTTCCCGCTTCTCGGTGACCCGATGGCAACTGCAGAAGATCTTGACAGTTACATTCAGGACGTTAAAGCAAAACACGGTGTTGACAAAGTTAACATTGTTACAATTTCTCTCGGCGGCACAATAATGACTGCCTACATGGAACTCAAAAAAGACACCAACTACGAAGACGTTAACAAAATAATCAACGTTGTAGGTTGCCTTCAGGGTACTGACATTATGGGCGACTTCTATCTCAGAGGTCCCGAAAACTTCAAACTTGACGATGAATTCCTCTATCAGGAATACATTCCCATGATTTTTGAAGAAAGCGAAGGCTACACAACATACGGTCACCTTATTAACATTGCCATTAAGATTTTCCCGAAAGAACTTCTTTACAATGTTCTTACAGCAGCAGTTGACGGTATTCTTGACACACTTATGCTTAACTGCCCGCAGTTCTGGGCAATGATTCCCGAAGACAGATTTGATGATGTTAAAGCGAAATACTCATTCATCTGGGATGGCGAAGAAGGCTCCGGTTATGAAGACGGCGTTCTTGCCGCTAAAATAGACAAATTCCATGAAGCGGCATCAAACCTTGACGATAACCTCAAAAAATTCAACAATCTTCAGACAGGCGACAACAAGAATCACTCCGTATTCAACGTTTGCGGTTACAACCTTGATTATGCTTGTTATGATTACAACTTCTTCGGAATTATGAAATCTTCCGACACAACAAACAGTGACGGTATCATAGACATTGACTCAACTTCTCTCGGCGCAACTTATGCGCGTGCAGGCACAGTTCTTCCCAGCGATTATGTTCCCGAAGTTGACGGTTACATATCCCCCGAAGGAAGCATTGACGCTTCTACATGCCTCTTCCCCGACAACGTTTGGTTCTTTGAAGGTCAGCACCACGAAGTAGGCAGAAACGATGCAGTTATAAGCCTTGTAGGTCAGATCATTTCCAACCGGATTAAATCTACCGCTGATAAAGCAGGACAGTATCCGCAGTTCAACGGTCACAGAAATACAAAGAACATCTTCCGTTGGTATCTTGATGAAGCAGAATCAATTCTTCAGCCTGCCGAAAGATCTGTATTCACAAGAGAAGATACTGACGTTAACGGTATTGAATACAACCCGAAAGTTGATGTTTCCACACTTTCTGTTGATGACATTGCAGAACTTCAGGCAGCATACGACGAAGCGCTTCTTCTTCTTGATGACACAATTTGCGAACCCACAGTTGCAGATGCAACAACCGAAAGAATCCTTAACGCTCTTCGCAGAGTCGGTTTGGAAGGCGAAGCAAAAGACGATACTACAGATAAGATTCTTGAAAAAATCGCAACATTCCTTGACGATGTTCTTTACAAAGTTCTCGGCGCCGGCGGATTTACAGACGTTGTTACAAACGGCGTTCTCGGCGGCAAATACGGCGGAAAGAAATAAGTTTTACTAACTTAAATAATCGGGCAAAGCATAACGCTTTGCCCGATTTGTTCACATTGTTGTTTCGTTATATTTTTATAAATATATAAATGCATTTAAATTATAATTTTGAATTATATTTTAAAAAATTCTTGACATTAAGCATTATTATGATTATAATTGATTAGTAATTGCCGGTGTGGCGGAATAGGCAGACGCAAGGGACTTAAAATCTCGAATGCAATTTCTCAGAGAAAGTCCCGAAACCCTTGATATATAAGGGTTTCTGAAAAATTTTCCACCGAAAAATCGGCAAGTGACATCAAAAATGACATCATTTTTCCACGGACAATTTAATACGCTGGTGTGGCGGAATAGGCAGACGCAAAGGACTTAAAATCCTTCGGTGGCAACATCGTACCGGTTCGACCCCGGTCACCAGCACCAAACTCGGATAATCCGAACCTTATATTCCAAGTTGGAGAAGGGTTCGGATTTTTCATTTATCTGTGAAAAATACGGACTGACTCATAAAAATTTATTTTATAGGAGGTCTATATTATGGCACAAAGCAACTTTGAAAAGAACGGCGGAACTTACACTCAGGTTGGGGATTATCTTATTCCCGATTTGACTTTGCTGCCTGAAGAACAGAACATTCACATCGGCCTATGGGGTATGCGACACAAACGCTACCTTATGGAAAATCAGCGTGTCACATTCAACATTATGCAGATGAACGGAACACTTTGGAAACATCTTGCCGATATTGATATTCAGGCGGAAGATATGTTTCTTCGGCTCGTCAAGGATATGGCAAAGACAGAGGGTATTACCGAACAACTCAAAGCAGAGAATCAAATGCTGTGGGTGCAGAAGATGAATAACATCCGCAACCGAGCAACTGAAATTGTAAACACAGAGCTGATATACGCATAAAAATAAGGCAGACCGTTGTACAATAAAAACTGCGGTCTGCCGTTATGTTTTTTATACCGTTTTAGGTGCTGATTTTGATACTTTTTTGAGTTGTGAGTGTTTTTATTTGCAAAGTAATGATATTACATTAACTCCGTTATTTTAGCCTTATAAAAGCCCTTTATTCAATGGTTGCAAATACTTTAAAACTCCACATTTTTCTTTTTAGCCTGTTCCGCTTTCCACTCCTCAAATTCCTTTTTGCCTTCCTCGGATTCAAAGAATGAGATAATATCTGGCAGCATTGACTCAACAATTTCATCAGATAAAATTAATTCAGCCTTTGTACTTTTCCATGTAAAGCGCAAACGGATAAGAAGTCTTTTTAAGAAAGAAAACCTATCATAATTTTTGATTTCTTCCCACTCCGGAGCAAGAGCGAGTGCAACTTCTTTCTCAATATCGTTATGATAATCCTGTATATAAAAGCACAAACGGGAACGCTCAAAAGAACGATAATCAACATGGTCTGTTGCTAAAATTTCATTCAGTGCTAACGCCGCACGGCTTTTTAATATTGAATTTTCCATTTTTACACATCACTCTTTCGGCGGGTTTTAGGGTGTCAAGCCCTGACAAGTGTATTTGTGTGGTAGCAAATACGATGCTTGATAAGACAATCCCGTGATTGAATTTCAAGCATCCAAGCGAATTTGGTGCACCTAATTCATTGCTTGATAAGACAATTCAAAACAATCGGAATAATTATTTAATTTCTTTGTCTAAATACACACGAGAACCCGTTGCACCTTTTTGTCCTTGATATTTTCCTTTATACGGATTCAATGCTTTATCGTCCATTTTTGCAAAAACAAGCTGCCCAACTCTTCTTCCTGCTTTAAGCTCTATGGCACAGCGGTTTGCATTGTAGAGTTCAAGAGTAATTTCACCCTTAAAACCGGGGTCAACCCATCCGGCATTTTGAATAAACAAACCCATTCTGCCTAAAGAACTGCGACCTTCAACAAAAGCAGTTAAATCATCAGGCAATTCAAAATATTCCATTGTAGTCGCAAGAACAAATTGATTCGGCAAAAGTATATAACTATCGCTTATGATTGTTTTATATTTGATTTCTTTATCCATTTGAATAATTCCGGTTGAAGAATCTTCAACTATTGCAAATATATTGCCTAAACGAATATCTACACTCGCAGGCTGAACCTGCTCTTTTTCAATCGGTTCTGCCACAAGAGTTTTTTCCTCTAACATTTTATAGATTGTTTTGTCTGATAATATCATTTTTGCTATCTCCTTTAGTATTGAATAAAAATATCTTCTCAGTATTCTCCTGTGTCAATAAGTGGCTTTACAATACCTACATAATCATGAGCTTTACCGGAAAACGTTTCGGGATTTATGGGGTGATGAATATTATAAAGTATTCCGTTTTCTTCAACACGGTTATCAAGATGTGCCTCATCAATATGAATATTCACAATTTCAAGACAAACAATTACATGATCATCGCCATGTTCAATTTCTTTTTTCCACGAAAAAGTACATTCAAGATTCATAAAGCATTCGTCTATCATAGGTGCATTAACTTTTTCGGCAGATACAACAGTAAGATCGGATTCGGTTATTTCATCAATATCAAACTGATTATTTTTTATTGTTTGCATGGCTTTATCATAAAAATCTGCAGACATAAAGTTTATAACGGCACATTTCTCTTCCCTCAAAGTTTTATATAAATGACCTTTTTTATTTACGCTTGAAAGAATTGCATAAAAGCGTCTGCCTTTATCTCCTGTTGTAAAAGTTGCCCATGATTGCATACAGGCATTAGGCTTTCCGTTTGATTTATAAGATGTAACAAGAAACATCGGACTTGGAACAGAAGTTACAAATTCAAGCCAACTAAAGCCGAAAGACTCAAGCTTTTTCATTGAATCCGGTGTAGTGTAATATTGATATTTCATATATTTTCGCTCCTTAATCACAAGCTTTCATACCCGCAAACATCTTGATAAAAGTTATATTTGTATGCTATAAAGTTTATCATATATTACGTTTTCAGTCAATTACATAAGAA
>JAZLLP010000004.1:0-37763 GCA_045598225.1 Acutalibacteraceae bacterium | reverse complement strand
GTTTTTTTAGTGAAGAGTTAATAGTGAAAAGTGAATAAGTAAAAAATTCCGTCCACATTCGTGAACGGAATTTTTTGGTTGCGGGGATGGGATTTGAACCACATGACCTCCGGGTTATGAGCCCGACGAGCTACCGAACTGCTCTACCCCGCGATATATACATTACACTTTCAAGTGCTTATACACTATACAACATTATTTTATGTTTGTCAAGTGATTTTTATACATTTTCGGTTTTTGATTTTTAATTGCTATACATTTTCGTTTTTATAAATTTTATATATGTAAAATTATAATCTCGAAATAATAAAATTAAATGTTCAAAAACCACCAAAATACAAATAACTGATTGAAAGCGCTGTAAATATATGGTACAATATTCCCGTAAATTATTAAATGCGTGAAAGGGATAAAAAATGGCACAGTTAAAAATGTATTGGTTTCCGGGAACACCCGTAAATGAAGTTCCGCTTCCTGAAGGATATTCTGTTTCAAATTACAAATGCGAAGAGGACAAACTCGCATGGTGTGAGTGCTGCAAAAACGGTCTTGTGGGCGATGATGCAGACGAAAACACGTTTTATAACAGCATAGAAAGCAGAAAAGACGTCGATATTTTCAAAGACGTTTTCTTTATTGATTATAACGGCGAGCATATCGGAACCGTAACCGCCTATGTTCATAAAGCTGAAAACATAGGCGATATGCACATGGTTGGCATAAAAACAGCGTTTCGCGGTAAAGGACTTGCGAAGTATCTTAATTTTATTACCGTAAAAAAACTTGAAGCCGCAGGCGTGAAGTATATTTCCCTCACTACTGACGAATGGCGCAAAGGCGCTGTAAAAAGTTACCTTTCAGGCGGCTTTTTGCCTGTAGAATATGATGAGGGTATGGAAGAACGCTGGGAGGCGGTACTTGAAGAATATAAAATCGACAGCGTTCAAATGGTAAATGAAGACGGTTCACCCTATAAGGTTATATACAGAAAAGGCTTGAAAAGCGAATAAAAACAAACGCCCGCCGCATTATGCGATGGGCGATTTAAAAATATATTATTTGTTTTCTTCTTCATTGTATGAAGTGATGTAGTGCAAAATATCTTCCTTGTCCGGATTTTTTCTGTAAAAAAGAATAAGTTCCTGTTCATCCCATGAAAGGTCGGACAATTTCAACGTGCTTTCCGGAACAGCAACGGGTTCGCGTTCTTCAAAATCGGAACTGTGGAGTGTGAGTTTCGGAGAATAGCCGTAAAATTCATCGACCGTAACTTTGTAAAGCATTGCAAGCGAAGCAATTAACTCAATGTTGGGTCTGACACGTCCGCTTTCATATTCTTTGTATTCTTCGACTGTAATGTTCAGCGCTTTTGCGATGTTTTCCTCGGAAAAACCGCTGTATTGTCTGAATTGAATCATTCTGTGATTTATCATTTTTTAACCTCTTTCACATCTTCACGAGTATATTATCACTATTTTGCCTTAATTTCAACTAAATAATAATAATTCATTAAAAAGGATGTTTTATATGGTAAAAATCGCTCACAGAAGCGGTCCTGTTAATTTCCCCGAACAGACGGTGAAATCTGCTCTTGATGCTCTCAGAATGGGTGCAGATATGGTTGAAATAGATACCCGTTTTATTTCTGACGGAAAAATTTCGGTTTGTCATGACTTAAATGCCGAACGTGTTTTCGGAGTGAATAAAGGAATTGATGAAATGACAGAAGATGAGTTTCGTTCGCTTCGTCATAAAGATAATGCTTTATATACTTCTCATCTGCTTGAAGATTATCTTAAAGCGGGAGTAAAACCTCTTTTAATTCATATAAAAGAGGGTGGCGAGCGGATAAAAATCATTCTTAATGAACTGAACAGGTACGGGTATCTCGGTGATGTTGTAATCGGCATTACCGAACCCGAAGATACCGCAACCGTAAAAAATTACAATAAAAACATACCGGTGCTTGCATTTAAAGGCAAAAATCACACTTGTGAAGAATATGCGAACGCAGGAGTAGATATAATAAGGCTTTGGGAAGCGCAGACAAATAAAGAAAGCGTTGAAGAAGTAAAAAAACTCGGTAAAAAAGTATGGATAATGACCGGTAATACTAACGGTTATGATGTCGGTGAAACGAGCGGAACAGCACTTAAAGGTATAATTTCGCTCGGTGTTGACGGCGTTTTAATAAATGATGTGGGAATGTTTAAAAAATAAAAAAAGAAAGAGGTAATATTATGGCAATAGGAATCAATAAAGACAGAGTTAAAAGCGTACCCGTAACACAGACAGCACTTCCGCAGGAATATGCACCCTTGTTTGCAGGTGAGGAAGTAATAGGTTGTTACAAAGGTTTTCGTGACCTTATAATTTTCACCGATATAAGAATAGTTTCAATAGATGTTCAGGGTATTACGGGAAAACAGAAAGTAATTGTAACCATACCTTATACACATATATGCGAAATGACTATTGAAACGGCGGGATATCTTGATTTTGATACCGATTTGTTTTTAAGAACAACAGCAGGTACGGTTATGGCGTACAGTTTCAAAAACGGCAAAGATGTTGTAAGTATTCAGAGTTATGTTGCACACAAAATGAGATGACTTTTTTATATTGTTACCGTGAGGTGTGAATATGGCAAAAGCAAAACCTACTCTCAGGCAGATTGAATGGGCAGATCTTGAAATAGGCGTTCTGATACATTATCTTGCAGAAATTTATAATCCGGATTTCAAGGCGTATAAAACGTCTGCTGTAAGAACAGAACTTTCTCCCGATAAATTTAATCCGTCATCGCTTGACCCGGAACAATGGGTGAGAAGCGCTTATGAAGCCGGCGCAAAATACGCAATACTCGTTGCAAATCATTGTACGGGTTTTTCACTTTGGCAGACAAAAGTAAACGATTATTCCTGTGCTTCAATGAGTTGGAAAAACGGAGAAGGCGACATTCTGCGTGAATTTATTGATGCGTGTAAAAAATACGGTTTAAAACCCGGTGTTTATTATTCAACGGGTTGTAACGGATATTACAATATAAACGATGAAGAAAAGCAGGATTACACTTCCGAAAAGTATAAAAACTATGTAAAATGCGTTGAAGAACAGGTAAAAGAATTGTGGAGTGAGTACGGCGAACTGTTTGAAATATGGTTTGACGGCGGAATAATTCCGACGGAAAAAGGCGGTCCGAACCTTGTTCCGCTTTTAAAAAAGTATCAGCCGAACGCAATTACTTTTCAAGGTCCTGAAGATTGGCAGAATAATATTCGCTGGGTGGGAAACGAAAACGGACTTGCACCCGAAAACTGCTGGTCATCTGTAAAAAGCGGCGAAAACTCACTTTCGGGCAACCCCGACGGTGAACTGTGGCGACCTGCCGAAACGGATATGCCTAATCGCTCAAACGAATCGTTCGGCGGAGGCTGGGCATGGCGTGCAAATGAGGAACATTTTGTCTTTTCGCCGGAACATCTTCTTGAATGTTATGTGAATTCAGTCGGCAGAAACTCAAATCTTCTTCTCGGAATGGCAATTTCCCGTGACGGCAGTTTTGAAGATGAAGAGCAGTTCATATCTTTCGGAAAACTTCTTAAACAAACTTTTTCGGCACCTTTGGTTAAGACTTCGGGTTGTAAAACACGTTTTGAACTGTGTCTTGAAAAAGAAACGGAGTTAAAATACATTGTGATTTGCGAAGATATTTCAAACGGTCATAACGTTCGCTCTTTTTCGGTTTCGGCAGACGGCAAAACGGTTTACCGTGGCGAATGTATAGGGCATAAACGCATAATTCCTTTTAATTCATTAAAAGCGAAAAACGTAACGGTACAAATAGAAAAATATGACGAAATTCCTGTAATTAAAAGTGCAGAACTATTCTGAACACATAAAAAAGTGAGGTCATTTTATGAAATATGCAACGCCGGAAAGTTGCGGAGTAAGTTCCGCATCAATTACAAAAATGATAGATGCGCTTGAAAGCAACAGACTTTCAACGCATGATTTGATAATTGCACGCGGTGACAATATAATATTTGAAAAATACTGGAAACCGTTTGACGAAAAATTTCTTCACCGACAGTATTCCGTATCAAAAAGCATAGTAACTCTTGCGGTTGGTTTTGCCTTGCAGGACGGGTTGTTTTCTCTTGACGAGCCTATTGAGAAATATTTTGCCGACAAAATGACGGAAAAAACAAACGAATTACAGCGTAAGCAGACAATACGTGATATGCTTATGATGTCAACTGCACTTCCGTGCAAAGATTGGTTCAGCGCACGAACAGATGACCGTGTAAGGTTTTATTTTGAAAATGATTTTGAACCTGCTGTTGAGGGCGGAACAATTTTTAAATACGACAGTACGGGAACGTTTGTAATCGGCGCACTTGTTGAAAGGCTTACGGGAATGAAGTTTATGGACTATCTCCGTGGAAAACTTTTTGACAAAATAGGTGTTTCGTCCGAAGCGCATTGCCTTGAATGTCCGGGCGGTCATTCGTGGAGCGACAGCGCAGTTCTTTGTACGGCGCAGGATCTTCTTAAAATAGCACGTTTTACTTTGAACTACGGCGAATGGGAAGGCGAACAGTTGCTTGACAGGCAGTTTCTTGTTGATGCCACTTCCGCACTTGTTCAAAATGACCATATTAACGAAAATATGCACTCAACGCAAGGTTACGGTTATTATATCTGGCGTACATACGAAAATTCATTCAGTTTTAACGGAATGGGCTCGCAGTTTGCCTTGTGCGTTCCCGACAAAGATATGATTCTTATTATTCACAGTGATAATCAGGGCAGGGCAGATGATGCGAAGCGTGTGATTTTCGACAGTTTCTTTGATATAGTTCATTCTGCAAAGAATGAGCCGATTGAGGTAAATGAAGAAGATGTAATAAAACTCCGTGAAAGAACATCCGGTTTAAAACTTGCTTCGGCGGTAGGGGAAACTTATTCGCCTTTTACAGAGCAGTTGAACGGAAAAACGTTTAAATTCGGTGAAAACCGTATGGGACTTAAAACGGCGCAATTCGTTTTTAACGAAAACGGCGGATGTATTTATTACGAGAATGAGCAGGGTAAAAAGAAAATAGCGTTTGGTATGGGCTGTAACGTGTTCGGTGAATTTGAACAGGACGGCTATTCTGATGTAGTCGGCTCACAAAAAGGTGAGCGCAGGTATAAATGCGCCGCTTCTGCAATTTGGATGAGCGAAAAATCGCTTCTTCTTAAAGTGCAGATAATTGATACATATTTCGGTAATTTTCATGCGGTATTTTCATTTAAAAACAATACCGTTTCGCTTCAGTCCGAAAAATATGCCGAAGATTTCCTTTGTGAATATTACGGCAGAGCGTTCGGTACGGAAAATTAAGACGGAGAGGTGAATAAATTGCAGGTTTTTAAACGAGCAGATGAGAATGCCCCTGTTGTGAATTTGAAAGAAGATGAATTGAAAAAAATAATTGAGTACCTTAAACAAGGAAACGAAAAAGGTATTTCACTCGAATCACCGACGGATTTATTCACAAAAGAAAACATAGGAGGAAATATTTATCTTATGACAGACGGCGAATTCACCTGGAGAAGTGATGTCGCATATTATCTTGAAAAATACAAGAAAGCATATTTGCCTCAGGAATTTATTGATAAAGTATTAAAATAATTTTGATTACAGCATCCCTATATAACGAAAAGGGTGCTGTTTTATTTTTTTCGTGTCACGCTGAACTTGAAGAAACATTCTGTATATATTCAGCAATAATTTTTTCAGAAAAATAAATTGTAACTAAAAATTACGTTGTCCGTATAATGATAACAGGTAAAAGAAAATATTCTTTTACAAATTTGTGACAGGAGAAATACAATGGATAACGAAAACAGATTCGATATGTCCGTTGCCGCGGCAAACCTTGTTAACAAAGATTGCAAAAAAGCAATCAACTGTCCTTCAACAAAATTTCCCGAAAATACCGCAGTAACAATGGCATACGTTCCTTATCAACTCGACCGTACCGCATTTTCGCCCGCAGAAGCGCTTGAGCGCGGTACACTTTTCACAACACTTTACAAACCGTTTTTGGGAGGCTGTAACAGATGAATGAACGCAGTAAACTCCTTTCAAAACTTTCGGCTTCGCAATTTGCATTGTGGGAACTTCACCTCTATCTTGACACGCACCCGTGCGACCGCACGGCAATTTCAATGTGTGAAAAATATTCAGCGGAAACCGCAAGACTTAAAAAAGAATATGAAGAAAAATACGGACCTCTTATGTCGTCAAACTGCGAAAGTTGCGATTGGCTCAGCAGCCCGTGGCCGTGGGAAAATGAAAGGAGTGACTATTGATTTATGTTCAACTATGAGAAGAAACTTCAATATCCCGTAAACATTAAAAATCCGGACCCGAAAGCGGCACAAATCATAATAAGTCAGTATGGCGGTCCCGATGGTGAACTCGCTGCATCACTTCGCTACCTTTCACAGCGTTTCGCAATGCCTTACCCCGAACTCAAAGGACTTCTTACGGATATAGGTACAGAAGAACTCGGCCACCTTGAAATGATAGGCGCAATAGTATATCAACTTACAAGGAATCTTTCTATTGAAGAAATAAAAAAATCCGGCTTCGACACATACTTTGTTGACCACACAAACGGCATATATCCCGTAAGTGCATCAGGCGTTCCTTTCACGGCAGCGTATATTCAAAGCAAGGGCGACGTAATAACCGACCTTCACGAAAACCTTGCGGCAGAGCAGAAGGCAAGAACAACATACGATAACATTCTTCGTCTTGTTGATGATCCCGATGTTCGTGACCCGATAAAATTCCTCCGTGAACGTGAAATTGTTCATTACCAGAGATTCGGTGAAGCGTAGCGTACATAAGGTAACAGAAAAAATAACAAAATAAGCGAGAAAAGAGTAACCCCCGAAATCGTTGTTATTCAGCGATTTCGGGGGATTTTCTTTTTTGATGAAATTCAATCACATCTTGAAGACAGATACTTATTGTATGTTGATGTATTGTATTCAGTCATATTATACTGAAGATGCGAAGGAGTGTAATTATGGATATTGTAAAAGTTTTTGCAGATAACCTTAAAAAATATCGTCACGCAACAGGTTTATCACAAGAAGCATTTGCCGATAAATGTGGTTTGCATCGTACATACATCAGTGCGATTGAGTGTTACCGTCGCAGTATTTCACTTGAAAATATACAGCGTATAGCAGATGCTTTGGAAATTGAAACATATAAACTGTTTTTAGAGGAGGATGAATGATATGGCAACGAAAACCGAACTGTTTCTTGAATTAGCACAACCTGACGAGAATGGATGCTCAAGGTGGGTAAATACATCTGAGTTTACCGGGAAGTATTATGATTTGAAATTCGGCAACGGTGCATCCTGGGCACGTAAAGAATCAACTTTAGCTAAAAAATATGTTATTGAATTTGATAAATCCATTACGCCGGGAAACGGTATTGACAGAATAAGGTTAAACGGATTAAATGACGGTGATTATTCACAACATATTCGTGCCGATATAAAAAGAGAAATTCGCAGCAGAAGATGTGTTGTCCTTGGTACATCAAATCCTGAGGTTGACCACAAAAACGGTATGAAAAACGAAGATAGAGTTATGCGTAACGAAGACCAGAAACTCTCGGACTTTCAGCCGCTGAGCAAAGCTGCTAACGATGCAAAAAGACAATACTGCAAAGAATGCAGAAGAACCGGCGTCAGATACGATGCAAAACTACTCGGTTATCCGATGTCATACTATGAAGGTGGAAGAACTCATAATGGAGAGGAAGATGCTTGTGTTGGTTGCTATTGGTATGACCCGTTGGAATTTAAAAGACATTTAAAGGAGAAAGATTAATGACACACGTATTTGTTGTTAATAAAACTACTTTTAAATATCACCTTGAATATTTATTTGCAGGAACGGGAGCACAAAACAAGCAATCAAAATTTCTAACGGATGCAACTGTTAATTATCCCGCCACTACAGAAAGAATGCTTGTAGAAATGATTGCTGACATTTCAAGAATAAGAAAGGGAGATAACGTTATTTTTTATCTTCAGTCTTCAAGTGGAATGCCGGGAATGTTTTTCGGGATATTCAAAGTAGCTTCAGAACCGTTTTTTGATGAAAACGATGCCGGTAATTATTTGGTTGATAAAACCCAAAAAGGGTTATCTTTCAAGGTATTGCTTGCAGCAAACAACGTTTATGCTAAAGGAATAACAGAACACGAATATTTGGATTCGTTGGATGGCAAAGAAAGTCCTTGCGATTTGTGTTGGAGTCTGATATACAGAAAGTTAAAAGGAAATCGTGGATGCACAATGATAATGGATTATGAATTTGATGACCTTGCCAAAAAATTGCAGTTGAAAAATGACGGCAAATTATTATCCGGGAATTCTTTTACATTCGATGATGCCTCGTATGAAATAACAACAACTGAGAACTTCTATACATACGAAGGAAGAAAAGCCCGATTAGATATTTTGCCTCGTTTAATATACAAAAACTCAAAAAGAAATGCTTTTGAAACACATTTACAAGCTTATATAACTCAAAACATCGAGAATATTTTATCTGGTCAACTTATTCCGTTAAAAGATGAATTGTTATGGATAGGAAATGAAGTTTCTTGCGGTGTTGGAATGCAGCGAATAGATGTTATGCTAAAGCAGGAAAATGACAAAGAAGTCTTCATAAGGTTGATTGAACTTAAAGATGAAGCTCCTTATCTTGATATAATAAGAAGTCAAATACCTTGGTACCTTGAATGGTTGTCATATTATGTTTTGCCAAAGTATAAAAACAAAATGATTACCGTAATACCAACAATAATCGCAAAAGGTGCTATTTCTGAAGAATTGAAATCAGAATATCAAATGTTTGATTACAATATTCCGGGTGTTGCTGTAAATCCTCTTGAGTATTATGGATTTAATATTGATGATTCTGATATCGTTTTTCAAAAGTATATTTAATCAAATATATTTAAATTAATATCTGAATTTGGCATTATTTTGTTTTTTTAAACACAAAAATATATTCGTGCTTAAAGATATAAAAATCACTTGCAAGAGCACGGTATCTCCAAATTGCCTGACGGTTTGACTTTCCTTTGGTTTCACCAAAGTTTTTTGTGATTATTGCCTTGAGTAAAAACCCTTTTTTCTGCATAAGGTACATACAGTAAAAGCCTAGTGGAACAACCTGACTATTTGCGTATTTATCGCCTATAACGACTGCACAATATCTGTTCTTTTCGAGTAATTTTGTTGAATTATCTACAACTTTTCCAAATCCATTTAAGTACGAGTCTAAATTATCCGCATTTGATAAATCATTTGGGTCGTCGGAAAACTTGATTATATCCCAATATGGAGGATGAAGAATTACAAATTGTACTTTTTCAGTTCCGGCGGTTTTCAGTAAAGAACCAATATCAATGTTTGAACTATCGCCAACAAAAGCTTGGGTTGTAACACTTGTATTCTTTTCTGTTTCAATTCTTGATTTAGCTTCTTTTACAACATCCTCCTGTAAATCAATACCGATAGAATTGCGGTTCATTCGTTGTGCTTCTATCAGAGAAGTACCACTCCCCATAAATGGATCAAGTATCCAATCGCCTTTTTTGGTGTATCTACTAAATAGTTGGTGCGGTATTTGAGGAACAAAGTTACCGTGATATGAACCGTCGTGTGCTCCGGAATTGTCTCGTTTATCAATAATCCAAAGAGAATCAGTGTTAATATCAGTGTAATCTCGCCACTTGCTCATATCAATATCATTATATTTTGACATATTTTTACTCCTTGATTAAGCAGTGCAGATATTCAACAGTTGAAGAAGTCGAAATGTTGCGATTTTCATCTTTATCTGCTTTAAACCGTCTGTATTCTTTTGTGTATTGTGAATATTTGCCGTATTTTGACATTATGCTTTTAATAGTGTCAATTGACATAAGTCCCTCGTTATTATAACTCAAGAAAATATATTTGAATTTGGCTTTTGATATTAAATCTTCAAAAACTTTTTCAACTTGTTTTGAGGAACAATACTCACTTCTTTGTGCAGAATAATCTCTTAAACCCGTAACGCCATTAAGAGTTGGATTGTCGTATCTTGCTATTGTTTCAAGAACGTGATAATTTGTGCAGTATTGTCTCGAGTTATAAGGCGGGTCAAGATATAAAACATCGCCGCTGATATTTTCAATTAGACTATTGATGTCGCTGTTATATACCGCTCCTTTTGCTCCGTGGATTATTGGTAGTAACTCCAGTTTGAATTCTTTTTGGGCTGATTTTTTTATGTGTTTCAGAAAAGCACCATATACTGAAGCTGTGTTTGCAAATTTATCTATTGAATTTATTAAACTTGCAAGATAATAGTAATATGTGTGTACATCTATTTTGTGTGCTGCATACATATTCTCTAATTCGGTTCGTATGGCATCGCATCGTTTCCCGTTTTCATCGGTAAAATAGTTTCTCCCACTACCGGAACCAAGACAATAATTATTATAAATAAAGCCCTCAATACCCTCCAATTGATTAAAATAGTCCAATAAACAAGTATCTATTTCTGAAGAATTTTCGATATAGTGTTTATTTAAAACATAACTGTAATATTGGATATCATTTGAAGTCACGGTGCATCCTAGTTTTTTGAATGTTGAGCCGACAACACCGGTTCCCGCAAACAAATCAGCAAACGAAAAAGGCTCACCGCGGTTGTAATCTGTAACATCAAAAACAACTTGTTCAATAAAATCCAACAAGGAGTATTTTGAACCTATGTAATTCATTGGTTTTCCTCCTGTAAATGCTCGAGTACTTCTTTCACATCACAATTAAAATATGTACAGATTCTATCAACAATATCTAATGAGACTTGTTCGCCTCTACCCATTTTATCCATAGTCGATTTGGAAATACCGGTTTCAATCATAAGTTGTTTTTTCGTCATATCTTTATCAATTAAGAGTTTCCAAAGCGGTTTGTAAGAAAAAGCCATATTTATTACCTCCGATTCATCAATGATAATGCAAAAGTATCGAGATGTCAATACTTTGTTATTGCGATGCGATTTGAATAATAGCAAAAAGGGGTGAAATAATGCTGCAAAAACCAACTAAAAAACAGCACTATGTTCCTCAGGTTTATCTTAAAGGTTTTTCAAATGATGGTTTGCATTTGTTTTCATATTCTTTTGCAGAGAATAAGGGATTGATTGAGCGAAATGTTCCTATCGAATCAGTATGTCGAAAGAACTATCTGTATGAAATGAAGGATAATAACGAGGAATGGATAGGTTTAAATTATCTTGAAAGATGCTTTTCTAATTTAGAGGGGATGTTTTCTACACATCTAAATATGCTTAACCAAAAAGCTTTCAATAAATATAATTACAAAACAAAATGCTTTTTCACAAGTGATGAAAAAGCATTTTGGAAATTGTATATTTCACTTCAAATGTTACGAACACCAAAGGTGTTAGATACGGCAAGCACTTTTTCATATGAATATTTTAACAACCGAATCACCCCAAATGAAGCAAATTGTATTGCGTTTCAACAACTTTTTCCATTCTTTAAAGAATTAAAACCTAATGATAAAAACGGTTTAACAGCTTTTCTTGAGGTGTTACAACCAATGTCTATAGCTCTTGGTGTTGATTACTCAGGAAAAATAATTACCTCTGATAATCCGGTAAATATTTATTCAAAAGATAAATCTTTGTTTAGTTGTGAAAAGATTATTTTTCCATTAACATCTAATTTGGTGCTATTTTTGTTTGGAGGTCAATTACAAAATAACTACGATAAAAATCGCCTATTCGAAATAAAGGGTAACGAAGTCGAGACAATAATAAAATCAGTTGTTTGTTGTGCAGATGATTTCATTTTTTCTAAGGAACCACTTGATGAAATTACAAAAGAATATATTATCTCGGTAAATGATTATCAAATGGATATTGAAGATATTGATTCGGTCAATTCTTGAGTCTTTTGTATCAACTATAGTGTCGAGAAACAGAATTTCACCACCGCTTCGGCGGTGTTTTTTTATGCCCGAAAGTTGTTTCGTTTAAGTGTGTTGTTCATCTGTCATTATTGGGGTGCTTGATATTAAGTCGGTAGGTTTAGTTCGATAAACACAGACCGTTTTCTTATGTTTACTGTTATTCTGTCATCTTTACTTACGGAGATTGATGATGACAGGACCGTTCGATAAACGGCGAGCGTTGCTGTGGGAAAGCAGCGGCTGTGTTTAACGAACTTTTCTTTTTTGCGGAACTCGCGAAAATGCGGAGAGCAAAAAAGAAATGCGGTCCCCGTGCAGACCGCCGAAGATGTAAGGTTATTTTAAGAAAATCAACGGATTTTCGGAAAATAACCAGTTACATCGGTAAAAATGCGGAAAAACGCTCTCTGTGAGAGTGCCGCAAGCGTAAAAAGGCGAGAAAAACACAAGTGGAAAATCACAGAAAAACCTTTTACGCAAATGAGAACGAGAGTGTAACATCCTTCGGATGTTTCTGACGCACCTTGTTCTGTCCGCTGTGTTTCGGTATTTCCCGTATCGGTAAAAAAACACAGACTGTCAGAGTTCAACAAAAGCGAAATGCTTTGGCGGTTATGCAAACCGTATAAATTGCAAATACACAAACGGAGGTATGCGTATGAAAAAAACGCATAAGAAAAGTAATGCAAAAGCCCTTTTCGATAAAGGTAAGCCGTTTTTCAACAAGTACCAAAACAAGAAAACACGGCGGGCGTATTTGAAAAACTTCCGTGAGTTCGTAAGATTCTGTACATCCGAAAAGAAGATAAAATCCGTTGACGATATGAAAGGGAATACCGAACTCATACAGCAGTACACAAATATGCTCAAAGAAAAGGGGTTGAGTGCAAGCACGGTGCATACATATATAGCACCCGTGTGTGCATTCTGCGGTGTCGGTATGCAGGACATCGAAAAAGAAAGACGCTGTACAGCCGACTACAAGCGAGGGCGAAGTGGTAACGGAAAACAGAAAAGGTCGGATAACGATATTGACAACCCGATTTATTCACGAACGGTGGAATTTCAGAAGCGTGTGGGAATACGCCGAGCCGAGCTTGCAAGACTCAAAGGCAGAGATTTTTTCTACAGTGAAAAACTCGGAATATGGTGTGTTTTCGTAGAGAAAGGAAAAGGCGGTAAAAGTCAACTGCAAAGAATACTTCCCGAAGATGTGAAATTCGTAGAGAAGTATTTTGAAGGCGTAAAACCGGATGAAAAAATCTTCTCTGTGAGTGAGCTTGACAACAAGGTGAATTATCACGGTTTAAGAGCGAAACACGCACAGGAAGCGTACCGCTATTATTTTGAAAAACTTAACGGTGAAAACGGCGAAGAATACCGTGAAGAACTCAAAGACCTTTTGTGGAAGCGTTTTCACGATAAGAAAGGTTTTCACGCAAACAAAGAAGCTTACCGGGCATTCACCGAAGAAACAACGGGAATATACAAAATACGGGGCAAGAACAAGGCATTAGCCCTCGACCACGGTTTACCCACCGAATATGACAAACTCGCCGTAATGGCGGTTTCAGTGCTTCGTTTATCACATTGGCGAAATGATGTAACGATAGCGTCATATCTGCTTGCCTTTTGATAATACATTCTAATACAGCACAATTTTTGTGCGACTCTCGGAAGGAGGTGATAGGGAATGTCAATTCAGAACTATTCCGAATTGGCGAGAGAGGAAAATAAAAACGAAAAAATAGACATTTTTTCATTTGAAGTAGAAGAATTATACCCTGAGAGCGACAAAGATGTTATCAGGGATATGGAAAAAAGGCTCCACGAAATCTTTGAGCCTTATGAGCATAATTATAGTGAAGCAGAACGTTGAATTCTCGCAGAATGAAGGCGGTTTACCGTCAAGTCAAACCGCCTTTATTCTTAAAACCCGTTCGGACTTGACAAAACACATTTTCTTGAGATAAGATATTTGCGGGGAAACATTGCATTCAACCGCAAATACTCTTTTCTCGCTTAAAAGTAAAAGGAGTATAAAAATATGGTTGCTATATATGCAAGAAAATCGGTTGAAAGAATTGAAAGTATTTCAATCGAAACCCAGATTGAGGAATGCCTCAAAAAAATCGGACGCAAGGAAAAATATCAGGTCTATAAGGACAACGGTTTTTCGGGTAAGGATACAAACCGCCCCGCATTTCAGCAGATGATGCAGGATTTTTATGAGGGGAAAATCGAAAAAGTTGTTGTTTACAAATTTGACCGAATCAGCAGGTCGATTTCGGATTTTGTTCGGCTGTTGGATGAGTTTTGCGAAAACGGTGTTACTTTCATTTCCTGTCAGGAGGATGTTGATACATCGGGTTCAATGGGTAAGGTAATTACCGTCATTCTTGCGGCGATAGCCCAGCTTGAACGCGAAACCATACAGCAAAGGGTGTTTGATGCTTACTATTCAAGAAGTCGCAAGGGCTTCTTTATGGGCGGAAAAATACCGTACGGCTTCCGTAAGGAAGAAACGTATATTTGCGGTGCCAAAACCTCAAAATTTGTTGCCGATGCAGAGGAAGCGGCGGTAGTAAGGTTCATTTACGAATCTTATGCCGAGCCGAAAACTTCAATCGGTGACATTATCAAGGCTTTGGCGGCACAGGGAATTCTGCGAAACGGAAAGCCGTGGGAGCGGGCACGTGTAGCCGACTTGCTCAAAAGTGCGGCGTATGTTAAAGCGGATATTGATGTTTATAATTTCTTTCACGAAAACAATGTGGAAATTGTAAATGAACCCTCGGAGTTTGACGGTGTGCACGGCTGCTATTATTTCAGCGGTAACCAAAAGCAGACTGGTGGCAGAAAGCAAAGCAATCTTGCGGGTAATGTTATTGTCCTTGCTCCGCACGAAGGCATCGTTGAGTCTGATGTGTGGCTTAAATGCCGTATCAAGATGCTGCACAACAAACAGTTCAAAACCCAACCGAAAGCAAAAAACACTTGGCTTGCGGGCAAAGTAAAATGCGGCAGATGCGGTTATGCTCTTGTTGATAAAAATTACAAGACCAAAACCGTAAGATATTTACTTTGCTCCAACCGAATGAATTCAAAAAGCTGTGAAGGACCGGGAGTTGTTCATACCGATGAGGTTGAACAGGCGGTGTTCCTCGCAATAAAAAAACGGCTTAAAGAATTCACTTCTCTGAAGGCTGAAAAGAAGAAAAAAGCAAACCCCGAACTCGCATCGCTGAATCTGCGTTTGGTTACTCTCGAAAAGAAAATCGAAAATCTTGCAAGCAGAATCAGCGAAGCGGATGATGCTCTTTTCAGTTACATAAATGCAGAGGTCAAAAAACTGTCCGAGGAGAAAAAAGAAGTCGTTGCAAGAGTTGAAGAACTTACAAGGCTCGATACCGAAAACACCGACGAACTTGTTCACCACGTTGAGAATTGGGACAAGTTATCGTTCGACGACAGACGCAGAGTTGTCGATGCTATGATTAAGGTCATAAAAGTCACAAGCGAAAAAGTCGAAATTCAATGGCGGTTTTAATTTTTTTATGCAAGGTTTCACCTTGTACGCTTCGGTGAAGGTTTGCGTCTTGCAACAGACCGTCTTGACAGTAAAAACTATTATGCATTTAACCCCGGTTTTGATAAATAAACAAAACACAATAAATTACACCTCATTCTGAACGGAGTGGGGTGTTTTCTTGTATTCGCAAAGATTATATGATTGAACTAGTACTGAAAATGTGATATAATACCCTCAAACGGTTTTAACTGCCGTTAAAACTATCGGTTGAAAACCGATTGATATTCTCACGAATATCCGTTTGAGTCTATTGAATTTAACCCGCAAATAAAAAATAACTTTGCAAGAAATATAACACTATAAGGAGATAATTATTATGGAGAATAAAATTTTACGTTTCGGTATTGTCGGTTGCGGACGTGGTGCCGCTGTTGCCGCATGCGGTTTCAAAAACACGAAATGTAAAATAGTTGCGGCGTGCGACCACAATGAGAAAGTTCTTGCACATTGTAAAGAATATTTTGAGTCAATGGAAGAAACCGATGTAGTCTATCTTAATGATTATGACGAATTGCTTAAAATGGATATTGATGCGGTAATAGTAGCAACAGAGGCTGTTTATCATGTGCCGATAGTAAAAAAAGCATTTGAAGCGGGAAAACACGTTTTATGCGAAATTCCGTCTGTAACAAATGTCGAAGAGGCGTATGAACTCAAAAAAATTGTTTCCGAGCATCCCGATTTAATATATATGGCAGCCGAAAACTGCTGCTATTGGGCATTTATAGAAACGTGGAAGAAAATGCGGGAAAAAGGTGAATTCGGTGATGTAGTATTTGCCGAAGCGGAATACCTTCACGCCATAAACCCCGAAGAATTTGCACCGGACAATTATCCCGAGGGACATTGGCGTACATATATTTCCTCAATAAAATATTCTACTCATGAATTAGGTCCTCTGCTCTACATTATGAACGACCGCTGTGTCAGTGTATCATGTATGACATCCGATATAGTATACAATCCGTATTTCCCGAATAAAAATTCGACTGCAATTGCAATTTTCAAAACAGAAAAAGGTGCGGTAATAAAATTGCTTGTCAGTTTCGGAGCATATACAAGTTATGACCACAATTACCGTCTGTGCGGTACACGGGGTTCCATTGAAACCGACAGAAAAACTATTGTTGACAATGCTCACAGTTATGCAAATCTCGCAAGTGTGCCGGGCACATTTTCACAGAAAATCGATATTCCCGTAACAGCATCGTATCTTGACGAGTACGGCAACAGCAGTGCTTTCGGTCACGGCGGTGCGGATTCCGTAATGTTCTCGGACTTTGTTGACTGTGTTCTTGAGAATAAAAAACCTGTTCTTGATGTGGATTTTGCGATTAAGATGTCTCTTCCCGGAATTATAGCAAGTCAGTCAGCAGAACAGAACGGAGTAAATCTCGAAATACCGAATATTTGAAAGTAATAAAGAAAAACACGAACAAGAGGGGAAAATATGGATAACAGAGAATGGTTCAGAAATGCAGGTTTCGGCATGATGGCTCACTGGGGGCTGTATTCGTTGCTCGGCGGAGAATGGCGGGGCAGACGTGTAAATGATTATGCCGAATGGATACAGAGTTTTATGCCCATAAAAAACGAAGAATATTCTGCTCTTGCAAAGGTGTTCAATCCTATATATTTCAACGCCGATGAATGGATAAAACTTGCCAAAGACAGCGGTATGAAATATTTTGTTTTCACTTCAAAGCATCATGACGGTTTTGCGATGTATCATTCAGCCGTTGACAAATTCAATGTTGTTGATGCAACGCCTTACGGTAGAGATGTAACCGCTCTTCTTGCGGAAGCGTGTTATAAATACGGGTTGAAATTCGGTCTTTACTATTCGCAGGAACTCGACTGGCATCATCCTCACGGCGGCGGTTACGACAATTCGGGCGGATGTTCGGGCGTTTCGTGGGACAACAGTTGGGACTACCCCGACAGAGAAAAAAAGAATTTCAGTATCTGTTTTGAAGAAAAAATCAAACCGCAGGTAAAAGAAATTCTCACCGGTTACGGTGAACTCTGCCTTATATGGTTTGACGTTCCTCACACAATAACACCTGCACAGAGCCTTGAACTCAATCAACTTGTTAAAAAGTATCAGCCGGATTGCCTTATAAATTCAAGAATAGGAAACGGCGCTTACGATTATGTTTCTTTGTGCGACAACGAATATCCCGAAAAGCGTACCGAGGCAGATGCAAGTATTGACCCTAACAGTTTATGCGGCTTTAAGGTTTCACCGTACGACCTTTATGAAACGCCGGGTACAATGAATTCTTCGTGGGGCTTCAAATATTACGACAGTGACTTCATAAGTCCGTCAACAATAGCAGAGAGAAGAAAAAAACTGAACTCAATGGGCGTGAATTATCTTCTCAATGTAGGTCCCGACGGGTTGGGGCGTATTCCATCAATGAGTGCCGAAAACCTTAAAAAATCAGCAGAACTTTTTAATAATTTGAAGTGAATACGAGAAGTTTTTTGTTGCATTAATAAGTCGGGTAATCGGATTATCGGATTATCAAATCGAAAGTCGAACAATAAAAAATAGTCGAGCAGCATATTTGCTACTCGGCTATTTTTGGTGTATTATTAAATTGAAAATGTATGAAGCCGAAAGAATACTATATTTTTCTATAATATACTGATCATAAAATATTATTTGATAATAATTGTTACATTTTGTATAATTAAAAAGTATTTATAATGGAGGGATGCGGGTTGAAAAGTGTGGTTAATAACGAGGATACTTTTAAAGAAACATTAAATCGCAACAGCGATTTGGTTTATAGGCTTGCATTTTCTCAAACAAAAAGCCAACATGATGCCGACGATATTTATCAGGAGGTTTTTTATCGTTATTTAAAAAGAAAACCCGTTTTCGAGTCGGAAGAACATGAAAAAGCTTGGTTTATTCGTGTTACTCTGAATTGCACAAAAACGGAATTCAAGTCGTTTTGGAAAACAAGAGTTTTTGAATTAAGCAGCGTTTATGAGTCTTTTTTGGATGAAACGGAATTTGATGAAACAACTGTTAATCAGGTTTATTTGCAGTCTGCATTGAAGAAGATTCCGAAAAAATACAGAGCAGTATTGCATCTTTTTTATTACGAAGAAATAGAAACTAAGGATATTGCAAAGATTTTACAAATAAGTGATAGTAATGTGCGAATGATTTTAAGCAGAGCCAGAAAAATGTTAAAAGAAATACTTGAAAGGGAGGCATAAAAATGAAAACAGAATATAAAAGATTGTTTGATGATGTAGTTCCCGACCGTAGTCTTACAGACAAAATCACGCACCAAGCACTTAAAAAGCATCATAACCGAAAAAGAATAAAAACATTGTCAAAATCAGTTTTTATTACAATGATTATCTTATCTGTTACATTAGTTTCTTATGCCGGGATATCTGCGCCCGATTTTCTCGTTTCATCATTGGGCGGTAATTTTCAAAAAGTAAACGAATTGTTTTCTGCCGCAGATATTATGTTCGAAGGAACAGATGATACTTTTTCTTTTGTTTATAAAGGTATGTTGGCAAATGCGTTTGATTCATATATAGTATATGAAATACATTCTTCGGATGATTATGTTTTTATTGATGATAAGTCAATTGAATATTATGATAATATGAATATTGAAATAAAACCGTTTTGGTTCGGAAGCGGAGGTTGCTCAGGTTCTTTAAAATACAAAGATAAACATACTCTTGAGGGGTATATTATATGGGACGGCGATTTTCCGTTATTAGGAATGAAAGCAGCTCTTAATGCAACTAAAATCGGAATAATAAAAAAAACATACGATGAAGCATGTCAGGTAATTGATGTTGAACGTGAGGTCATTGCGAATGATGATTGGAATATTTCTGTAAAATTCTATTGCACCAACCCACATTGTGAATACAATACTGATGTAATGTTATATTACAACAACTGTAATATTGAATTTGCAAAAATCAAGCTTTCTCCTATTAATATCAGCATAAAAGCAGAATACAGCGGAAAACAGAGATTCCTTTTGTCTGAAAATGAATTGGAAATAAAACCGCTTTTGCTTTATGTCGAATACAGAGACGGCTCTGTTCATAATTGCGGTCATCTTTCTTATTCCGGAACATATCATGAAAGTTCCGGCAAGGGGAAAATTACTTTTTCTTCACTGCCCACTGAGATTTTGGAATATTCCGAAATAGTTCAATTAATAATAATTGATTACAAAAACTCAGAATTGGCGAGAATTGCTACATAATTTCAGAAATTTGTTTCTTAAACTATAAGAGGTCTCTTTGGGTATCATTGAGAATCTCTTATAGTTTTTTGTTGCATTTTTGTTATATGAAAAGTATTTATAATGAAAGCGTAAAAAGAGTGTGATTAAAATGGTTTAACTATGTTTATCTAAAAAGTTTAATGTTAAATTCAGGAGGTATGTTCTATGAAAAATAAGGCAGCAAAAACTGTTATAACCGTTATTTTGAGTTTGGCACTGTTAATTTTACCGCTTTATGTAATCTATATTAACTTTGAAGGCTACTCTATAAGCAGCAAGCTTGTAAACAATGTGAATTATCCTATTTCCGAAGGTGTTGTTGTTTTTGGCTTTACCGCAAGAGATAAAGCAGAATGTGCATTAAAAGCACTTCGTGACAAGAATCAAATAAATGCTTATTCGGTCATTACAGCATATCATCCTATTGTTGAGGCTTATGTTACTTCTCAGAAGCCTGAAATTGAGTATAATAAAAACGGTGAAATTGACGGAAAAGAAAAATTTTATGCTTCGGTAAATAACGGAAGGATGTTAGATGCATTTTCAAGTTATCAGCTTTCAGAAGAATTTGCCGACAGAGGTTTAATTAAATTAAAAAACGGCAGAATGATGAATTTTAATGAAAAAAATGCCGATTGCATTGAGATTGTTGTAACAGAAGGCTTGGGTATATGCATTGGCGAAACAGTATATCTGACCGTGAACGGTCTGGATGAACAATACAGACAACCGGTAATAAAAGCAGAGGTTGTAGGTATTGCCGAAAAAGGAACATTTCTTTTCGGTTCGGCTGATTATTGCGGTCGGGATATCGGAACTGAAAAAATGTATTCTTATATTTTCAATCAGGAAATGATATATGTTCCTGACCTTTCATATTTGTACAAATATGAAAAATCACCGAATGAAAAGACAGATAAGGAGATTCCTGTTTTTGCTATTTGCGCCATGGGCAATGCTTTTACCGAGGACACTGTTAACGCGGTTGTTTTCGAAAATATGGGAGAATTTGTTGTGAAAAACAGCATTTGTGTTTATATGAACAGTGACTTTGAGGCAAACAGATTCCGTATGCTTTTAAATATTTACGGCATAGCAATACCGGTAATCGGTTTTATTTTTGCAGATGCTGTTTTAATAAAAAACATCCGTAAAAAGGACTGATAGTCTTGTTGGTTACCTGCATAAAACGATTTATAAAAAAATCACGTTTTCTTTTTATTCTATTTATATTAATTCAAATTATTTCTGTTTTTGCTGTTGAATATTCTTTTCTTTCATACAGGAAACAACAAATAGAACGTTCTGTCTATTCTGATGGCGTGGCTACTTTCAGTATAATTTATCAAAACGGTGTGGCTTTCGGAAAAGTAAAAAACAAGCTTCAGGCATTAACCGAATCCACACCGGTTAAAATTAAATTTTGTTATATTGATTGCATGGATAATGAACAACTTCGCGCCTATGCGTTCGGTCGAGATGTCAAAATTTTGTATGGAAATAATTTCAGTGATAATAATCAAACCATAATATCACATGACCTATACCTGGAGGGTGTAAGAATCGGAGATCGTTTATCACTTTTCAACAATGAATATCAGGTTTGCGGAGTAATAAATTTCTCATATTCGGAAATTCCGTTTTCATCTGTAAGTGATAATGAAGTAATCAGAAAAATTGTTTTGGAAACCCGCTCAATTCCGACAAAACATGAATCGGAACAATTATTATCATATTTATCTCAAGAATTTCCGAATGGATTAGTTGTTTTGCCCGAAGGCAGAGATATGAATACCGAGTACTTTTTTGACACGCAAACAGTTGTTTCGTTTTCTCTTTTTATTCTTGCAATGATTAATATTTCATATTTGTTTAAGCATATTGTTGAAAAACGAAAGAAGTATTATGCAATTTCTATGTGTTGCGGTGCCTCATCATTAAGAATGAAATGCACATTGATTGCAGAAAGTATGATATATGCGTTTATCTCAACAATATCTGGATTACTTGTTTTTCGTTTATTATTGCTGAATTTATTATTCGAGGAAAGCAGATTTTCTGTTTCAGATTTTGTGTTGTCGGCCTTTGTGTGCCTTGCAATGATATTGGTTCCGGTTTTGGCAACATTATTTAATTTCTCAACGAAGACAATAAAGCAACTTATTTGCAGTGGTGATATATGATGTATATAATTTCTTTGTCTGAAAAACTGATTTTAAATAAAATAATATCGCATATCATTTTGATAATACAAATTACGGTTAGTCTTTTTCTGATTGAAAGTGTTGCTTCAACGGTTTCATTACTGACGCAAACTACTGACTATATGAAACCGTTATTAAATTCTAATTATTGCTATTACTCCATTACAGAAAGGCGATATTCATTTTCCGACACAGGAGAAATGGTGGATAATAATTCCGGTATTTATTTTGAAGATATTCTGAAAGGTTTATCTGCTGTTGCTCAAAATGAATATGTAAACCTGAATATTGAAACAAAAACTTCATCATCATTGCTTCAGTCATACCGATTTTTGCAAAAAACAAACACTTCTTTTAAAAAAGGTAAGACTTTTGATGAGGAAAATGCTGAGAAGGGTATTATACGATTACTGACAAACGATCCCTCATTTCGAACAAACAGTATATATGATGCTCAAATAACTGATTTAAACGGAAATATTTTCCCTGTCAAAATCAAAGTAACCGGAATATTGAATAATCCTTCTTATGTAATGGAGGTAACATCAGCCGGCTCGGAAATGTGTTCTGCAAATATTGTGCATACCGTAGATGAATACAAGAAAAATGAGCAGTTTTTTTTCAGTATCATTTGTATAGAAGATTATGAGCAGGTTACAGGTGCTAAACTGAAACACACAATATCAGATAAAGCTATGTTGTTATTTGATGATGATATTTCAACTGTTGACATGAATAATAATATAGAATTATTGAAAAAAACCGGTGCGGTTGCAACTGCAGATGATATCAAATCGGAAAACAAAGCGGAAAACCTGTATTTATTAAGAAATAATCTTCCGTCATTTGTTTTTTTATTTATGGTTGCTATTACCGGTATGTATGCAATTTCTTCAATTAATATAAATGAACAAATGAATACGCTTTCGTTATACGGGATTTTAGGATGCTCTGCGAAGGACATTTCTAAAATTATTATTACATATATATTGATGATTAGTTCCATCCCTTGCCTTATTGTTTGGATGATTTTGGCGGCTTCTCAGACCTTTGGCTTTTTATCGGATTTTCTTCTTTGTATTAATATATATAACTATTTAATTCCGCTTGTAATGTGTTTATTTATGGTTTTGACGGTTCCGATTACACCAAAAAGAACATTTTTCAACGGAACACTTAACAATATCAGACTTCAAAATTAAGAATAATAGAAAACAGAAGGGAATAATCATTTTATAATAATTATTATAAAGTGTCTGTATTTTTGGACGATATTTATGATTGAAATAATAAATTCTAATAAAACATTTAGCATAGGCAAGCCGAGTGAATTTTGTGCATTAAAGGATATTAACCTCCTGATAGAAAAAGGAGAAATGGTTGCAATAATAGGAAAATCCGGAGCAGGAAAATCCACACTTCTTCATATTATCGGTTGTATTGATTCATTTGATGAAGGTTCGGTTTTTTTGTTTGACGGAAATGATATTAATTTGAAAAATGACAAAGAAAAGGCGAAAATAAGAAACAAAAAAATAGGAATTGTGTTTCAGGATTTTGCTTTAGTATCTGATTTTACGGTTTATGAAAACATAGAAATTCCGTTAATTCTTGCTCATATTAAGAAAAGCAAAAGAAAAGTAATGATTTCAAATGCATTAGATAAAGTTGGGTTAAGTGGTTATGAAAATAAAGATATAAATATTTTATCCGGTGGTGAAAAGCAACGCGTTGCAATAGCAAGGGCAATCGTAAATGAACCGGATCTTATACTTGCCGATGAACCCACAGGGGCTTTGGATACGAAAACAGGTGAAGCTACGTTTAAACTTTTAAATGAAATTAACAAAAACGGTAAAACAGTAATTATTATAACTCATGATATGGATATTGCAAAAAAATGCCCTCGTATTATTGAAATAAAAGACGGAAGAATTGTCAGTGAAAAAACGAGAAAGGTAATATAATAATCGAACAAAACCCTGTGACTTTTTCGGTCGCAGGGTTTTTGAATTATTATTAAAATCAGAAGCAGAAATACTTTTCACGAAGTTTTTTCATTCTGCCGTTAATTGCGGCGAGTGCTTTTTTCGCATCTTCTTTTTCATCTTCTGTTCCTATGTAGCACTGTCTCATAAGTCTGCCTTCTTCAAAGCATGCTTCATCGTGAATGGGGAAGTAGTTTTTAAGAAGGAAACAACCGTATCTTACAAGTCTCATATCACCGACTATTCTGAATTCTTCGCTTATTGTGTCAACTGCCGCAGAATAGAAGTTTTTAATTGAATCAATAAGTTCATTCTTTTCGTTTTCTTTTGCAAAAACAAGCGTAGAACAAATGAATGCGCCTTTGTTGTAATAATATGAACAATGGCTGTCGGTACTTCCGACTATCGGATATTTGCAGCCTTTCGCCTTGTCTTCGTAATATCTTACTGTCTGGTAGCCGTTTTGTTCAAAATATCTTTCGCCGCCGAGCACCTCAAACGCATCGAACATTTTGTTTTCAACAAGGTAATCGTTAAGTGCGTCGGGAACCTGGAAACAGTTGCCCGTTACCCATGTCGGATGAGCGAATATGCCGAGACCGTTTGCTTTTCTTATTTCCGAGAAAATCCAGTTATAAACCGCAATACTTGTTTTCGGAAGATTGTCGGGAATATTGAGTTTTTCTGCATCGGCGCAGATTTTTTCTTCATACTGTTCGTGTGTGAGGGGGGCGGGACCGTCACCGTTCAATGAACGGTATTTTGCATCTTTTCCCGCTTCATAGGTAAACTCGTCTTCAACAAGTCCGTTTATGCTGTATTCACCGCCGAAGTTTACAATGTGTACATCGGGGCGTAAACCTTTAACTTTCGGCATGTGAACTTCTTCGCCGGGAACAAGGTTGAATTCATTCGGAATATCTTTGTAGAAATTCATTGCACGGAGCGAAGGATAATATCTGTGGTGGTCGGTAATTGCAAGGAAATCATATCCGCAACTTCTGTAATTTGCGGCAACGACTTCGGGGTCCTGTCTGCCGTCGGAGCAGTTTGTGTGCATGTGAAGGTCGCCCATAAACGGATATCTGCCTATAAGGTCACCCTCAACGCAGTAAACGTCAAGTGAAAGTCTTACTTTGTCGCCGTCTTCGTCAACACCTTCAATGAAAAGTGTGTACTGCTGTTCCGATGTAAACGTGTGTTTAAAGGTGAATCCGCCTTTTTCATCGCAAACAACTTTAATGTTTACAAAGTTTGCCGACTGAGGATAATCAACCGGTTTGCCTGTGTTCTGTGCGCAAATAGCAAGGTCGTATTCTTTTCCCGTTTCAAATTCTTTGCGGTATCCGTTGTTTACAATATGTATTTCGGCTTCTTTGCCTGCCGCAAATACTTTCGGATAAACGTCAAAATTGCAAAGTGTTTCGCTTCTTTTAAATTTCATAATAACCCCTCCGTGATTATTTATTGATTATATTTCTTTTCCCATGCTTTGATTTTTTCTTCGTCAAATTCATCGGGAATTGTGTTTGTAATTGTTTTAATTTTTGCTATTTTTTCAACTGCGTGAATAAGTGCGGGGAAAACGCCCGGAGTTGTAATAACGCCCTTTGCTTTTTGAAGTATGTTCTGTGCATTCAGTTTGCTTCCGCCGCAAAGTTCGCTTTTACCCATAACTTTTTTTGTGAACATGGCGTCAAGATTGTCCGGACCCATTTCAACCATGGCGTTTTTAATGTATTCATCCGAAAGATATGACGGAATGTATTTTTTAAGAAAAGCACTCTCGTATTTCCAAAGGTTTTCTTTTGTGAACGGGTCGCCGTCACAATCGGTAATTACATCTGAAAGCATAGCGCCTGCTGACATTGAAAGGGAAATACCCGAGCCGCTTAAAGGCTCTGTCATAAATGCGCTGTCACCGACAGCGGCATAACCGTTGTAAGCAAAACGTGACAGTACACATCTTAAAGGTATTTTTGTAATCTGACCGCCTCTTATTATTTTGTCGCCCATAACTTCATAATCGCTCTTAAAGTCATTAAGTGCATTATCAATAACGCCGTCTTTAAAAGGACCGAAACTGCCTATGAGTATGTCAACAAATTCGTCGTCGTTAATAACCCAGTCAAGACCTATATTTTTGCAATGGCAGAAATAAATGCAGTATTTCGGAAGTGAGGAAAAGCCGTCTTTTTTTTCGTAGTACGCTCTGTAAACGTAAAACGTGTCTTCATCACGTATTTCTCTTTCAATTCCGAAATTTTCCGGAAGATTTCTGCGTACAGGGGAGTCAATGCCCGCAGCATCAATAATAAAATCGGCATACACATCTTCCGTAATACCGTCTTTTTCGGTTTTAATTCCCGTAACTCTGTCTTCGTCACAAATTACACCGGTAACTTTTGTTCCGAATACAAATTTTACTCCGTTTTTTTCGGCAACGGAAATGAGATAATTTATAAACTCTTTTCTGTCAACGTAACCGAGCGAAGGTTTATCTTTGTTTTTGTCGGGGTTAATTAAAACGGTTTTTGACGGATTGAAATAAGAAGTCATAATGTTCGGCGCAATGTTTTTCGGCTCAGGGATTCCCGTTTCTTCAAAAATCGGTTTCCATAAACAGTCGTGCCAGTCGTGACCGATGTTTTCTTTTTCACGTGCTTCGTAAACCGTTACGTCAAAGCCTTTTTCGCTGAGTTTTGCGGCGGCGACAACGCCGCCGTGACCTGCGCCTGCTACAATTATTCTTTTACTCATAATATCACTCCGTTTTCGCTTGTGCCGTCTTTTGACGGATTCGTTTTTCGGGTTGTATTTACAATAATTATTATGTTTACTATTTTATCACATCCGCAAAGACAATATCAAGGACAAAATAAAATAATCTATTGTTTTCAAATTGTTTATTTGATATAATCAAAATAAGAAAAAGACCGGAGATGGTTAAAATGAAATATTGTAAATATGTAAACATAAAACAGGGGAGTTATTCCCGTCACCGTTTTTCAAACGGAAATACATTGCCGCTTGTTCAACTTCCTTTCGGAATGAATGCTCTGTGTGTTCAGACGTCATCGGAATCAAGTTGGTTTTTTGACCCGAGCGACAGAAGTGTTGAGGGCGTAAGAATAACGCATCAGCCCAGCCCGTGGATAGCGGATTACGGTACTGTTATTTTTATGCCGCAGAAGTTTTCGCCTGCTTTTGGCGGCGAGGAAAGATATTCGGGTTACAGACCGGAAGATGCTGTTTTTTCACCGTTTTATATGAAACTTAACCTTTTAAGACCGCGTTGCCTGTTTGAATGTGTTCCCACCGAGCGCGGCGGAGCAATAAAAGTAAGGTTTAATGACGTAAATGACAACTTTTTTTCCGTTCTTCCGTGGAAAGGTTATTGCGAGTATAAATATGTTTCCGAAGAAAATATGTTATACGGTACTGTAAGCAACTGTAACGGAACGGCTGAAAACTTTAAAATGTATTTTGTTGTTTCGTTTAAAGACGGGCAGATTTCTTCCTGTGAAAACCTTGCCGTAACAAGTGACTCCGAAACTGTCGGCAATAATATTTGCGGCGATATGACGGGAATGCACCTTAAAGTAAACGGTTCATCGGTTGACGCATTTTTTGCAACTTCATACATAAGTTTTGAACAGGCAAAACTCAATCTCGAACAGGATACCTGCAAAAAAGATTTTGATACTTTAAAATTTGAAGCGGAAGAAATTTGGGAAAATTATCTTTCACGGGTTGAAATTGAAGCGGAAAACGAAAAACAGATGCGAACTTTTTATTCGTGTATGTACAGAGCATTTCTTTATCCGCATAAATGTTATGAAATCGGTGCAGACGGAAAAGCGTATCACTATACTCCGTGTGACGGAAAAGTGCGTGAGGGCGTTCGCTATACCGATAACGGTTTCTGGGACACTTACAGAACGGTATATCCGTTTTTCTCACTTGTAGCACGGGATGAATACCGTGAAATGTGCAGGGGATTTGTGAACGATTACCTTGAATGCGGTTGGCTTCCGAGGTGGCTTTCAATAGGTGAGCGGGGATGTATGCCCAGCACACTCGTTGACGCAGTTCTCTGTGATGCGGCAGTAAAAGGCATTATTGATGAAAAAACAACCTCAGAAGCACTTGAGGGGATGCTCAAACACGCAAATCACAATTCTGCTGATGACAATTACGGCAGAAGCGGAGCGGAAAGTTACTGTGAACTCGGATACGTTCCGATTGAAGTACATAAAGAGAGTGTAAACCTCACTCTTGATGCCGCATACGGCGACTGGTGTATAGCACGAATTGCCGAGTTGTTCGGTAAAACCGACATTGTTAAAGAATATGACAAACGTGCTCTTAATTATAAAAATCTTTTTGATAAAGAAACAGGATTTATGAGAGCAAAATTTAAAGACGGTTCATTCCGTGACGGTTTCAGTCCGACTTCGTGGGGGCGTGATTATACCGAAGGCAGTGCATGGCAGAATTCGTTTGCCGTTCCTCACGATATGGAAGGTCTTTCAAAACTTTACGGCGGTAAAGATGCTCTTGAAAAGAAAATTAATGAACTTTTCTCAACAAAGCCTGTTTATGAAATCGGCGGTTATGATTGTGAAATTCACGAAATTACCGAAATGGCAGCAGTCGATTTCGGACAGTGTGCAATTTCAAATCAGCCGAGTTTCCATTTGCCGTATATTTATTCCGAAATCGGCAACGTTGAAAAAACATCGTACCTTGTAAAAAAGATGTGCGAAGAAGTATTTTCTTATGAAGATGACGGCTTCCCCGGTGATGAAGATAACGGCTCAATGGCTTTGTGGTACGTTTTTTCGTGTATCGGTATTTATCCGTTCTGTCCGGGTAAAAAAGAATTTGTAAGAACGAAAAAACTTGTAAAATCCGTAAAAATTCTCGGCAAAGAGTTTGATGCCGACAGTTTTGACGGCAATAAAATAAAGTACGAAGATGTTATCGGCGGTTAATGTTATGAGATATGTTATACTTGTTTTGCTTATAATTGTAAGCGTTATTCACCTCGGAGGAAGAATTTTTCCCGAGCGGATAAGACGAATACCTACGAAACCGTTTTTACTTATTCTTATACTTCTTTATTACCTGTTTTCGACAAAGGATTATTCCGGGCTTCTTATTGCGGCACTCGCTACAAGTTGGCTCGGTGACGTGCTTCTGATGAAAAGCGGTAACAAGTGGTTTACGGCAGGCGGCATATCTTTTATGGCGGCGCATTTCTTTTTCATAGGTGTTTATGCTTTTAATATTGATTTTCACAGTATCAAATTTGCCGTTGTTATTCCGGCATCAGTCGCATATTTTACCGTTTCGGCACTCATAATGCGTTCAATAAAGGATAATACGCCGAAACCGATGGTAATACCAATGCTCTTTTACCTTTGCTGTAACAGCGCAATGAACGTGTTTGCGCTTATTCAACTTGAAACTGTTCGTTCGGCGGGTGCGGCAGTTGCCTTCACGGGTGCGGTACTGTTCTTTATTTCCGACTGTACGCTTTTCCTTGTCAGGTATCACAAAAACAAAAACATTGTTTTTAAACAGCATTTTACCGTTATGCTTACATATATTCTCGGTGAATTTCTTATCACGCAGGGCGTGTTGATGATAGGCTGATTTTTGAAAAAAAGGTGAGAATATGAAAATAAACAAAAAACTTGTAAAAATGATAATATGTGCGGTAGTTATTGCGGTTTTGCTTGTTCAGATTATCTCTGTTCCGCTTTTTTATCATTTTGCATTAACTCCGGGACATAAAGTTTTTTCTTTTGAAGTTGAAAATCGGAATACCGAAGAAAGTGAAAAAGAAAATACCGATGCCGGGGAAGAATGGGTAAAAAAACACGCAAAACAAAAAACGCTGAAAGCCTCTGACGGCACCGAACTCAGCGGATATTTTATAAAAAATAAAAGCCTGTCAAACAGTTATGCTGTTATATGTCATCCGTATTCATCGTCGGGACTTTCAATGGCGGTTTACGCAAAACATTACTATGACCTCGGTTTTAACATACTTTTACCCGATGCACGGGGCCACGGGAAAAGCGGCGGAAAATACATCGGAATGGGTTGGGATGACCGTTTTGATGTTTTGGAGTGGGTAAAAAATATAGTTGAAGAAGATGAAAATGCGAGAATACTTCTTCACGGCGTATCAATGGGTGCTGCGACAGTTCTTATGGCGTCTGGTGAAGATATGCCCGAAAATGTTCGCTGTATTATTGAAGACGGTGCATATTCGAGCGTGTGGGCGGAGTTTTCGTATCAACTGAAGAACAATTTTTCGCTTCCGTCATTTCCGATACTCTATTTGGAATCTGCATATACAAAATTAAGAGCAGGGTGGAATTTTAAAGAAGCAAGCGCTCTTGAACAGGTTAAAAAAAGCAAAACACCGACACTATTCATACATGCCGATGATGATGAATTTATTCCGGTAAGTCATTGTAATGATTTGTATGACGCCTGCGGTGCCGAAAAACGGCAATACCGTGTAACAGGTGCACGTCACGGGCAGTCGCTGACTTTTGACAGTGCAAAATACTGGGGGGAAGTTGACCGTTTTATGCTTAAATATTTTGGTATAGGGCAGGAAGAGTAAAAAAATAATAAAAATAAATCAAAAAAGGGGCTGTCGAATTTAGATGCAGAAAGCGTTTTCTTCGTCCCGTGGGCAATACTAAGGTATGCCGAGGGCGAAAAAACGCTTAGAAAAGCAAAACTCAATAAACATTCTGTTATATAAAAAGCGGTTTTCATTACAAAATCTCTGTAAGAAAACCGTTTTTTGTTATTTATTTCGTTTAATAAAGTGTTTTGCTTTTCGCTCTGCGCTAAATGCGACAGTCCTTTTGGCTTTTATTCTTGTTTTAAATAATACCCTGTGCGAGCATAGCCTCGGCAACTTTAAGGAAACCTGCGATGTTTGCACCTGCAACAAGGTCGTAACCGTAACCGTATTCTTCGGAAGCGGCGGCTGAATTGTCGTGAATGTCTTTCATTATGTGTTTGAGTTTTTCATCAACTTCTTCTGCCGTCCAGTTGTATCTTGCGGAGTTCTGGCTCATTTCAAGTGCCGAAACAGCAACACCGCCTGCGTTTACTGCTTTTGAGGGTGCAACCGCTTTGCAGTGACCTTTAAGGTATGAAAGTGCTTCGTTTGTTGTGGGCATATTGGCAACTTCAACATAGTATTTTACGCCGTTCTGAACAAGTTTTTCGGCTTCTGCCATATTGATTTCATTCTGTGTGGCGCAGGGCATTGCAATGTCAACTTTAACTTCCCACGGCTTTTTGCCGGCAACGAATTTAACGCCGAATTTGTCAGCGAAATCCTGAACTCTGTCTCTGCCGGAAGCACGCATTTCAAGCATATAGTTTATTTTTTCTTCTGTGTTTATGCCGTCTTCATCATAAACGTAACCGTCGGGGCCTGAAATTGTAAGAACTTTACCGCCGAGTTCGCTTATTTTTTTAACAGCACCCCATGCAACGTTGCCGAAACCGGAAATTGCAAATGTTTTGCCTTTTATTTCTTCATCAAAGTGTTTGAGCATTTCGACAACATAATATGTTGCGCCGAAGCCGGTTGCTTCAGGTCTTATGAGTGAGCCGCCGTATGAAAGACCTTTGCCTGTGAGAACGCCGTTTTCAAAAGTACCTTTTATGCGTTTATACTGACCGTAAAGGTAGCCTATTTCTCTGCCGCCGACACCGATGTCACCTGCGGGAACGTCAACGCTCGGACCGATATGTCTGTAAAGTTCTGTCATAAAACTCTGGCAGAAACGCATAATTTCGGCATCGCTTTTACCTCTGGGGTCAAAGTCGGAGCCGCCTTTTGCGCCGCCTATGGGAAGACCTGTAAGGCTGTTTTTGTACGTCTGCTCAAAACCGAGGAATTTCATTATGCCCGAGTAAACAGAGGGATGAAAGCGAAGACCGCCCTTATAAGGCCCGATTGCGTTGTTGAACTGAACACGGTAGCCTTTGTTTACCTGAACATTGCCGTTGTCATCTATCCAAGTAACTCTGAAAGAAATTTGTCTGTCGGGTTCAGCCATTCTTTCGAGAAGAGCAACTTTTTCATATTCGGGATGTTTTTCAATAACGGGGGAAAGAGAAGAAAAAACTTCTGTAACAGCCTGAACAAATTCAGGTTCATTCGGATTTTTTTCTTTGACTTCATCAAGAACTTTGTCAATGTATTCGTTTCTCATAATTATCACCTTTAAAAGATTTTTCTGACAGCAAAAAACGGCGCACGAACCCATTGGTTCGCGACGCCGTTGCCGTTTCAATGAGCAGATTATATTCTTTAAAACGCTGCTTGTCAATAGTTTCGCGTGCGTTTTTTTCATAAAACGTCAAAATAGTCGTATTTACTTGACAAACACAGTTAAAAAGAATAAAATTTGTTCATATTGTAATATATATTATTCATATTATACATATTTTGTGAAAGGTCGGCAAAAGCGGATATACTGTGTCACGCAAGTCGGCTTTTTTGTGTCAAAAAATACTGTTTCGGGAGGAAATACAATGTATTCTTACGATGAAGTTATGACATTCGTTGAAGAGGAAGATGTAAAGTTCATAAGGCTTGCTTTTTGCGACGTTAAAGGAACGCCGAAAAACATATCAATAATGCCGTCGGAACTCAGCCGTGCGTTTGAGTCGGGCATTTCCTTTAACGCTTCCGCAATATGCGGTTTTGATACGGATTACAAATCTGATTTGTATCTTCATCCGGACCCGTCAACGCTTTCAATTCTTCCGTGGAGACCTCAGCACGGCAAAGTAGTAAGAATGTTTTGCGATGTAACGTATCCTGACGGAACACCGTTTGAGCGTGACGGCAGATATATTCTCAAAACAGCAGTAAAAGAAGCGGAAAAACAAGGTATTCATTTTGATTTCGGAGCAGAATTCGAGTTTTACCTTTTCAAGACAGATGAAGACGGCGAGCCGACGAAAATACCTTTTGACAGAGCGGGATATATGGATATAGCACCAGATGACAAAGGCGAAACCGTAAGACGTGAAATATGCCTTACGCTTCTTGATATGGGAATAACACCCGAAAGTTCACATCACGAAAAAGGGCCGAGCCAGCACGAAATAGACTTTAAATACAGCGAAGCGCTTCAGGCGGCTGAAGATGCGGTAACTTTTAAAAGCGTTGTAAAAACAATAGCAATGCGTAACGGTCTTCACGCATCATTTTCACCGAAACCCATTGACGGCGAAAGCGGAAGCGGACTTCATATCAATATTTCCGTAAGGTCGGATGACGGTAACGATTATCACGAAAACATTATTGCCGGCATTATGAACAGAATAAAAGAAATTACGGCATTTCTTAATCCGAGTGTTGAATCTTATTCAAGGCTCGGTGAAATGACTGCGCCCCGTTATATAACGTGGTCAAGCGAAAATCAGTCGCAACTCATTAGAATACCCGCACCGAAAAACGGCTTGAAGCGTATGGAAATACGTTCTTCCGACCCGACAGCCAATCCGTATATTGCGTATTCATTTTTAATCAGGGCGGCGTTAGAGGGAATAAAAAACGATATGAGACTTCCCGAGCCTGTCAATTTTAATCTTTACAGGGCAGATGAAGAAACGCTCAAACGTTTTGACAAACTTCCCGACACATACGAAGAAGCACTTGAAATTGCGAAAAACAGCGCATTTGTAAACGAAGTTCTGCCGAAAGGCTTTGTATTCTGATAAATCCCAAAAATTCCGAAAGGGGGGCGGATATGCTTAAACAAAAAGATTCTTTGAGTGTTCTTGTGGTATCATCGGGCAGTAAAGCGGCGGAATTTCTTAACGGCGTTTTACCCGACGGTCAATATTCGCCCGTAATAAACGTGTCAACCGCAAGTGAAGCGAAAAGGCTTCTTGTCAGCGAAAATTTTGACATAGTTTTTATAAATACGCCTCTTTCGGATGAATTCGGCGTTCAACTTGCAATAGATATTTCAAATAACACCGAAAGCGGAGTAATGCTTTTTGTAAAAGCGGACTCTTATGAGCAGGTGTCATATAAAACCGAAGAGTTCGGCGTTTTCACAATGTCACGCCCCATAAACAGGCAGGCGGTTCTCGAAGCGGTGCGAATGCTTGTCGCTTCACGTTCAAGGTATAAAATTCTTATGGAAAAAAACAATACACTTGAACAGAAAATGAAAGACATACGTCTTGTAAATCAGGCAAAACTCATACTTATGGAAAAAGAAATGCTCTCGGAGCAGGAGGCTCATAAATTTATAGAAAAAACCGCTATGGACAAATGTGTAAAAAAAGCGGCGGTGGCACAGAATATTATTGAAAAATACAGTTAAAAATTTCAGGTGATAAAATGAATTTTAACGAAGCACAGAAAAGAGCGGAGTATCTTACGGGCGTTCTTAACGAATGTATTGAAAAATATTATATGGGTAACGAAAGTGACGTGTCGGATTATGATTATGATATGATGATGCGTGAACTTTCGTCAATCGAGGAAGAATTTCCCGAACTTTTAAAAGAAGATTCGCCGACACACCGTGTCGGCGGCAGGAGTGACAATTCGTTCAGCGAAGTTGTTCACACCGTACCTATGGAAAGTCTTCAGGATGCATTCAGCGATGATGAACTTTATGACTTTGAAAACCGTGTTAAATCTGTTTTTCCCGAAGCGAAATTTACGGTAGAACCTAAAATAGACGGTCTTTCGTGCTCTTTGGAATACCGTGACGGCGTGCTTGTAAGGGCTTCAACACGTGGTGACGGCGTAGTGGGTGAAGATGTTACCGCCAACGTAAAAACCGTTCGTTCGGTACCGCTTAAACTTAAAGAAAAACTGCCTTTCATTGAAGTTCGGGGCGAAATATATATGAGCCACGCTTCATTCGCAAAACTTGTTGAAAAGCAGGAACTTAATGACGAAAAGCCTTTTAAAAATCCGAGGAATGCGGCATCCGGCTCTTTAAGGCAAAAAGACCCGAAAGTAACCGCAACAAGAACTCTTGATATATTTGTGTTCAATATTCAGCAGAAAGAGGGCGGCAGGGAACTTCATTCTCATAAAGAATCGCTTGATTACCTTGCAGAACTCGGCTTTACCGTTATTCCCGAATACACCCTTTGCAATAACGTCAAAGAAGCGATTGACGTTATAAGTAGCATCGGCGAGCGCCGTGGCGAATTGCCGTTTGATATTGACGGTGCGGTTATTAAAACCGATGACTTTTCAATGCGTGCAAAATTGGGAAGCACGGCAAAATTTCCGAAATGGGCGGTTGCGTTCAAATATCCGCCGGAGGAAAAGGAAACAAAACTGCTTGACATTGAAACGGGCGTGGGCAGAACAGGCGTGCTTACCGCAACTGCGGTGTTTGAGCCGATTACTCTTGCAGGTACGACGGTTTCAAGGGCGACACTTCATAATGAGGATTTTATTAAAGAAAAAAATATTGCAATCGGTGATACTATTGTTGTAAGAAAAGCGGGGGATATTATTCCCGAAGTGCTTTGCGTTTCTTCGCATAATCACGAAAATCCCGAATACGTTTACCCGAGAATTTGTCCTGCGTGCGGAAGCGTTGCCGTGAGGGAGGAAGATGAAGCGGCGGTAAGATGCGTCAATCCCGATTGTCCTGCTCAACTTTTAAGAAAACTTATTCATTTCTGCTCCCGTGATGCTATGGATATTGAGGGCTTGGGCGAAGCGGTGCTCACACAACTCGTTTCGGAAAAACTGATTGAAAAAGCGTCTGACATTTATTCTTTGCGTGCGGCGGATATTGCGGGACTTGAACGTCTCGGTGAAAAAAGTGCATTGAATTTTATAAATGCCATTGAAAAATCAAAAGAAAACGACCTTTATAAACTTATTTATGCGCTCGGCATACGTCACATAGGGTTAAAAGCGGCAAAACTTCTTGCTAAACACTTTGATACTATGGAAAATCTTCTGAATGCAAAAAAAGAAGATGTTATGACAATAGACGGCTTCGGTGAAGTTATGGCACAGTCACTTGTAGACGCACTTTCGCTTGAACAAACCCGCAGCCTTATTGAAGAACTTAAAACAGCAGGCGTTAATATGAAAAATCTTTCACAGGCGGCTGACAACCGTTTCGAGGGAATGACGTTTGTGCTCACCGGCACTCTTACAAAATATACCCGTGATGAAGCGAGTGCAATTATTGAAAATTTAGGCGGCAAAACTTCATCATCCGTATCAAAGAAAACAAGCATTGTGCTTGCAGGCGAGGAAGCAGGCAGTAAACTTCGCAAGGCAAACGAACTCGGAATAAAAGTCATTTCTGAGGAAGAATTTGAACAAATGATAGGTTGATATATAATAAATAAAACATTTCAAAGAAACGCAGTTTTTTGAAATGTTTTTATTTGGTGTGCTCGGCACGCATATTTACTTGGCGGTGAAAGTCCGCTACAGGCTTGGCAGTAGGAACTGTTAGACGAAGACAAGGGCGTCCTTCGTGAGGAGGAGTCTGAAAGAAGTCGGATGTAAGGGCTGAAAAGTGCCGTTACGGTCAAAATCTCGGTCTGACGAACAGAAATCGCATATAAGGCATTGCAAAGCGGACGAGCTTCCAAAACAAAGCAAAGTCCGATACTGCCCGAACTTTGTAATGTAAATGCGGCAGATATATGAGGTGAAGGTGAATATGCTTACCCGAGGAGGTCTTGCAGGTGGTGCGGAATAAAACAATTTTCCAAAAGCACGCATAGTAACAACGAACTGCAAGAAGTCAGCAGAGGTCATAGTACCATAGAAATATGGGAAGGACCGAACAATCATAAATCCGAAGTAAACGGGGAAAGGAAGTCGGTATGATGAAAACAGAATACACCGAGAGAGGTGGCTGTCTGCAAAGGGATAGTGTGGAACACAAAGAGTATGCAGAAGCGTACAGTACCGAAAGACGGAAAACGGAAGAAAAGGACGGTGCAGACCTGCTCTGTAAGGTTTTAGACAGAGACAATCTGAACAGAGCCTACAAACGGGTAAAAGCCAATAAGGGAGCAAGCGGAACAGACGGAATGACCGTAGAAGAAGCACTTCCGTGGCTGAAAGAGAACGGTGGAGAACTGCTCGAAAAGATAAGGAACGGAAAATACAAACCGTCACCTGTCAGACGGGTGGAAATTCCAAAGGATAACGGCGGAGTAAGGAAGTTGGGAATACCGACGGTAATAGACCGCATTATCCAACAAGCAATAGCACAGGTGTTAATACCAATCTATGAGCCGAAATTTTCAGACGGAAGTTACGGCTACAGACCGCACAGAAGTGCAAAAGATGCCATACTGAAAGTGAAAGAGTATGCAGATGAGGGATACAAATTCGCAGTATGCCTTGATTTATCGAAATACTTTGATACTCTAAACCACGATATGCTGATGAATATGCTCAGAGAAGATATTAAGGATAAACGACTTATTGACCTTATCAAGAGATATCTGAAGAGCGGAGTAATGGAAAACGGCATAGTGATGAAAACGGATGAAGGCTCACCGCAAGGCGGGAACCTTTCACCGTTGCTTGCAAA
>JAZLLP010000003.1:0-43843 GCA_045598225.1 Acutalibacteraceae bacterium | reverse complement strand
AAAGCTCTTAGCTCTTTTCGATACTCTAGCGTATCTTTCCTTTGACTTCTTTCGAAGCCCGGATTACTTTCGCATTTTATTGCGCTCAAAAAAATCTCAGGGTTCTTTGTAATATTCGTTGTTTAATTTTCAAGGTTCGTTCCACTCTCTCGACCTCGCCTCAGACCGCTCTTTTCCGCCGCCTTCTTGGCTCTCTCTCGTGAGTGCTCGAATAATATAACAGAAATAAAAGCGTTTGTCAACACTTTTTTTCAAATTTTTTTAATTTTTTTTGATTTTTTTAAAAACTTTCAAAAACACAGATTAATCCTCAATATATTGTATGTTTTAAAGCGTTTACCCACAATTTTCCTGTTCAATTTTTTGAAGAATAAATGTATAAATTCAAATTTACCGGAAAAAGATAATACAAATCTGTTTCGAGGTGCATTTATGAACAAAAAAATAAATCTCAAAATAAACAAAACCGTCCTTAACCGTGTTCTTTCGTTTGCGCTTTCACTGCTGTTTATTATATCAATAGTATCGGCACTGGTAATCAGAACGGATACGGTAACATCGGTGGAAGTTCTTTCAAAAGTCGGCTCACGCGGAGATGAAGTCCGCAGAATACAGCAAAAACTTAAATCACTCGGTTATTTTAACGGCAGCGTTGACGGAATTTACGGAACAAAAACGCAAAATGCCGTCAAATCATTTCAAAAAGCATGCGGACTTACCGCCGACGGTGTAGCCGGACCCAAAACATTATTATATCTCGGTCTCGGTTCGTCAGGAACGTCAAGTTCTTCAAACGGATACAGTTCATCCGATTTATATCTTCTTTCAAAGGTAATTGAAGCCGAAGCGCGAGGCGAAAGTTATACCGGACAGGTAGCCGTCGGAGCAGTTGTATTAAACCGTGTCAAATCGTCATCATTCCCCGATTCCGTTTCGGGTGTTGTTTACCAGAACGGCGCATTTTCCGCGGTAACCGACAGTAACTGGAGTGTATCTCCGTCTTCAACTTCAAGAAAAGCAGCGCAGGACGCCATTAACGGATGGGATCCGAGCGGCGGAGCACTGTACTATTACAACCCTGCAAAGACATCAAACAAGTGGATTCGTTCAAGACCTATCATCACGGTAATAGGCTCACACGTATTCTGCCGATAACTATATACAATAGTATGGGGCTGTTGCATTTAGCGCAGTTCCCTTTTCTATTATTTAATTATCTCTGTCAGATGACGTAACACATCTATATATAATAGTATGCAAAATATGATAAAATGTTTCGGATTTTGTTAATAAAATATCAAACTTCCCCTTGATATTTTTTTCGGTTTGGTGTAAGATATAATGGGGAAAATTGGTAGGCAGATTTTATGAAATTGCTTATTTTCAATTTCAGTTTAAATTTGCTTTCCGTTATTATAAATAAACGGTAGAAAAATACCGTACCCGATAAATATTATGAACAGGAGAAAGAAATATGCAAAAGGTTCAGTTTACCGAAACGGTACTTCGTGATGCAAACCAGTCGCTCATAGCAACTCGCATGAAGTTTGACGATTTTGAGCCGATTCTTTCAGCACTCGACAAAGCCGGTTATTACTCGCTTGAATGCTGGGGCGGCGCAACATTTGATTCGTGCCTGCGTTATCTTGATGAAGACCCGTGGGAAAGACTTCGCAAAATCAAAAAAGCCTGTCCCAACACAAAACTTCAGATGCTTCTGAGAGGTCAGAATATTTTAGGTTATCACCATTATTCCGACGACGTAGTACGGGGATTCGTAAAAAAGAGCATTGAAAACGGTATGGATATAATCCGTATTTTCGATGCGCTCAATGATGTTAAGAATATTGAAGTTGCCGTTGATGAAACGGTAAAAAACGGCGCCGTTGCATCGGGTGCAATTTGCTACACAATCAGTCCGATACATACGCTTGATTCTTACATTGAACTTGCAAAGAATATGCAGAGTATCGGCTGTCAGACAATAGCAATAAAAGATATGGCGGGCATTTTAAGTCCTGCCGAAAGTTACAAACTTGTATCTGCACTTAAATCGGCAGTTGACGTTCCGATAGTGCTTCACACGCACTGCACGACAGGTCTCGGATTTATGACTGTACTCAAAGCAGTTGAAGCGGGATGCGATATAATTGATACTGCTGTTTCCTCAATGTCGGGCGGCACTGCCCAACCTGCAACGGAAACTTTAAACTATGCTCTTTCGGAACTCGGTTATGAAACAAATCTTAATAAAGATGAACTCAAGAAAATCGGTGATTTCTTCAAACCCGTAAGAGCCGCCGCACTTGAAAGCGGTCTTCTTAATCCGACGGTTTTATGCACCGATACGAAAGCACTCAATTATCAGGTTCCCGGCGGTATGCTTTCAAACCTTGTTGCACAACTTACCGCACAGGGCAAACTTGACAAATTTGATGAAGTTCTTCTTGAAACACCCCGTGTTCGTGAAGACCTCGGGTATCCGCCGCTTGTTACACCCATGAGCCAGATGGTTGGCGCTCAGGCTACCGCAAACGTTCTTGCAGGCGAACGCTATAAGAACGTTTCAAAAGAAGTTAAAGCGTATCTCAAAGGCGAATACGGTAAAGCACCCGGCAAAATCAATGAAGATGTCAGAAAACAGATTCTCGGTGACACAAAACCTCTTGAAGGCAGATATGCCGATACACTTGAACCCGCATTTGAAAAAGCAAAAGCGGAACTCGGTGACAGAGCAACGTGCGATGAAGATGTACTTTCATACATTGCTTTCCCGCAGCAGGCTGAAAAATTCTTCGACAAACGTGATGAATTGAAGAAAAAAACATACAGTTACGAATTTAAGGCTGTTGAATAAGGAGGGCAAAAGATGATTTTACTTCCCTTACAGATTACCGAAATCAAGTTTTCGGAAGCACTTATTATTGCGGTTTTCGGTTTTTTACTTGTCATAACAGTTCTTGCGGTACTTGCACTTTTCGTAAAACTTCTTACGGCAATAATAAGCGCATCAACAAAAAGACTTGCAAAGAATGATGAAAAACCAACCGAAAACACAAATACACAGTCAAATAATATAGTAAACACAAAAGATGATTTTGTTTACAACGGATATGTTACCCTTGACGGTGTCAGCGAACAGGATGCCGCAGTAATTATGGCAATAGTATCCGACAAAACGGGTATTCCGCTTGAAAGACTTGCTTTCAATTCAATAAAACGTCTTAATCAGAATCCCGAACTTGTCGGAATATCGGAGCAGGATGCCGCCGCTGTTATGGCGATAACCGCCGACAGACTTTCAAAACCGATTGAAAATCTCAACTTTAAATCAATTAAACTTGTGGAGGAATAAGATATGAAATACAATGTTACATTAAACGGAAATATATACGAAGTTGACGTAACCGAAACAAGCGCCGTTGTTACGGGCGTTAAACAGGTACCCGTAAATGCAGCACCTGTTGCCGCACCTGTTGCCGCACCTGCAACATCTGCAGCACCCGCTGTTTCTGCCGCACCCGCCGCAAATATTGCCGACGGCACTCCCGTTAAGGCTCCTATGCCCGGCACAATTCTTGCTGTTAAAGCACCCGAAGGCACAGCGGTTAAATCCGGTGACGTTGTTGTTGTTCTTGAAGCAATGAAAATGGAAAATGACATTGTTGCTCCCTGCGACGGCACAGTAAAATCAATAGTTGCCGCAAAAGGCGCTTCTGTAAACACAGATGACGTTATTGCGGTTATCGGCTGATTTTCACACAAACTTTAATTGATAAATACTGAGAAAGGAAAAACGCAGACTACAAAATCTTTTTAACGTTTTTTGTTTAATTTCTGCGTTGTATGGCAACCATGGATTTTGGTGTTATTTTCCAAAACCTCTGGGAACAGTCCGGATTTGCTTCTCTTGACTGGCGAAATTTTGTAATGATAGGCGTTGCAATAGTATTTCTTGTACTTGCCATCAGATTCAAATTCGAACCGCTTCTTCTTGTTCCCATTGCGTTTGGTATTCTTCTTGCAAATATGCCCGGCACCGATATAATGCTTGACGTTACAGGCGGTGAACTCGGCAGTTACGGTCAGGCGGCAATAGAGGGCGCACATTGGTATGAATCGGGCGTTTTGCGTATACTTTACGTAGGCGTTAAATCGAGCCTTTTCCCCTGCCTTATTTTCCTCGGCGTCGGTGCTATGACTGACTTCGGACCGCTTCTTTCCAACCCCGTAAGCCTTCTTTTAGGCGCGGCGGCACAACTCGGCGTTTATGCCGCTTTCCTCCTTGCGACGGCATTCGGTTTCACTCCTCAGGAAGCCGCTTCCATTGCAATTATCGGCGGCGCTGACGGTCCTACGGCTATTTTCCTTACGACAAAACTTGCTTCGCATCTTCTTGCGCCCATCGCTTTGGCGGCGTATTCATATATGGCTCTTATTCCCATTATTCAGCCGCCCATTATGAAAGCGCTTACAACCGAAAAAGAGCGTAAAGTTGAAATGAAACAACTTCGCAAGGTTTCAAAAGTTGAAAAAATAATATTCCCCATTGCAGTTCTTATTTTCTGCGCATTTCTTCTTCCGTCGGTCGTTCCGCTTTTGGGTATGCTGATGCTCGGCAACCTGTTCAGAGAATGCGGCGTTGTTGAAAGACTTTCCGACACGGCGCAAAACGCACTTATGAACATTGTCACTATTATGCTCGGCGTATGCGTCGGCGCAACAGCAAACGGTCAGGATTTCATTCAGTTGAAAACAATACTTATTGTTGTTCTCGGATTTACCGCATTCTGCTTCTCAACAGTCGGCGGCGTGCTTTTCGGAAAACTGCTTTATGTTATCACAAAAGGCAAAATCAATCCGCTTATCGGTGCGGCAGGCGTTTCGGCAGTTCCCATGGCTGCCCGTGTTGCACAGGATGAGGGCAGAAAATACAATCCGACAAACTTCCTTCTTATGCACGCCATGGGTCCCAACGTTGCAGGCGTTATAGGCTCTGCTGTTGCGGCAGGATTCCTGCTTGCGGTTTTCGGATAAAAACAGGGTAATTCAAATAAAAATACAGACTTCGGAAAAGTTTTTTAATTCTTCTCCGAAGTCTTTATTTTGTTATTTTATTGTTCAGACTCTGTTACATTATTCAAATTCCCCTGTCATATCAACAGAGCCGAAGTTTTCAAGCGGCAGTTTCACGGGTTCACCCGTTTTCTGACTTTTGTAAACCGAAAGTACAAATTCAACCGCATTTTTACCTGCGTAAACGTCAACATAAGGTTTGCGTTTTTCTTTAATTGAATTTATTACGTCAAGAAACATACTTGTGTGCCCGTTTCCGTACACATTTGCTGTTTTTTCTTCAAAAGCACGAAGTTCTTCATCATCTTTACGGTTGTCTGAAAATTTCCATATATCTATGGCATTTGCCGACGTTCCTGCAAGGCGCACCGTTCCGTTTTCACCGAATATGCAGAGCGTTTCCTCAACGTCTTCAACGGCATTGACTGTTCCCTCTACCGTTGCAAGCACTCCGTTTTTGAATCTTACCGCCGCAACGCCTATATCCTCCGCTTCAATATAAGGGTGAAAAGCGTTTGAGGTCATTCCGTACACGGTATCTATTTCACCGCCCAAAAGCCACCTCAAAAGATCCATTCCGTGAATACACTGATTCATCAAAGTTCCGCCGTCTGTTGCCCATTTGCCGCGCCAGTCATCCTGCAAATAATATTTTTCATCTCTGTGCCAGCGAATATTGACAGAGCCGTGAGAAATTTTACCGAATCTGCCTTCATCAATGGCGTTTTTGAGTTCCTGTACCGCTATGTTGAACCTGTTCTGATGACAAACTGCGGCTGTAACTTTATTTTTTTCAACTGCACGGATTATTTCATCCGCTTCCGCCATACTCATTGCCATAGGCTTTTCAACAAGAAAATTCACACCGTGCTCTGCGCAATATACGGCAATTTCCGAGTGTGTGCCGCTTACTGTCGCTATACTTACAAATTCGGGTTTCTGCTTTTCGAGTAAAAGTTTGTAATCCGTATATATTTCAACGTTATCGGAAAGTGAAAATGTTTTTTTGATATTCTCCGCCTTTTCACGCACAACATCGCAAAGTGCGACTATTTCAAGACCGTTCTTTTGCGCCGCATTTATATGATTAGGCGAAACTCTGCCGCATCCTATTAAAGCATACTTCATAACTGATTCCCTTTCTGCTTTCTTCGACAATATAATACCGCCTTAACACACTGTTGTCAATTCATAATTCTTCTCTTTTTTATTGATATTGACTTTTTGATATGATATACTATTTATATATGAATTTGTGACAAACGGGTGCAGATATGAAAATACTTATAATCGGCTTTGCAAAAATTAAATATATGCCGTATCTTGATTTTCATTTAAAAAATCTTGATCTTGAAAAAAATGACGTCAGCCTTGTTTACTGGAACAGGGATTGCGGCGATGACGCATCTGTTGACGCACGTGTTAAAACATACGAATTCAAATCTTTTCTTGACGATGAATCGCCCAAAGCATCTAAAATCACAAGTTTCATTAAATTCCGTAATTTTACGAAAAAGATAATCGAAAAAGAAAAATTTGATTTTATTACGGTATTTCATTCAGTTCCCGCACTTCTGTTTGCCGACATTCTTTTGAAAAAATATAAAAACCGATATATTTTCGATTACAGAGATGCAACATACGAAAGTTTTGCACCGTTTAAAAAAGCAATCGGGAAAATAACCGAATCATCTTATGCGACTTTTGTAAGCAGTGACGCTTTCAGAAAACTTCTTCCCGAAAGTGAAAAAATATACACAACACACAATATGCTGCTCGCTTCACTCGAACACCGTGTCGATTACGGCGAAAAAAACGAGCCGCTTGAAATTTCATTCTGGGGTTTTTTACGTCACAACGAAATAACCAGAGCGATAGTTGACCGCATTGCGAATGACAGCCGTTTTACACTTGTTTTTCACGGCAGAGAACAGGAAACAACAAAATATATCAAAAATTACTGTAAAGAGAACGGAATAAAAAACGTTTCTTTTACAGGCGAATACAAAGCGGAGGACAGATATGATTTCCCGAAAACCGCCGCCTTGCTTCACAACATTTTTCTGAACGATACAACCGTTTACGCTGTCGGCAACAAATTTTATGACGGTATAATGTTCTATATTCCGATGATATGTAACAAAGGCTCGTTTATGGGTGAACTTTGCGAAAAATACGGAGTGGGAATTGCCGCCGACCCGACTGAAACGGATTTTGCCGACAAAATCTTTGAATATTACAAAAATCTTGACAGAGAACAGTTCAAAAAGAACTGCGACACGGCACTCTTACACATTCTTAAAGAATACAACGAAACTGCCGAAATTCTTAAAAATCTGCAATAAAAAAGATATACCAAACGCTGAGTAATCTCTAAACTGCGTTTGGTACTTTTTTTGAATTATTTATGTATATCTCCGCATCGCTTAAAAGAATCGCCTTCAAAAATCAGACTTTTTCAAAAAATGTATCCGGCTTTTCGGAATTAAAAATCTCATTGCACGTCATAACCGTAACAAGATTTTCCGTATCGGAAAGATTTATTATGTTATGAGTCCAGCCCGGAATCATATGAATTGCTTCGATTTTATCACCCGAAACCTCAAACTCAACGGTTTCACCCGTATTTATATTCCGCTCCTGAATAAGTCCGTGCCCCTGAACGACAATAAAAAGTTCCCACTTACTGTTGTGCCAGTGCTGACCTTTTGTTATTCCGGGTTTTGAAATGTTTATTGACACCTGACCGCAATCTTCGGTATGAACGAGTTCCGTGAAAGAACCTCTGTCATCCGAATTCATTTTCAAAGCATATTTGAATTTTTCGGTCGGAAGGTATGTAAGATAAAGAGAATATAATTTTTTCGCAAATGAGCCGTCGGGCATTTTGGGCATCATAAGAGTTGACGGCTGATTTTTAAACGAGTAAAGCAAATCAACTGTTTCGCCGAGCGTAACTTTATGCGTAACGGGTACAAAGCAGAATTTTCCGTTTTCATTCCCTATTGCTTCAACTCCGTCATATTCACAGTGCGCTTCTTTGTTTTCGAGAAGGTCAAACATTCCCTCAACAAGGTCGTCTATATAAAGAAGTTCCAATTCCGAACTGCGGTCATTTACCGTGAATTCTTCATCATTTGCAACACAGTAACATAATGTGGAAACAAATGAATTGTATTTCGGCTTACTGTGCCCCATTAAATTCGGGAAACGGTAAACTGCGACTTTCGCCCCTGTTTCTTTTGCATAGTCAAAAAACAGATCTTCTCCCGCTTTTTTACTTCTGCCGTATTCGCCGTCATAACGACCGACAAGCGTTGCCTGAACTGAAGACGAAAGCATTATTGTTGCTTTGTTGTTATATTTTTTAAGGTTTTCAAGAAGCGTTGACGCAAAACCGAAGTTGCCTTTCATAAAATCTTCGGTATTTTCCGGTCTGTTTACGCCTGCAAGGTTGAATACAAAATCTGCTTTTTTACAGTATTCGTCAAGTTGTTCGGGAGCGGAATCTATATCGTATTCAAAAATTTCGTCTATTTTTATATTCGGTCTTGTGCGGTTTTTGTTATCTCTTATATTTTTCAGGTTGTTGACAAGAGCAACGCCTACCATACCTTTTGCGCCCGTAACAAGTATGTTCATATATCTTTTCTCCAAACCATTTTGTCGACAACGCCTGTGTATGACTGAATTATTTTTACAACTTTTGAAGATACGTTTTCTTCAACGTAATCGGGAACGGGTATGCCGTAATCCCCGTTTTTGTTCATTTCAACAGCGGTATCGACAGACTGCAAAAGTCCTTTTTCGTCAATTCCCGAAAGAATAAAACACGCTTTGTCGAGTGCTTCGGGCCTTTCCGTGCTTGTTCTTATACATACTGCGGGGAAAGGATGACCGACCGATGTAAAGAAACTGCTTTCCTCGGGAAGCGTTCCGCTGTCGGACACAACGCAGAATGCGTTCATCTGCAGACAGTTGTAATCGTGAAAACCGAGAGGCTCATGCTGAATTACTCTTTTGTCAAGTTTAAATCCGCTTGCTTCAAGACGTTTTCTTGAACGGGGATGGCACGAGTACAAAATCGGCATATCATACTTTTCAGCCATTTTGTTAATGGCGCTGAAAAGTGATGTGAAATTCTTTTCGGTATCAATATTTTCTTCACGGTGAGCAGAAAGAAGAATGTATTTCCCTTTTTTAAGTCCGAGTTTTTCGTGAATGTCGCTTGCTTCAATTTCGCTGAGATTATTATGAAGAACTTCCGCCATCGGTGAACCGGTAACGTATGTTCTTTCTTTCGGCAGACCGCAGTCGGCAAGGTATCTGCGTGCGTGCTCGGAATACGCCATATTCACGTCGGAAATAATATCGACTATTCGTCTGTTTGTTTCTTCGGGAAGGCACTCGTCTTTACATCTGTTGCCCGCTTCCATGTGGAAAATCGGAATATGTAATCTTTTTGCGCCTATAACGGAAAGGCACGAATTTGTATCACCGAGAACAAGAACGGCAGACGGTTTTATTTCAGCCATAAGTTTATATGACTTTGCAATTATATTTCCGCACGTTTCACCGAGGTCTTCGCCTACTGCGTCAAGATACACTTCGGGATTGTCGAGTTTTAAGTCTTTAAAGAAAATGCCGTTAAGGTTATAGTCGTAATTCTGCCCGGTGTGAGCAAGTATAACGTCAAAATATTTACGGCACTTGTTAATAACTGCGGCAAGACGGATTATTTCGGGACGTGTTCCGACAATTATCAGAAGTTTCAACTTTCCGTTTTCTTTCCACTTTACGTTTTCAAACATCTTATTTTACCTCTTCAGCAAGTCTTTTCTGAATATATTTGAGTGAAGCGATTTTTGCTTTTGTTTCTTCAACATTGAGAAGTTTTGTGTTATTGGAATTAAATTCCGTCAGCACGTTTCTGTTTTCGTCGCCCTCTTTGAAAAATTTGTCGTAATTAAGACCTCGGTTGTCGGCAGGCACTCTGTAAAAGTCACCCATATCAACAGCCTTTGCACATTCTTCGTTTGTAAGAAGCGTTTCATACATCTTTTCGCCGTGGCGTATGCCTATAACTTTTATATCTTCTTTTTTGCCGCCGAAAAGTTCGCAAACCGCTTCCGCCTGCGTCTGAATTGTGCAGGCAGGTGCTTTCTGAATAAGCAAATCGCCGTTTTCGCCGTGCTCAAATGCAAAAAGAACAAGGTCAACCGCTTCGTCAAGTGACATTATAAAACGTGTCATTTTCGGCTCTGTAAGAGTGATGGGCTGTCCGCTTTTTATCTGGTCAATCCAGAGAGGAATAACCGAGCCGCGTGAACACATTACGTTGCCGTAACGTGTACAGCATATTTTTGTATTGCCCGAATACCTTGATTTTGCTATTGCAATTTTTTCTTCAAGTGCTTTTGAAATACCCATTGCGTTTATCGGGTATGCCGCTTTGTCGGTCGAAAGGCAGATTACCGACTTTACGCCTGCTTCTATTGCCGCAGTAAGAACGTTGTCTGTTCCCGTGATATTTGTTCTTACCGCTTCCATCGGGAAAAATTCGCAGGAGGGAACCTGTTTTAAAGCCGCCGCATGGAATATGTAATCAACTCCGTGCATTGCGCCCCTGCAAGATTCGAGAGAACGCACGTCACCGATATAAAACTTGATTTTCTCGGCAACTTCCGGATATTTCGCCTGATACTCGTGGCGCATATCATCCTGCTTTTTTTCATCTCTTGAAAAAATGCGTATTTCGCCTATATCGGTTTTTAAAAATCTGTTGAGTACGGCGTTTCCGAATGAACCCGTACCTCCTGTTATCATTAAAGTTTTTCCCGTAAATAATCCCATTTTTACACCTCGTTTATTTTACTTTCCAAGGTTCATATTTGTCTTTTTCAAGAATATCAGCTATTCTCTTGCAAGCGTTGCCGTCACCGTAAGGGTTGCACGCCTTGCTCATTTTGTTGTATGCTTCTTTGTTTTCAAGAAGATCTTTAAATGATGAATAGATTGTTTCTTCATCTGTACCTACAAGACGAAGAGTACCCGCTTCAACACCTTCGGGTCTTTCGGTTGTATCTCTCATAACAAGAACGGGCTTGCCGTATGAAGGACATTCCTCCTGAATTCCGCCTGAGTCGGTAAGACAAAGGTAGCAGCGTGCTTCAAAGTTATGGCAGTCGAAAACCTCAACAGGTTCGATTATGTGAATTCTGTCACATCCGCCGAGTTCTTCCTCCGCCGCTTTTCTGACAACCGGATTCATATGTATGGGATAAACAGCCTTACATTCGGGATGCTCATCAAGAACACGCCTTATTGCGCGGAACATATTGTGCATAGGCTCCCCCAGGTTTTCACGGCGGTGAGCAGTAATGAATATGAGTTTTCCGTCGCCTACCCAGTCAAGTTCAGGATGAGTATAATCATCTTTTACGGTATGCTGCATAGCGTCAATAACCGTATTGCCCGTTATATAAATCGTTGACGGGTCCTTGCCTTCTTTAATCAGATTGTCGGCAGCCCTCTTTGTGGGCGCAAAATTATATTTTGATACAATACCGACTGCCTGTCTGTTGAATTCTTCGGGATACGGAGAATAAATGTTGTAAGTGCGAAGTCCCGCTTCAACGTGACCGACGGGAATCTGCAGATAAAAGCACGCAAGAGCCGTAACAAATGTTGTGGAAGTATCGCCGTGAACAAGCACAACATCAGGTTTTACTTCTTCAAGAACACCTTTTATACCGTTAAGTATATTGGTGGTAATATCGAAAAGCGTCTGCTTGTCTTTCATAATCGAAAGGTCGTAATCCGGCACTACACCGAATGTGTCAAGCACCTGGTCGAGCATCTGACGGTGCTGACCCGTAACGCAGACTACCGTTCTGATATTTTTGCGTGTCTTGAGTTCGTTTACCAGCGGACACATTTTTATTGCTTCCGGTCTTGTGCCGAACACCAACATTACTGTTTTCATATTATTGTCTTCTTTCTGTTATTTTACTTATTCAATCAGATGTGATATACATCGGGTAAATCGCAAATATTGCAGCAGTCAAGAACGATTTTTCCTTTGAGTCTGTCCGTATTTTCCTTGATTTCATCGTGTTTTACCATAATTACAACGATGTCGGAGTCGTCGAGGAATTTGTCAAAATCGTGATATTGATTTTCAACTATATCTTTCTTTATCCACGGGTCGTAAACTTTAAGAGGCTCTGCAAGGTGGCTTTTCTGGAAATCAAGAAGTTGAAGTGTCGGTGACTCTCTGAAATCGTCAACATTCTCTTTGTAAGTAAGACCGTACAAACCGACTCTCTTATAATCTTTAATACCTTTTTCTTTCATAATGTCCGCAATTCTCGCAAGAACGTGTTCGGGCATACTGTCATTGACTTTCATTGATTCCCATATAACTTTTGTGAGTGACGGATAATCGCCTACAAGGAACCACGGGTCAACGGAAATGCAGTGACCGCCTACGCCCGGACCGGGCTGAAGAATATTAACACGGGGATGCATATTGCATATTTTAATTATTTCGTAAACGTCCATACCGTCCTGACGGCAGATTTTTGCAAGCTCGTTTGCAAATGCAATATTAACTGCACGGTAAGTATTTTCAACGACCTTTGTCATTTCGGCTGTTTTAATGTCGGTAATCGCTATCTGTCCCTGACAGAAAGATGCGTAATATTCGGCAACTTTTTCGCCGACAGCCTTGTCGTCAGCACCGATTGTACGGTTATTGTGAAGAAGTTCATAGACCATATTGCCCGGAATGATTCTTTCGGGTGCGTGAACAAGGTTTATGTCCTCGCCTATTTTAAATCCGTTTTCTTCAATAACGGGACGAATAAATTTATCAATAGTGCCTGGCGAAACCGTTGATTCAATAACAACCGTTGCGCCTTTCGGACAAACTTTCATAACGCTTTTTACTGCCGATATAACATAGCAGGCGTCTATTTTCTTTGAAAATTTATCATAAGGTGTGGGAACGGAAACTATATACATATCGGTAACCTGGTACTCGTTTGAAAATTTGATTCCGCATTTTACGGCTTCATCAAAAAGTTCTTTAAGACCTTTTTCTTCAAAAGTGACTTCGCCTCTGTTCAGCGTGTCAACAAGTTCCTTGTTGTAATCCGTGCCGACAACTTCAACACCGTGTGAAGCCATCATAAGTGCTGTCGGAAGTCCGATGTAGCCAAGTCCTATTACGTTAATCATTAAAATCTTCTCCTTTATTAAAACAATATTTTAAACATATTTATGTCAACGGTCAAAGACCTTTAACAATCTATTTGTGATAATATCAAGCGGTATCATAAGAACAAGGGTTGCAAATATGACAATGCCGTTTTTTACTGCACCGTTGCTTACTCCCGCAAAAGACAGAAGAAACAGAACGCATATACGTATTTCACTATGCCATCCCATAACGGAAAGGCTGTTTTTTCCGTAATATGACAGAAATTTTCTTATAATTCCTATTTTTGAAGCTGTCAGCGAAACACCCATAACGAATACCGTTCCGAGTATTCCCGTAACAAGAAAAATGCAAGGACTTTCATAAGTGTTTGAGCCCAGATTTGAAATACCGGTAAAATATGTCAGTAAAAATAACGGAATTGCCGACAGTATCATAATAAGTGATTTTGTTAAAGATACACACGTTTTTTTTTCAATGAACGGTTTAAACATATCGCCGGACATATAAAAGAATATACCCGTAAATGCGGACGATAAATAGAATACCGTATTATTTATACCGTTAAGAAGAACTGAACCGAGAACAAAAAACATCAGGCATATTACGGGCTTTATGAATTTTTTACCGAAGTGTAAAGCTATTACATCGACCGCGGAATACAGTATTCTGACAACCACAAGCATAATAAGATACCATACGGCACCAAACGATACACCCGTAATATTACAGTTGCCCAGAAGCAGCGCAACAGCGGAATCAGCAAGATATGCTGCTATTTTCGCAGGCGCTTCACCTCCGTTCACACGAAAAACAGCCAGCTTGTAAATATAGTTAAAACCTAGCCACATTATCGCAAAAAACAAAAACATTATATACGGTTTAAGCAAATCTTTTTTTATAAATGTTTTCAGGCTGTCCCTCTTTTTATACAACAAACCCGAAATAAAAAGAAATGCAGGCAAATGAAATCCGTATATAAAATTGTGAATTACCGTTCCTGTGTTAAGATGGCCGATTACAACAAGAAGAATTGCTATACCTTTAAAAACATCTATCCACACAACGTGATTTTTTTTATCACTCATTTTATTCCGCCTTTATTCTGTTCATATTATTGAGAAGACGCAGAACTTTTTTAATATTCAGCGCAAAAAGTATTATGGCATATACTCCGTATGAGACAATAAAAACAGTTTTGTAGCCAAAATCTTTGCCGTCAAGTAAATATTTTATTCCGAAAGCAATTGCTCCCGCTCCTGCTATTTCAAGTGCGAGCTTTGCCATATCCTTGAAATCTATCAGCTTATAAAGTTTTGTATGAATTATCTTTGAGCCTTGCAAAAGCATAAGAAAATTCATAGCAAACGTAACTGCAAAGGTTGCTATTGCAGGACCGATAAGCCCCCATATCTTATAGAACAACACATTAAGAACAAAGTTTGCCGCCAGCATTCCTATCGAATATAACATCAGATCTTTCGTTTTGCCCTTTGCACGAAGTATTATCGCAACATTTGCAAAGCGTATCATATCGACAAGAATATATACTATGAATATTCCGTTGCCCGCAAGATATTTTTCATCATAAAGTATGAGCATAAGCTCTTTTGAGCAGACTACTGCTCCAAATGCGATCATCCACGTTGTTGTATAGGCAAAATTGAGATAATTACTGTAAAGCTCACGGCTCTTTTCAAATTTATCGTTTACAACAAATTTTGTTATAAACGGAATCATAACCGTTGCAAATGCCGACGTAAGCATATCGAAAGGAAGCATTTTTGCCGCATTCGTATAAATGGCAAGTGATTCGGTATCAGCAAAATAAGTGATAACATATTTATCAATATCTCTTGTGAGCGAATTTGTGAGTATGTAGACCGCAAGAGGCAGGCAATACAAAAGTATTTCCTTAATCTTTGATTTATCTATGTCAAACGGATTAACCCAAAACGATTTTTTACCGAAAAATACAGCAAAATATACGAGCTGACTAACATCCGTAATAAGCGTAACAATGAAAATTGTAACAACGTTTTTCGTAACAAGTGTTGCAAGCGCAACTGCTCCGAGCTTCATAAGCGAAACTATGAGGTTTCTGACCGCAATTGTTTTCGCTTTGCCTATGGATACATAAAGCACCTGATACATCGCAAGAAAATTTGAAAGCATCGGCATAAACATTATGTATATATACAACGGTCTGAGCGCAGGGTTATTGAAATATGCGGTGAAAAAACCGTTGCCGCCGATAATTACCGCTGCACAAACAGAACCGGCTATACACTGCAACAAAAATACGGTGTTTGTGTTTTTTCGGCGCTGCTTTTCATCTTCATAAGCATTGTAGAAATAATTGACGCCGTCTGCAAGGCCGAGAATACTCAACGCAGCGCCCGTTGACATAATCAGATAGCCTTGTGAATATGTGCCGTAGTCGATGAGTGAAAACTCAATCGAAAGCAGTTTGGCGGTTCCGAGAGAAATAAGACTTGTCATAAGCTTTGTAAAGGCAAGCCAGATGGAATCCACGGCAAGACCGCTGCTGAAATGAAGTTTTTTCATTTCGAATATCCCCCTATTTCTTTAACGATCACCGCCGGATTACCTGCCACTATTGTATATGGGGGAACGTCCTTTGTGACAACTGAATTGCAACCCACCACGCTGCCTTTGCCAATATGTACACCTTTAAGAATAACCGAATGCTCGCCTATCCAGACATTATCATCTATTACGACCGTTTTTTTTGCGGCGTGCTTCGGAAGCCACGCGTCACCATGAAAACCGTTCATACACATTTCCTCACGGATTTTCGGATCGGTAGGATGACTGTTATGATCATATATTCGTACATTATTTGAAATAATTACGCAGTTACCTATTTTTATATTTTGTGCACAACTGATTTTTGAATCGTATCTAACCGTTGTATTGTTTCCTATGGAAAGTTTTCCGTCACCGGTAACACTTATGCGGCAGGAAAGCTCGCAGTTATCGCCTATAGTAACACTTTCCTTTGAAGGGGTGGCGCAGAACGACAGTGAGGACAGGCAAAGATTTTTGCCGCATATCGCATTTTTTTCAAACATTTTCCGTTTTGCGTTTGTTTTTATTTTATTTATAATTGTATTTATGATCATTTATCTGACCTCTGTATCACAGTTGTATTTGAGTCTGAAAAAGATATTTCGACTTTTTTTGTTTTTTCTTTTATTCCGTATGCCCTTGATATAAACGCTTCTTTTAATTCTGCTGCACCGTCGGAGCTCATTTCGACTTTGTTGTTTCCGAAACATAATAATAATCCGTTTCCGTCCGCAGATGTGTTTACATCAGTACCGAATATAAAATTTGCTTTTGCGGAAGATGCTGATATTTCATCGCTTACAGTCAGTTTGCCGTCTTTCAGTGAAACCGTTCTTTTATGAACAGTTCCGTCACTGTACTCAAATCGACCTGAAATTAAATTGTTTTCTGCTTTTTCAATTACACCGTAATTTTCACTTCTGACTGAAAAGCAGTCGCTTATATCGTTCTGTTCAATTCCGATGTAAACGGTACTGTGCGATAAAACGGAGCGAAATCTTCGCCTTTCCGCTTCATCAAGTGTATAACAGTATGTACCGCTGTCGGTAATAACGGGTATTCCGTCATAAAAAGCAGAAATCGAAAGCTGGTCATTGTGGTCGTGTGTACCCTTGCCTGCAGTACCTGTTTTGCCGCATTTAAAATACACTTTCCAGTGAGCGTCATCAAGAATATATATACCCATATCTTCCGTCGAGCCGTTTTCAACGCCTTCATAAAAACAAGATAGTGATGAAAAATCACAACGGTCAATATCGAAGCACCCTTTTTTGTGAAAGAGTCTGCTTCCGTCCTGATCGCCTACAAGCGGTAAAGTGCCTTCAAATGCGCCGAGTTTTTTACACACATCAAGCATTTTCTGCGAACGTATTTTTATTGTTTCGGGAAAATCAATGTTATTGAGCTCCAGCATTGAGACGGTTTCAGCTGTCAATTCCGAAACAAAGCAATGATAATATGTTGAATTCTCATAATCGGAACCGTCAGAATTAATCTGCCTTTCGATTTCTGAGGATAACGCTTCAAGCGCTTTATTAAGTATTATGCGTAACTGCTCTGATTCAAACAAAGTGCAAAGATATGACGTACCGAAGATAACACCTGTAAGATCTGACAGATAATGATTATTCGGGTATTTCCCTCTGTTTTCGTAGTTGTTGCAAACAAATAATATGTGTTCGGATATTGAAACGAAGATTTCGCCGCATTTTTCGGAAAATGCCCGACTTTTACTTATCAACGATGAACATTCAACAATGTTTGCAAGTCTGATTGCAACGTCCATCGGGCATTTCCAGCATATCGTTCTGCCACACGCTTCATTCTCGATAAAATCACATATAAGGGAAACTGCTTTTTCGGCATATTTTTCGTTACCGCTCAGACAAAATGCCTGTGCAAGAGTGATTACCGGATGAAGATGGCTTTGCTCCCAGAAATTTTTTATATCGGCGTTCCCGTAAATATCGGACGACCTTATCATTCCCGTGCATACGGATTCCTTAACGGTAAGTCCGCTTTGAAAATCCCTGCGCCATTCGGGATTACTATAGGAATTAAAATTGTATATCTGATATTCACCGTTTACCGCTCTGTCTGCATCTGCAATTATTTTATTTTTATCAGCGTCCGAAAGATAATCAAGCGAGAACGGGATAAAACTTTTTTTCGGAGCTTTATTTCTGAATTCTGCCGAAAGTGATACACATTTTTTGTTCACTTTTATCTCTTGTGCAACCGTTTTAATTTTTGCGAGCATTGTATACCTCTTTAAATATATCATTCTGCCGCTTATGAATATCATCCCATGAAGGCCACGTTTTCAGTTTTTTCACAGCTTCATTAAACTTCACATCGAGCAAATCTTTATTTTCGTAAGCATTTTTGCAAGCATTATAAAGTCCGTCTTTATCATTTTTCGAATAAACGAATGCCTCATTCTCACCCAATACCTCAACAAGACCGAAAACATCTGAAATAATAACAGGTTTTCCGCTTTCGACACTGTCGAATATTTTTAAAGGAATTGCCGTTTCTGTTTCAAGTGCCGATGGGCGGGGTATCATAAGCACATCAATTTCTTCTGCGGTAAGTCTGTTTGCCTCGGCTTTGTCTACAAGACCTGTAACAACAAGTCTTCCGCCGGATTTTTCAGCCTTTTCCTTTAACTCTTCTTCTCTGTAACCGCCACCGATCAAATACACTCTGACATTGTCGCCGAGAGAAAAAATTCGGTCAACATTATCTGCAATAACATCCGTTCCCTGCCAACTGTAAAATGAACCGCAATATCCGAATGTGAACCAATCCTTCGAGCCGGACACTCTTTCGGTTTTATTCAGCTCAAAACCGTTCGGCAGAAACGTTATTTTTTCTTTATGTAATCCGTAATTTTTAATTATATATTCTTCCGAACCACGGGAAAGAGTGAAAAAATGACTCGTTCTTTTGTTAAGAAACAATCGGTGAAGCCATGCTTTTCCCATATTTTTCAATTTTCCCGACTCTATCAGAGAATGTATTTCCGTAACTATTATCACATCCTTCGGCAATACTCTGCAAGCAATCAGGTTCGCCGGTATGATGTGTGTTACCACGATATCAATATTATACTTCTTTACAACCTCGGGAAGAAGCATTTTTGCCTCATCAAGAGCATTGATTCTGATTATTCTTATTCCGGTTTTTTCATAATAACCGTCATCATCAAAATCGTCTTTTTTTGCGGTAGTCATAATAAAAAGTTCATTTCCGCACTTGTTGTTTTCAAGAAGGTTTGTCATTCTTACAACATTACCGCCTTTACTCGGCAAATAGTTGCTTCCGAAGTGAAGTATTTTCATAGTTTTTATCCTCTGCAATATAGTTAAAATATTATATCGGTCAATTTATGTAACTTCGTATTTTTCTTCACCGTCATAAACCAACTCCGCTTTCAATTGATAACCGAAGTCTCTCCTTCTTTCAATTTTGGGAGAGCATATCGATATTACACAAAACAAAATCGGCAGCCAAAGTATTTTTTTGTTGTACATATCGTTAAATAAAGATGCAATCAAGCCGGAAAAAAGCATTGAATAGGAAGATAATGAAAACCGACTGTTTTTATCTTTTTTACGAAAAAGGCTCCAGAGAAAAACCGTTAATCCGCCAAAAGCAAATATTCCGCTTTCCATCCATATTGTCAAAAATGTATTATGTGAACCAAGCTTATAGTATGTTTTTGCGTAAATGATGCTTGGAGATTCTCCGATTCCGCAGCCAAACAGAGGATGTTTCATTATTTCCCTTATCGCAACCTTCCAAAGCTCTGTTCTGTATGAACCGGTATAATCTGCAACGAAACGAGAACGTAACATAACAAGTGGATCAAATCCGCTGAACCTTATTATTGCATACGAGTACAAGGCGATAATTGTCACACCCGCAATTGCTATGATAATACGCTTAAGCTTTCTTTGTGACAGCAAAAATAATAATACGGAAACAATTAACCCGATAGCACCTGCGCGTGAAACGGTATATAATACTGCCATAATCATAACAGCACATCCGAATAATTTCAGAATTTTGCCGATTATACTCTCGAAAGGGAAATAAAGCAAAAGCGAAAACCCGCAGACAATAAATGCCGCTATGTTATTCGGGTCAAGTCCGCCTGAGTTCGTCGTTACCGTGGCTCGCTCTACTGTTGAAATGATGCTTCTGTTTGCAAAAACCAACGCCGAAACAATAAGTGCGGATGCGATGTAACCCATTATCATATAATTCTTATCGGTACTACTGAAATTGAGTTGACTTGCCATGAAAATCAAGATTACCTGAAGCCCTATGGCAGCAAGTGCATCTGCGCCCTTTTCAACAGAAGCCGACCATAACAGTGAAATGCCGGTAAAAACCAGATAAATTGCCAAAGGAACTAAAATCGCTCGCCTTTTCACACTACCCCTTAAAAATAAGTAAACGGCAATCAACACTATTAAGCCCAAGGCGTAAAACTTGAGCAAGGATCCGGCTGAAGTTACAAGAAAACTTTCAAGCGGAGACAAAAAAGCAAATATTGAAAAAAGTACGCCCCAAACAGACAACTGATTTCTCTTTTGTAACACACTCATAAATACATCCTTTTATTCATCAGGTAATGATTTCCGCTTTGTCATTTTTCGGCGAACTGATTGCCATTACACACAAAAGAATCGGAAGCCAAAGAATTTTCTTATTATATGTATCGAAGAAAAACGATGTGGATAGACCCGATAAAAGCATTGCGTAAACCGAAACCGAAAAACGGCTGTTTTTATCACGCTTAAATGCCAGAAAAACAATGAAAATAAGAAAGAACAGTAATGAAAACAAACCTCCGTCAAGCCATATAGTAAGATAAGTATTATGTGTTCCGAGATTATACATACTGTGATTTGCTATGATGTAAGGCGATTCACCGAGACCGAATCCGAATATCGGATTCTTGACTATTTCCTTTAGCGCAATCCTCCAAAGATCTATTCTGTTTGAACCGTTTGTATCATTTTCAAAACGGTATATAAGGTTATTTATAGGATTGCTGCCCATAATTCCGGAAACATAGAATACCGCCAATACCACCAGAGCTACGCCTATTATAAACACAAAGCTGCGCTTTATGTTTTTCTGTGAAATAACGTAATAAAAAGTAACCAGTATCATTCCGATAAATCCGCCGCGGGAAACGGTAAGCAATACCGCAACAACCATAAGTATTATCATTGAGTACTTAATAACCGTGAACAGTACATTTTTTGCAGGCAAATTGAGAAGAAGTGCTAATCCGCATACTATGAAAGCGGCGATGTTATTCGGGTCAAGAACACCCGATGATGTTGAAACCGAAGAGCGATTGACAGTTGAATTTATATTGTTTCTGTTAATAAAAACCAATACGGATATCATTATTGCCGAAATAATATAAGCAAGCAATATGAGTCTTTTATCGTTTGAGTTGAAATTCACCTGCGTTATCATAACGATAAGAAGAACCTGAAGAGCCATTGCCGTAAGAACATCAAGTCCTTTTAAAACGTGACCTGACCATAAAACAGAAATACTCATTATTGCAACGAATATTATCAGCGGTGTAAGATACGTCATACGCATTATTTTGTCCGAAAAAAAGACTTCCAGCGCCATAAACAGTATAATACCTATTGTATAGAACTTGAGAAGAGAGCCCGCAGACGTGGACAAAAAGCTCTCAAACGGAGTCAGAAAAGCAAAAATAGCCATAAATAATCCGTTTAAAGATATTTTGTTTTCGCTTCGCATTAATAACATTAAGCTTCCCTCAGCTTTTTCTCAATAAATTTTACGTTTTTATCTATTCTGTAACTGTCATTCCACATATCAAATGCGGCGCCGCGTTTTTCTCGGCATTCCGACTGCGATTTGACAATATCGGTTAAATATCCGCAAAGCTCATCTGCTGTAATATTTTCACCAACCGGATACCCTGTTTTTTCCGTTACTATCTCGTGATTACCGCCGACATCTGTTGCAAGACACGGAACGCCGTACGACATACATTCCATTATTGAAACGGGAAGGCCTTCCGATTTGCTGACGTTTACAAACAAATCAACGGGATTCGTCACATAGTATCTGTGAACATCATCATTAGTGACTTTCCCTTTAAGCTCGACAGTCACATTTTCGTTGCCGATACCCGAAATTATGTCCTTGATTTTATTCATCTGCTCTCCGTCACCGAGATGCGTCCAGTTTATCTTTTTGTCGCCTTTGTAGAGCAAAAGTGCCTCCGCAAGCAAATCAAGTCTTTTTACAGCACCCATACCCGAGCATGTAAGTATTCTGAAAACTCCGTCATCTGAAGGCTTGCACAAACCGTCTTCTTTTTTTCTGCTGCCGAAATGAGCCGATTTGAACTTTTCCGTGTTTTTCAGAATATCTTTATTCAGCTGCTCATATTCATTCATAACATTTTCTGATATGAAATATATTTCATCAAGATAACGGGATTTATAATTATCACGTATAACAGCGGTAAAGTTGTTTTTTCTGAAATCCACCTCATAGGAATGTGCATAAGAAAGAGCTGTGCAGCATTTGCCTTTCTTTCTTGCGGTTGATGCTGCTATTGCGTTTGCTGCGTACCACGTCGAAAAAACCGACGTATTTTCCGGAGCGGAAGTTTTAAATACGTTTTTCGATAATCCGAAAAGAAGAACAGATGTAACAAGCGTTTTGTAATATGTCACAAAGAAACTCCTGTTCCGTTTTCCTTTCTTTTTTGCAGCCGAAAAATCCGAAAAAGAGGTTGGTGAAAACATCAGAAATAATGCGACGAACATTGCTTTATATTTGTCGGTAGCGGACGGCATAATATACTTTACATTACCGCCCAAATCGCCGTATTCTTTATGCACATCAAATTTTTTCGGAAAAACGACATATATATTATCAAAACCGTCATTTATTTCTTCGAGAAATGCGTTCAGCACCGTCGAAAAACGGGATGTATTGTTATATATTAAAAGATTCATTTTTCTCTCCGAATTTCTGATTTATTTAACTGAGCCGAGAATTATCTTTTCATACTCTCTCGCTTTATCCTCGTAATTATAGTTTTCGGTAATAAAACGGTAAGAGTTTTCTTTCATTTTCTTAAAATCCTCATCATTCATATTAAGAACGGTTTCAAGCATTTCTCTGAATGATGCAACATCCTCTGACTTAAAGCAAAGACCGTTTCCGTGAGAATTTCTGTCGACATTTATGTTGTTATCTTCCGATATTACCGGAAGCGCACATCCTTGTGCATCGTAGAAAGAAAGACTGCACTGACGGGCAAACACACATACATCTGCCATCTGATAAAATTTACCCAAATCCCAATATTTTTGCGTCGGCACATTGATAATTCTGTTCTGACTTCTTGAGAATACTTCTTTAACCTTTTCACCGTACTCACCCTTTATGTTACCAACCGTGACAAGGGTTACATCTTTTTGGGTATTGAATTTTTCTTTAAATGCTTCAGCAAGAATAAGCCCGCCTTTTGATTCGTCAAGCTTGCCGGTGCAAACAAACACAAAACTGTTCTGCGGTATTTCGTATTCCTCTCGAATCGCTTTTTTTACATCTTCATCCGGATGAAAAAGATCCGTATCGGTACCGTACGAAATCCACGGAGCCTGCGAAAGCGGTATGCCGAGAGCGGACTCCACATAATCGTCATCCTGCGTACGAATAACAGGAATTTGTTTTTTTATTATTTTCGGTGTTACAGTTTTACGGTAAACTTTTTTAAATAGTTTATTAAATTTGTTGTCTGATGCCATACTGAGCATATGGCTGTCTGTAATTAGTGCATAGGGCATCTTCTTTTTCAGTAAATATCTTATACCCGTAACGGTATCATTTCCGTGAACATAAACAACATCGGGGTTTAAACTGTTTACTGTATCAAAAAGTTCTTTTCCCTGAATAATTCGATTACTGACAGTTTTCGTTGTAAACGGGTTTACCCTTATTATTTTAACACCCGTGGTTTCTGTATATCGCTTATCTCTTTTTTCAATGTCCTCAACACCGAAAAAAGAAGTACATTCCTTTTCAATTTTTTCTGTTTTAGAAGTAACTATATAGACATCATGTCCGAATTTCGAAAGGTATTTAGGCATAATATTTATCTGATACCCTGCATCGGGAATAAAATAATCTTCAACGTTAACTATTCTCAACTCAATTACCCCTGTTAATCTATCTTTTTTATTATCTTTGCGGGAACTCCCCCGATTACACAATGACCTTCTTCAAAAGAGTGCGATACAACCGCACCTGCACCGACAACAGTTCCTTCGCCCAATATAACTCCGGGCAAAATCACACTGTTCATTCCAATCCAGCAATTATCTTTAATCACAATATCCTTACCGGGCATATGTTTTTTTAAATCATGAATATCATGATTTGTTGTGATAATTCCGCAATTCGGTGCTATATATACATTTTTTCCTATGATTATTTTGCCGTCATGATTTTGAAAATAACATCCCGGGGACTGAAATACATTGATGCTGTCCGGATGAAATTCGATATTTTCTTTATGAGAAACGATCGTCGTCTTATACACCGGCCATGGAATTCCTGTAACAATCCGTCTCGGAATACCCTTAAGTGCCCAAGCATAACCGGCCCTTTTTTCTTCAAAATAGTATCCCTGCAAATATTTTTTCGGATAAAAAATCATCAAAAAACCTTTTAACAGCAAAGTAATTGGTTTTGAATATAATATTTTTTTCACCATAGACATCCTTTCTCAACCAATAAATGCTTTAACTGTTTCTTTGTATATTTCTTCCTCATGCCGAACCGTTGCCATAAACCTGTCGCATCCGTCAAAAAATTCTTTTTTATTTATAGAATTATAATAATTATATACTTTATCCGCCAAACCGCACTCCGAGGGTTCGACTGCTAATCCAAATCCGTATTTTTCGGTAATTTCCGCCATATATGTATTCGGTGAAACAAGAATAGGCATACCCATTATTGCCGCACTGTAAAGTTTGTTTGAAAGCGCATAGTCAAGATACGGATTTTTGTTTCCGTATACATTTATTGCCATATCGGTTTCCATATAAAACAAAGACAGTTCGCTTCTTTCAAATCTGCCCACAAGTTCAACATTATTTACACCGTTTTCTTTGCAGAAATCTTCAAGTTGTTCTGACCCTCTGCCGATAAATTTCAGCACAAACCGTTCGTCATTCTTAAATGCGTTTATAAGTTCTTTCTGCTTGTCAATAAATCTTACCGAACCGATGAACGAAAGAACGATTTTTTCATTTTCGCCGCGCACACGCGAACGGTAGCGGGAAACGAGGTCATCCGATATTTCCTGCGTATTGTGTGAAACCAGATAATCTTTTTCCGGAAGAAATGCCGAATATGCAGGCGATGTTACCGTTGTAAGACCGGCGCACTCAACGGCTTTTGATGTAAGACGTGAAAGTATGATGTTGTTTTCGCCCGCATAATCTCTTATATCAAAAATATATCTGCCACGGTATTCGCCTTTCAGTTGCGGCAAAATCAGCCACGCAGCCTGTGTCGGAAAAACGATGAGTTTTTCATATTTGTTTTCTTTAAGAATTTTTTTTATAAACTTTATGTAACCGATATATTTTTTTACTTTATCCGTTACAGATGCGTCAGCAGTAAGAATGCCCTCGTAACGAAACTGCCTTACCGCCTTACACTTTTCTTCAATGCCGCAGCGGTCCCAGTAAGCAATATCAAACGGTTCGCCGAGAACATCCTCATACTTTGCAAGGCACGGAGCATCAAAAATATTTCTTGTTGTAACTATACATATCTTTGCTTTTTCCAAATTCTCACATCCGTCATTTTGCGGAAGAATATTTTTCAAACTCCGCAATAAGTGTTCCGATAAAACGGTCTTTTGTAAAATTGCCGTCGTAATATTTTCTTGAATTAGCGGCATAACGCTCTATGTCTGCGTTTTTCATTCTTCTTATACATTCGGCAAGAGCATCTGCATCCTCGGCAGGAACACACTCGCCGCAATCCGCTTCTCTGATAATATCAGCCGCTTCTCCGTCAATTGCACCGATTATGGGTTTACCCGCCGCCATATATGACTGAACTTTGCCGGGTAAAGTCAATGAAATTAAAGGGTCCTTTGCAAGCGTAACAAGCATTGCATCCGATTTCTCATAAAACCCGGGCATTTCCTCAACGGGCTTTCTGCCGTAAAAAACAACGTTATCGGTTCCGAGTTCTTCCGAAAGTTTTTTGCAGTTTTTGTACTCCGAGCCGTCGCCGACAATATGTATTCTAATATCCTTATCGTCCTTCAGTTTCACCGCTGCTCTGATTATTGTTTCCACGCTCTGCATTGCGCCTGTATTTCCCGCAAACGTTACGTCAAATGTATCTTTTTTTACGAACGGCTGCGGCTTGAAGATTTCCTCCGCATATTGAGGTAAATAACCTATTTTTTCGCCTTTGATACCGAATTTTTCGTCAAAATATGACGCGAATTCTTTTGAAGTAACAAGTATTCTGTCGGTATCGTTATATAGCCTTGCCGAGATTTTTTCAAAAATACGGTATATAAGACTGCCACGTGCTATACCGCCTGCAACAAGGCTTTCGGGCCATAGGTCAAGGCAATACATAACAAGTTTCTTTTTATGTTTTTTCTTGTATTTTATGCCGGCACACGCCATCATAACAGGAGAAAGTTGGTTTACAAAAACAACGTCGTAATCTTTCTTCAACTTTGAAACATAGCGTGTTGATGAAAAAGCGAAACTGAAATAATTCAGAAAACGGTAAAGTGCACCGCTTTTACGTCCGACGGTAAAGCATCTGTGAACTTTAATACCGTTTATAACTTCGTCACGGTGTTCACCGTTTTTATATCCGTTATAAATTTCGCCCATAGGGTAATTCGGAATACCGGTTATTACGTCAACGTCGTGACCGCGTTTTACAAGTTCTTCGCATATATTCGAAATCACAAAGGGTTCAGGTGCGTAGTATTGACAAACAACAAGAATTTTCATTTGTCAGCCGTCTCCTCATCTGCTTCCTCTTTTTCTGTGCGGTTGATTTCTCCCGTTCCGCCTTCCACAACGCCTTCGTGTTTCAAAACGCTGAAGACAGTGCCTATAAAACATTTACAATCGAACAAGAAACTCATCTTTTCAACATATTCACCGTCAAGTTTTGCCTTAACATCAATTTCAAGTTCATCTCTGCCGTTTATTTGTGCCCAACCGGTAAGACCGGGGCGCACATCATTCGCACCGTATTTGTCGCGTTCTTCAATAAGATCTTCCTGATTCCAAAGTGCGGGACGAGGCCCGATTACTGCCATACTGCCCGCAAAAATATTAAAAAGTTGAGGTAATTCGTCAAGAGATGTTTTTCTTAAAAACCTGCCTACTCTTGTTATGTACTGTTCGGGATTTTCAAGAAGATGTGTCGGAATGTCGTGGGGCGTATCCGTTTTCATCGTTCTGAATTTGAATATTCTGAAATACTTTTTATCCTTTGTGACACGCTTCTGTCTGAAGAACACCGGACCCGGATCATCAATAACTATCAAAACGGATAATATTATCCACACCGGCGTCAGAACTATTATGCCGATTCCCGACAAAAGTAAATCCAGCACCCTTTTAAAAAATTTATTATACATAACATTTCCCCTAAAATATTACTTGAACACACTGTTGTATTCTTTGTTTTTAACGTCAAACGTCGGAACAAGTGCCGCAAGTTGTTCAATTATTTCAACCCTTGAATAGTTTTCGATATTTTCGCCTATTACGGCAAGTCTGCCGAAAAGTTTGTCCGAATCTATTTCAACCGGTTTTGCAATATATATGAGGTCATTTTCGGTTTTCTGAATACCTTCTTCTGCAATAAGAAGTTCCTCGTAAAGTTTTTCGCCGTCACGAAGACCTGTATATTTTATTTCGATATCTTCACCGACTTTGTAACCCGAAAGTCTTATGAGGTTTTCCGCAAGTTCGCTTATTTTTACGGGCGAACCCATATCGAGAATGAATATTTCACCGCCCTTGGCATTTGCGCCCGCTTTGAGTACAAGCGAAACCGCTTCGGGTATGAGCATAAAATAGCGGATTATGTCGGGATGAGTTACTGTAACGGGACCGCCTGCTTCAATCTGCTCTCTGAAAAGCGGAATAACGCTTCCGTTTGAGCCGAGAACGTTGCCGAAACGAACACAGACAAATTCGGTTTCACTTATTTTGTTGAATGACTGAACTATCATTTCGCAAACACGTTTTGTAGCGCCCATAACGTTTGTGGGATTGACCGCTTTGTCGGTAGAAATCATAACGAAGCGTTTAACACCGTACCTGTCCGAAACTTTTGCAAGATTATATGTTCCGAAGCAGTTGTTTTTTACCGCTTCTTTCGGACTGTCCTCCATAAGGGGAACGTGTTTGTGCGCTGCGGCATGGTAAACAATATCGGGATGATATTCTTCAAACATTTCGCAAAGCCTTTGCTCATCCCTTACCGAGCCGATAAGAACTTTCAAATCGGTTTCGGGGTATTTGCGTCTTATTTCCTGCTGAATATCATAAGCACCGTTTTCGGCAATATCGAAAATGATTACTCTCTTTGTAACGCCGCTTTTTGCTATCTGCCTTACAAGTTCACTGCCTATTGAACCGCCGCCGCCCGTAACAAGCACCGTTTTATCTTTTAAAAGAGCAAATGCGTCTGTAAGGTCGGGTTTTATCTGTTCCCTGCCCAAAAGGTCGGTATAATCAACTTTACGAAGTTGTGTGCTCACTTTATTGCTGCTGACAAATTTGCTCAAACCGGGAAGCGTTTTAAGCACGCAGTTCGTCTGCTTACATATATCGAGTATTTCTTTTTTGCTCTGTTCGGAAGCGGACGGAACAGCAAAATAAATTTCATCTATTCCGAGTTTATTTACGGTTTCGATAATCGATTCTCTGCCGCCGTAAACTTTTACGCCGTTCATTATATCGTTCTTTTTACGTTTGTTATCATCAATAAGTGCGACAACGTCATATCTCGAATAATATTCAACGCCCGTTTTAAATTCCGCAAGAAGCCTGTCAGCCGCACTGCCTGCACCGATTATCATAACGCGTTTTTTCTTTTCGCATGTAACTTTATTCTTTTCGACGTAACCTTTACGCCACGCTTTGTAAATAACGAGTATAAGTACTCTTATTCCGAAAATCAAAATCGTTGCAACGGTAATATAAAGAGCAAACCATGTAAGAAAAGACCTTGTGTAATGAAGCCATATCGGAGTGTTCACAATAAATGTTACCGCTTTTGAAATCATAAGCGCAACAAGCAGATCACCGTAATCTTTTACGGCAAAATACTGCCACATTCTGCTGTATAATTTTTTTATAAAAAAAACGGCTTCGGTAACTGCTATATCAAAAATAACGATATAAACAACATATTTATTGTACCATGACGGATATGAAAAACTGCCGTCAAATTTTAAAAATGAGGAAACAAATACCGCGATTGACAACGCAAAAGCATCCGTCAACGCCGTTGTTATTTTTATATGTTTTTTTATAAAGTTTATTATACTTATAATGCTTGACACCAAAATCCCTCTTTTTATATGTAATCGGTTTCAGATAAAATTTCATACATACCCATTTTAACTTTTGTATTATATCACATGGTATGTCAAATTACAATATACATGAGATAAAAAATTAAGGAATTTTTCCATATATTATGTAATAATATGTCATAACCGAAAAAACATTTACAAATAAAAACGGGGCTGTGACAAAAAGGCACAGCCCCCTGTGATATTCAATTTTTTATTCTATTCCCAAAAGATTATCGGCATCACTGTCATCAAGTGCTTCCACGCCTTTGAGTTTCTTCTGAATAATGTCGTTTCTTTTCTGTGCGTCTTCAAGGCTTTTGCCTGCTTCTTCAATCTTTTTGCGAGCCTTTTCAAGCACGTCGCCGAACTTGTCATACTGCGTTTTTGCAGCACCGAGAAGTGCTCTTACTTCATCCGCTTTTTCGTTTATTGCAATCGCCTTAAAGCCCATTGCAAACGAATTGAGAAGTGCCGTTATTGTTGACGGACCCGCAACCATAATATTCTGACTTTGAAGACTTTCGGCTATTCCGCTTTTTGAAGATGCAATTTCGGCATACAGCCCCTCGGTGGCAAGGTAAAGTATTGCAAACGGAGTTGTTTTCGGAACAACTATATATTTTGATACGTCTTTTGCTTCCGCACGCACCCTGTCTTCAAGCGCTTTTCTCGCTGCGGCAAGAAGCACGGGGTCGGCTGATTCCGCCGCATCGCAAAGTCTTATATAATCCTCCATCGGGAATTTTGAATCTATGGGAAGATAAATTATTTCATCTTTATTCTCACCGCTCGGAATTTTAACGGCAAATTCAACACGTTCGGAGTTTCCTTTCGGTGAATAATTCTTTTCGTACATACCGGGAATCGTCTGGTCGAGTATTGCTTCAAGTTGCACTTCCGCCCATGTTCCTCTTGCCTTTACGTTTGTAAGTACCCTGTTCAAAGATGTGACATTCTGTGTAACGCCCTGCGAAAGTTCTTTCATTTCGCCAAGCGATTTATAAACATTTTCAAGTTGTTCGGAAACCGTTTTAAAAGACGTGTTGAGCCGTGTTGTAAGCGTTGCGCTGAGTTTTTCGTCAACCGTAACACGCATTTCCTCAAGTTTTTTCTCGTTGCTTTCCTGCATTTTCGCCATATTTTCGGCAAGCGCACGGGATTGTCTGTCATTCTGTTCAATGTTGCTTTTCTGTATTTCCGCAAGTGAAGATGACAGTTTTTCGGAAAGTTCTATACGGCTTTTGTAGTTTTCGTTTACTATGCCGCCCAGTTTTTCTTCCATTTTGCCTAACTGAACCGAAACCTCGTTTCTCATGGCGGCGTTCATATTGGCATTTTCCTCACGGTTGCGCCTGAATTCTTCCTGTATTCCGTCATTGTTTCTGTTCTTTTTAAGCGAAAAAAGCAGAGCAACACAAACAATCAGAAGAATACAGCAGATAACGCCGAAAATCACCGTAAAAATTAAAACCGAATCCATTTTTATACCTTCTTTTTAACAGATTTGTCCGAATTGCAAATAATTGCAAATAATATTATACCACATATAAAGTGTCAAGAAACGGACAGCAACCCGCAAATCAATTCAAGGACTTCGGGGAAGATTTTTAATCTTTCGGGAAGTCCTTTTCTCACTTAATAATAATTAAAATTTACCGCCCCGTGGCATATTATTACGGAATCAGTGTTCTTCCCAGTCTTTTGAACGCTCGACCGCTTTATGCCAGCCTTTGAGAAGCGCATCTCTTTTTTCGCCGCCGATTTCGGGAACGAAAATTCTGTCTATTTCTCTGACTGTTTCTATTTCGTCAAGGTCTTTCCAGAATCCGACTGCAAGACCTGCCATATAAGCAGAGCCGAGTGCGGTGGTTTCAACAAGTTTCGGACGGTTTACTTTAGTACCCGTCATATTTGACTGTATCTGAAGCATTATGTTGCTCACGGAAGCGCCGCCGTCTACACGCATTTCGGACATAAGAATACCGCTGTCTTTCGTCATCGCTTCAACAAGGTCCGTAACCTGATATGTAATACATTCAAGCACCGCCCTTGCAAAATGCGCTCTGTTTGCGCCCCTTGTAAGACCTACTATGCAGCCACGGGCATACATATCCCAGTACGGAGCACCGAGTCCCGTGAACGCCGGAACAATATATATTCCGTTTGCGTCTTCAACGCTTTCGGCAAGAAAATCGCATTCGCTCGGCTCGTTTATCATACGAAGTTCGTCACGAAGCCACTTAATTACAGAGCCTGCGTTAAATGCGCTTCCCTCAAGGTCATAGCAAACTTTTCCGTTAAGTCCCCACGCAATACCCTCAATAAGATTATTTTTTGAATGTATTCTTTTTTCGCCGGTGTTCATCAAAAGGAAACAGCCTGTGCCGTATGTGTTTTTAGCCTGCCCCGCATTGAAGCACGCCTGACCGAAAAGCGCCGCCTGCTGGTCACCGATAGCACCGGAAATCGGAATACCTTCAAGTTCTTTAAGCCCTGCAACATCGCCCGAAACATAGCCGTAAACAGAACTCGACTCCCTTATTTCGGGAAGAATGTTCATAGGTATGCCGAGTTTTTCGCAAAGATATTTATCCCATTCGAGTTTTTCTATATCGAAAAGCATTGTTCTTGAAGCGTTACTGTAATCGGTAACGTGCGCCGCTTTGTTTGTAAGGTTCCAAATAAGCCACGTTTCAACAGTACCGAAAAGAAGTTTACCCTCGTTGGCAAGCGTTCTTGCTTCGGGAATATTGTCTATTATCCATTTGATTTTCGTACCCGAAAAATAAGCGTCAATAAGTAGTCCCGTATGTTCTTTGACGTACGGCTCAAGACCTTCTTCTTTAAGTTTTTCGCATATCGGCGCTGTTCTTCTGCACTGCCATACTATTGCATTATAAACGGGTTTTCCCGTTTCTTTATCCCACAAAATAGTTGTTTCACGCTGATTGGTAATGCCGATAGCTGCAATTTCCGCAGGATTGATTTTGCCGAGTTCAAGAGCCGCCGAAAGAGAATGAAGTTGCGATTCGAGTATCTCGTAAGGGTCGTGTTCAACCCAGCCCGCTTTCGGATAAATCTGTGTAAACTCAAACTGCGCTTTCGATACGATATTACCCTTTTTATCGAAAACTATTGTTCTTGAACTTGTTGTACCCTGATCAAGGGCAAGAACGTATTTTTTCATATATATCACCTTTCACTGACGGATTATATTTTATGCTTTTTTCCAGTTAAAGCCCGAAAATTCAATCGTTCTCAAGGTACAGTAAGATACGCCGTCGACGGAAATTATGCCTAATTTTGAGCCGGGTGAAACCATACTGACATTGGATTCGTAAGAAAGTGTATAATTCTTGACATTTCCGGTTTCACAGTCGATTTTTACCGTAAGAACCAGATTCCTGTATTCAACGGACAATTCGGCTGAGCCCATTATGCTCGAGAAAACATCTGTAATAGTTGAAGTTGATTTACTGTTCAGATTTTCTGTATTAACAACTTTTGAATATCCCGAAGATTTGATGTTGTCGCTGTCTGTATCGGGAACTGCAATCTGAACGGTAATCATATCTTTTCCGTCATCGTATAACACTTTAGCGCCCATAATATCACTTGCGGTAAGATTAGAAACATAGTCTTCACCCTCAACGGGAACAACCGAGTAAAGAGCATCTCCGGCATTATGGAACTCCGGATCGCCTTCATCACTTTCCTTCTCAACGATTTTACTTACAAGTGATTTGACAAGCGCAGCGATTCCCGAACTTGAAACATTTATGTCACTGACGGAAGAACTTTCGGTTTTTGTAAGACCGGGACGTTCCGTTTTTATTCTGTTGAGATTTGTATTTACATATTCAATGAGTGCTTCTTTGCTTTCAAATGCAGGCTTGCCGTCAATATCACAGCAGGTAAATCCTTTAAAAGCGCCCGACGGTTCAAGTTTTACAAGACCGAGCGACCCTCTTAAAATCTGGCGTGCATCAAAAAGCGTTATTGAGCCGTCTTCGTTTATGTCGGCACGAATAAACTCATCACGGGACAAAGTTTCTATTCCCGCCGCCGCTCTGAGTGCAAGAAGCGCATCGGCAGTTTCGAGTTTGCCGTTTCCGTCGGTATCTCCCGTAAGATATTCTTTTTCCTGCGTTACCGCAAACGCACAAACGGAAAATACCGAAATGCAGATTGCACAGACAAGTAAAACAGATAATATTTTTTTCATTTTATTTTCTCCTTTATCTGATTATTTCGTAAATGTCTTTAACCGAGTCGAATATATACGAGGGCACGACATCGCTCTTTTCGGCATCTTTTAAAGTTGTTTCGCCCGAAAGAACGAGAATTGACGTAACTCCCGCATTCACACCCGTTTTAACATCGGTGTATATTCTGTCACCGACCATTGCTATATTTTCATAAGGTACGCCCGTGTTTTCGGCGATAATATCTATCATGGTACGGTCGGGTTTGCCTAAAAAAACAGGTCTTCTTTTCACCGCATTTTCAAACATATCGGCAAACGAGCCGCAGTCGGGAAGATACCGCCCGCCCTCTATGGGACACACCATATCAACGTTCGTTGCGTAATAATCCGCACCCCCGTCAAGCAAATCGCATACTTTTCTGATTTTTACATAATCAAGTTCTGTGTCGTACCCCAAAAGAACGGTGTCGGCACCGTCTTCGCTCACGTCAACGCCGTATGATGCGACTTCCTTTTTCAAAGACTTTGTACCGCAAACGTAAACACGTGAGCCGGGTTTGTTCTTTTTCAGAAAAAGTCCTGCCGCCATACCCGAAGTGAACACGTTTTCACGCTCACACAAAAAGCCGAGAGAACGCATTTTTTCAACGTAATCGTCAGCATTGCGTGATGAATTGTTTGTAAGAAATATGAAGTTTTTTCCCTGTTTTTTCAGTGTTTCGAGAAACTCTTTTGCGCCGTCTATCGGGTCAAAACCTAAATTTACAGTCCCGTCCATATCAAGCAGAAAAAGAGTGATGTTTTTTAAGTCCGTCATATTATAGCCTGTTGTAAATAGTGTTGTAATATCTGTATTTTTTCGTATCTATAAGTTTAAGTTGGTCTTCTGTTATTCTGTACATCCAGTTGCCCTCTGCCCTGCCGGGAACGTTAAGGCGTGTATCGTTTCCGTAACCGAGTAAATCCTGCACGGGAAAAACGGTAAGACCCGCAGAACTTGCCATAATTGTTCTGATTATCGCTTCACAGCCGTTTTCATTCCATTTTTCAGGCTCACAGCCGCAGTAATTCATTATGTCACGTTTTACGTCTTCGGGCGTTTCCCATAAATAGCCGAGAAGCGTGTTGTTGTCGTGCGTACCCGAATACGCTATGCAGTTGTTTATGTAATTATACGGTCTGTGCGGTGTATCACCGCCGAGAAAACCGAACTGAAAAACACGCATACCCGGAAAACCGCTGTCTTCAACAAGTTTTACGACTTCGGGCGTTATATCTCCGAGGTCTTCGGCAATAATGAGTTTTTCACCCGCAACGCTTTTAAGAACATTCACGAGTTTCATTCCCGGACCTTTTACCCATTTGCCGTTTTTTGCGGTTTTTTCGGTGCCCGGCACAGCCCAGAAACTTTCAATTCCTCTGAAATGGTCTATTCTTACGCCGTCAAAAAGTTCAAGCGCAAAGGATACTCTTTCTTTCCACCATTTAAAGCCGTCTTTTTCCATTTCAGCCCAGTCATACAAAGGATTTCCCCACAACTGACCGTCTTCCGAAAAATAATCGGGCGGAACTCCCGCAACATCGGTAAGCCTGTTACTGTCATCAATAAGAAACAGATTTGTGTTACTGTAAACGTCTGAAGAATCGAGCGAAACGTATATCGGAATATCACCGATGATTTTTACGCCGTTTTCATTTGCATATTTTTTTACTTTCTGCCACTGTATGAAAAATTCATACTGAATAAAACACCAGCCGAAAAATACGTTTTCGGAATATTCATTTTCTGTCCATTCACGCCATTCTTTTCTGCCGTTCGCTTCTTTAAGAGCCATAAAAACGCAGAAGTCATATATGTTTTTCCGTTTGAAAACATAATCCGTTATTTCATTTTTCAGTTCTTCCGAAACTCTTTCGGATGCTTTTAAAAGAAGCGGAACACGTTCTCTGTCAAGACGTTCATATTCGCAGGAATACGGTGTTTTCTGCTTTGCGTTTTCAAGTTCCTCACGGGTAATAAGACCGTCATAAAAAAGCGTTTCAAGGTCAATGAAATAAGGATTGCACGCAAACGTGGAAAACGATTTATAAGGCGAATTACATTCATCCACCGGATTGAACGGCAAAACCTGCCAGTATGAAAAACCGCCTTCACGGAGAAAATCAACAAATTTAAAAGCGGATTTTCCGAAACTTCCCGATGAATAATCACCGAAAAGTGAGGAAATGTGCATTAAAACGCCGCTTTTTCTTTCCATCAGATTACCCCCGAAAAATTATAGAGATATTTATACATTATTGATTATATCACAAAAAACCCCGCTTTGTAAATAGCACAAGTTACCAATATAAACACAAAGTTTATGTAAAAAAAGAACAACCACCCTGTTGGGTGGTTGTTCTTATTGTGTCGGCATCGCCCTATCTTCCCAAGCGGCTTCCCGCTAAGTATTTTCGGCACAGTTGAGCTTAACTACCGTGTTCGGGATGGGAACGGGTGGACCCTCAACGCCATCAACACCGACTGCGGAGAATTACGTTCGTCCTCCGAAGTGATGTCTATTATATCACCGTTCACGAAAAAGTCAACACTTTTTTCAATATTTTTTTAAAAAAATTTATTTTTTCTCAAAATCCTATGTTATCAATAAAAAAATATATATTTTTTTGTTAAATAACTGTTGATTATTAACAGAAAATAGTGCATAATCAGTATAATAACTGTTTGGTGAGGGATTATTATGGCTGAAAATTATGCTATTGCATACGACATAGGAACAACCGGCGTAAAGACCTGCATTTTTGACATCGGTGAAACCATAACACTCGTTGCGGCAGCATCCGAAGGGTATAACCTTTACGTTTTCCCCGACGGCGGTGCGGAACAGGAACCGCAGGAATGGTGGGACGCTATGTGCCACACAACCGCAAAAGTTCTTGAAGAGAGTAAAATAGACACAAGTAAAATTCAGGGTATTTCGTTCTGCTCACAGATGCAGGGCGTAGTTCTTGTAGATAAAGACGCAAAACCCGTTCGCCGTGCCATGAGTTATATGGACCAGCGTGCAAGGGAAGAACTTAAAGAGGGCATGGCTCACGGCTTCCAGATAGCCGGCGCAAGCGTTCCGAAACTTCTTAAATCACTTAAAATTACGGGTGCGGTTGCCGCTTCCGTAAAAGACCCGGTATGGAAATACAAATGGGTTGAAAAACACGAACCCGAAAACTTTAAAAGAGTTTACAAATGGCTTGACGTAAAAGAATACCTCATCGCCCGTATGACAGGCGTTTTCTGTATGACTTACGATTCGGCTTTTGCAACGGAACTTTACGACATACATAAAAAATGCTTCAGCAAACCGATGTGTGATATGCTCAAAGTAAACTTTGACCATCTTCCGAAAATTGTCAAATCGGCGGAAAAAGTCGGCGAACTTAAAGAAGATGCGGCAAAAGAACTCGGTCTTGCTCCCGGCACAGCCGTTTACGGCGGCGGCGGAGACGCATCTCTTATAGGCGTAGGCGCAGGTGCTTCCGCACAGGGCGACACTCACATTTACAGCGGTACTTCGGGCTGGGTTTCAACAGTTGTTGACAAAAGCATTGTTGACGCTTCGGCTATGATAGCCGCAGTTGTCGGTGCCGAAGACGGCGTTTACAACTACTTTGCCGAACTTGAAACGGCGGGCAAATGTCTTGAATGGGTAAAAGACCACCTTGCACTTGACGAAATCGGCATTTATCTTGAAAAGAAACATATCACGGACGGCTATGAAACAAAATACACAAGCCTTTACGATTATATGACCGACGTTGTAAGCAAAGTACCCGCAGGCGCAGGCGGCGTAATTTTTACACCGTGGCTTCACGGCAACCGCTGTCCTTTTGAAGACCCGAATGCACGCGGTATGTTCTTCAACATCAGTCTCGAAACAGGCAAAAGCGAAATGATAAGAGCAGTACTTGAAGGTGTTTGCTACCATCTTCGCTGGTTTATGGAAACGGAGGAAAAGAAAGTCAAGGCTTCCGACAAAGTACGCTTTGTAGGCGGCGGCGCTCTTTCCGACCTCACCTGTCAGATTCTTGCGGACTGCACAGGCAAAATAATCGAAACGGTTGACACACCGCAGAACGTAGGCGCTATGGGTGCGGCTGTTCTCGTTGCAATAGGCACGGGCGCATGCTCCTCGGTTGCCGACTCCAAAAAACTTATTCCGGCGGTTAAAACGTTTAACCCCGACAAAAATCTTAAACCCGTTTACGATAAATATTTTGAAGTTTATAAAAATCTGTATAAAGCAAACAAAAAGAATTTTGCAGACCTTAATTCTTAATTCGCTTTTTTGCGGAATAATAAAAATCAAACTCATTAAAATTCGTAATATAGAAAAGGAGAACTTATGAATATAGCACTTATAGCACACGACTCGAAAAAAGAACTTATGACTCAGTTCTGTATTGCGTATTGCGGCATATTAAGCAAACACAACCTCTGCGCTACGGGAACAACCGGCAAACTCGTTTCCGAAGCGACAGGGCTGAACATTGAAAAATATTTAAGCGGCTCACAGGGCGGCGACCAGCAGATAGGCTCACGCATAGCCTGTGACGAAATTGACCTTCTTCTCGTTTTCCGTGACCCGCTTGACCCGAAACCCGGCGAGCCGAATGATGCAAGCCTTTTAAGGCTTTGCGACGTTCACAACATCCCCGTTGCAACAAACATTGCCACGGCGGAAGCGCTTATACACAGTCTTGAACGCGGCGACCTCGACTGGCGTGACATTGTAAATCCCAAAAAATAAAACGCATCAGCGTACTCATAATCGGGCGAGCCCGTCAGACAGCCGCCCGATATTCTTTTTTGTGATACACGGCGTATCACGGCAAATCTACTTAAAAAGGCAGGAACCTGTATGGCATTATCTATTAAAGCAATAAAAGGAACAAAAGATACTTTACCGACTGAAAGTCACAAAATACAGTATCTTGAACAAACGGCACTCGAAACAGCAAAAAATTACGGTTTTTACGAAATGAGAACTCCCGTTTTTGAATATACCGAACTTTTTGACCGTTCTGTCGGCGAAACAACCGACGTTGTTCAGAAAGAAATGTACACTTTCAACGACAAAGGTGACCGCTCAATAACGCTTCGCCCCGAAGGAACGGCAGGTGCTGTAAGAGCGTTTCTCGAACACGGTCTTTTCAACGAACCGCTTCCGCAGAAAATCTGCTACCTCACCTCGTGCTACCGCTACGAAAAACCGCAGGCAGGCAGGTTAAGAGAATTTCATCAGTTCGGTCTTGAATGTTTCGGCTCACCGTCACCGCTTGCAGACGCCGAAGTTATTGCGCTTGCAAACGATTATTTCAACTACATCGGCGTAAAAGACCTTGTACTTGAAATAAACTCAATCGGCTGTCCCGAATGCAGAAAAAAATACACAGCCGCACTCAAAGAATATTTTGAAGATAAAAAAGACGACCTCTGCGAAACATGTCTTTCAAGGCTTGACAGAAACCCGATGAGAATACTTGACTGTAAAAGTCCCGTTTGCTCGAAAATAGCCGAAAACGCACCCGTTGTACTCGACTACATCTGTGACGATTGCAGAGAACATTTTGAAAAACTAAAAAAATATCTTGATGCGCTTTCAATAGAATACGTTGTAAATCCGCAGATTGTAAGAGGACTTGATTACTACACAAGAACTGTTTTTGAATTTGTTTCACACGATGAAAAAACAAAAGGACTTGTTCTCGGCGGCGGCGGAAGATATGACGGTCTTATTGAAGAACTCGGCGGAGCGCCCCTCCCCGCTTGCGGAATGGCAATAGGTCTTGAAAGACTTGAACTTGCAATGGAAGAAGCAGGCGTTCAGTTCCCAGAAGCACCGAAATGCGACCTTTTCATAGTCACCGCAGGCGAAGAAGCAACGCTTGAAGCGTTAAAACTTTCTTCTGACCTCAGAAGCGAAGGCTACTGCGTACTTATCGATACGCTTTCAAGGTCCGTAAAAGCGCAGATGAAATTTGCAAACAAAGTTAATGCGTGCTACACCACCGTGCTCGGTGACAGCGAAATTGAAAACAAAAAAGCCGTACTCAAAAATATGAGCACGGGTGAACAGACAGATATTTCACTTGACGATTTTACCGATGAATTTTCATCAAAAATAATCAGCGACAGTATGAGTTCGCTTGCGGATGCCGACTTTTCGGGTATGACGCAGGTTGACATAAATAATCTGCTTTCATTTTAATTTTTTCGGCGTGTGAAAATACGGAGAAAGGAACGCACAGATAAAAAGGATTTGAAACTGTGCTTGCGGCTATAAAAATGAATATTATTGATATTTCAAAAGATATTCTCAAAACTCCCGTTTATCCGGGCGATCCGGAGGGGTATATTGACGAAATTGAATCAATAAAAAACGGCGGTCATTGCAATATGAACGCCTTTTACACCTGCCTTCATACCGCCACGCACATTGATGCTCCGCTTCATTTTATTGACGGCGGCGAAACGGTTGACAAAATACCGCTTGATATTTTTCTCGGTGAATGTGTCGTTGTTGAAACTCCTCCCGGACCGATTACCGGCGAATACGCCGAAGACCGGTTCCCGTGGAAATCGTGCGAAAGGCTGTTAATAAAAGGCGGCGGTCTGTCATATCTTATGGAAAGCAGCGCATATTACGTTAATGACGCAGGCATAAAACTCATAGGAACGGATTCCGCTTCAATAGGTATTCACGGCACTAACAAAGCAATTCACAACGCTTTGCTCAGAGCGGGAACGGTGATTCTCGAAGGTCTTGACCTTACGAACGTTGCCCCCGGTAAATATTTTCTTGTTGCTCAGCCTCTTAAAATCAGCGGAGTTGAAGCCGCGCCGTGCAGAGCACTTCTTATTGAAGACCACCTTTTCTGGGCAGGGAGATAGTTGTTAGTTGTCAGTTGCCGGTTGTTAGTTGTCAGTTGTCAGTTGTCAGTTGCCGGTTGTCAGTTGCCGGTTGGCGGTTGCCGGTTGCCGGTTGCCAGTTGTCAGTTGCCGGTTGTCAGTTGCCGGTTGTCAGTTGCCGGTTGTCAGTTGCCGGTTGTTAGTTGCCGGTTGTCAGTTGGCGGTTGTTAGTTATGACATAAAAAGTGACATTGTTTGACAAGGCAGAATAAAAAAATAAAGGAGATACAAAAAACTCGTAAAATCAAGTTTTTTGCAGAGTTTAAAAACAGTTATGCGACTTGATAAATATTTAAAAGTTTCAAGAATAATTAAACGCCGCACCGTTGCAAACGAAGTGTGCGACGCAAAACATGTAAACGTCAACGGCAAAGTCGCCCGTGCTTCTTATGAAGTAAAAACAGGCGACATAATAGAAATTCAGATGGGCGCAAACCTCACAAAATATAAAGTTCTTTCGGTAAACGAATACGCAAAAAAAGACGAGGCGGCGCTTATGTATGAGGTCATAAACTGAAAATATTCATTTCTCAACTCAATTATATTGACAGTTTTCTGCGCTTATGATAAAATACCACTTGCAAAATTGCACGAGGGTGCTTTCCCTTGTGAAATTCGGGCGCAAAACTTAATATGCAGACGTGGCGGAATTGGCAGACGCGTTAGATTCAGGTTCTAATGAATGCAAATTCATGTGGGTTCAAGTCCCATCGTCTGTACCATTTCGGGTGTTCATTCAGTACTTGAATGAGCACCCGCTTCGTTTTTCAGTTTGGGGCTGTGACAAAACAGCCGAAAGAAAAAGCGAGTCGAAAGCACTGAAAAGTAGTGCATACGGCTCGCTTTTCTGGTATAATTGTAGTTGATGAAAACAAATATAACCGGGACTAATTATCGCATATTTCCCCGGAATATGCAACTGAAAATTGATGAATTTTTTGCAGAAAAAATAATACCGGAAAACGACAGTGTTCGGCTCTTAGACGAAATCGCAGAGGAAATAAAGGGACCTCTGGAAAGAGTACTTAAACGAACCGGTCGCAATTACAGTACAAGTCCGGTAGCGATGCTGAAAGTAATCCTGTACGCAGCGATGGAAAACATATATTCCAGCAGAGATATAGAGGAACGCTGCAAAAGAGATATAAATTACATATGGCTTCTGAACGGTGAAAAAGCACCGAATTACAGAGCGATATGCAGATTTCGTTCGGATGTGTTAAGCGAGTGCTCGGAAGAAATATTTTATGAACTTGACCGCAAATTGAAAGATAAGGGAGAAATCTGCTTTGAACATCTGTTTGTGGACGGAACAAAAATAGAAGCGAATGCCAATAAATACAGTTTTGTATGGAAGAAAAGCACGAACAAGTATGAGCAGAGAGCATTAGATAAAATTGAGAAATTAACGGAGATGCTGAAGCTCAAATACGGTATAACGGAAGAAAACGAGTTTGAAATATATAAAGCATTAAAAGCAAAACACACAGAACCTTTTGTGTACGGCAGAGGAAAAAGGAAAAGCGAATTACAGCGAGAGATCGAAGAATATGAAAAACTGTTGACGCGCAAGGTAAAGTATGAATCATACCAAGATACTTTCGACGGAAGAAACAGTTTTTCAAAGACAGATAAAGACGCCACTTTTATGCACATGAAAGACGATCATATGCGAAATGCTCAGTTGAAACCGGGATACAATATTCAATTCGCCGTAGAGGGAGAATATATTACGGGGGTAGACGTGTCTTCCGAGCGAACCGATCAGCTTACACTGATACCGTTATTGACCAGAATGAAGCAGCACGGTGTAGTATATCAGGATGTGACCTGTGACGCGGGCTATGAAAGCGAAGAAAACTATACATACTTTGAAAACTGCGAAACAGAATGCTACATAAAACCACAGAACTACGAGCGCAGTAAAACAAAGAAATTCAAAAGCAATATGGCGCTTCGGGAAAATATGAAATATGACGAAGAGCATGATGAATACACTTGTCAGAACGGTAAAAAGCTGAAAGCAGTTTATGAGAGCAAACGGAAAAGCAAATCCGACTTTGAAAGCGTAATCACACATTACGAATGTGAAGATTGCACGGATTGCCCATATAAAAAGAACTGTACAAAAGCAGAGGGTAATCGCAAAATGCAGGTTTCCAAAAAATTCATAGCCCAAAGACAAGCTTCGTTGGAAAGAATAACATCTCCCACTGGAATAAAGCTGAGGATGAACAGATCTATTCAGTCCGAGGGAGCCTTCGGTGTTGTAAAATATGATTATGGTTTTCAGCGTTACCTTCACCGCGGAAAAAAGAAAGTTTTTACAGAAACGCTGATTGTTGCGATGGGCTACAATATCAACAAATATCACAACAAATTACAACAAAAACGCACCGGTTCACAATTACACGAAAAACGTGTGTCTTAAACCGATGCGAAATTGAATAAACATCGAAGCAAAAGGCTCTGCCTTAGCTTTGCTATGCCCAAAATGCGAAAAAACTGAAAAGTTTTCAACAACTTTATGGACTGATTTGTTGAAAAATGAAAGAAGGGGCTGCGATGAAACTTTTTCGTTTCGTCACAGCCCCTTTTATAGCCTGAGCAATAAGGGTCAAGATGATCCGGCCCTTATTTTTAATATCGTGATGGATGCTCAGATATTTACTGACAGCAATTTTTAAGTTCCTGCTGCATATTTTCAAATTTCTGTCTAGTAGCGGAGACTCTATTTTGATCGGCGGGCTGTGTGCTATACCATCCGCGCTTGTCCATATCCTTAAATACATCGTTTTGAATCTGATGCTCCTCCTGAAGAATATCCAGGAAGGAATTTCTCAGGTCAACAGATGCACATTCATTGGCATAGTGGTTATAATGCTCAGTGATAGACTTTTGAGATGTCAGCATATCCGTCATGATTTCCTTGTCCTGCATCGGATAACTATTATTACTCGGCATTTTTATTCCTCCTATCCTATTTCAGAAACTGTAACAGGGAATTATAATGGTTCTGATGCTTGGCTGCGCTCTGCTCGCACTTGGATCCAATTTCCGGATCCGAGGAGGTTTCGGCATACGATTTGTTCTTTTTGA
>JAZLLP010000002.1:0-82043 GCA_045598225.1 Acutalibacteraceae bacterium | reverse complement strand
TGATCAGTCTGTCGCACGGACTTTTTATGTTCCAAGCCCCTTCGACCTTCTCGGCTCCTTTATTATAGCATATTCTATTGTGCTTAGCTAATCGGTTTTCATTCATGTGGCGTTATGCTATCATGTTGGTCTGTCGCATTTAGCGCAGAGCGAAAAGCAAAACACTTTATTAAACGAAATGAATAACAAAAACGGTTTTCTTACAGAGATTTTGTAAGGAAACCGCTTTTTATATAACAGAATGTTTATTGAATTTTGCTTTTCTAAATGTTTTTTCGCCCTCGGCATACCTTAGTATTGCCCACGGGACGAAGAAAACGCTTTCTGCATCTGAATGCGGCAACCCCTTTTCTTTGAAAACAACCGGCAACTGACAACCAACAACCGGCAACCGACAACTGAAATAAAAAAATAATTGATATAAAAAAGAATATGTGGTACAATTAAAAAAGAATAAAATAAAGGGGCTTTGAAATGAATAATATTTGCTCTTTTTTTGCCGATTACAACTGTTTTACAACGGCGGAAAGTCTTATTTCTTCGGGAATGGAAAATAAACACGTTGTGTTTGATATGTTTTTCAGAGAACTGCCCGACAAAGGCGGCTTTGCCGTTATGGCGGGGCTTGAACAACTTATTGATGAAATAAAAAATATTTCGTTTTCGGAAGAAGACCTTGAACTGTTTTCTCAAAAAGGTTTTTCGGAAGGGCTTATTGAATATTTGCGCAATTTCAAATTTGAATGTGACATTTACGCCTGTCCCGAGGGAACGCCCGTTTTCCCTAATGAGCCGATTGTAAAAGTTTGCGGTCCTGTTATTCAGGCGCAGATGCTTGAAACGCTTCTTCTAAACACAATTAACCACCAGACTCTCGTTGCGACAAAGGCAAACAGAGTTGTTCGTGCCGCTTCGGGCAGACGTGTAATTGAAATGGGTGCACGGCGTGCTCAGGGAAAGTGTGCCGCAATAAACGGCGCAAGAGCGGCGTATATAGGCGGTGTAAACGGAACATCCCTTTACAATGCGGCTGAAAAATACAACATTCCCGCAGTATCTTCAATGGGGCACGGGTGGGTACAGTTGTTTGACAGCGAACTTGACGCATTTACGGCGTATCTTGAAGAACACGGCGAAGATGGAATGCTTCTTGTCGACACTTACGACACGCTTGACAGCGGCGTGAAAAATGCGATTACGGCGTTTGAAAAAGTTCTTACCCCGAAAGGTTTGCGCCCTGCCGGAATTATTATTGACAGCGGCGATATGACATACCTTTCAAAACGTGCCCGCAGACTGCTTGATGAAGCGGGATTCCCGGACTGTGACATTTACGTTTCAAATTCGCTTGATGAAACGCTTATAAAAGATATGCTTAACCAGGGCGCAAAAATAGACGGCTTCATAGTAGGCGAACGCCTTATTTCATCTGCTTCTTCGCCTGTGCTTGACGGTGTTTACAAACTTTGCGAAACCGAAAACAACGGCGAAAGAACACCTGCAATAATGGTAAGTAACAATGTTTCTAAAATAACAACGCCGTGTTCAAAACGTCTGTGGCGTTTGTTTGACATGGAAACGGGAAAAGCGATTGCCGACGTTCTTACTCTTGACAGCGAAAGCATTGACAACGATAAAACATATTCGCTTTTTGACCCCGATTTCACATGGAAAAGAAAAACGGTTGACAATTTCGTAGCAAGAGAACTTCTTGTTCCCGTATTCAAAAACGGTGAATGCGTGTATAATATTCCCACGCTTGAAGAAATTCGTGCATATTGCAACGAGCAGGTTTCGACTTTGTGGGAAGAAGTTACGAGATTTGAAAATCCGCACAGATATTATGTTGACTTTTCCGGTAAACTGTGGGGAATAAAGCAGGGCCTTATAGAAAAATTCACAAAAGGTTAAGAGGGTATATATGACCGAAAATAATAAATTCGGACTTTCAAGAAACAGGCTTTTTGAAAGTTCCCGTGTTGCGTTTTACGGTGAATATGAACCGTTTGACAAAAAAGAAGTTTTAAAAGCATTTAAAATGCTGTGCGAAAAAGAGCCGCTTATTACTTCAAACGTTTCTCTTGACGAAAACGGAGATGCGTTTGTAAATACGGGTGCGGTTGAGCAGAATTTGTTTTTTGAAGAAAAGACAGATGCATACGAATATTATAAGGAAAAACGGGGAGAGATGCTTTTTCCTTTTTCAAGTCTTTTCGAGTTTTACATAGTAAATGAAAAATCGCTTTTGATTTTCGCAAATCCCGCCGCTGCAGATGTAAAATCACTTTACATTCTTGCAGGTGAGTTTATTTCATTTTATAATAAAAGTCTTTTAGACGTTGCACAGAAAAACATTTTTCTGTATTCGCAGAAGAAGGATATTCCATTAAATGTAAATTCCATAATTATTGACAAGGTTTCCTCTGACCTTGAAATGAATTGGCAGAAACGCCCGAAATCATTTAATGCGGATGATTACAGGAATCTTTATGAGAGCATTAAAAAAAGAAGAACAAGCGATTTTTCTTTTGAACTTAATGAAGACGAAACAAACGGTATAAGGGAAAAATGCTTGCAAAAGAAAATTGATTTTTGCTCACTTTGCTGTTATGCTTTTAAAAAGACGCTTCTTGAATATTTTAAAGGCAATAATAAGTATAAAAATGTCGGTGTACTTGCTGATTTACGCCTTTATGAAGACGAACCGTCGGAATACGGGGTGGGTCCTTTCGACGCAAGGGTAAACGTAATGAAGTTTCACGGCAGAAAAAATGCGGGAAAAGATGAAATTCAACTTTTTCACGAGGAATACTTAAAAAAGGTTGCTAACCCGTTTCACGCATATTACGACAACCTGATTCTGATGAATCTTTCGCCGTTTTACTGCGATGCCGCACATTTTTACGAAAACGGTATTTATAAAAGAAAAAGTGCGAAAAAACTCGTTAACGGTTACGGTTGCCGTGATAAAAGGGTAATGTCATTTGATTTTTATAATCTTGACTCGGAAGTGTGGCAAAAACTCGGTTGTTTTTCTTTTGTTGATGCAAGTGAAGCGAACAGCGGGAAATATGATTTTGAAGTCAGAGTGTTCGTGAATAAAGGCTCTGCCGTTTTCAGAATAACCTGCAATAAAGAAAAATGCGATGAGGAAAAACTTAAACTTATTTGCGAAAAATCTGTTGATATAATTAAAACAGTACAATAAAATACTTATGTATTATGCTTCGGTTTGCCTTTTGTGCAAACCGGAGTTCTTTTTTTTGAAAAAACATTTAAAAACATATATTAAAGTTCTTGACACGGGAAAAATGTTGCTATATAATAACTCCGTGGAGTAAATTGGTGCAAAAAGGATATAAAATGTAGCAAAGTGGATATAAATCCGGATTTTGAAGGAGGTGCCGACAATGTTCCGCGGAACTTATTACCCGAGTCTTGACGCAAAGAACAGATTTTTTCTGCCGGCATCATTCCGTGATGAACTCGGCACAGACGTTGTTCTTTTTAAATCTCCCGACGAAGACGTAAAATGTTTGTATCTCTACACGGAAGAACGCTGGGAAGAAGTCAGCGAAGGTTTTAAAAATCTTCCGAGAAACCGTGCCGGACGAATGCTTGAAAGAAAAATGATGTCAAACGTCACAAGCGCCGAAGTAGATAAATCCGGCAGAATAACAATTAACCAGCAGTTCAGAGAATATGCAGGTATGGAAAAAGAACTTGTCATACTCGGCGTAAGTCACCGTATAGAAATATGGGCGAAAGAGGAATGGCTCAAAGCACAGGAAGAATTTGATGACTGTTCTGTTGAAGACATTGATATTCAGTTCTAATTGCTATGGAATTTAATCATATTTCGGTACTTCTTGAAGAATCGGTCGAATCGCTCAACATAAAAAGTGACGGTGTGTACGTTGACTGCACCGCAGGGGGCGGAGGTCATTCCGCAGAAATTCTTAAAAAACTTTCCGAAAACGGCAGAATGGTGCTTATTGACCGAGACCCCGATGCAATAGAGGTTTTAACAAAGCGTTTTGAAAGTGACAAAAGAGTAACAATCGTAAACGATAATTTCAGCAACATAAAGTCGATACTTGCTTCACTTTCAATAGATTCGGTTGACGGAATAGTTGCCGACCTCGGGGTAAGCAGTTTTCAACTTGATACTCCGGAACGCGGATTTTCCTTTCATAATGATGCGCCGCTTGATATGCGAATGGAAAAGAAAGGCAAAAGCGCAAAAGACGTTGTAAACACTTATTCACAACAACAACTTTTCAACATAATCGACAAATTCGGTGAGGAAAAATTTGCACATAAAATTGCTTCAAACATAGTAAAAGCAAGAGAAAAACAGCCGATAGAAACCACTTTGCAACTTGCGGAAATTATTTCAGAATCAATTCCCGCAAAATTCAAACGTGACGGACATCCGGCAAGAAAAACGTTTCAGGCAATAAGAATTGAAGTGAATGCGGAACTTCTCTCGGTTGAAAATGCACTTCCCGATATGTTCGGTTCACTTAATTCCGGTGGCGTTCTTTCGATTATTACTTTCCATTCTCTTGAAGACAAAATAGTAAAAGATTATTTCAATACACTAAAACAGGGGTGTACCTGCCCGAAAGATTTTCCCGTATGTGTATGCGGTAAAAAACCTAAGGCAACAGTTAAATCCGGCGGAATTAAAGCCGGTAAAGAAGAAGTAAACGATAATAAAAGAAGCCGCAGCGCAAAACTGCGAACGGCTGTAAAAATATAGAGGTGTAAAAAATGGCGGGGTACAGAGATTCATCGGCTTATGATTTTTCTTTGTTTGAACCGCAGGTTGCAGTTTCGCCTGCGAAAAAACAAAATCCCCAAAACAGAACAGACGTAAGAAGGTCGGTAAGCACTCAGCGTACCGCCGGTAATTGTGCACGCACAAATACCCGTACAGCGTCTCGTTCAAACACTCGCACAAGCACATATACAAATACACGTACAAGCGGAAACACTGCGTTGAAAACATATCAAAAAACGGCAAAATCCGTCGATAAATTTCAGCATTCAATAGACAGAGACAGCAAAACTCAAACCGTATCTTCAGTTGCGAAAAAAATAATGGCATACGGTCTTGTATGTTTTTGCCTTGTAACGTGTTTGCTTTTTGTAAGGTCGCAGTCGGACAAGGTTGCATCGCAAATTGCCGACGTGAAAAACAAAATTGATATTGCCGAGGGCGAAACAGTAAGACTTAACGCCGAACTCAGCAGTAAAATATCAACGGAAAAAATTGAGAATTATGCAGAAAACGTTCTCGGAATGGTCAAAGCCGAAAGTTATCAGATTACATACATTGACCTTTCCGACGGTGACGAAATAGTTGTTTCGGGTGATAAGAGTTTAAAAAATAATACTCCGGTATCCTCTAAACTGAAAGAACTTTTTGCATATATTTTCTGATACCAAAATATTATTTTATGAGGAGTTGAGAATGCTCGACTCCTTTTTCTCAATAATTACAGTATTTTTTCAGGAGACGAAATCTATGGCTATGGTAACGGGAAAATTGAAAAAAAGAGGTTTGATTGCCATAGTAATTCTGCTTTTGGCAGGCTTCGGGGCAGATATTGCAAAACTGTTTTATTTGCAGGTGATTAAAGGTGAAGAATATAAAGCCAGGGCGGAAGCACAGCAGTTGAGCGATACGCAGATTGCCGCCGACAGAGGAATTATTTATGACAGCAATATGAATGTTATTGCCGAAAGTGCTTCGGCGTGGCTTGTTTATGTCAATCCGTCAAAAATAGAAAATAAATCACAAAGAAAGATGATAGCCGACGGTCTTGCCGAAATACTTGACCTTGACAGTAAGAATATTTCAAAAAAAATCAGTAATAAAAAATACAGTTACATAAAAATTGCCGGAAAAGTCGAATATAACGAAAAAACGGCGGTTTCGGATTTTATTGATAATAACGACCTTTACGGAACGGTCGCAATAGACCCCGATACAAAAAGGTATTATCCGTATTCAAATTTTGCTTCTACTATTATTGGTTTTACCGGTGCCGAAGACACAGGAAGAGCGGGCATTGAACTTGAATACAACGATTCACTTACGGGCGTTGCCGGCAGAATCGTTACGGCAAAAAATGCAAGAAACGGTGCAATGTCAAGCAATTACGAAACAATTTACGATGCACGTCAGGGCGTAAGTCACGTTCTTACAATCGACAAAAATATTCAACATTATCTTGAAAAAGGTCTTAAACAGGCGGTTGAGGATAACGATGCCACATCTGCTTACGGAATAGTTATGGACGTTGAAACGGGCGCGGTAAAAGCGATGGCGACAATGCCCGACTATGACCTTAACAATCCTACCGAAATAACCGACAAAGAAATTCTTAAAGAACTTGACAAAATTAAAGATAAAGAAAAATATCAGGAAGCATATAACGCCAAAATATATTCAATGTGGCGAAACAAAGCGATAAGTGATACGTATGAACCCGGTTCCGTTTTTAAAATATTTACGGCGGCGGCAGGTCTTGAAGAAGGCGTTGTGAGTCCGAATTTCACATACACCTGTACAGGTGCAATAAAAGTTGCGGATAACGTCATTCACTGTCATAACCTCGGCGGTCACGGCACGCAGACGCTTACACAGGGTCTTATGAATTCGTGTAACCCGTTCTACATTACAGTCGGTCAGCGTCTTGGTGTTCAAAAATTCTATAAATATTTTGATGCATTCGGCTTTACCGAAAAAACGGGTATCGACCTTCCCGGTGAAGCGACACCGGTTGCCGATGTTACATATCATACAGAAGAAAAAATGGGCATTGCCGAACTTTCGTCAAGTGCTTTCGGTCAGACGTTCCAGGTCAGCGCAATGCAGATGATTACAGCAGTTTGCGCTGTGGCGAATGACGGCAAACTGATGCAGCCGTACGTTCTTCAGTCTATGATAGACGAGAACGGAAATACCGTTTATGAGGCTGAACCTACCGTAAAAAGACAGGTCGTTTCGGAAAACACGAGTAAGACTGTAATAAGTATGATGGAGCAAGTTGTTGCAAACGGTACCGGCAGAAACGCATATATTTCGGGCTACCGTGTGGCAGGTAAAACGGGTACTTCGGAAAAACTTACTGTTGACGGTGAGTATATTGCATCATTTGTCGGTTGTGCGCCTGCAAATGACCCGAAAATAGCAGTTCTTATTGTTATTGATGAGCCCCAGGCTGCTCTTCACGGCGGCGGTGCAATAGCGGCTCCCGTTGCGGGAAGCGTTATTGAGCAAACGCTTAAATATATGAATGTTGAGCCGTCTTACACAGACGAAGAACTTGCAAAACTCAACGCAGAAACACCTAATGTCAGCGGAAAAACCGTTTCAGCCGCAAAGGTTGCACTTCAGAACGACGGCTTTACCGCAAGGGTTATAGGCAACGGTGAAAAGGTTGTTTCGCAATATCCGGTAAGCGGTCAGACAATTTCTCACGGCGGTGTTGTTATTCTTTATACTGACGGTGCTTCGGAAAATACCGAAGCAACAGTTCCCGACCTTAAAGGCTTAAGTATAAGTGCCGCAAACGACAGGGCGGTGAATGCCGGATTTAACATTAAAATTTCGGGCGCATCGCTTGACAGTGAAGTTGTTTCGTACAGACAGAGTATTGAACCGAACACAAAAACAGAACTCGGAACAACGATAACAGTTTACTTTAAAACCACATCGGGCGTTCAGGACGATTGATATATTTGAGAGGCGAGAAAAATGCTTTTATCGGAATTATTAAAAGGCGTAAATGTTATAAGTGAATATGAAGACAGGGAAATAGAAGACGTAAGCGACAAAACTTCACGTATTAGCAATGGGTGCGCTTTCGTGTGTATAAAAGGTGCAAGGTTTGACGGTCACGCATTTGCGGCGGATATGGTAAAAAAAGGCGCAAAGGCGGTAATAGTAACCGAAGATACGGGACTTTCCGAGCAGGTTATGGTTGACGATGCACGTAAGGCTTACGCTTTAATGTGTAAGAATTTTTTCGGTGCATCTGTTGACAGACTTACCGTAATAGGAATTACCGGAACTAACGGAAAAACAACAACCGCTTTTGTTGTAAAAGATGTACTTGCTTCAATGGGTATTAAGTCGGGACTTATCGGCACAGTTAAAAATATGGTTGGCGACAAAGAATTTAATACCGAATTTACAACACCCGATCCGTACGATATGCACAAACTGTTTTCTCTTGTTGAACAGGAGGGCATTAAATATCTTGTAATGGAAACATCTTCACAGGCGTTTCACCAGATGCGCCTTGCGGGTATTCATTTCAAAGTCGGAGTTTTTACGAATCTTACACAGGATCACCTCGATTATCACGGAACAATTGACGAATACAAGCGTTGTAAAAAGCAACTTTTCCTTTCGTGTGACAAAGCGGTTGTAAATGCCGATGACGAAACATCAGCGTATATGACTGATGGCATTTGTGCAGATGTTATTACATACGGAAAAAACAACGAAGCAGATATGAGGGCTTTGGGCATTGAACTTCACGATAACAAAGTATCTTACGAATTACTCGGAAAACATATTGATTTTTATATTCCCGGCGGTTTTTCGGTATATAATTCACTTGCCGCAATGGGTGCCGTATATGCTCTCGGTTTCGATTTTGACGATATAGCAAACGCAATTTCAAAAGCAGAATCTGTAAAAGGCAGACTCGAACTTCTCAAAACAAATACCGAATACGGCGTAATTATAGATTACGCACATACTCCCGACGGTCTTGAAAAAGCAATAAACGCCGTCAGAGGATTCACAAAAGGCAGAGTTATTACCGTTTTCGGATGCGGCGGTGACCGTGATAAAACAAAACGTCCGAAAATGGGCAGAATGGCAACAGACCTTTCGGATATTGTTGTTGTAACAACAGACAATCCGAGAACGGAAGACCCCGAAGAAATAATCAAAGAAATACTGATAGGCACTGTCGGAAGTAAAGCGGAAGTGGTTTCCGTTACAGACAGAAGCGAAGCAATAAAATATGCTCTTTCGATAGCGAAAAAAGGGGATACGGTTCTTCTTGCGGGAAAGGGTCACGAAACATATCAGGTTATAGGAAAAGAACGTATTCACTATGACGAAAGAGAAATTGTTGACAGTATTTTGAAAAAGGGTGTTTGATTTTGGAAAGAATATCTGTTGCGGATATAGCACATTTCTGCGGTAAACAAACAACACTTAACGGTTTCATAAACAGAGTATCACTTGACAGCCGTGATGTTGACGAAAATACACTTTTTATAGCAATAAAAGGGGAACGTTTTGATGCAAACGATTTTGTTGAAGATGTTCTCGAAAAAGGCGTAAAAACGGTTGTATGTTCAAGATATGACGGCAATGATGAGCGTGTTATTGTTGTTGAAGATACGGGGAAAGCACTTTTAAACATTGCAAAAGGATACAGAGAATCATTTAACATTCCTTTTATTGCACTTACCGGAAGCGTCGGGAAAACCACTACAAAAGGTATGGTATTCTCGGTTGTAAATAAAAAATACAACGCAATGCGTACAGAAGGAAATCTCAATAACGATATAGGCGTACCGAAAACGCTTTTTACTCTTGAAAAAAATACTCAGGCCGCAGTTATTGAAATGGGTATGAACCATTTCGGTGAAATTTCAAAACTCACAAGAGCGGTTAAACCGGATATAGGTATTATTACAAACGTCGGAACGGCACATATTGAAAATCTCGGTTCCCGTGAAGGTATTCTTAAAGCAAAATGTGAAATTACAGAGGGTATGAAAAAAGGCTCGCCCCTTATAATAAACGGTGATAACGATATGCTCGCCACGCTTAACTTGCCGGATTATGAAGTTTTGCGTTTCGGTATTGATGCACATAACCTTTATATGAAAGCGGAAAACGTAAAAGCGTACGCAGAGGGTTCTTATTTTACTGCGGTATGCGAAAATGAGAAAACGGAAGTTTTTGTACCGGCTGCCGGACTTCATAATGTTTACAATGCTTTATGCGCTATGTGCGTAGGCAAAAAACTCGGCTATACGCTCCCGGAAGCGGCAGAGGGTGTGCGTGACTTTGCGCCTGAGGGTATGCGCCAGAAGGTCGAAAAGGTAAAAGAATATACTTTTATTGAAGACTGCTACAATGCAAATCCCGACAGTATGAACGCCGCACTTTCAACTCTTTCTACACTTAAAACCGCACGAAGCATTGCAGTTCTCGGCGATATGCTCGAACTCGGAAGTTACAGCGAAAAAGCACACAGAGAAACAGGTGCTTTTGCGGCTGATATAGGAACGGATATTGTTCTTACATTCGGCAAAGACGCATATTTCATTGCCGATGAAGCCGAAAAAAAAGGCGTTAAAGACGCAAGATTTTTTGAAGATAAAAAAGAACTTAAAGAATATCTTTCCGATATATTAAAAGACGGCGACACAGTCCTTTTTAAAGGAAGTCGCTCAATGAAAACAGAAGAAATCTTTCTTGAACTTTACAGGGAGTGGAATATATGAACGTATATGTAGCCTGCGTCTCGGCGGCGGTAATAAGTTTTTTGCTTGCTTTCGGTCTCGGCTATGTTATTATTCCTTTTCTTCATAAACTTAAATTCGGTCAGACTATTCTCGACATAGGACCGAAATGGCACAAAGAAAAACAGGGAACACCGACAATGGGAGGTTTTCTGTTCATTATTTCAACTCTTGTTTCATTTTTCGGCGTGTTTACCGCAGATAAAATTATGGGCGGTAATATTATAGCCGCAAATGAAATTGTATCTTCTTCCGTAAAACTTAAAGTTTTCGGCGGACTTATTATGGCGCTGGGCTTTGCTTTTATCGGTTTTCTTGACGATTATATTAAAGTTGTAAAAAAACGTAATCTCGGACTTACCGTTATTCAGAAAACATCATTACAGTTTATTCTTATGGTCGGGTACCTTTTTTCACTTTTTATGAACGATCCGACGGGAAGTATGTTTATTCCGTTTGTCGGCATGGTTGAAACAAACATATTTTTCTGGGTGCTCGGTCTTTTTACGATTTACTGCACGGTAAATGCCGTGAATTTTACAGACGGTCTTGACGGTCTGTGCGGTTCGGTAACGTTTTCCGCTTCAATGGGTTTTATTGCTATTGCCGCCCTCAGAAATTGCTTCGGAATAAGTCTTCTTGCTTCTTCGCTTGCGGGTGGACTTATAGGGTACTTAATATGGAACCGTTACCCTGCAAAAGTTATGATGGGCGACACGGGCTCAATGTTTCTCGGCGGTCTTATTGTTGCTTTTGCATACGCCGTTGACTGTCCGTTAATAATAATTCTTACAGGAATAATTTATGTTGCGGAATTCGGTTCGGACATAATTCAGATTTCATATTTTAAAGCGACTCACGGAAAAAGAATTTTTAAAATGGCACCTATTCATCACCATTTTGAACTTTGCGGATGGAAAGAAACCAAGGTAGTAAAGGTTTTTACTATTATAAATTTAATCGGGTGTGCGGTTGCTGTTGCACTCGTCTATTACGGAAACCTTGTATAATTCGGGTTTAAAAACAACTGCCAACTGACCACCAGCAACTAGCAACTAGCAACTAGCAACTAGCAACTAGCAACTAACAACCGGCAACCGGCAACTGACAACTAACAACCGATACAGGAGAAATTGCTATGACTAAGCCGAAAAAATTCAGCGACTTATTTGTGAAAAACGGTATGGATATTCCGTTTTTCATAATGCTTCTTATTTTAATTACAGTAGGGCTTGTTATGCTTCTTTCATCAAGTTATTTCAACGCCTTTTACACTACGGAAAACGGAGACAGCCTTTTTTATTTCAAACGGCAACTTTTGTGGATTCTGTCAGGTATGATTATTTTGATGGGTTTATCAAAGGTGAATTACAAATATTTTAAATTACTCGGTTTACTCGGAATGGGCGTTTCGGTACTTTTACTTCTTATAGTATTGATAATGCCGTCGAGCGACGGAATAAAGCGTTGGATTTATATCGGTCCGGTTCAGTTCCAGCCGTCTGAGTTAGCGAAACTTTCATTGATTATTTTTCTTGCAAGCGGACTTGATTCCGACAATAAAAAAATAACAAGCAATAAACCGTCGAAAAATACAATTTCAAAAAAACTTTATTTCCTTTCGGGAAAAAGACTGTACATTTCTCAGGGAACGGTAACGCTTTTATTTTATTTTTGTATTGTACTTGTTATTGCGGGACTTGTTGCTCTTGAAAGTCATTTGTCAGGTACTATTCTTATACTCGGTATAGGTGTAATAATGCTTTGGCTCGGCGAGGGCAAGGCAAAATGGTTTTTTATTGCCGGCATCGGCGGAATAGTTGTGGTAACCCTTTTTATAGTCTACATTAAGGCAAAAAACTTTGAAGATATTCCCTTTCTGAAAGAGTATATGGTTGACCGTATACGTTCCTGGCTTGACAAAGATTTTGACCCGCAGGGCTCACGCTGGCAGACAAATCAGTCACTTTATGCTATAGGCTCCGGCGGATTTCTCGGTGCCGGTCTCGGTAACTCAAAAGAAAAATACCTGTATGTTTCCGAGCCGCAGAACGACTTCATTTTTGCAATAGTTTGCGAGGAACTCGGCTTTGTAGGTGCTGTCGGTATTCTTCTTTTATATGCGGCACTTATTCTCAGAGGTCTTTATATAGGTATAAAAGCCCGTGACCGTTACGGCTCGCTTCTTGCGTTCGGCATGGTATCGCAACTTGCTTTACAGGTTATTTTAAATGTCGGAGTTGTGAGTGACCTGCTTCCCAATACGGGTATCGGTCTTCCGTTTTTCAGTTACGGCGGTACTTCGATGTGGCTGTGCCTTGCGGAAATGGGTGTTGTTTTAAGTGTATCGAGGCAGGCGAACTTGCCGAAAGTGTATTCGTTCAGAAAAAAGAGTGCCTCGGCAAATGCATAAATTTACGGTAAAATACAGAGGGTGAAAGTATGAAAGTGATGATAGCGGCAGGCGGAACGGGCGGACACGTTAATCCGGCTCTTGCTGTTGCAGGTGAAATAAAAAAACAGTACCCCGATGCCGAAATATGTTTCGTAGGTACTGCCGACAGAATTGAAGCGAAAATTGTTCCCGCAGCGGGATTTCCTCTTAAAACAATAGAAATAAGCGGTTTTAAAAGAAGTTTTTCTCCTGCGGCAATTAAAGCAAACATAAATACCGTAGAAAAACTTTTAAAAAGTTCGGGTGCGGTTAAAAAAATAATTAAAGAATTTTCACCCGATGTTGTTGTCGGTTTCGGCGGTTACGTCAGCGGGCCTGTTGTCAGAATGGCGGCTAAAATGGGTATTCCCACCGCTATTCACGAGCAGAACGCATATCCGGGCGTTACCAACAAAGCGCTTGCAGACAAAGTTGACAGGGTTATGCTTACCGTTGAAGCGGCGGCGAAACATCTTAACTGTAAAAACGAACCCGTTGTAACAGGTCTTCCGGTAAGAGGCGAACTTCTTGACGCAGATCCCGACATTTCCCGCGCGGAACTCGGTTTTGACGAAAAACCGCTTATTCTTTCAATGGGCGGTTCGCTCGGTGCAAGGGCAATAAACGAAGCAATAATTGACGTAGTTGCAAAAAAGTGGCAAAGCAACAGTTACAATTTTCTTATTGCCACCGGACAGTACGGTCTGTGGGTTCCCGACAAAATGAAAGAAAAAGGCATTGACCTTGAAAATAAACATATTGAAGTTCGTGAATACATAAACGATATGGCACGCTGCCTTTCTGCCGCAGACCTTGTTATATGCCGTGCAGGTGCTTCATCACTTTCCGAATTTGAAGCACTCGGCAAAGCATCTATACTCATTCCCTCACCGAATGTTACGGAAAATCATCAGTTCCATAACGCAATGGCACTTGTTGAAAACGGTGCTGCCGCAATAATCGAGGAAAAAGACCTCAACGGTGATGTGCTTACAGAGAAGATAGACGAACTTCTCGGTGACAGAGAAAAACTTAAATCAATAGGTGAAAACGCAAAAAAGATGGCTCATCTTGAAGCGAAAGAACAGATTTGTTCTATTATCGTAAATCTTATTAAATAAATCTTGCAGTAACACTTTTTTGCCGTGTTTCATAATATGAACCGTATTTACAATACGCCGGAAAGGGGTATTTATATGGGTTCTTATATTGTGAACGGAGGAAGAAGACTCAGCGGCAGTATAAATGCACAGGGCTCAAAAAACAGCGTGTTGCCGATACTTGCGGCAACGTATCTTGCGAACGGTGTGTCCGTCATACATAACTGTCCTCTTCTTTCGGATGTTGAAAGCACGGTGAAAATTTTAAAAAATCTCGGCTGTAAGGTAAAGCGTGAGGGTAAAACGCTTACCGTTGACAGCACGGATGCTCAAAATTATGAAATTCCGGAGGAACTTATGCGTGAAATGCGTTCCTCTGTGATTTTTCTCGGTGCTATTCTTGGGAAAACGGGAAAAGCGGTTATTTCAACTCCCGGCGGATGCGAAATAGGTTTAAGACCTATTGATTTGCATTTGATGTCGATGAGAAAACTCGGTGCGGTTATTGATGAAGAACACGGCACTCTTATGTGTTCTGCACCGAACGGACTGAAAGGTACGGTTATTACACTTTCTTTTCCGAGTGTCGGTGCAACCGAAAACGCAATACTTGCCGCCGCTACGGCAAAGGGGACAACAACTGTTGTAAATGCCGCCCGTGAACCGGAGATAAGCGATTTGTGTGATTTTCTGAACGGTTGCGGGGCGAAAATTCACGGCGGCGGAGAAAGTCTTATTGTTATTGACGGTGTTGAAAAACTCAACTCAACCGAACACACCGTTATATGCGACAGAATTGCCGCGGCGACGTATCTTGTTGCCGGTGCGCTTACACGTGGCGACATTTCCGTTAAAAATACTGTTCCGGCACATCTCGGCACTATTCTTCCCGTACTCGAAGAAGCGGGTTGCGACATTTCGGTAAGATGCCGTGAAATAAGATTAAAAGCACCTGCCAAAATAAACAGAATTGATAAAATAATAACGCAGCCGTATCCGGGTTTTCCGACTGATGCTCAGGCTCCCGTGATGACTCTTACGGCGATTGCAGACGGCACAAGTGTTATTGTCGAAAATATTTTTGAGAGCCGTTTTAAACACGTTCCGGAACTTTCCCGAATGGGTGCGAAAATTCGTATTGAGGGCAGAGTTGCCGTTGTAGAAGGTGTAAACAGGCTTTACGGCGCACAGGTTATTTCCCCGGATTTGAGAGGCGGATGCGCTCTTGTCCTTGCGGGACTGTGTGCGGACGGTCAGACGTCAGTAAGTGAAATTAAACATATAGAACGGGGATACGAAGATTTTGAAAATAATCTTTGTATTCTTAACGCAGATGTAAGAAAGGTAACCGACGATGAATAATAACAGAAGTGAAAATAAAACTCCGGTACCGATTCGTCGAGGTATTGACGGGCAGAAACCGATGTCTAAAGACGAAATGCGTTCTGCCAAAAAAAAGAAACTTCTTCGTAAAAGAAAAATAAAAAAATTTATTTTTTCGTTTTTTCTTCTTGCGCTTGTTGTTGCGGCGGGGGTAATACTTGCTTTTACCGTTTTCTTTAAAATCGAAACAATAAGTGTAGAGGATTGTACTGTTTATCCGAAAAAAACCGTAATAGCAAAGTGCGGTGTGGCGGAAGGCGATAATCTGCTTGCCGCAAGTTCGGAAAAAATCAATAAAGAACTTTCCGCTTCACTTCCGTATATTGATTCCGTTACTGTAAAAAAGAAACTTCCCGGCACTCTTGTTTTAACGGTAGAAGAAACAAGAGAGAAAGCCGCCGTTTCGTATAAAGGCGCATTTGTGCTTCTTGACGGAAACGGAAAAATACTTGATTCCGACGCTTCTCTTTTGCGTGAAAATGTGGCTTTGATTGAGGGAGTTAAAGCGGTTTCACCGAAAGAGGGTACAATACTCAAAATCAGCAATGAATCCAAGCAGGACGTTGTATTAAAAATACTTAACGGAATTTCCGATGCAGGTATAGAAAAAATAAGTGAAATAAACGTAAATGAATTATCAAAAATTACTTTGCAGTATGATAACAGAATTAAAATAAAACTCGGTGATACGGCAGATTTGGATTTGAAATTAAAAAGAGCGAAAGCGGCTCTTGACAGAGAAGATGAAATAAACAGCAAAACCGTCGGAGTTCTCGATGTTCGTTCTTCGCCTTACTCCTATTTCAGAGCAGGTGAGGATACCGAGGAGACGAAGAATAATACAAAAAAATCAAAAACAAAAAGTAAAAAGTCAAAATCGAAGACTTCATCGAAAAAAGACAATTAAATCTTCGTCAAAATGCTGAAAAAAACACAGAAGTTTGTTCTTAAAAATACTTAATGTTAAAAAATATAAAAAATTTCAAAAAATAACTTGCTATTGTAAAAATTCTATGATAACATAACAAGGTACTATAATCGAAAAATGAGTATATATGCATATTTACATAGGAGGAACTAAAAATGGCATTTGAGATCGCAAATGAATTTGAAGATGTTACTCAGATAAAAGTAATCGGTGTCGGCGGAGGCGGCGGAAACGCTGTTGACCGTATGGTTAAATCAGGTGTTCAGGGCGTTGAATTTATCGCAATCAATACAGATAAACAGGCTCTTATGACTTCTAAAGCAACTCATAAGATTCAAATCGGTGAAAAAGTTACCGGCGGCCGTGGCGCAGGCGCACATCCCGAAATGGGACTTAAAGCAGCCGAAGAAAGCAGAGATGCTATTATCGACGCACTCAACGGTGCCAATATGGTATTTATTACCGCAGGTATGGGCGGCGGAACCGGTACAGGCGCTGCTCCCGCAATCGCACAGATTGCCAAAGAACGCGGCGTTCTTACAGTAGGTATCGTTACAAAACCTTTCGCATTTGAAGGCAGAAGAAGAATGCAGCAGGCTGAAGCCGGTATTGCTGAACTTGCACAGCACGTTGACAGCCTTATTGTTATTCCCAACGAAAGACTTAAACTTGTTTCCGACCAGAAAATTACTTTTGCAAACGCATTCGATGTTGCCGATGATGTCCTTCGTCAGGGCGTTAAGAGCATTTCCGAACTTATTAAAGTTCCCGGTCTCATCAACCTTGACTTTGCAGACGTTACCGCAATTATGAAAGATGCAGGTCACGCACATATGGGCGTAGGCAGAGCATCCGGTAAAGAAAAGGCTGAAGCAGCCGCTAATGCTGCTGTATCAAGTCCGCTTCTTGAAACAACAATTCAGGGCGCAAAGGGCGTTATTATAAGCATTACATCTTCTCCCGACATCACTCTTGATGACGTTGATGTTGCCGCAAGCATTATTTCTCAGGCTGCCGACCAGGATGCAAACATCATCTTCGGTGTTGCATTTGATGAAAAACTTGACGATGAAATTGTTGTTACTGTTATTGCAACAGGTTTCGGTACCGATATGAACGGTCTTGCTAACAAAGCAGGTGCTGTTGCTTCTGAGGACAGTATTTTGTCAACTGAAGAAGATAATGATATAGATGATATATTGAATCTTTTCAAAGGCAAAAAATAAGAAAGCGTTCTTTCGGCGCAGAACTAAAATCAAAAACCAACCCGAGATTAACGGTCTCGGGTTTTTTTGATTTTATAGCCGTTTTATTTCGCTCGATATGCCTTTAGCATTATCTCGCTCGATAAAACGTCTTCTGCATCCGAAATTTACGCTTTCTTTTAATTGCGGCGTTCTTTCGGCGCAGAACGAAAATCAAAAATAAATTGCGGCGTTCTTTCGGCGCAGAACGAAAAAGCAAATTATACAGAGGCTTCATTTGAGGTCTCTGTTTTGCTTTCTTCTAACCTTTTTATTCTTTACATATTACTTCTTGTATGATAAAATATTTAAGTGAGGAAGTGAAATAATGTCTTATTCATCCTTTGCATGCGTATATGATGAACTTATGAAAAACGCCGACTATAAAGCACGTGCGTCATACATAGCGGATATTCTGAAAAAATACGGTATTGAGAACGGACTTCTTCTCGACCTTGCCTGCGGAACAGGCTCTTTGAGTATTGAACTTTCAAAAAAAGGGTTCGAGGTTATCGGTACGGATGCTTCACCCGATATGCTTATGGTGGCGCAGAACAAAGCGTTTGAAGAAGAACGGCAAATTCTTTTTCTTTGTCAGAAAATGCAGGAAACAGACCTTTACGGTACTGTCAGAGCAATAGTCTGCACGCTTGACAGCATAAATCATCTTGAAAATACAGGTGAAGTCGAAAAGATGTTTTCACGTCTTAAAAACTTTATTGACATCGGCGGAATAATGATTTTTGACGTTAACACACCGCATAAACACAAAAATATTCTCGGCAACAATACGTTTGTATATGACGAGAAAAATGTTTACTGTGTTTGGCAGAATCATTTGTATTCCGATGAAAAAACAGTCGGTATTGAACTTGATTTTTTCGTAAAAAATGAAAACGGTGACTACTCACGTTACAGTGAAAGTTTCAATGAAACTGCTTTTACACACGAGGAACTGAAAAATGCATTTGAAAAATCGGGTTTTTCGCTTGAAGCGGTTTACAATGAAAACACGTTTGAAAGTGCTTCCGAGCAGACTGAAAGAGCAATATATGTAATAAGGAGAGTATGAAAATGGATAATATGATGTATCTTAAAAGCGGAACCGATATAAGAGGTACAGCCTTTTCAAAAGACGGAAAAGAAATTGACCTTAACGATAAACGTCTTCAAAGTATAACCGCATCTTTTGTAAGATTTATAAAGAACAAAATTAATAAAGACGATTTGAAAATTACCGTCGGTTACGATTCGAGAGTAAGTTCTGTTCATATAGCGAAAGTTGTATCGGACACTATGCTTTCACTTGGCGTAAAGGTGTTTGACTGCGGTCTTTCTTCAACTCCGTCAATGTTTATGTCTGTTATAAATTTCGGTGTTGATGCAGCAGTTGAAATTACTGCGAGCCATCTTCCCATGGAAATGAACGGTTTAAAATTTTTCACCCGTGACGGCGGATTTTCGGGCGATGATATTAAAGATATTTTATCTTTTGCTCAACAGAATGAATATGTTAGCGGAGAAACAAATGAAAAAGCGGAAAAACTCGACAATATGAAAGTGTATTGCGAAAATCTCTGCAAAATGATTCGTGACAATGTGAATGCCGACAATTACGAAAAACCGCTTGACGGACTTAAAATAGTAGTTGATGCGGGCAACGGTGTCGGTGCGTTTTATGCGTACGATGTTTTAAAGGTGCTCGGTGCGGACATTGAAGGCAGCAGATACCTTGAACCCGATGGCAATTTCCCGAATCATATTCCGAATCCCGAAAACAAAGATGCGATGAATTCAATTTGCGAAGCGGTAAAAGAGAGTAAAGCGGATTTCGGCGTTATATTTGACACCGACTGCGACAGAGCCGCCTGCGTTGACAAAAACGGCGATGAAATTAACAGAAACAAACTTGTCGCCCTTGCTTCATATATAGCGCTTAAAAACTGCAAAGGCGGTACGGTAGTTACCGACAGCGTAACGAGTGACGGACTTTGCGAATTTATTGAAAAAGACCTCGGCGGTGTTCACCACCGTTTCAAAAGAGGATATAAAAACGTTATTGATGAAGCAATCCGCCTTTCGTCGCTCGGTCAGAAATCGCCGCTTGCGATTGAAACATCGGGTCACGCCGCATTTGATGAAAACTATTATCTTGATGACGGCGCATACCTTATTACAAAAATAATTATCGAAACTGCTCTTTTGCGTAAAGAGGAGAAAGATATTGACAGTATAATAAAATCGCTTAAAGTACCGTCGGAAGAACGTGAAGTCAGATTTAAAATTCTGCTTGACGATTTCCGTGATTACGGCACGGGCGTTATTGATGATTTAAAGAATCTTTGTGAAAAAACAGATTTCATTAAAGTGTCACCCGTGAACTTCGAGGGTGTAAGAGTAAACTTTGACAAAGAACACGGCGACGGCTGGCTTCTTTTGAGAATGAGCGTTCACGAGCCGCTTCTCGTGCTTAACACGGAAAGCGCATCCGCAGGCGGAACTTCAAAAATGCTTGAATATTTCAAAGAGTTCATTACAGGGTATGATAAACTCGATTTAAGTAAATTGAACTGATTGCTCTCAGTACGATATAAGAGTGTGCTCTCAGTACGATATAAGAGTGTATCTTGACATCATTATTCCGTTATGATAAAATAATTATGTAAAAAAATATTTGAGGTGTGTTATGAGTAAGTTAGCGAATATTGACAGCGCTGCCGCAAACAAAGGCTCGGCTGTAAACACTTTATGGCAGTTTGTTAAATTTATTGTTGTCAGTCTCGGTGCATTTGTTATTCAGACATTTTTACCGCTTCTTATTAAACTTCCTATGTCTGACGGTTTTCTTCATCAGGCATACAAATTCTGGATTTTCCAGTCGGAAGCACCCGACCCCGAAACGGGCATTATAGCAGCAGGTCTCGGCGTATTTATTGCGGCTAACCTCAGCAACGTTTTAGCGCAGATAGTATCATTTTTTATCAACCGTGACAAAACGTTCAATTCCGACGCAAATATTGCCGTTACTCTTCCTATATACATAGTTTTCACAATAGCGCTTATTTGCTTCTCGGCATGGCTTTCTCCGACTCTTATTACTTTCTTTGCAGGTAAAATAGGCGAAAATGCGGCAATTTCCGTTTCCGGTGCGTGCTGCGGTGCTATTCAGTTCTTCCTCTATTTCCCTGTTGATAAAATACTTTTCAGAAAGAAAAAAGAACAGTAATCCGTTGTTTCAGTTGAAATTCAAAATGAATAATTGAACTTCGGGATGAACAATCGGCGCATACCGCTATGCGTTTTTAGAGAGTGTGCCGATGATAATTTGAGAACATTTCACAAGCAGACTTTCCCGTAAAAACGGGGAAGTCTGTAATTCAATATAAGAAAGAAAGCGGGTTTTTTATGGATAAAAAAACAAAAGTCAACTTAACCGAAAAAGTTATTTCAGCCGCATTGAACGGATTTGCAAACAGTCTTAAAGACGGAAAAAGTTTCACGGATTTTGATTCGTATAAAACCGAAAATTTCTACGGCGGAACGGGAAAATTTCTTAAAAACCCGTCTGCGCACGGAAAGTGGCATCTCGGTTATTCAAGCGTTGACCTTGTTCCCGATGATATTCTTGAAAGACCGTATTTTTGCGGCGGTTATTTAATGCCGGAAGACAAGTTCTGCAATGAAATAAAATACGTTGTTGACAGTATGAAAGCACGCATTATTGCGATTGATGATAATTCCGGCAGAGGACTTTCCGTTTTCTGCACGGTTGACTGCATAGGTATTACAAATGCCGCCATAAGAAGAATAAGAAAAAGATTTGCTTCACTCCTTTCGGAAAAATATCCTGAAAAGAAAATCTGCTCGGTAAACGTTTTTTCTACTCATACTCACAGTTGTATTGACACCCAGGGGTTGTGGACCGATGTTATGCCTAAAATGGCACGCAACATAAAGCGTAATATAAGCGGCAAAGGTATTCTTGAAAAGGGTGCAGATGAAGAATTTATAAGATTTCTCGAAAAACGTGTTTCGGGTGCAATGCTTGAAGCGGTTGAAAAAATGAAACCCGGCGAAATGTTTATTGCGCAGAAAGATATTGAAAAAAAGTATTTTTCAAACAAAAACAGACCGTCAGCAACGGGTCTTGTAACGGAAATTACACGTCTTGCGTTTTATCCTGACGATAAAAATGCCGTTCCGACTATGATTGTTAATTTACCCATACATCCCGATGTTGCGGGACTTCCCACTAAAGACAGACCTGAAAGCGGTCACGAACTCTGCGGCGACTACATTTATTATATGGGTGAAACGGTAAATAAAGCAGGTTTTGATTTTATGTTCTTTAACGGAGCGATATGCGCCATTTATTCAAACCGTGACCTTTCAAATGACGGTTTGCCGCTTCCTGCACGTTATATGCAGTCACAGCGTTTCGGCAGGGAAATGGCAAGAATTGCTCTTTCGCTCACAAAGTCGCTTGATGAAATAAAAAAAGATAAAGTTCTTTATGACGAAAATGAAATAAATGAAGATAAAAAGATTCTCGGCGAGAACTCCGACAGATACACTCTCTGGTGCGACGGTTGGGAAAAAGTTGAGGAGAAAAAAATAAAACCGCTTCTCAACATCTGCATAAGGGAAGTTCGTGTTCCCGTTACAAACCCGATATTCCGCGCGGCGGGAAAACTTAACCTTGCCGATTATAAAGTGCTTAAAGAGGGTAAAAACCGTTACAGCGTGTTTACGGAAATAGGTTACATTGAGTTCGGCAAAGAGTTCAAAGTTGCACTCGTTCCCGGTGAATACTGTCCCGATCTTCTTACGGGCGGTGCATCGCTTAAAGCGGAGGGTGCGGCAAAAAGTACGGATTTTCAATATCCTACACTCCGTGAAATATTCGGTGAGGATATATACGCTTTCGGACTTGCAAATGACGCTGTCGGCTACATTGTTCCCGATAATGATTACACTCTGGGCGACCCCGAGGACCATTATCATGAATTTGTTTCGCTCGGAAAATATGCAGGCTCATCAATAAACGGCGGATTTGTTGAAATGAAAAAAGAACTTGATAAACATTCGGTTAAAAAACAGCCGGAAGGAGTAACGCAGTAAGTTTTTGACTGCGAAAGAATTATGATTTATCTCGGAATTGACGGCGGCGGCACGAAAACAATTGTTGCGGCAGGCGATGAAAACAAAAACATACTTTTAAAAGAAACCGGCGCTACCGTGAATTTTTATTCTGTCGGTATGGAAAAGGCACGTGAAAATTTCAAAGAAATTATTGACAGAATATCGGAAAAACTCGGCGTTTGTGAATTTGAAAACGTTTTTATCGGCTCATCGGCACTTGAATGTGAAGCGAATGAAAAAATAATTCGTGATTTTACAGACGGTATTTTAAACGCACGAAAAATCGGTATGAACAGCGATTTGTACGTTGCGCTTAAATCAGCCGAATGTGACGGTTCCAAAATAGTTGTCATAAGCGGAACAGGCTCAATGGCGATAGGCGAAGACGAAAAAGGCAACATTTCAAAACGGGGCGGCTGGGGGCACATTTTAGGTGATGAAGGCTCGGCATATTCTATTGCAGTTTCGCTTTTGAAAAAAGCGGTTTATGAATATGACAACGGAAGTTGTGAAAATCTTATTTCTGAAATATGTGTAAAGTTGGGAATAGAAAATTTTTCACATCTTACTGACTTTATTTACGGCAAAGACACCACAAAAGAAAAAATCGCATCACTTTCTTTGCTTGTTGACAAAAAGGCGCAAAACGGCGATTTGATATGTTCGGATATATTGAAAAACGAATGTAAAGCGCTTTACAATACCGTAAAACCGCTTGTTTGTTCACTCGGAAAAAATACGCCTGTTTTTCTTTACGGCGGCGTTTTTCAAAATTCCGTTATGTTTAAAAATGAGTTCGCCGAGTTATTGAAAAATGATTTTCCCGATATTGATGTTTCGCTTCTTGACACTCCGCCCGAAAACGGCGCATTATTTGAAAGTTATAAACTGTAACAGAGGGTGCTTTCCATGAAAAAATATGTTGAATATATTGAAACCGTTGAAAAAATAATTGAAAGAGAAAAAAATGAGGGCGCAGGGAGTATTGAAAAAGCGGCTGAACTTTTCGCAGGTGCAATAAAAAACGGTAATAACATTTTTCTTTTCGGCACAGGTCATTCGCACATGCTCTCCGAGGAACTGTTTTACAGAGCGGGCGGTCTTGTGAAAATTCAACCGATTCTCGAAACATCTTTAATGCTTCACGAATCCGCTTCAAAAAGCACCGAAATAGAACGCCTTGAGGGTTATGCCGAAATACTTTTTGAACGTTATAAAATGAAAAAAGATGACGTAATAGTTATCATTTCAAATTCGGGCAGAAACGGTGTTATTGTCGATATGGCAGACCTTTGCAGAAAAAACGGTCTTAAAATAATTGCGCTTACGAATATGGAGCATACTTTGACGGGTGCTTCACGCCACAGAAGCGGTAAAAAACTTTACGAATTTGCCGATGTTGTGCTTGATAATATGGGCGTTTACGGTGATGCGTGCATTAGTTTAGACGGTCTTGAAGGTAAAATCAGTCCCACCTCTACGGTAATCGGTGCATTTCTTTTAAACTGCGTTGTTACCGAAGCGGTTGAGGAATGTTTGAAAGACGGTTTTGTTCCCGACCATTTTTCAAGCAGTAACATTGACGGCGGCGATGAAATAAATAAAAAATTACTTGAAAAATATAACGGAGAGGTGCTTCATTTATGATTCATCCCATACCACGCAAAATTATAAAGAACAAACCGTTAAATACACCTGCCTGTTTTTCGTTTGCAGGTGACGAAACGGATTTTGTAAAATACCTTTTTGAGAAAAACGGTATATGCGTATGTGATAACGGCTACATAATTGAAATAAAAGTAACCGACAGCGAAAAAACGTCATATATAAATGAACTGTCACGCCTTACCGATGAAAAATATTTCATTACACTTTGTGAAAACGGTGCACTTATTGAAGCGTCAACGAAAAAAGGCGTTTTCAGGGCAGTGAATACTTTTGTTAAACTGACATTAAACGGTGAACTTTTCACAGGTGAAATAGAAGATTATCCGCTTTTTTCAAAAAGGGGATATATAGAAGGTTTTTACGGTAAAACATGGGCGCACGAAAAACGCCTTTCTGTTATGGAACTTATGGCGGAAAACGGTATGAATACATATTACTATGCGCCGAAAGATGACGTTTACCACCGTGAAAAATGGGATGTTCTTTATCCGGAAAAAGAACTGTCCGAAATAAAGGAACTTATTGATTTTGCTTCTTCAAATTATCTTGATTTTAACTGGTGCGTAGGTCCGGGCCTTTCTTACTGCTACACTTCCGATACTGATTTTAATAAATTAACAAATAAATTTTTGCAGTTATATAATGTCGGCGTTAAGAACTTCGGGCTTTTATTAGATGACATTCTTTGGGAATTTCAGTATGAAAGCGACAGCGAAAAATACGAAAGCATAGTTTATGCACATATTGACCTTGTGAACAAAGTGTATGATGCTTTGAAAAAGATTGACGAAAATATTCATCTTACAGTCTGCCCGACACAGTACAGCGGTGACGGAAAAGCGTTCTACATTTCAAAATTCGGTTCCTCAATTCCGTCGGATGTTTCGCTTTTCTGGACGGGTGCCGAAATATGCTCCCGTGTTCTTACCTGCCGTGAGGCTGACGAACTATTTATGAGTTCGTGTCATAAACCGCTTTATTGGGATAATTTCCCCGTAAACGATTGTGAAATGTTTCAGGAAATGCACCTCGGAGGGCTTGAGGGCAGGGATAAAGAACTTTATCTTCATTCCGAAGGTCTTATTTCAAATGTTATGGAATACGCCGAATGTTCAAAAATACCGCTTCTGACGGTTTGTGATTATCTTTGGAATCCGATTGCGTACGATAAAGAAAAGTCGCTTAAAAACGCTCAAAAAACGGTTTTAGGCGAAAAAGCGGAATTGTTTTCATATTTTGCCGACCACCTCGGCGTTTCGTGTCTTTCAAAATACAGTTCTGCATATATGAGTGACACGCTGTACCGTGTATTTTTCCTTTATAATAAAGGTGAAAAAGAAGATGCGCTTTCTTTACTCAAAGAATATAAAGACAGATGCAGAGACTGTTTTAATATGCTTTGTGATATGACTGTTCCGCTTTTCTTTGAACTTAAAAAATGGAATGAAAAATTCGGCAAAGCGTGTGATTTGCTCGACCTTATTTACGCCTGCCTTGAAAATCCGTGTAATGAAAACAAAAATTCATTGAATATTAAACTTGATGAGTACAACTCCGACGCAGTAATTCTTACGGGTTTTTGTCTGCGGGAAGCGGCTGAAAAAACGCTTAAAGTTTGATTATTACAACCGATATGTTTTACGTGTTCTTGTTTACTTGACTATCTCACCGTGATGATTTATAATTGTCACGGTGATTTTTTATGTATATTAACAAAGAACTTTTTAAAGTGCATCCCGAAAATACAAAAGCCGAAAAGGAAATGAAATCTTATTTGTTCCTTGAAGAAAATGGTGTCGATTATGTTCGTGCCGAGCATGACGAAGCCGCAACAATAGAACTTTGCGAAGAAGTAGAAAAGGTTATTGATGCTAAAATATGCAAAAATCTTCTTCTTTGCAACCGTCAGCAGACTGTTTTTTATATGTTGCTTATTCCCGGTGATTTAACATTTAAGACAAAACATCTTTCCGCACAGATAAATTCTTCACGCCTTTCTTTTGCAAGCGGCGAACAGATGGAAGAACTTCTTAACGTTTCACCCGGCTCTTTAACGGTTCTTTCTCTGATGTTTGACAAAGAGAAAAAAGTCAATCTTCTTATTGAAAAAAGTTTGTTTGATGAAAAGTGGTTTGCGTGTCATCCGTGTGTAAACTCCGCTACTGTAAAATTCAGCACGCAAGACCTTAAAAATAAAGTTCTTCCTGCACTCGGCAGGGAATATACTGAAGTTGATTTAATAAATGTTCCTGCGGATGAATAAAATAGAATGAACAACGGCAGTATATGAAATTTATGTAACTGCCCGATTTTGAAAGGATAATTTATATGAAAGTTTTACTTGTAAACGGCGGACCTCACGAAAACGGATGCACATTTACAGCACTTAACGAAATTAAAAATACGCTTGAACAGAACGGTGTAGAGGCTGAAATTTTTAATATCGGCAAATCGCCCGTGCGCGGATGTATCGGGTGTGGCGGCTGTGCAAATAATGACGGGTATTGCGTATTTTCCGACGATGTTGTCAATACTCTTATTGACAAGGCAAAAGATGCCGACGGCTTTGTTTTCGGCTCTCCCGTTCATTATGCTTCACCGGCAGGTGCATTGTGTGCCGTTCTTGACAGAGCATTTTATGCAGGCAGTAAGTTTTTCGCCTATAAACCAGGTGCGGCTGTTGTTTCGTGCCGCAGGGCGGGAACTACCGCTTCGCTTGACGTACTTAACAAATATTTTATGATAAACAATATGCCCGTTGTTTCTTCTCAATACTGGAATATGGTACACGGCGCAAAAGCGGAAGATGTTCTTAAAGATGAGGAAGGTCTTCAGATTATGAGAACTCTCGGTAAAAATATGGCGTGGCTTCTTAAAAATATCGAAGCGGGCAGAAATGCCGGAATTGCTGTTCCCGAAAGTGAACCTAAAAAAAGAACAAACTTTATAAATGATTGATTTTATTAACAAAAAGTGGTAAAATAATTACAAATTCAATAGAACATTGAAAGGATGACTTCAATGAATGATGTAAAAGCGCTTTATTCGCTTTGGTGCGAAAAGGCTGTCCTTGACAAAGACCTTATAGAAGAACTTGAATCCGTCAAGGGAAATGATGATGAAATTTCCGACAGATTTTATAAAAACCTTGAATTCGGAACGGGCGGTCTGCGAGGTGTTATAGGTGCAGGTACAAACAGACTGAACGTATACACGGTAGGGCAGGCCACACAAGGTCTTGCAAACTATCTTAACGAAACGTTTGAAGAGCCGAGCGTTGCCATTGCTTATGATTCAAGAATAAAATCCGACAAATTCGCAGAGGTTGCGGCAGGCGTTCTTGCCGCAAACGGAATAAAAGTTTATATTTATCCCGAACTTATGCCTACGCCTATGCTTTCATTCGCTGTAAGGCGCCTCGGATGTTCTTCGGGTATTGTGCTTACCGCAAGTCACAATCCGTCAAAATATAACGGCTACAAGTGTTATGAACCACACGGATACCAGATAACCGACGAAGCCGCCGCAAAGACTTATGAATATATGAAACAGGTTGATATGTTCGACGGCGTAAAACGTATGGATTTTGAAGACGCTCTTGCGGAAGATATGGTTGATTATATTGAAGACTGGCTTAAAGATGAGTTCTTTGAAGCAGTTCTTTCAAAATCACTTAATAAAGATGTTGTTGCAAAATCGGGTATTAAAGTTCTTTATACACCTCTTAACGGTACGGGCAACAAGCCTGTTCGCAAAGTCCTCAAAAAACTCGGTGTTAAAGAACTTGAAGTCGTAAAAAGTCAGGAAAAACCTAACGGCAACTTCCCGACCTGTCCTTATCCGAACCCCGAAATTCGTCAGGTGTTTGAAGAAGGTCTTTCACTTACAGATGATTTTAAGGCAGACCTTATGATAGCGACTGACCCCGACTGTGACCGTGTCGGCATTGCTGTCCGTGACGGCGGCGAATACAAACTTATGACGGGTAACGAAGTCGGCGCAATGCTTTCGGAGTATATGCTTTCGACCCTTAAAAGCAGAAACGAACTTCCCGAAAAACCGGTTATGGTTAAAACAATAGTTACAACACCTTTAATTACCGCAATCTGTAAAGAATACGGCGCTGAGATGTATGACCTGCTCACAGGTTTTAAGTATATCGGCGAATGCGTTACGGAACTTGAAGAAAAAGGTGAAATGGACCGCTACATTCTCGGAATGGAAGAAAGTTACGGCTACCTTGCAGGCACTCACGCCCGTGACAAAGACGGTGTTGTAGCCGCAATGCTCGTTTGTGAAATGGCGGCATATTACAAAACACAGGGGCTTACATTGTGGCAGTTTATGGAGAGCATCTATAAAAAATACGGCTATTATCTCAATCAACTTGACAACTACACGTTTGAAGGCGCAAGCGGAATGAAGAAAATGGCTGATATGATGGAAAGCCTCAGAAACAATGCTCCCGCAGAAATCGCAGGTAGCAGAGTTATCTGGACAGGTGATTACAAAACAGGCGAAACACACGACCTTGTAAGCGGCGAAAAAGGGAAAACCGGTCTTCCCGTTTCAAACGTTCTTTCATACAGATGTGAAAACGGCAATACCGCTATTGTAAGACCGTCGGGTACTGAACCGAAGATAAAAATTTACATTACGGCAAAAGCCGATTCAAGAGAAAACGCCGCAAAAGAAATAGTAAAAGTTTCAGAAGCAATGAAAGGAATTTTAGGTATAGAACAATGATGTCAAAAAAATTAGTTCGAGGTCTTGCGTTATTCCTTGCATTTCTGATGGCTGCCGGTATTGTTGCGGTAGTGTTTAACGTTATTTTTTAATTTTCGGAGGTGTATTTTAATGCCTTATATTGATTTGAAAACAACAAAAAAGTTGGACGATTCTTTGAAAAATCAACTTAAAACAGAGTTCGGTAAAGCAATAGAGTGTTTCCCCGGAAAGACCGAAAGATGGCTTATGGTGAACATTGAAGACGGCGCTTCAATGTGGTTTTCCGGCGACAACTCCTCAGACTGTGCTATGCTTCAGGTTTCGCTTCTCGGTAAGGGTACTGATTCTGCTTTCGACGAAATGAGCGACACTATTTGCAGTATTATGGAAAATGTACTTTCAATAAAAGGTGACAGAGTTTATATTAAATACGGCGAAGTTACCCATTGGGGCTGGAACGGCGGGAATTTTTAATCAATTACTTATCAAAAACAAAAGCGGATTTTCCTTTTCGGGAAAGTCCGCTTTTTATAGTATATGTGTATAATTGAATATTTAATTGTTTTATTTATACAATATTGTTGACTATTCGTTACGAATATGATAACATTTGTACCTTTTTACAATATATCTTTACAGGTTCTGTTAATAAGTTTCACGAGCGGCACAACAAGAAGTGCCATAAAAAAGTTGCTTATTCCGTGAATTGCATCGAACGGAAGCCCTGCCGCTATCCATGAAATTGTCCCTTTAAAATCAAGACCGAAAAGTAATGCCTGTGCCGGAGCGAAGAGCGTTCCAAACAGAAGACCGTGCAAGCCGCACACCGTCATATAAACCGGTGTTGCAATTTTCGGTTTCATATTTTTCGGCAAAAGCATTATAACACCCCAAAGGATTGTCCATATATAAAGGTACGGAATCCACCATTGAGTAAAGCCGCCGAAAAGACCTTCAAGGAATATGTAAATATAAATAGGGTAAAGCGCTTTTTTTCTGAAACAAATTGTGTATGCTGTAATGAGCGCCGCAACAATATGGATGTTCGGCAAAAACTGCATTGCAACTTTTGAAGCGTACATTATTGCGCCTAAAAGAGCGAATACCGCAGTTTCTTTTATTTTAAGTTTCATCCTTTTTCGACTTTTAATGCGTAAGATGCGCCTTCGGTGATGTCGGTAAGGTCAATACCGGCTGTTGCATATTCGCCGTTTACATAAAATGCCCAATATGTACCGTCTTTGTCATAATCGGCAGTAATGCCGTTTACTTCTTTTATGTACAGACCGTACTGACCGTCTTCGCCGGAAATGAGTTTGAGCGCAACAAGTGCCGCACCTACGGTTTTTTCATCTGTTTTTATAACAAATGAAGTATCTTTTCCGTCGGCATCTGTAACGGTGAGATTGAAAGAAGTTTTTCCTTCGCCGAGTTCGGTTGCTTTTTTTGAAGCGTCAGACGGAGTTTCGGTTGAAACGGAAATGTCGTTTGAAATTGCTTCTTCTGTTGATAAGGGTGTTTGTGTGTTTGTTTTTCCGCAGGCAGACAATGAAAGCGCAACAGCCGCAATAAGCGCAAATGAAAGCACAACGGTAAACAAACGGAAAAATCTGTTTGTTTTTTTCATAAGTTTTGCTCCTTAAATATATTACCGCATAATAATTTCCCGAATTACCGGCACTCGCGGATTACGGAGTTATACGGTTATGACAAAACAGGTCTTTCGACTAAATGCTTTTTTATCGCCTTCTCAGGTAACGATTTTAATACCCAATGGCTTTTTTCCCCGTGCGGCAGGGGATAGATAAAAAATAATACATATCACGGCGGCGTGCCCGTACAGGATTTGCACCTGTTTCCCTTGATTTGCCGGAAAATATTGTAGCATAAATAAAACATAAATTCAATGATATATTTCAATAATAAAAGACTTTCCCGATTTATCATCCGGAAAGTCTTTTGTAAAGTATTTTGGTTTTAGAGAGTTATTGATTATTGCTTTGCGCCGTCATCAAATTTTTCAAGAACTTTTACGCTTACTGCATAGCAGTCTGCAAGTCCCTGAAGATTCATATTGTCATAAGAGTCTCTTCTTGTGTGGTAATAATCTTCAAGTTTGTGGTTAAGACCTGTAATACCTGTTGATCTGAAACCGCCCTGAGCGAATGCTGCGTTGTCGGTAGCGCCGCCGAGCGGGGGAACCATACCTTTGTTGCAAAGAACGTTAAGGTCTTTTGCCGCTTCCATAAAGAGGTCGGAAACGTCTTTGTCAGCCTTTACCGTTGCGTTAAGGTCACGGTAGTTTACAAGAAGATATTTGGGGTCGTGAATTGTGTCATAAGAATAAATGAATGTGGGAACATCCTGATATTCGCCTTTGTGTGCTTCGCACCATGCTTTACCGCCGCGAAGACCTGCTTCTTCAGAGCCTGTAAGAATTACGCCTACTTCTGTGTTTTCAAGAGTAATTCCTTCATCTTTGAGTGCTTTGAGAATTGCAATACCCATATAGCAGCCGGAAAGGTTGTCGTTTGCGCCGTCAACGATTTTGTGTTTATTCCACATAAAGTAAAGACCAACCCAGAAAGGCAGGAAAAGAAGTCCCCAGAGAGCAGCGGATTTAATGTCGTGTCCGCCGAGGTAAAGTGCCGAAAGAACTATGTAATAAACTGCGCCGACAGCACAGATTATTGCGTGACTTTCAAAGCCTACACCGCCGAGAGCGTAGTTTACGGGCCATTCCCATGCAGCGTCGGGGTGACCGTTGAAGATTATGCGGCGTTTAACTTCGCCTGAGCATTTTTTCATAGCGGTAACGTTTGTACCCGTTTTTTCGGGGAATAAAAAGTCAACTGTCTTTTTATAAAGACCGAACTGTAAAAATGCGATTGAAAGACCGAATACAATAAGAATAATTGAAATAACGGGAAGGAAAGAAATGCCTTTTAACACGCTGAGCACAAGAAGTGCTGCGGCAATAATAACGCAGGTGATGGTTATGTAAATCCACCCGAAGAAAGAACCGGGATTTTCTTTGAAAGATTCTATGCTGACTTCTTCGCAGCCGCAATCTTTTTTAAGAACATCTGCCATATATTCGCAGGCAATTCTTTCGCCGTCTGAACCCGGACCGCGTTTGGGCATATCTTTACAAATGTGAGTGATCTCATCGATCATATACTGAGCGGACTCATTCTTTTTGTCGATAAGTTTTTTTAGATCCATATCTGTTTCTCCTTTATTAATAAATTATTAACACTTTTATATTTTAGTAAAACATACTAAAAATGTCAATAGAATTAACAGTATTTTTTCATAATCTCACATCTGCAAAAATAGGGTAGTGGTCACTCATACTTTCAAGGCATTTGAACGAAAGTACGGAATACGCCGCACATTGAACGTCGCCTTTTATAAATATATGGTCATTAAGAAGGCTTTTTACGGTCTTTTCGGTGCCGTAAAACTGTTCTTTCGAAGAAAATCTTACATCGCTGTATTTTTTTGCGAGTTTTTCATAAACTTCACTTGCGCTCTGCGTATTGTCAACGCCGGAACTTTCTTTTGCGTTAAAATCGCCGGCAATTATTACGGGGCAGTTGTTTTCGTTTTCCAGAGTTTTAACAAGTACCGAAAGCGCATCTGCCTGCGCTTCTATTGTTTCAAGAGTTGAACCGGAGCCGCTTTCACCGAGAAAACTCAGGTGAGTGGAAACGACTATAAAAGTTTTTCCCGTATTCCTTTGTGAAAACATTCCCCATACTGCACGGCGTGTTCTTATATCATCGCTGTTTTCATATTCAATGTCGCCCGATTTAATAAGCCGCATTTTTTCGGCATTGTAAATCAACGCCGTCATTTTCATAAGTATAAATGTAGATAACGGGCGTACCATTTTATAACTGCCGTCGTTGTTCTGTAAACAGCAGTACCAGTTAAAACTCATTTCCTGCAATGCAACAACATCGGGTGAAAATGCTTCACGAACGGCAATGAACTGTGATGCTCTCGGTGTAACAATACTTCCGCCGAACCCTTCATAATCGGCAAAAAGATTTGCGCTCATTATTCTTATTTCGTTTTCTTCACGCCGTTTCTGACGTTCTGCAATAAGGCTTATGTCATCGGTTGTTTTGGTACCGATTGTCTGTACGCTTATGTCACCGTATTTTTTTATTACATAAGGGTATGCGGCAGAACATGACAGTATTACGGCAAGAATGATGCATATTAATGTTTTAATAAATTTTTTCATTTACTTATTTTATTGCTTTTCAGTTGCATTATTCAATAATAATTATTTTAATTTTGCGGTCTGACGCTGCGCCATAACAAGATTTTTGTATATGCCGTCAACATTCATAAGTTCTTCATGAGAACCGATTTGCGCTATTTTTCCTTTTTCCAATACTACAAGTCTGTCGGCGTTGCGAAGCGTTGCAAGCCTGTGCGCTATTGCGATTGTTGTTCTGCCTTCTGTAAGGCGTGTAAGTGCTTCCTGAATTTTTATTTCCGTTTCGGGGTCAAGAGAACTTGTCGCTTCGTCAAGAATAAGAATCTGCGGATTCTTAAGAATTGCTCTTGCTATTGACAGTCTCTGCCGTTCACCGCCCGAAAGAGTGTGCCCGTTTTCACCGATTACCGTGTTATAACCGTCGGGAAGTTTAATAATAAACTCGTGTGCGTTTGCGGCTTTTGCCGCCGCTATAACTTCATCCGGCGAAGCATTCTGACGGGCGTATGCTATGTTATCGAAAACGCTGCCCGAGAAAAGATACGTTTCCTGAAATACAACGCCGATGTTGTTTCTCAATTCCTGCTGGTCAAAAGAACGTAAATCTTTTCCGCCGATTGTAATTGAGCCCATTGACGGGTCGTAAAGGCGCATACAAAGGTTAATAAGCGTTGATTTACCTGCGCCCGAATGACCGACAAGTCCTATCATTTCGCCGGGTTCGATTTTCAGGTTTATATCTTTAAGAACAAGTTCATACGATTTGTACCCGAAGTCAACGTTTTTAAATTCGATAGGCTCGGAGGCGTTAACCTTTTCGGGATTTTCGGAATCGGTCATTTTTACGGGTTCATCAATTATTTCATAAAGTTTGAGAAGACTTGTCGAAGCGTCTGCAATTCTTCTGGGTAATACCGAAAACCATCTTATAGGTGTATAAAGGTATGCAAGATAAAGGTTGAAACGCACAAGTTCACCGAGTGTGAGCGTGCCGTCAAGCACCATTTTGCCGCCTATAATAAGAACAAAAAATTCGCCGAGTGCCATTATATTTCCCGCAAAAGGAAATGTGACTGCCCAGTATTTTTCATTTGAAGCGGAGACTTCGGCAAGGTCTTTTGAAACTTTTGAAAATTTGGCTATTTCTCTTTCCTCATTACCGAAAGATTTTACAACTCTTATGCCTTTGATTATGTCATGAAGTATAGAAGTTGCCTTGGAGTCAACACGCCACTGGCGTTCATAACGGCTACGTGTTGAACGGTGAAAGCGCATCATAAGCAATACTCCCAAAGGTACGGGAATAAGCACAAGAAGTGTAAGAGTGACGTTTGTGCAGAGAAGTATTGTAATAACTACAATGAACATTATTATCTGCTCAATAAGATACCGCCCCTGCTCATTAAAAAAGTCTTTTATTCTCTCGGTATCTTTTGTTACACGGTGAATAAGATTACCTGATGTTTTCCGTGACATTGAAGAAAGTGAAAGAGTCTGAATTTTGTCATAGATGAGCATTCTCAAATCTCTCGAAAAATTTGAGCCTACACGGTTTGATATTCGTGCGCTGAACATATTGACAAATTTTGAAAGTGCGAATATACCCGCCATTGCGAGAACGGTGACTATTATGCCCGTAACTCTTGAGGAGAAATAAGGCGAAGCATCTTCCGTCGGCAGAAGATAATCGTCAAGAAGCATACTGTTGAAAAGGGGGAGTATGGCGTTAAGTACGTTTGCGATTGTAAGAAGTATGCCCGCAAAAATTACTTTGCCGGCATACGGTTTGAAATATGTCAGCGCTCTCATAAACACATAAGATTTTTTTACACAGAAGACGCACACGTTCATTCCTTTTAAAAGATGCCTGTGACATTTCGGACATACAGGACTGCCGGCATTGTTTATTTCGAGCAGTTCACCTTTTTTCAGGTAATAATTTATTACTTTTACAAGTTCGCCTATTTCGTAAACATAACTCATTGAGAAGCGGCAAACCGGAATGTTGTCGCTCCCGTCTTCATTTCCGCCCTTTGTTTTCAGTTCAAGTCTGCCGCAGCCTACGTCGGTAAACTGTACGGCTTCCTCAATACCGTCAAGCGGATATTCACGTTTTGATGTGCCGCATAAAACAGTAAGTATGCCTTCTTTCAGGCTTATTGTACCGTCACATACGGCTCCGTTTTCGGTTAAATCAAAATTTACTGTTATTTCTTTCATATCAATATAAATACGGTTCTAAAAGTTTGCGGCTTTTTGTTTCGATTTTTGAAAAGTTTTCGATAATGTATCTGTTTCCGTCCATATCAAAAATAAGAAGCGTATCATCACTTATAAAGCGTATGCTGCTTGTGATGTTTCGTACGGTAAAGTTTTTAGGCCTTTTTTCACAAATTGTGTCGAAGTAAAAATGTCCCATTTTTTCTTTAACTGATTTTATTTCCGATATTACGGGACAGTAGTAACGAAGTTCAAGTTCTTTTTTTGCTTCTTCGTAAGATTTGCCGTCAAGATTTTTTATATCTCTTATTATTCCGATTTCTTTGTCATCGGTGTCAAGTACACATATATATTCTTCGGGCATGGCATACGGGTAACTTCTTTTGAGGTTTACTCTGCCTTTGTTTTCACCCGAAAGCGTCATAATAAGAAATCCGTTATCATTATGAGAAAATACAACATCGCTGTCGGTTAAAAAGGAAAGCGTAAGTTTATCAGTGCCGTTCATTTTTCTCCTCCTCATCGTCTTTTTTCTCTTCGTTTTCACCTATACCTATGAATTTTAGCGCTTCTTCCTGAAGTTTGAACATTTTATAATAATCGCCCTGTTTATTCATAAGTTCTTCGTATGTTCCGAATTCAATACATTCGCCGTTTTCAATAACCGCAAGTTTGTCCGCATCACGAAGTGTTGAAAGCCTGTGTGCTATTGCGATTGTCGTTCTGCCGCTTTTCAGTTCAAAAAGGGCGTTTTGTATGTTTCTTTCGGTTTCTGTATCCATTGCGGCGGTTGCTTCGTCAAGAATAAGTATTTTCGGGTTTTGTATAATTGTTCTTGCGATTGATATTCGCTGACGTTCGCCGCCCGAAAGTCCCTGACCGCCGGAGCCGACAGACGTTTCATAGCCGTCGGGCAGTTTGGTAATAAATCCGTGTGCGGATGCGGCTTTTGCGGCGGCAATAACTTCGTCATCCGTTGCATCGGGTCGTGCGTAGCGAATGTTGTCGGCAATAGTTCCCATGAAAAGGAAAATATCCTGTGAAACAATGCCGATGTTATCTCTTATCTGGCGCATTTTCATATCTTTAACATCAACACCGTCAATTTTAACAACGCCTTCTTTCGGGTCGTAAAGACGGGCAATAAGATTTGAAATCGTGGTTTTTCCCGCTCCGGTTTTACCGACAATACCGAGCATTTCACCTGCTTCGACTTTAAGCGAAAGATTTTTTATTACGGGACGTGCCGGCTCATATTGGAACATAAGTTCCGAAAGTTCTATTTCGCCTTTTATTTCGGGAAGTTCGGTTGCATCTTCCTTTTCTTTTACATCGGGTTCGGTATCCATTATTTCAAATACACGCTGGGCGGAATCAACACAGCGTGCCCACCAGTTTGTTACCCACGCAAGAAAGTCAACGGGTTGTTGAAGCATTTGAAGGTATACAACAAATTTTAAAAGTTGTCCGACTGTCAGTTCATTGTATTTTACCGCAAGAACGCCGCCGTAACCGAGAACTATTGCACCGAGAAGATAAACAATGATAGAAAGTAACGGGTAAACGGTTGCTTCGGTATTTGAAACTTTTATTTCGGAATTCATCAGTTCATTACTGATTTTTTCAAATTGCGATAATTCCTCGTTTTCTTTTGAAAACGCCTTGATTATGCGGTGACCGTTTATGTTGTCGCTGACTTTTGATGTGAGATGTGAGTTCTGCACCCATACGCTGTGATGAAGTTTTCTGAATACACGGTTAAAAAACGGATAGCCTATTGCGATTACGGAAGCGCAAAGAAGTATTGACAGCGTAAGTTTCCAACTTGTTATAAACATTATTGCAAGTATTCCTATTACGGTTACCACACTTGTTATAACATACGGAAAACCGTCTACGAAAAACCAGTAAATATTATTTGAATCCCTCGTGACACGCTCCATAAGGTTGCCTGTTTGCTTGTCGGTATAAAAACCGACCGAAAGTTTTTGCATTGCCGTAAATATTTTTAGTTTTATGCTGTAAATTACCTTCGGAAGCATGCCCGCAAGAACATATTGATAAAAAAGTGTGAAAATCTGATTGGCAATTTTCAACCCCGCTATTGTAATTACAAGTGTTATGAGCGAGGAGAGAAGCGCTTCATACCCAAGCGGATTACCGGGATTAAGTACTTCATCATAAAGTTTCTGTGTGCTGAACTGCGGAAGAATAATATCTATTGCCGATTTAATAAGTATTGCGACAATAATGAATATCATTTTAAATTTTGCTTCGCTGAAAAATTTGAAAAGCCTTTTAACTGTTGAACTTTTCCCGACGCATTTTTCACAAAACGGTCTTCCGGGCGGAACGGGCGCTCCGCATTTTTTGCACGTTCCTTCACTGCTTTCATCAATGTAGTTTCTGTAATTTTTACCCTCTTTAAATGCGTTGAAAATACGTATGAAATCCTCAATCTGTTTTAATTGAGAAAGTGTGAAAAAACATACTGAGTAATATTCGCCGTTATGTTTATATGTCAGTTGACCTGTTGTAAGGTGCTGTTCAACAAACATTTCATCTATTTCATCAACGGGAGTTGAAACGAGCATTACGAGTTCCGGCTTGAAATCATGCTCTTTTTTTCTTTTTTTATTCTTTTTCTTTTCTGTAAAATCCGCCTCTTTAAATTCAGCGTAATACAACCCCTTTTCATCGAAAGTTATGTAACTTTCGGCAAATTTTTCGTTGTTGTTCATATCGCTTTTTACGCTGAAAATAAGAGCAGAAGTGTCAAGACCCTCTTTACCGAGAACTTCTTCTACGGGAGGGGAAAGTTTACCCGCTTTTCCTTTGCCGTGAAAATCGGGCGGTGCTTTTTTTATGTGAAGTTTTACAAGTATTTTGTTTACCGCTTTTTTCATTTTTTTACCTCAAAATGTGTATTTATGACGGTTTGACAGACATCATTTTAAAATGTATAAAATAATACATCATATAAACGGTATAATTATAATACCATAATAGAAAAAACGCAACAATAATTAAATAATATTCAGTATTTGATTTTTCGTCTTACAATTTGTAAAATAAATATAAATTTTAAAAAGTGAATTGACATTCACTAAATCATCTGATATAATGCTTAAGAAATCTTAAGATTTGCTGAAAGGCGTGATTTTTATGGCAGTAACAGATATTACAAGGTTCGGTATTCAAAGAAAAATTGTTGCTAACATGACAAGCGAAAGTTGGCAGAACATACCTCACGTCAGTTATTTATATGAACCGGATGTTACTCATTTTATGGAAAAGTTCGCCGAATTCAAAGAAAAAGTCGGGGATGAATACCACGTTACTCTTAATATGGTCGTTTTAAAAGCAATATCCGAAGCAATTAAAGCGGCTCCGCAACTTAACGCACATATTCATTTTGAAAGAAAACTTGTCAGAGGAAAAATAACCGAATTTGACAATATTGATATTTCCGTTCCCTGGACTTTGCCCGACGGGAATATGATGACAATTACCATGAAAGATATGGGCAACCGTTCATTGAAAAATATCAGTGAATATGCTGAAGATATTAACAGAAAACTTGAAAAGACAAATCTTGCGGAAGCGCTTTATTCGGTTTCTTTACACGACACAATGGAAAGTCTCAAAAAAGGTCACATTGTTAAAGCGGTTCAGCGTTTGTACGGCTCGAAAACAAATCCCCGTCACCGAGTTGTTACACTTAAAGGCGAGAAGAAAAAAGAATATGACAAAATTCCCGACTGTGACAAAATAACTTATACAGACCTTAAACAGGGTACAATCACCGTTTCAAATGTCGGCTCAATTTCAAGAGGTATTCCCGGTGAAGTCGGTCTTTTAATGATTATTCCCCCGCAGGTTTGCGCCATTGCAATAGGCGCAATGCAGAAAAAACCCATTGTTGTTACAAACGAAAAGGGCGAGGATGAAATAAAGGCTTCAAACATTCTTCCCATTTGTATCTGTTTCGACCACCGTGCTCTTGATTTCGGTGAAATAAAACCGTTTGTTGCAAAACTTGAGGAAATATTCAATAATCCGGAAATGGTTTTAAAATAAACTTACTGTTATCGAAAAATGGGCTGTAAAAAAACTCAATGTTTTTTTGCGGCTTTGAGTTTTTTTGAAATTGTTTATCCTAAAAACTCCCTTGAAAGACAGTTTTATGCGTTCTGCGCTTTTTTTACATCCCCTTTGTATATTTTGTAAAAAAATCGATGTAAAATTTCTGCTTAATAAATGTTAAGATAATAAGAAAAATATTGAATTGGAAAAATGTATATGATATAATTCAAAAGATAAAAATGTGTTTTTATAACCTGAAGGTGATAAGGTGAAAAAAAGAATTATAATTTCGTGTTGTTTATTGCTTGCGTTTTCATTTTGTTTTTCGGTTGTTCTGAAAAACAACGGCAAAACAGGTATAACTGTCGCTTCCGCAAATAACGATACATTTGCTTTGGGCGATTTGGTTTCATCTTTTATGGGAAGTGAAACGAATAACGCAATCGAAAATGCAATAGACGGTATTACCATGGACCCGGGCGTCGGCAGTAAAATCAGCAATGTAGTCGGTGAAATTGCCGGTGGTATAGGCAGCGTTGACGTCAGCGGAATAATTGACGGTCTCGGTAATATCGGCAGTGAACTTATAGGCGGAATCGGCGGGGTCGGAAAAAACAATACTACTGCTCAACAGTCAACGTATGACATTCAAACCATTGTTCCGATGGTTACGTCAGAGCAGACAACTGCCGCACCTTTCGTTATTGAGCAAAGCGAAAGTCAGCAGGTTGTTTCCGAAGAGAGTACAACACACGGTCTTACCATTGATGCGAATGTTTCGGAAGTTCCTTATGAAAAACCTGCCGATACTCTTAATCCCGGTGATGAGGGTGATGAAGTCAGGTGGATACAATGGGTATTCATTTATTCGGGCTACGGTCTTCGCCCTGACGGCATTACGGGTATTATGGATGATGACACTGTTGCCCTCGTGAAAAAACTTCAGCAGGAAAACGGACTTAAAGTTGACGGTGTTGTTACTCCCGAAGTTATTGATAAAATTGAACTTCTTTACCTTGATAAAAAACTCGGTGAGGGAAATACCGGGCAATATATTCAGCCTTCGGTAACAGTTGAAAATGAAGAAAATATTTCACCCGTTGCCGAAGACAGCGACAGTAAACTTGTTAAAATAATAATTGTTATTGCGGTTGTCTGGATAGTTGCTCTCGGAGCAATAGCCGTTATATTTGTAACAAAAAAGAAAAAGACGGAAAAGGCTGTTGAAAAACTCGAAGCAGCCGAACAAAACAAAAAAAGTGAACAACCGGAAAAGAATACACAAAAAGAAATATCCGGTATGAGTGACCTTTTTGACGAAGCAAACAGTAAGAAAAAATAAAATCTTAAAGGGGTTTTTAAAATGGATAAATATTTGATAATTAACGCAGATGATTTCGGTATGTGCCGCTCCGCAAACCTCGGTGTTGAGGATCTTCTTGAAAAAGGCGCAATCACTTCATCTACAATTATGACACCCTGCGGCTGGGCTAAAGATGCCGCTATGTGGGCAAAAAAACATCCAGAACACGCAATAGGTGTTCACCTTACATTTACAAGCGAGTGGGGCAATTACAGATGGAGTCCCGTAAATACCGACAATACATCCTCCCTTCGTGACGATGAAGGCTTTATGTATTATGAGTCATGCGATTTTGAAAAAAATTGTGACCTTAAAGAAGTTGAAGCGGAAATTCGTGCTCAGGTAGAACGTTTCCGTTCATTCGGTATTGAACCGTCACACCTTGATAACCACATGGGTTCACTTTACGGTATTGAAACGGGCAGATTTGAAATTCTTCAACTTACACTTGCACTTTGCGGTGAATATAAACTTCCTTTCCGTTTCCCGAGCGTATTCACTTCTGAAATGTTCGATAACGATATGCTTGAAATTAAAGTTGACAAAGATGCCGTTAAGGGCGTTTTCGATCAGGTTACCGCTTATGCAAACAGCCTCGGCGTAGCAATGCCCGATTACCTCATTCCCGGTGACTGGAACGGTCCGCAGAATGAGAAATATGAGTATTTCAAAGAGTATATTTATGAACTTTATAAACATTTCCCGAACGGTGTTACCGAAACATACATACACCCCGCTCTTGAAAGTGAAGAACTTAAAGGTATTACCGGTTGCTGGCACCGTCGTGTATGGGAACACAAGTTATTCTCCGACCCGCAGACAATGCAGCATATCAAAGCCTGCGGCATAGAACTTATTAACTACAAAGACCTCGCCAAAATGAAGGGTTTTTAAGAATATCACGACATCTTTCCGTGTTATTCGATAAACTCACGTGCTGTAAGCACGCTTGCGATTAATAACACGAAAATCTGCCGCAATCTTCTTAAAAACAGGATGGAATATCACGACATCTTTCCGTGTCGGTATATTATTTATGTAACATGAGCACGCTTTTTAACCGGGTTACGATATGTTTATTTTGATACGGTTATTGTGAGCGTGCTCCAAATGTATGAGCGTGTCAAAATGTGCTCACAATGTTTTTCGGATATAAGTTTCGATAAAATTTTCAAGATCGGTTTTACTTGTGTTGAGCACGCTCGATATTGATATTTTTCATATTAAAAGAGATTGCATAATGTGAGCACGCTCAAAACATATGTTTTTAAAAACGAGCATTTGCTCTGTATTTTTATGGGGGAAATAATATGAATAATGATTCGGCTTTTACAAGTATATTTTCAATTATTCTCAGTTTCATTACAATGGTAACGGGTATTTTCGGCATATTGAAAAACAGACCGGAGCCGACTTATGATGTTACGGGTTTTGAAGAAAAAGCAGATGATTCAATTCGCATAATGTCCTTTAATCTGCGCTGCACAAATGTCGGTAGTGAAACACGAACCGACCGTGTTGACATTGTATGTGCTGAAATACTTGCGGGACATCCTGACTCAATGGGCGTGCAGGAAGCAACACCGGGTTGGATGGATGACCTTAAAAAGAATATCGGCGACGAGTACGGTTATGTAGGTGTCGGCAGAGATAACGGAAAAAATCTCGGTGAATACTCTGCTGTGTTTTATTTGAAAGAAAAATATGAAGCGATTGACAGCGGAACATTCTGGCTTTCCGAAACTCCCGAAAAGCCCTCTTTCGGTTGGGGTGCGGCGTGTAAACGTGTATGCACATGGGTAGTTCTTAAAAACAGGGAAACAGGTGAAAAGTATGTTCACATCAATTCTCATTTTGACCACAAAAGCGAAGAAGCACGTCAGCACAGTGTTATGATGATTGTCGAAAAAGCAAAAGAATATGCTGATTTACCTGTTGTGTTTACCGCTGATATGAATGTAAAACAGGGGAGTGAAACATATAATTCAATGGTTAACTCCGGTGTTCTTTATGATTCAAAATTTAAAGCGGCAGATACTATGGATTATCTCACATTCCATGATTTAAGTCCCGAAACCCATAAAGACAGTATAATTGATTACGTTATGATTAACGAGAATTTCAATGCCCTTGTTTACAGAGTTGTAACAGACGGCGTTGACGGCAGATGTGTTTCGGACCATTACCCGATTTACGCAGACCTTTTAATAAAATAAACCTATTGCTTTACAAAAACAATTATTAAATGTATATATTATAAAAAATAAAACTCCCGTAAGTTATTTGTGCTGACTAATACGGGAGTTATTTTTGTATCGGCAGATGAGCATGCTGATTTCAATGTTTTTATTAAAGTGTAATTTCAATAAATTTTACCGAAAGTTTCGATGAAAAATCGTTTCTTGTAATGTGTTTCTTTTCGTGTTCAAGGCTTTTTTTCTTTGCTTCCTCCGAAAGCGCTTCATTCAAATAAATATTAAAATCGCCGTTTGCATCGGGCACCGTGTATGCCCTGATTGTGAGCGGCATTTTCATTTCTCTTACAAAAATAGCGTTCAATTTTCTCCTCCGTCATTTTCATTTATAACAGCCTTAAACATAACAAGAAATGTGTCAAGTTGTTCCTGTGTTGCTTTTTTTGACATATCAAAAAGAAGTTTTCGTTTTTCAAACAATTCATCTTTAATATCGTCTACTTCATCATTTATATCAAAATAACCGAGTGAAACACCGAAATAGTTTGCTATTTTACTTAACGTCTGTGTGGAAAGCGTTTTTGTTCTTCCCTGTTTTAATTCCGATATGGTGCTCTTGGGAACACCTGCATCTTTGCTGAGTTGAGCAGGCTTTATTCCTTTTTCGTTGCAAAGTTCAAGTATTTTTTCATACATTGTCACAAAAAAGACCTCCGTTTATTGGTAATTGTTTATAAAAAACACAGAAAAACGAACAAATGTTCTTATTTGGGTTGAAAAGTACAGAACTCTGTACTATAATGCAGTTGTGAGTACGGAACTCTGTACAAATCTTGTGATAAATATATACTGTTTGCAGGTGTTTGTCAATACCTAAAATAGTACATCAACAAAAAATAATGATATTTTTATGAAAAAATGGAGGATTATTTATGTCGAAAACCATTGAAGCGATGATTGAATGTCCGTTTTACGTTAAGGAAGGCGAGCGTTTTATAAGGTGCGAAGGCTCTCTTAAAGGAACGGAATGTATTCACAGATTCATAACGGATTCCGAAAAAGTCAGACATGAAGAAAATTTTTGCTCTAAATTCGGCGGCAGAAACTGTCCGCATCACAGAGTAGTGGCGGTCCTTTATGAAAGGAATGAAAACTGATGTCCGAAAATAATGAGGAAAGGCTGAAAAAGGTTTCGTCAGCGGCAAAAAATATGAGCGCACTTGTTGACGACCTTGCAAAAAGAGCACGAAGAAATTTTAAAGAAAAAGGCAGTCCGGAAGTAGACGGAAAATTTCTTAAAGACAGCGTAAGCGCTTTGAAAGAACTTTTTGATTTGTTAGGCGAATATGACGGTACGCAGAGTAACTGTGACGGCGTAATTATACGAATTGAAAAAGATGCGGAGGAATGGGGAAAGTGAAAGAGTTTACCGTTTCGCCTCCGAACCCTAAACAAAAACAGTTTTTTGAAAGCCGAAAAAGGTTTATCGGATACGGCGGAGCAAGGGGCGGCGGTAAATCGTGGGCGTTAAGAACAAAGTTCATATTGCTTGCGTTTAATTATCCGGGGCTTAAACTTCTGCTGCTCAGAAAAACGCTTCCGGAACTTCGTGAAAACCATTTACTGCCGATGCTTGCTCTTTTGAACGGAATTGCCAAATACAAAAAAGATGAGCGTGCTTTTATTTTTCCGAACGGTTCGAGAATAAGGCTCGGTTACTGTGATTCGGAAAACGATATATATCAGTATCAGGGACAGGAATATGACGTAATAGGCGTTGAGGAGTGTACTCATTTTACCTGGATGCAGATTCAGTTTTTAATGACTTGCAACAGAACAACGAGAAGCGATTTTAAACCGAGAATGTATTTTACAGGTAATCCGGGCGGTGTAGGTCACAACTGGTTCAAACGGCTTTTTGTAAAAGGCAATTACGAAAACGGTGAGGATGAAAACGATTATGATTATATTCCCGCAACCGTTGACGATAATACCGTTCTTATGAAAACAAATCCGGAATATGTAAAAGTTCTTGACTCTTTGCCCGAAAAACTCCGCCAGGCACACCGCTTCGGTAACTGGGATATTTTTGACGGTCAGTTTTTTGAGGAGTTCAGAGATATTAAAGAGCATTACACAGACGGTGTCGGAACACACGTTATTGAACCGTTTGAAATACCGCCTGACTGGACAATTTACCGTTCGTTTGACTTCGGGTACGCAAAACCTTTTTCGTGTGCGTGGTGGGCGGTCGATTATGACGGCAGGCTTTACAGAATACTTGAACTTTACGGATGTACAAAAACGCCGAACGAGGGGGTTAAGTGGTCGCCCGATAAAATATTTTCGGAAATTGCAAGAACGGAACGTGAGCACAGGTGGCTCAAAGGCAAAAACATTCAAGGTGTTGCTGACCCGTCAATATGGGATGCGTCAAGAGGTGAAGCAATAATCGACACAGCCGTAAAATACGGCATTTATTTCAGTAAGGGCGATAATAAAAGACTTCCCGGGTGGATGCAGGTTCATTACCGTCTTTCATTTGACGAGGGCGGAATACCGATGATGTACGTTTTTAATATTTGCAGAGGTTTTATAAGAACTCTTCCCGAATTGCGATTCAGTAACACTAATCCCGAAGACCTTGATACAGACGGTGAGGATCATATTGCAGACGAAGTGAGGTATATGTGTATGTCCCGTCCGATTGCACCCGTATTAAAAGCATCTGACACGCAGACGGATGATGACCCTTTGGACCTTTGCTCAAAAAAACGTTACAGAAAATATTCATTTTAAGATATGAGGTGATGTGTTGAACGAAAATAACGAACTTAAAAAGCAGGGAAATATTAAAAATTCGGAAACGGAAAAAATCAGTGTTAAAAAGACTGTTTCCGAAGAAGAAATCGAAAAAGCTCTTGAAACTCTCAAAAAATACAAAGAGGGCAAGACAAATCTTGAATCACGTATAGTTGACAACGAGCAGTGGTTTAAACTGCGTCATTGGGAACAGTTGCGAAACGCAAAATGCGACGGTGACGAAACCGCATCAGCATGGCTTTTCAATTCAATAGCAAATAAGCATGCCGATGCTATGGACAGTTTTCCGTGCATCAGTTGTCTGCCGAGAGAACAGAGCGACAAAAAGGCGGCTGAACTGTTATCGCAAATTCTGCCGGTTGTTTTTGAGCGCAATAATTTTGAACAGATTTACAGTGACGCTTGGTGGTACAAACTCAAAGCAGGTACTGCCGTTTACGGAATATTCTGGAATCCTTTGAAAAACGGCGGACTCGGTGACATTGAAATCAAACAGGTCGACATTCTCAACCTGTTCTGGGAGCCCGGCGTAAAGGATATTAAAAACAGTAAAAACGTTTTCCACGTTGAACTTGTTGATAACGATACGCTTCTTTCACAGTATCCCGTTCTTTCCGGCAAACTCGGTGATTCGGGAATTGAAATTTCGCATTATGTTTATGACGACACGGTCGATACCGCCGGCAAAAGCGCTGTTATTGACTGGTATTACAAGGTGTATGAAAACGGCAGAACACTTCTTCATTACTGCAAATTCTGCAACGGTGAAATTCTTTATGCCTCGGAGAATGACGCACAGTATGCAGAAAGAGGTTTTTATGACCACGGTGAATATCCGTTTATTTTTGACACTTTGTTTGTGGAGGAAGGAACTCCGTGCGGCTTCGGTTACATAGATATTATGAAAGACGCACAGAAACAAATTGATATGCTCGGCAATTCCATTGTAAAATCGGCATCAATGGCGACAGTTCCCCGTTTCTTCATTAACTCTTCGGGTGCTGTTAATGAAGAGGAGTTTGCTGACTGGAGTAACAGTTTTGTTCATGTAAACGGCTCTAATCTCGGTGAAGACAGTATAAGGGAAATAAGGCTTTCAACTGTTCCGGAAGTCTATCTCGGCATACTCAACAGCAAGATAGATGAACTCAAAGAAACAAGCGGTAACCGTGATTTTTCACAGGGCGGTGTGTCAAGCGGCGTTACTGCGGCGTCGGCAATAGCGGCATTGCAGGAGGCGGGCGGCAAACTGACGAGAGATATGGTGAAAGGCGGTTACAGAGCGTTTTCACAACTCAATATTCTTGCAATAGAACTGATAAGACAGTTTTACGATGAACCGAGATTTTTCAGAATCGTAGCACCGAACGGCACGGAAGAATTTGTTTCTTATGACAATGCACTTATTAAACCGAAAAAACGTGAGGGGATCTTCGGCGTTGAAATAGGTGCAAGAAAGCCGATATTCGATGTAAAAGTTTCAAGTGAAAAATCAAGTCCGTTTTCAAAAATAAGTCAGAACGAACTTGCTTTGCAACTTTACAATTCGGGTATGTTCAATCCGGAATACTGCGAGCAGGCATTGACGGCAATAAGTATGATGGATTTTGAGGGTAAAGCGGAAGTAATTGCAAGAATAAGCGCATCGGGAATGAACGGAGGCGTTCCGGGTGACTGAAATTCTATACCGGAAATACTATGACAGACACCTTATTATTATTGAAGGACATTCCGGTTTTTCAAAAAAAGGTGAAGATATAGTGTGTGCGGCGGTTTCCTGCCTTGCATTTACGCTTCTTAACACTATTTCGGATGAGGTTAGTGACGACAGAGCAAAATTTATTCGCAATATTGTCCGTGACGGATATATGTGCCTTGAAGTTCTGCCTTTTTCCTTCGGTGAAGAAAGAGTTGAGGCGATATTCGATACGGTGTTGACGGGTTTATGTACTCTTTCGGATGAATATCCCGAAAATGTAATTCTTAAATAAACCGTAATGCGCAATGCGGTTTTTTATATAAATTCACAGTATGTGAAAAAACTTTGCAAAGAAAATGACACTTCGGAAAGACGATGAAGAAAGGAAAAACTATGGAGAAAATTACACAGAAAAGTCTTGATTTACAGTTATTTGCAGGTGAGGATGCAGACGGCGTAAATTTCGACACGGGCGAAAACGAAAGTGATGCCGCCGGTCACGGTGTAAATGAAAATGAATCCGAAAGCGGCGAAACTTCGTTTGATGAACTGATTAATGGCAAGTACAAAGACGATTTCGCACGCAGGACTCAGCAAATCATTGACAAACGTTTTAAAAGAACAAAGGAACTTGAAAATTTTTACGACAATGCGTCACCGCTTATTGAACGTATTTGTGAAAAATACGGCGTTGAAAAGAATGATTTTGACGCAATTTCCGCCGCCATTGACGGTGATTATGAGGAAGACGGTGATTATGAGGAAGACGGTGTTTCCGAAAGCAGTAATGCCGAAGAAGAAATAAAACAGAAAATGAGAAACATCGTTTCTTCGTGGGTGAAAGACGGCGAAGCGCTGAAAAGCACTTATCCCGATTTTGATTTGAGAAACGAACTCAAACACCCGTTGTTTTCTAAACTTATAAAGAACGGTGTTACGGTAAAGGATGCTTTTGAAACTGTTCACAAAGATGACATTTTAAGCGGCGCAATGGCGTACACGGCAAAAGCGGTGCGTGAACAACTTGTCGGCGGACTTGAAAGCAAGTCTTTAAGACCGCTTGAAAACGGTCTTGTTTCACAAAGCGGAATTGTTTCAAAAACCGATGTCAATGCTTTGACCTCACAGGATATTTTAAAAATATTAAAAAAGGTTGAGAGCGGGGTGCAGGTAAAGTTCTGACTTCGCTCGGAAAGGAACAATAATGAAAGAATATAAACTTAATCTTCAACTTTTTGCGGCAGGTGACAACATAAACAGCACAGGCGATAACAATCTCTCTGCCGAAATGAAAACATTTTATGATAAAACACTCATCACGCTTGCTTCTCCGTACCTTGTACATGACCAGTTCGGACAGAAACGTGATATTCCGAAAAACGACGGTAAAATAATTGAATTCCGTAAATTTTCATCACTTCCCAAAGCACTTACACCGCTTACAGAAGGCGTAACACCTTCCGGACAGAAACTTAACGTTTCATCGGTAAGCGCATCTGTTGAACAGTACGGCGATTACGTTGAACAGACCGACCTTCTCGAACTTACGGCAGTTGACAACACAATCGTTGAAGCAACAAAACAACTTTCTGCTCAGGCAGGTCTTACTATGGATACCATAGTAAGAAATGAAATTGTCGGCGGCACTAACGTTCTTTACTGCCCCAAGGTTTCGGGCGGTACCGAAACTGCGGTAACATCACGTTCTGCAATTGATTCAACATCACTTCTTCGTGTTAAGGATGTTTTTAAGGCTGCGGCTGAACTCAAAGCGATGAATGCGCCTAAAATTGACGGTTATTATGTCGGTATTATTCATCCTTACGTTGCTTATGACCTTATGCAGGAAGCAGGTACACAGTGGATGGACGTTCAGAAATATGCTTCTCCCGAAAATATGCTTAACGGTGAAATCGGCTGTCTTGGCGGTGTACGCTTTGTTGAAAGCACAGAAGCAAAAATATTCTGCGGTGAAAATCTTGCGGGTAGTACAAGAAACCTCGCTGTCAACGGCGCAGTTTCCGCTTCGACAACGGTTACTTTTGACGGCGGTACGGTTGCCGCAAACGCACTTAAAGGCAGATATGTCATTATAAACGGCACGAAAGCAAAAGTTACCGCAAATACAGCAACTCAACTTACACTTGATACTGCTGTTACAGCATCGGATGACGCCGTAATTTACCCCGGCGAGGGCGGTGCCGAAGGCGGTGCATCATTTGCCACACTTATAATCGGTGCTGACGCTTACGGTGTAACAACAGTTACCGGCGGCGGTCTTGAGCACATTGTAAAACAGAAAGGCTACGGTAATGACCCTCTTAACCAGAGAAGTTCTATCGGCTGGAAAGGTCTTAAAACCGCAAAACGTCTTGTTGAAGAATATATGATAAGAATTGAAAGCGGTTCCGCATTCAGTTCGACAGCAACAGCAAACTGATTTGATTTAGCAGTTTAACTGAAGGGCGGGAGGCGGGAAAATGAAAGGAAATATTATGAGTAAAACAAATAAAGAAAAACTTGTAAGCGTGTTTATTCCCAAAGAATCAAGAAATGATTCCGAAAGATTCATTGCCGTAAACGGCGAAAGAATTCTTGTTCAGACAGGTAAAACCGTTGAAATCCCCGAGCGTTTTGCCGAGGTTATCAGGAACAGCGAGGATATGGCTGCCGTATCAGCGGAATATATCGAAAAAAATATCTCTCTTTAAGGAGTGATACCATGACAATAGAAAAAGCAATATCGCTTTTTGACTCACAGAGAAGAAATGACGTTACTGCTTCGCTGAAAATCGAATGGCTTTCCGAACTTGACTGGAAAATATACGAAGAACTTTTAAAAAAGCGTTACGATATACAGTTTAACGGGTACACTTCGAGAACAAGTACAAGCACCGAACTTCTTGCACCGGAGGCATTTTCTGAAATATATCCTGCATATCTCATTATGAAAACCGATTATATGAATGCGGAAACGGGCCGTTACAATAATTCGGCATCTGTATTCAACAGGCTTTATTATGAACTTGCGGGTTTTATTAACCGTGAGAAACCTGTAAAAAGCAATGTGAAACTGAAGGCGGGGAAAATATATGTATAACCCTCAAATCTCGTATGTCGGCACTTCGGAAGAAATAATCACGGGCTTCGGCGGTTACAGAAGAAATATTAAAGCGGGGGAAAATGAGTTTTTTGATGAAATAAATATGAGTTCCAATATGTTTCCTCTTATGTCACCCCGCAATAAACGGGGAACATTCAGAATAAGCGGTACGTCGCTTTACGGACTTTTTGCCAAAGACAGAATGTGTTTTATCAACAACGGCAAGTTGTGGTACGGCGATACCTGTATTCAGGGACTTACATTTCCCGATATGAGCGTAAAACGTCAGTTTGTATCTATGGGTACAAAAATTATAGTTTTTCCCGACAAAGTTTACGTCGATACAGCGGATACTTCCGATTTCGGAAGTCTTGATGCATCTTTTACGTCAAGCGGAACGGTAACGTTTTCACTCTGCAAAGCAGACGGAACGCTTTATGAGAATTATACGGTATCACGCACATCTCCCCTGAATCCTTCAAACGGTGATTTGTGGCTTGACACCGCTACCGAACCGAACAGTTTGAATCAGTATTCCTCGTACAGCGGAATGTGGATGCCGGTTGCCGAAACTTACGTTAAAATATCATCACCGCTTATCGGTTCGCAGTTTTCAAAATATGACGGTATTACTGTAAGCGGTGCAACCGATAACCGCTTCAACGGCTCATTTACCGTGTGGGACAAAACCGAAAATTCGATAGTTGTAACGGGCATTATTTCAAACGTTATTACACAGACATCCGCACTTACAGTTTCAAGAACAGTTCCGGATATGGACTTTATTTGTGAAAACGGAAACAGACTTTGGGGATGTTCTTCAAGAAACAACGTAATATACGCTTCAAAACTCGGAGATCCGAAAAACTTTAATTGCTTTATGGGTATTTCAACCGATTCTTATGCCGTAACAGTCGGAACAGACGGCAATTTTACCGGTGCGGTAAGTTTCAGGGGGAACGTTCTTTTCTTTAAAGAAAACTGTGTTCACAAAATATACGGGAGCAATCCGCCGTATTCGGTTAATTCGGTTTTTCTTCGAGGTGTTCAGAAGGGCAGTGAAAAATCGCTTGTAATACTTAATGAAACGCTTTACTACAAATCGCCGACAGGTGTATGCAGTTATGAAGGCGGCGTACCGCTTCTTATTTCCGATGAACTCGGAGAAGAATACTACAAAGATGCCGTTGCCGGTGCTCTCGGAAACAAATATTACATCTGTATGAGCAACAAAAACAATGTAAGGTATTTGTTCACTTATGACGAATTATCGGGTTTATGGCACAAGGAAGACCAAATTGATATTAAGGAATTTGCATCTCACAACTGCAATTTGTACTTTATTTCGGAAAACGGCACAAACAGATTTCTTTGCATTGCCGACGCCGAAAACGTTTACGGAAACTTTGCTTCTGTTCTCGGCGGATATTCAGCCGAAAGCAGTGTACCGTGGCAGGCGGAAACGGGACTCTGGGGACTGTCGCTTCCGGGAAACAAGTATTATTCAAAAATCACCTTAATGCTCAAAGGCGAGCAGGGCGCATCTGTTCAGGTGTGGTTTGAATATGACAATTCGGGAACGTGGGAAAGAAAATGCAGCATTACGGTTGAAAATACAAAATCTTATACTCTTCCTTTTATTACGCCTCGTTGCGGATGCCTGAGAATGCGTATTTGCGGCACGGGAAAAGTTACTGTACTGAACGTTTCAAGATGTGTTGAAAGGGGAAGCGAACTGAATGTATGACCTTAACCTTATGTTGCCTGACATAAGCGCAAAAAAGTATTCATCGGATGACAAATTCAGGCTCCTTAAAAATTATCTTATCGAACTGAATGATACGTTGTGCTACGCTCTTTCAACGGTTGATAACGGGGAACTTATCCGTGAAATAGAAACTGAAATAAAAGAACTCGGAAACACCGAAATGAATCCGAAAGAACTGAAAAAAGAAATTGCCGAACGTTTTGCGGAGTTGAAATCGGAAATCATCAGTACTGCCGAGGAAATTGAACAGGATTATACTTCGGCAATAGATGTTTCCGAAAGAGAGATTCTTCAGACGGTTTCTTCCGAATATACGGCACGTTCCGAGTTCGGTACTTACTGTTCAGACGCAGATACAAGAATACAGCAGAATGCGGCTGACATCAGTATCAATGCCCGGAATATCGAAAACATTGATAGCGACCTTGAAAGTTACAAAATTTCAAATAATGCCGGAATAAGCGTGTTTGGTGACGCAATCATTTCCGAAGTTGAAAGTATTTATGCCAAAAAAAGCGATGTTGACGAATTAAGCGAAAACGTTTCTTCAAGAATAACGCAGACAGCAACCGACATTGTTGAAAATTTTTCGGAGGATGTTACAAAGATGTCCGAAGATATTTCAACAGTCGGCGAAAACGTGTCGGAGTTTATTTCATCCATTGACGTTTATATACGCAGAGGTGAACTTGAAAGCGGAGTTTACGGTATTGAAATAGGAAGAAGCGACAGCGAAATAAAAGCGAGATTTACAAATGACAGGCTTTCGTTCTTTCAGGGAAATACGGAGGTTGCTTACGTTTCGGGAAATAACCTTTATATTACCCGTGCACAGATACTCGATTACCTTGAAATAGGAAACAGCACAGACGGTTTTTTTACCTTTGACGTAACACAAAACGGTCTTGAAGTGAGGTGGTCATACGGCGACTAAAATTTACGGCACCTGTACCGGAAGTTCAGCGTCTAAATATGATTTATGGCTTTCGGTTACACAGAATTCACAAAGTATATCAGACAACACGAGTAACGTTACCGTTAAACTGATGCTGAAACGTAATGACGGATATGCTTCATCCGCTTACAACCTGAATAGCGATGCAAACACCGCTAAACTTACTGTCGGCGGAAGCGTAAAGGTAAACAAAAATCTTACCATAGATACAAGAAACTCCGTAACAGTTACTCTTGCAAGTTGGACGGGCGACGTGTCACACACTTCAGACGGAACGCTGACTTTGTCTGTTTCGGGCACTTTTTCAATGACGGGTACTTCACTTTCGGGAGGCACGGTATCGGGAAGTTATAAATGTACCGATATTCCCCGTGCATCTGCAATGACGTTTTCAAAAACGTCTGTTAATCCGGGTGACGATATTACCGCATCAATTACAAGTGCTTCATCAACTTTCAGTCATAAAATTAAGTTTTCAATCGGCTCATATTCAAGTACAAAGTCTGTTGCCGCAGGAACAGCTTCATATACTTTTACCGTTCCGCAGAGTTGGGCGAATGCGGTTACAAAAGCAAAAAACGGAAGCGTGTCTGTAACTCTTTATACATACCGCAGTTCAACGTTAATCGGAACAAAAGTGTATTCTTTTACTCTTTCTATACCGAATACCTCAACTTATAAGCCGTCTTTTTCGTTAACGCTTGCGGACACTTCGGGAAAAGTTCCTTCCGGTTGGAATGTCTATGTAAAGGGCAAAAGTGTTCTGAAAGTTTCTCTCGGTAATGTTTCATATAAATACGGAGCAACACTTTCCTCGGTAAGCGCAACAGTTGACGGAATAACCAAAAAAACGCTTCCGGCTTCTTTTGAACTTACCAAAAGCGGAAGTGTCAGCGTGAGCGTTACACTTCGTGACAGCAGAGGATACTCATCCACAGAAACATCCTCAATTACCGTCTATGATTATTCTCCGCCGTCAATTTCTTTCAACTCGCTTTACAGATGTACGTCAAGCGGAACAAAATCATCTTCAGGTACATACCTTTGCGCCAAGTTTACAAAAAGTGTCAGCAGTGTAGGTAATAAAAATCAGAGCGAAGCGACTCTTTCGTATAAAAAATCGGGTTCGGGCAGTTTTGTTTCAATTACAATAACCGATTCTCCCGTGATTTTCGGTGAAGGCGGAATTTCACTTACGGATTCCTACGACGTTAAACTCACTTTGCGTGACAGCATTACAACCGGAGGCGTTGAATGTGAAAGACGTATTACGAGTACGGATGTTCCGTTTAATATACGGTGCGGGGGGAAAGGTGCGGCATTCGGTTGTTATGCGGAAACTGACGGGGAACTGACTGTTAATTATAATCTCAACGTCAGAGGCAGGCTTAATTACGAGGATATTACTTCTGAATTTACACTTGATACGACTTATGTAAGTTCAATGCACGGAAAAATAATCAAGTATCCTTCATTAAAAATTGCGATATTTAACCTGAGGTTTAATATTTCTTCCCAAGTCGACGCAAATACAAATTTCGACGTCGGTTCTCTTATTAACGAGAAACCTTTGTACGCAAATCCCATGAGTGTGTTTAACAGTGACGGTTATGCGGGGATTTCCGCATGTATAAGCAGTTTAGGTCCGCTTCAGATAAAAACTGACGGCGTTCTCGAAGAAGGTTCGAGATTATATGTCAGCGGAGTTTTATTATATAAATAGGAGAGGTGATAAACATATCTGTAAAAAATTTATCATACGGCTCATCGGGCGAAGATGTAAAAAAACTTCAAAGCGCTTTGAACAGCGTCGGGTATTCGCTTGATGTTGACGGTCAGTTCGGCTCAAAAACACAAGCCGCCGTAAAGGATTATCAAAAGAAAAACAATCTTTCCGTTGACGGTATTGCGGGTGAAAAAACGTGGGGAAGTCTTAACTCAAAGTTATCATCCGGAAAAAAGGAAAGCAAAAACTCATCTTCAAAAAAGACTTCAAAGACTTCAAAAAGTTCAAAGTCACACGAAACAAAACGACCTGTTTATAAAGAAAGTAAAGATGTAAAAAAAACATCGGATAATCTTAAAAAATGGGAAAATGGAAAGCCTGCGGAGTATAACAGCAAATATTCAGACAAAATTGATGAAATACTTGCGTCAATACTTGACAGAGAGGATTTTCAATATAACCTTAACGCAGATCCTCTTTATAATCAGTACCGTGAACAGTATATGAAAAACGGTGAAAAAGCGATGATGGACACAATAGGTGATGTTTCCGCACTTTCGGGCGGCTACGGCAGTTCTTATGCCGCAACGGCAGGCTCGCAAAGTTATCAGGATTACCTTAACCAACTGAATTCCGTTGCACTTGACCTTTATGACAGAGCATACGAGGTATATAACGATGAGAATAACAGTTTAATTGATTCCGTATCGCTTTTGCGTTCGCTTGACGGTGATGATTACGAAAAATACAGAGATAAAGTTTCGGATTATTACAGTGACGGCGATTACCTTCTTGATAAACTTACGTCTATGTCCGATTCCGAGTATGAAAGATTTCTTGATGAAGTTAAGAATTGGGAAAGTGACAGAGATTTCAGTTACAAACAGTATCTTGATGAAATCGCACAGCAACAGTTCAAAGAGGAAATGGACTTTAAAAAAGAAGAAGCAAAACGCAAGCAGGCGAATGAGGACAGAGACTATGCTCTCGCACTTTCAAAAGCCGCATCATCCGGAGGATCTTCACGTCGCTCATCCGGAAGTTCTTCAGGCAGTTCTTCAGGCAGTTCATCTTCCAAAAAAGATAAAGGAAGCACTTATTATCCGTCAAGTTATGATGAGTTTGTCGAGGTTACCGGTAAGCCCGGAATACTTACAAAAGAAGAGTTTTCAATGAGAAACGCCACCATAAAAAAATACGGTACTTACGACAAATATCTTAAAGCAATGTACAAGAAATATAAATAAGTAAGGAGTGATTTTTTTGATAAAAGCAGTAAATTATGATGAGAAAATCAGCCGTGTTATTAAAAAAGAGGTAAACGGAAAATCTGTTGAAAACACATATTTCAGAACAGATTTTGTTGCTGACGGCGAAAGTGATATTACAGCGGCAAATACTGCCGGAAGTGAATATCTCGATTATCCGGCGGGAAGTTGCATATACTCTGCCGAAGAAAAGAAAATGTATATGCTCAATGCTTCTGAAGATGAATATGCCGAGGTGTAAATATGGATTTTTTGAAAAATATTTTTGAAAACCGTATTGCCGGAAGTTCCGGAAGCGGAACAGGCGGAAGCAGCGGAAGCGGGAACACCGGCGGTTTTTTAGACCATACAGTGACGTTTACTGTTGACGGTAATGACTATACCAAAATATCTGTAATAGACGGTATATCTGTAACAGAGCCGACTGAACCGACAGTAGAAACCGGAAGATTATTCAAGCATTGGAAAGACGGGGATAATATTGTTTCGTTTCCGTACACTCCTCAAACCGATAAAATATTTATTGCAAATATTACAGAGGATTTAGTCTCTGCTCTTTATGAATACTATTCTGTCGACAGAACATCATTTCCGTATGTTTTTATTTGGAGAGATGCTCCAAACGATACTAAGTTATACTTTTCATGGGAATACGAAGTCAGGGATGGCGGTTTTTTCATATGGAGAGACCACTATTATAAAACTCTTATAAATGATGATTTATTCGTCGATGACCCTTCAGATGTTTCTGAAGTTGTGGACTATGTATTGTCGAATATTGACTCTTTAACTTATACCAGAGATGGAGTGGGCGGAGTAGGCAACCGTGATATGGATTTTGTATATTCAAATCTTCCTGCAAGCACTTTTGCGGATATTAATGCAACGGTATATCAGATATGAACTGTTTTTTTGTCGGTATTTTATTGTCGGAGGTGGTAAATTGAGCGAAATTCTTTGCAGTGCAATACCGTCATTTCTTACGCTTGTGGGCGTAATTATTACAAGTATAGTAACTTCACGAACAACAAGAGATAATGTAACTCACAAACTTGAAATATCTCAGGCGGTTACCGATACAAAAATCGAGGAACTTACCCGTGAAGTACGAAAACACAACGGTTTTGCCGAGAAAATACCGGTCATTAACGAGCAGATTAAACTCATCAATCACAGGCTGAGAGATATAGAGGAAGACGAGTAAACCAATTTATTTATACAGCATATAAATGAATAGGAGGGACATTTTATGAAAATAAATTTTAAAGCACGGTTGAGAAACAAAACATTTTTAATAAGTATTTGCGCCCTTGTAATTTCTTTCGTTTATCATATTCTTGCCTTGTTCGGAATTACTCCGAAAACAGGCGAAAATGAGATTATTGAATTATTGGGAATTGTAATAAATATACTTGCGATGACAGGTGTTGTCATAGACCCCACTACAAAGGGTGTTGCAGACAGCGACAGAGCAATGACTTACTGTACCGATTGTGATGTAAGAATATACGAGGAGGGAAATAATGAGTAAAAGAATTTACATTTCACCGAGCAATCAGTATGCAAATACATACGCAACAGGTAATACAAACGAAAAAGAGCAGTGCCATAAAATTGCAAAGGCGTGCGAATCCTTTTTGAAAAAGCATGGCTTTACCGTAAAATGCACATATAATGACGATATGTATGAAAGAGTAAAAGAAAGTAACGCTTTTAATGCCGATATTCATATTGCCATTCATACAAATGCAACAGGTGCACATAATGTTACGGGCGGTACACAGGTGCTTCTTTATGACCTTAAAGGCGAAAGAAAAAAAGCCGGGCAGGCGATTCTCAACAGACTTGCACCGCTTACTCCGGGCAAATCTGCGGAAAGACTTGTTGAAAAACCTGATTTTTATGAAATAAAAAACGCAAAAGGCATGACGCTTTATTGCGAATGTGAATTTCACGACACAAAAACCGGCTCGGATTTTATTATAAAAAATACTACGGCAATAGGCGAAGCGATTGCAAAGGGTATTTGCGATTATTACGGTGTTAAAACAGATAAAACAACAGCGAAAAAAACTGATGATGCAACAAAAACCGATTCAAAGAATGACAGCCTTTATACCGTTCAGGTCGGTGCATTTGCAGAGAAAAAGTACGCCGAAGACTATGTTGAAAAACTGAAAAAAGCGGGATTTGACGCATTTATTATCAAAAAGTAATAATTCAAATCAGGTACAGCAATTATAAGTCGGTTTTGTATATAAATATATTATAAAAAACAGCAGATTTTTCCATTTCGGGAAAATCTGCTGAATTTCATATTTACTGTTTCTCTTCGTGGTACTCTTTTTCGGTATTAACTTCCCATATCGCTTCTTTTGAAGTACCGTTTTTAATTGACTTTACCGCTTCTGTTGCCGTGAGCATTGAATGGTCCATATTATTGTAACGGTGCATACCGTTTCTGCCTATGCAGTAAAGGTTGCCTACAGAGTTCAGAAAATCCTTGACTTTCGGGAAATCTTTATATGAGCCGAAATATGCCGGATATGCTTTTTTTACTTTAAGACGAACACTGTCTTTTACATCTTCTTTGTTGATAACATCTATTTTGACAAGTTCGTTTACGGCGAAGTCTGTAAATTCTTCATCCGTCATATTCCAGTATTCGTCACCCTCATTACAGAAATATTCAAGTCCGATAAAAACGTTGTTTTCGGGGTCTTTAACCATATAAGGCGACCAGTTGTTGAATATCTGTATTCTTCCGAGTTTTACGTCACGCTCCTGAACATATATCCAGCAATCTGGAACAATATTGCCGAGCGTTTTGATGTTTGTTTTGTTTTGAAGTTTCAGTTTGTCTACAAGAAGACCGACTGTCATAAAATCACGGTAGGGAAGCGTTGATGCGATGTTTTTTACGTCTTCGGGAACATTGCCGTTCATTCCGCCGACAAGGTCTTTTACGGGCATTGTCGAAATGTAATAATCGCCTTTATATTCTTTTTCCGTACCGTTTTCAAGTGCGATTACCTGTTTAACGTTTCCGTTTTCAAGTTCGATTTTTGTGACTTTGCAGTTTTTTATTATTGTTCCGCCGTTTTGTTCGATTTTTTCTGCGAGTGTTTCCCAAAGTTGTCCCGGACCTTTTTTAGGATATAAAAACTGTTCTATAAGTGAGGTTTCAACTTTGTTTTTGCTTTTGAAAGGTTTTGTAATTACGTTGAGCAACGCTTTTGTAAGCGAAAGACCTTTTACACGCTGTGCGCCCCAGTCCGCAGAAATTTCCGACGGATTGATTCCCCAAAGTTTTTCGGTGTAATCTTCAAAAAACATTTCATAAAGCGGCTTGCCGAAACGGTTGATATAAAAATTTTCAAGTGATGTTTCTTCTTTTTTTACTGCAACCGATTTTAAATAGCCGAAACCCGCTTTTACCGTTCGTGAAAGTCCCATATTTATAAAAGTTTCCGGTTTAAGTGAAATCGGGTAATCAAAGAATTTACGAAGATAGAAAATTCTTGAAACACGGTTTCTGATGAGCATGACGTCATCTTCTTTTTCAGGGTCGGGACCGTTTGCGGCAAGTTCCTTTTCAATGCCGAGTTTTTTGTCGTCATACGACGGCGCGCCCTGCGTTTTTAAAAGTTCGTTCCAAAGTTTGTTTACTTCTTCACTCTTTGAAAAAAATCTGTGACCGCCGAGGTCCATACGGTTATCACCGATTTGCGCCGTGCGTGAAATACCGCCGATATATTCGCTTTCTTCAAGAATAATCGGTTTTATATCGGCGTTTTTCAGTAATTCGTATGCCGCAGTAAGCCCTGCCGGACCTGCGCCTATGATAATTGCATTTTTTTCCATTTTTACCTCCGGAAAAATCAGAGTAATTCTCTGTAATAAATTCCGCTTGTTTTCGAGCCTTTAACAGAATCTTTTTTTATAAACGTGTCAAGTATGCTTTTACATTCTTCCGAATTTTCCGTTGTAAAATACAAAAGTGAAAAATCGACATTAAAGTTTTGTTTATCACCCGTATAAAGCGGTACGGAATTGAGAAGAACGGAATATTTTCTGTTTTTGCACAAAAGTGTAAACTCGATATTTTTTCTGTCTGTGAGAGTTGATATTCCCGTGCAGTTACCGCATCCGTTTACACCTTTCTGCGGACAAGCCCTGAAAAGCATAAGCGGCAGATAACCGTAAGAAATAACACCTCTCCTGATGTTTGCGCCGAGTGAATTGATTGATTTTTCATTCATTTCAAATGAAAGAATTGTGTCGGCAAGTCCCTCGTTTTCAAAAAATGAAAGACTTTGCGTGTTCGTTATGTTGAGTCCGTAATTGCCGTGAAGTGTAAACCCTTCGTTTTTTGCAATGAAAAGCGAACCTATGTTTCCCGAAACTACGTCGGTTATTCCGAGCGATTTTAATTTATTCAGTTTTTCGGGAAGTTCATTTTCGTCCGACGGATATAAAAGTTCCGGTAACTCGGCATAAATTCTTGCTTTTATATTCTTGACATCATTTTCGTTTTTCAGTATTTCGACAATCGGAAAACTTACACTTTCGCATTTTTCAAAATCGGCGGAATACTGTGACAGTTTTTCAAACCTTGCCCGCACGGTGTTTGTCTTTGCTTTGTAACGGTCTATTTCAGGTTCTTTAATATCATTTGTTTTTCTGTTGCTTTTGGTTATTTCATCAATGAGTTTTTCGGCACACTCTCTTCTCAATGCGTTTATTGATGAAGCGGGGAGAGTGAGCGAATCATCATTTTCAAATTTGAGCGAGTCAAAAACAAACGGAGTTCCGCCGAGTTTTTTCAGATTTCTTTCGGCAATTTCATAGCACAACGGCTCTTTTACGGGCGTTTGCCCTTCTTCGCCTTGTGATGATACCGAAACACCGTTACACGTCATTTCAAGTACCGATTTTTCACCTTTTTTCAAAGTTAAAACCGTACTGACAGGATATACCGGAACATCGTTTTTATAAAGTGTTTCAAGTTTTTTCAAAACATCGGCTGCTGCCGTAACGTCATCTTTTCCACGGTAGCCGAACATATCGGCACCGATTTTCCCTTTCAGATAACCGTCTGTAAAACCGCTTCTTGAAAAAACACTTTTTAATGTATCTTTATCGTATGAAACACCGTTTAGTGCGTTTTTTGTGCTTCTGACAGCCGCCGCAACATATTCGGGGCGTTTCATTCTGCCTTCAATTTTAAAAGAAGTCACTCCTGCTTTTTTCAGTTCATCAATACTGTCGAGGTATGACATATCTTTAAGCGAAAGTGCGTGGTCACGTGAGTTGCTTTTCCAGTCAAGCCTGCAAACCTGAGCGCATTTTCCCCGATTTCCGCTCCGTTCCCCGAACATTGCGGAAATGTAGCAGTTTCCCGAAGCGGACATACAGTGTGCGCCGTGAATGAAAACCTCTGTTTCGAGTGATGTGTTTTGTGTTACTTCTTTTATTTCTTCAAGTGACATTTCACGGGCAAGAACAACCCTTGAAAAACCTTTACTTTCAAGAAATTTTGCACCCGAGAGATTGTGTACCGCCATTTGAGTGGAAGCGTGAAGTGCCATATCGGGACATATTTCTTTTATTGCATTAACAACGGCAAAATCCTGAACGATAACTGCATCCGCACCGCTTTTTGCAACGTTCTTTACGGTATCGTATAATTCAGCGAGTTCTTTGTCAAAGATAAGCGTGTTAAGAGTGACATAAACTTTTACGCCGTATGAGTGACAGTATTTTACGGTTTCAAAAAGGTCAACCGAAGAAAAATTGTCGGCGTTGCGCCTTGCGTTAAAGTTTTGCGTACCGAGATATACTGCGTCTGCACCGCAACGGACAGCGGCTTTTAACTGTTCTTCACCGCCTACGGGGGCGAGTATTTCGGGAGATTGAGGTTGAATCATTATTTGCACCTGACTCTTATTATATCGTCTTTTTTTACGTTTGCGGGACAGTTAATAAAAACCGTTTCCTGCGGATGACAGGCGGACTGAACTTCTTCGCCGTTTTCGTTAATTATGCTTGTAGCTTCAAAAGAAATTCCGAGTGAATCGGGCGAAAGAACTTCGAGAGTATCACCGATTTCAAAATAGTTTCTCTGCATCACTTTAAGTATGCCGTCTTTTGCATCTTCAAGTGCCGTTCCGCCGAATGTGCAGGAATAGTGGTAAAGTCCGTCATTATAGTGATTGTGAACAAGTTCACCGAAATAAAATCCGCTGTTATACGGTCGGTGGCTTATTGCATCGAGTTCTTTTTCAAGCAGTTCAAGCGGAACATCACCGTCAATTCCGTGACGGTATGCGTTTACAACGTGTGCAACGTAGTATTCGGTTTTCATTCTGCCTTCTATTTTAAAAGAATCAATACCCGCTTCGGTTAATTTATCAAGAAATTCTATTGATTTCATATCGTTTGAACTGAGAATTGCCGAATGGTCGCCGTATTCTTCAAGTTGCAGATATTCGTTTTGCCTGTTCTGTTCTACGAGGTAGTATTCCCATCTGCACGGTTGTGTACATTCGCCTCTGTTTCCGCTTCTGCCGTTCATATATGATGACAGAAGACATCTTCCCGAATACGCCATGCACATTGCACCGTGAACAAACGCTTCAAGTTCGAGTTCTTCGGGTATTTTTGCGTGAAGTTCGCCGATTTCGTCAAGCGTCATTTCACGGGCAAGAACAATTCGTGAAGCACCCATTTCATAATAGGCGAGTGCGGATGCATAGTTACAGCAGTTTGCCTGCGTACTTATATGTACGGGAAGTCTGCTTTCAGCCTGTTTTATTGTCCTTACCGCACCTAAATCCGACACGATAACAGCATCGGCGTTTATGGAATAAAGAAATTTTGCGTATTCTTTTAAAGGCTCGATTTCCGAGTTTTTTGTAAAACTGTTGACGGTAACGTAAATCTTTTTACCTTTGCCGTGAGTGTATTTTACCGCTTCTTCAAGAGACTCTCTTGAAAAACCCGCTTTTTCGGCACGCAGTTGCAACAGCGGACCTCCGCAATAAACGGCGTCTGCACCGTATCGCAAGGCGGTTTTAAGACAGTCCATATTGCCCGCAGGGGCTAAAAGTTCACTTTTTTTCATAAATAACCTCAATTACACAATAATACATAATATACTTTACAACAAAATGAATATAAAAACAAGTTTTTTTGAGTTATTTCAATGAATATTGCTGATTGACATTACCTTTTCTTTTGGAATATAATGTTAATTGATAAATGCTATTCTATTAAAGGAGTTATTTTTATGGCAAGAGTTTACAATTTTTCAGCAGGTCCTTCCATGCTTCCCGAAGAAGTTCTCAAAACAGCCGCTTCGGAAATGCTTGATTATCACGGTTGCGGTCAGTCCGTTATGGAAATGTCACACCGTTCAAAGGTTTATCAGTCCATTATAGATGAAGCGGAAGCGCTTTTCCGTGAACTTATGAACATTCCCGACAATTATAAAGTCCTTTTCCTTCAGGGCGGCGCATCAACACAGTTTGCGGCTATCCCGCTCAACTTTATGAACGGCTCAAACAAGGCTGACTATATTATCACGGGTCAGTGGGCAAAAAAAGCGTATCAGGAAGCATGCAAATACGGCGACGTTAAAGCAGTTGCATCATCCGCAGACAAAACTTTCACGTATATTCCCAAAACAACGGCGGAAGATTTCAGACAGGACGCCGACTATGCATATATCTGCCTGAATAACACAATTTACGGAACAGTTTACAAACAGATACCCGACACAGGTAAAGTTCCGCTTATTGCAGATATTTCAAGTTGCTTCCTTTCAGAACCGCTTGACGTTTCAAAATTCGCAGTTGTATACGGCGGCGCACAGAAAAACATTGCTCCCGCAGGTCTTACGGTAGTTATTGTCCGTGAAGATATGCTCGGTAAGGCAAGAGACATTACACCGACAATGCTTAACTATCAGATTCATGCTGATAACGGCTCAATGTACAACACTCCGCCCTGCTACACGATTTATATGTGCAAACTTGTTCTTGAATGGATAAAATCTCTCGGCGGCGTTGAGAAAATAGGCGAAATTAACCGCAAAAAAGCGGCAATTCTTTATGATTTCCTTGATAACAGTAAAATGTTCAAGGGTACTGTTGTAAAAGAAGACAGGTCACTTATGAACGTTCCGTTTGTAACCGACAGCGAAGACCTTAATGCGAAATTCATCAAAGAAGCGACAGAAGCAGGTTTTGTAAACCTCAAAGGTCACAGAACGGTAGGCGGTATGAGAGCATCAATTTACAATGCAATGCCCGTTGAAGGCGTTGAAAAACTTGTTGCTTTTATGAAAAAATTCGAAGAAGAAAATTCATGAGGTGGAAATATGTACGATATATTAACTCTTAACAAAATTTCCTCTATCGGTTTAAAAGAACTTGATTCAAAATACAATGTTTCCGATTCCTGCGAAGCACCGGACGGCATAATTGTCCGTTCGGCTGCAATGCACGAATACGCTTTTAATGAAAAAACTCTTGCCGTAGCAAGAGCAGGCGCCGGCGTAAACAATATTCCCGTTGACGAATGTACCAAAAAAGGCGTTGTAGTATTCAATACTCCCGGTGCAAACGCAAATGCCGTAAAAGAACTTGTTGTTTGCGGACTTCTTCTTACATCCCGTAAAGTTGCCGCCGCTTATGACTGGTGCAAAACTCTTAAAGGCGAAGGCGAGAACGTAGGTAAACTCGTTGAAAAAGGTAAATCACAGTTTGCAGGGCCTGAAATACTCGGTAAAACGCTCGGCGTTGTAGGCTTAGGCGCAATCGGCAGACTTGTTGCAAAAGCGGCAAGTGACCTTGGTATGAAAATTGTCGGTTACGACCCTTACCTTAATGATGCACTTAAAGAGAAACTTCCATCCGATACTGTTTTCGCTTCATCGCTTGATGAAGTTTATGCCGAAGCGGATTATATAACGCTTCATTTACCCTGCGTTGCGGAAACAAAAAAGATGATAAACGCCGATTCAATCGCAAAGATGAAAGACGGTGTAAGAATACTTAACTTTGCCCGCGGCGAACTTGTTTGCAGTACTGCTCTTAAAGAAGCGCTTGAAAACGGAAAAGTTGCCGCATACATCACCGATTTCCCGAGCGACGACCTTATAGGTCTGGAAAACGTTACAGCACTTCCTCATCTCGGTGCTTCAACACCCGAATCAGAAGAAAACTGCGCATATATGGCGGCAGTTGAAATTCGTGAATTCCTTGAAAAAGGTAACATCAAAAACTCCGTAAACTTCCCGAATGTTGAACTTGAAACAGCAGGCGAAAGAGTAGGTGTTATTCATTACAATACGCTTGATTCCATGAATGATATTCTCGGTGCTTTCACAAAGAACGGCGTTGATACAACGGGCTTCTGCTCAAAAGCAAAAGGCGATTATGCTTATACGCTTATTTCGGCGGAAAACATTCCCGACAGCGTAGTTGACGCTTTGAAAAACTCAGAAGTTGTTATAAGAGCAAGAGTTATAAAGTAAAGTTGCCGGTTGCCGGTTGCCGGTTGCCGGTTGCCGGTTGGCAGTTGGCAGTTGGCAGGCTGACAAATGACAAAGATATGCTATAATAAAAACAGAAAGGCAACCGATAGACGGTTAGCGTGAATAAGTGTTTGAAATAAACCGCCTGTGTTTGTCGCCGGGCGGTTATTTCTTTTTATGCTCACGGTCAATAAAAAGACCTGCAATACTGATTATCACAACAGCGAACGCAAACATGTTCTCGTATAATCATTTTGAACTGTAACCTGATTGACTGAAAGTGTTTTGTGTGGTAAAATTTCGGCATAGAATAATAATGATACACTTTATGCTATATAACCGATAAAATGAAATGGGAGCCTGAATATGAACACAACAAGAAAGTATTGGATTGATGAACTGCACAAAATGACAATGCCTGTTTTTGAAAACCTTGCAAGCGGTACACTGCATGATAACCTTCCTTGTCGTTTTTACGGAAAAAGCGACCGTACATCTTATTGCATGCTTGAGGCATTCGGTCGTTCTTTCTGCGGTTTTGCTCCCTTTTTAGACAATTTTCCCCGTGACGGGGATGAAGCAATTCTTGTCGAAAAAGACAGAGAACTGCTTATACGCTGCCTTGATAATGCCACAAATCCAAACTCTCCTGATTTTATGAATTTTACAAGGGGCAGTCAGCCTCTTGTGGATGCTGCATTTATGGCACACGGTCTGCTACGCTCCGGCAGTTTTGCGCTGTCGCTGCCGGATGAATTGAAAAGTCAGATTATTACTGCTCTTGAAAGCAGCCGTATTATCAATCCCTGTGCATCAAATTGGCTCCTTTTTTCTTCCATGGTTGAAGCGGGAATTCACCGACTGAACGGTGAATGTGACATGCTGCGTGTTCTTTACGGAATCCGTCAGTTTGCACAGTGGTACAAGGGTGACGGAATGTACGGCGACGGTTCCGATTTTCATATGGATTATTACAACAGTTTTGTTATTCACCCTATGCTTGTGGATATTGTACGAGAGTTTGCCGACATTCTGCCGGAGGCAGAAGATGCTGTTGGGATGACAGAACGAAACGCCGCAAGGTATGCCGTAATTCTGGAGCACCTTATTTCTCCCGAAGCTACTTATCCGTATTTCGGCAGATCAATCTGCTATCGATACGGAGCATTTCAGATGCTTTCGCAGGCAATGCTTGAACATATTGAAGGCTCACCGAATCCCGCTGCTGTTCGTTGCGCTTTGACCGCTGTTCTTCAGCGCATTAACAACTCGGGTATATACGACAAAGACGGCTGGCTTTTGCACGGTATATACGGTGAACAGCCCGGTCTTGCCGAGGATTATATCTGCACAGGCAGTCTTTACCTTGCCTCAACTGTATTCCTGACACTTGGTCTGCCGGAGAGTGATCCGTTCTGGGCATCACCCGATCTTCCGTGGACATCTCTTGCCGTTACAGACGGAAAAAACGTTATGAGGGATCACGCAATCTGATGACAAAATGAAAAAAGTAGAAATATAGAATGGTTATTAATAAAACGAAAGCAGATTTTCCCGTGTGAGAGAATCTGCTTTCTTATTATTGTATTCTGTATTTTGTACACGGAAACTATTATGAAATCTGCGTGTAACTTTCTCTGCCTGTACTTAAAATGCCGATATAACTTCTGCCGACGTTGAGTTTAAGTTCTTTTCCGTTTTCTTCATAGAATTTGAGCATATCTTTTGACGAGCCTTTTTCCCATTTGATTTCTTTATATGCTCCGTTGGAAACGTATATTCCGTGACCGGAACTCAAATCAAAAGTAACTCTGCTTTTTGAGTCGTGAAGGTCTGTAATTTTGGTGTAAATTATGAGCAGGTTTGTAAAATTCTGCTGATTGCCGTCGCTGTCAACAAAGGGAGAGCCGTTAAGTGAACTGTAATATACTTTCTTTTCTTCATCGTAAGTGTAGGTGTAAGTGTAACTTTGTGAGAATGAAATTTTACATGAAGTGCATTCATTCTCTGACGGTGCCGAGTTTTTCTTTTTGAATTTGAAAGGCGAGGTGTAACCGTCATTAAGTTCTGTTCTGAATCCTTTGTTTTCAATGGTACTTACAATAGATGAGCCGGTTGTGTAACCTGTGTGTTCAATAGCCCTGTTTGTAGTTTTGTCACGGAAAAAGCAGGAAGAAATGGCTTTACCGTCAAGGTGGTCGCAGTAACCTTTGCTGAATTCATTATATGCGTATGTGCTTCCGCCCCAATGAACGAAAATGGCGTCAAAGCCGGTAACAAGTTCAACAAAGTAATGACGTGCGCTTCTTACAGGACCGACTTTTTCGGGTATTCTCGATTTGTCTGCGTACATTAAAAGCATTCTTGTTATTCCGCCCTCCGCAACCATTTCCATAACCAAATCGGAAGAACAAAGTCCCCATTGCGGTCTAGCAGACGGATGATTTTCAACCGAAATAACAACAGGTCTGTTTTTTGTGAGTGATTTGTCGTAATCCGGTTCGCCGGTAATCGGATTTCTTATTACAGGTGTTTCGGTTGTCGGCTCGGCAGTAGTCGGTGCTTCAGTCGTTGTCATTTCTTCTTCTTTGCCTTTGCACGCACAAAGCGAGCAGGAAAGTATTACGGTGATAAGAACAAGTGATAATAATCTTACATAATTTTTATTTTTAAAAATCCACATAGTTTTAAACCCCAAAATCCAAATTTTTTAAAGCCAGAATTGAACCGTTTGCGCAATATAGGTGAAAAGCGACGGGTTCTGTGTGTTTATTGTAACATCCGATACCGAGAACACAAGTGAAACCGTATAAAGCAAACTTAAAACCGAGGCAAGAAAAACAAGCGTATTTACCGTATGTTTTTCACGGTCTGTTTTACCGCTTTCAATCAGTTCGAAAATAATCACAGATGAAACAATAAAGAATATAAATCCGAAATCACTGAAATAACGTTGTAAAAGTCCGCCTGCCTGCGTATCGGCAATTACAATTACCAATCCCGTTATCAGTAAAACAAGAGAAATACCGAAAAGTTTTTTCTTTTTTAAGCCGTCTTTCACTTTACATAATGCGAATGTAAACCACAGAATCGGTAAAGACGTAATAAGACCGCCGAAGCAGTTCTCTTTTATTGTTTTGCCGACATAGTTTGTTTCAACAGCCGCCTTTTTAATGAACGGGAAAACGCCGGTAAATGAAGGCGGCTGGAAAAGGTAGGTGAATATGCCCAGGCCCGTCCTGCCGAAGTCAAAGCCACGGTTTGTGACATCGTTTGTTGTGAGGTTGTAAGACGAACCGAAGTCAAAAGGCGAGCCGAAGCGTATAGAATTGTAATACATAATTCCTGCGGCAACTGTAACATAAGGAACTGCAAGCACGGCAAGTTCTTTTATACCGTTTTTTTTCAAAATAAATTTATCTTTAAAAAAGTGCGTTAAGAATATCGGTACGGCGACTGCGGAAACAAGAAGCATCTGCGGTCTGCACCCTGCAACGAGTGCCATACACAGAGAGCCTGCGAATAAATATAAAAGTCTTCGTTTTTTGACTTCAAACGATTTCAGCCAAAGGTATATTCCGAATACCGAAAACGTCATTCCGGTAATTATGGGAACAGAATAAAAGTCTGGACGTTTTACAAGAAACATCATTCCGCAACAGTTAATAAACGTTAAAACAAGCAGAAGAAAAGATGCGACCGAAATATTTTTGAACTTTTTTTCTGCAATGAATGAAAGCAGTTTATATACGCCTATTGAAAAGAATACGGCAAAAACAATTATACCGAGTACAGAGGGGAACGGTAAGTCAAAAATCGCTCTGCACGGCAGATACATTAAAAGAAGCGGCACTATTCCGAAATAAACGTAGTAATGACCGTTATAAAATGCAACGTCCCACCGTGCTGTTTTGCCGGCTTTGTTTTCTGCCGATGTGCGTGCGGCGGTATCATACGGATTTTCCATTTCAAGAAGAAAATCGGGAACGTCGTCATTGTCGATATATGTTTTTCCTTTCAGTATTGCCTGTGCGAGTTCGTCATACTGGTTATGGTTTTTCATCTGAAGCGAAACAAAATCAATTCCGTTTCCGTCCCATTTATTTGAATTGTAGTTTTTTGTCGCAATGCCCGCAAACGTAGGATTGATAAGTGCGGTCACGGTTATCAGCGCCGCTTCAAGTATAAGCAATGATGTGCATAAACTCTTTTTCAAATCTTTATTTTCGGTCAGTTTTATTTTGTAAAGCGCCGAAGACGGATTGAAAATGTAAATGAAAATGCACACAAAAATAACGGCAAGTATTCTTACGGGTGAAAAATCAAACGAGCGGGGTTTGTTTGCGCTTACCGAGTATAATGACACGCTTTCGTCTTCATCAAGAACAAATTTAACTGCAATAGCCGTTGAATTTCCCGAAGTGTGAGTGTTGATATATTTGCTTTTTTCAACGCCGGCGTTTACAGTTCTTAAAGGTGTCGAAAAAAGATTTTCGTTAGCGTTATCGGTTAAATAAATTTCAACGTCAAAGTTTTCATCGTAATTGTAAGCAACGTCAAAATAAAGATTGTTTATTTTTTCATTGAATTCCGGAATGTAAAGCGTGTCACGGTCACCGGAAAAAACATAGACGCCGTCATTTGTTTTATGTGCCGAAAGAAAAGAGTCTAAAGATATTTCATTATAATTTCTTGAAGTGTACCAATTTACGTTAAAAAGCGTCAGTTCGAGTCCGAATGAAAGAACAAGGAAACATACGGTTATAAGACATAGTTTCTTTAAGCCGTCTTTTTTTTCGGATAATTTTAATAAAAACACAAAAGCGGCAATAATCGCCGCAAGAGCAATTATCATCAGTATGAGCATAGCAACCTCTTAATAATTAATATAATTTATATTAAACCATAAAACGTGTTTCTTGTAAATATTCGGCGGGAATAAAACATAATATTTAATAAAAATTAAATATTTACGGAGGCAAAGAATATGAAAAAAATATCGGGAAATGCGCCAATAGATGAAAAGGAATACATACGAATAATCAACTGTTTAAAGGAAGAATATCCGCATCTTACCGTGTGTGAATGCGGAAAAACTCTTTTGGGAAAAAGTGTATACTCTTTTATTTTCGGTAAAGGTAATGAAAATATTCTTTATGTCGGCGGAACTCACGGAACGGAGTGGCTGACATCGCTTCTTTTGCTGAGATACCTTGAAGAACTGCTTTGCGCTTATGAAAACGACAATAAAATAAGCGGTTATTACGCAAGGGAACTGTATAAAAAGTACACTCTGATTTTAGTGCCTGAAGTAAATCCCGACGGAATAGAAATTTCACTTAAAGGCGCAGATGCCTGCGGAATATACAAAGATTTGTGCATTGAAGCGTGCGGCGGCGATTTTTCAAAATGGAACGCCAACGCAAGAGGTGTCGATATAAATCATAATTTCAATGCGGGTTGGGCTGTATCGAGGAATGACGAAAAGAATGCGGGGATAGACAGCGCATCTCCGACACGTTACGGCGGAAAAGCACCCGAAAGCGAGCCGGAAACTCAGGCAATGGTAAGACTTTGCAGAAACGTAGATATAAAAAGACTTATGACTTTTCACGCACAGGGTGAGGAAATATACTGGGAGTACGGCAAAAATACACCGGAACAGTCATTAACCGAGGCGAAAATATTTGCCGCAATATCGGAATATACGCTTGTGAAAAACGAGGGACTTGCGGGAAACAGCGGCTTTAAAGATTGGTTTATTGACGAACTTCACCGACCTGCATATACGGTGGAAATAGGAAAAGGCGAAAATCCGCTTCCGCTTACGGACCTTGACGAAATTTACGAAAAACTTGAAGCGCTTCTTACAATAGGATTGATTTTGTGAGGTGATTTTATGCGTTGTTCGGTTACAGATTTACGTTCAAAGGAAGTGATAAACGCAAAAACAGGCAAGCGTATGGGTTGCGTTACCGATGTTGAAATAGACACCTGTACGGGATGTCTTGTGAGTTTGTGTGTGTTTTGCGGCAGAGGATTTTGCGGGTTTTTGGGAAAAGGAGAGGAGACGGTTGTTTTGTGGCAGGATGTTGTGGTTATCGGGGATGATACAATTCTTGTGAACAGAAGATAGAAATAATCATATTCTGCGAATAAAAAAATTCACTTGTTTACGGTGTGATTATTACCGTAACAGGTGAATTTTAAATTTGCGTATATTTTTTTATAATATATTTTTATTTGTTTATTTCTTCGAATCCCATTTTATGTCACCTTTATTGCACTTTTCCAATTTGGATTGAAGAATTTCTTTTCCGCTTTTTTTATTGCTACGTGACTCAAAAAGTTCTGTTTTGTCAGGTGCAACTTCAAACGGTTGTTTTACGGGAACTGCCAATACAGCCATTTTTTTATCCCCTTTATAATTATTTGTTGTTTTATTTTATAAAATTCGTCATTGCGTCAATGTAAATGTTATTTCTTGTTGTTGAAACGTTAGCAATGAAAATAATATCGTTTACGGGATTTTCCGCAAGGAAGCCGGAAAGTGTTTCCTTATAATGTCTCGGGTCAATAACGTGTATTGTTTTATAGTGCGGAATAAGGAACGGAACAAAAGCGTTGCCGTATGATTCTTTAATTACAAGGCACGATTCACCTTCGGCAATATCCGCATTTTCAATTATTTCATAAGGCTGGTCGCCTGCAATAAACGTAAGGTATTTTCCGCCTTCTTTGTAGTTGCTGACATCTGTAATAACAGGCCAGTTCAATACCTGACCGTCGCTCTGCGTAAATTTGAGCGATGCATTGTTAAACGGAAGATACGCTGTGACAGAATCGGGTGTTTTTGAAAGAGCCGTGCTTTGCGAACTTGAATAAAACGTTCCGAGGAAGCCATCAAATGTTTTTGTTTCGTAAAGTGAAATGTCAACAGGCGTAATACCTTTTGCATACGCAAATTGCTGATATGCATAATACGCACCGAGTGCGGTCCAGTGGTGGTCCGTTCTGAAATAAATGTATTCGTTGCGGTGCGCCATAAGCGTGTCATACGCCGTTACTATCGGAATAACATCTCTGAATGACGCGTTGAAATAATCAATCGCTTTTTTCTGGTCGGAAGAAGCAATATCTTTCCTTACAGACGGTTCAAGCATAATGTCCATGCTTGTCGGAACTATGAGCGCATAGACATTAGACATACCGCCCGAACACGCTTTAATATTATTTATCGGGTTTATGAATTTTTCGGCAAGTGATGATGAAAAATTGTAATACTCATAGCCGCTGTTTCCCGCAACAAGTATTGCGCCGAGCGTCTGCGTTTTCATAGGCGGTTCGGCAGATGAAGTCGATTGTGTTTCGGTTGTCGGAACTGTTGTCGGCTGGGTTGTCTGAATTTCCGTAGTCGGCGGAAGCGTTGTAGGAACTTCGGTTGTTGTCGGTGCTTTTGTTACCGGCGGTTTTGTAACGGGCGGCTCGGTAGTCTTTTCTTCGTCAAGCGGCACATCGGGAATATCGTCACCGACATTAACATCACCGTGAATAGCAACACTGTCGAAACCGGAAAGTTCACCGAGTGAAGAGTTCATTTTTGTGAGTGTTTCCCTGAACGGGAAAGTGTCGGAAAACCAAGTGCTTATATCATCAAAATAACTTCCGCTTTTAAGCGCTTCAACAGTAAATTCGGGAAATTCTTTAAGATTTCTTTTTTCAATTTCGGAATAAGTCGGGCGCAGGGGAATGGCAAAAGCAACAACCGTGCCGACGTAAAGCGTAATAAAGAATGCAACGACCTTGACGGCTTTATGTTTGTTGAAGCCGCCTTTTTTACCGTGATTTTTCCCCGTTTTCGAGGGGCGTTTTTTACTTACCGCTTTTTCGGGTAAAATAATAAGGTCGTGAGGTTTATTATAAATCATTTATAAGAGCCTTTCGTAAGCGTAAATCAGAATTGGAAGTATAAAAACGGATTGTAACTGTCACCGACAAGTGCGAGAGTCGAAAGGAATAAAAGTATTATCGGAGCGATTACGGATGCTATGTTATAAACTGCTTTTGAAGCGCCTTTTTTGCATTTCGTTTCAAAAATCTTTGCAAGTGTTGAAACAAACGGTGTAACGGAAATAACGGCAATAACCGCAAACAAAACGTTTTTGAGAAGAAGTGTTTTTGTTTCAAAATCCATAAACGAATTTCCGTTAAGACCGAACAAGCCTTTTAATACAACGGGTATTGCGGAAAAATCGCTGAATTTGAAAAGTATCCATCCGAAGAATACTATGAGTACAAGATATAATCTGCTGAAAAACGACGGCATTTTTTCAAGTGCTTTTAAGAACCCTGATTTTTCTATAACAAGGAAAACAAAGAAGTATAGTCCCCACAGAATAAAATTCCACGAAGCACCGTGCCATAAGCCGGTAAGAAGCCATACAACAAAAAGGTTTATGTATGTTCTTATTTTGCCTTTTCTGTTTCCGCCGAGGGGAATGTAAACGTAATCTCTGAAGAACGAACTTAAAGAAATGTGCCATCTGCGCCAGAAATCGGTAACGGATTTTGCGGTGTAAGGGTAATTGAAGTTTTCTTTGAATCGGAAACCGACCATAAGTCCCATACCTATTGCCATATCGGAATAAGCGGAGAAATCAAGATAAATCTGTAAACTGTAAAACAGTACGCCGAACCAGAGGCCTGCGACGGAGCGTGACGAAAGTTCCGCCAGAGCGGAAGCGGCGCCGTCTGTTGTCGCAAATAAAGAATCCGCAACAAGAAGCGAGTCGGAGAGTGATCCGCACATATTGGCAATAAGCGCTTTTTTTGCAAGACCTACCGTGAAACGTGTAATGCCGTCACAAACGGTGTTCAGGTCAACAGAACGGTTAATAATATCATCGTTTACATCTTTATACCTCACAATAGGACCTGCTATGCACTGATAAAACAGGCTTGAATAAAGAAGAAGCCAGAAGAAATTCTTTTGCGCCGGAACTTCTTTTCTGTAAACGTCAACAACGTATGAAAGAAGTTGGAAAGTGTAAAATGAAATTCCTATCGGAAGTGCTATTTTCGGAATTATTTCGGGTATGCCGAAAAGATTTTGAACGTTTAAAAGAAGAAACCCCGTGTATTTGAAAATGCCGATAAGTCCGATGTTGATAATTGCCGCAACGGCAAGATGAAACTTTGCCGCCGCACGGGATTTGCTTTTTTCAATAAGTTTTGCCGAAATCCAGTCGCAAAACGTCATAAAAATAAGAATAAGAACGTAAACAGGTTCGCCCCACGCATAAAAAGCGAGTGAAAAAATCAGCAACACCGTGTTTTTTGCGGTGATGCTTTTTGAAAACGCATAACACAGAAGTGAAAGCGGCAAAAAAGCATATATAAAAACAAGACTGGAAAAAACCATTGTCTGACCTCGCATAAAAAATCAAAATATCATCAGTATAATTATATATTCATTTTGTAAAAAAACAAGACCATTAAATAAAAATTAATTAAATTTAGTAATTTTATATATATTTATTTTGAGTGTGTGTCAAAAAAACATTACAAGTGCAGAAATGATTACTCTTGACTTAGAAGCGGTTATGTAATAAAATATTAAAGGTTGTGATGATTTTTTCATCCGGCACAAAAAGAAGTTAAATATTTCCGAAAGGAGTCAATCAAATATGAACTATTCACGCGAAGTTGAAAACATGTGCGTAGTTGCAAAGGGACCCAAACACGGTCCCGCACCGATACCCGAAGAGGGTAAATGGATAGAATCCAAACAGATAACCGATATTTCCGGTTACACTCACGGAATCGGCTGGTGCGCACCTCAGCAGGGCGGCTGCAAACTTTCACTCAACGTTAAAAACGGTATAATCGAAGAGGCTCTCGTTGAGACAATCGGTTGTTCGGGTATGACACATTCTGCGGCTATGGCTGCTGAAATTCTTCCCGGCAAAACACTTCTTGAGGCTCTTAACACAGACCTTGTCTGCGATGCAATCAATACCGCTATGCGCGAACTTTTCCTTCAGATAGTATACGGCAGAACACAGTCCGCATTCTCTGATGACGGTCTTGTTATCGGCGCAGGTATGGAAGACCTCGGTAAAGGCTTCCGTTCAATGGTAGGTACAATGTACGGTACAAAAGCAAAAGGTGTTCGTTACCTTGAAATGACAGAGGGCTATTGCACAAGAATGGCTCTTGATGAAGACGACCAGGTCATCGGCTATGAATTTGTTTCACTCGGCAAAATGACAGACTTCATCAAACAGGGTATTGAACCCAACGAGGCTTATGAAAAATCCAAGGGCACATACGGCCGTTTCGCTGATGCGGTTAAGTATATTGACCCGCGTAAAGAATAAGGGGAGGTTTAAATATGGCACAGTTTGAAGGTTATGAAAGACGTGAGGCTAAAATCCTCGGCGTTCTTAAAGAGTACGGCATCTCCTCAATAGATGAATGTAAAAAAATATGCGAAGAAAAGGGTATTGACCCCTACACAATCGTTCAGGAAACACAGCCTATCTGCTTTGAAAATGCAAAATGGGCTTATACCGTAGGTTGCGCAATCGCTATTAAAAAAGGCTGCAAAAAGGCTGCTGACGCTGCTGCCGCTATCGGTATAGGTCTTCAGAGTTTCTGCATTCCCGGTTCTGTTGCCGAAAACCGTAAAGTAGGTCTCGGTCACGGTAACCTCGGCAAAATGCTTCTTTCCGAAGAAACGGAATGCTTTGCTTTCCTTGCAGGCCACGAATCTTTCGCCGCTGCTGAGGGCGCTATTAAAATCGCTCTTAACGCAAACAAAGTTCGTCAGAAAAAACTCAGAGTTATTCTTAACGGTCTCGGCAAAGATGCCGCTATGATTATTTCAAGAATCAACGGTTTCACTTATGTTGAAACAAAATTTGACCCCTATTCGGAAGAAGTTGAAGTTGTTTACGAAAAAGCATATTCAAACGGCCCCCGTGCAGAAGTTAAATGCTACGGCGCTGACAACGTTCCGGAAGGCGTTGCTATTATGAAACTTGAAAACGTAGGCGTTTCAATCACCGGTAACTCAACCAACCCCACACGTTTCCAGCATCCCGTTGCAGGCACTTACAAAAAATGGTGCGTTGAAAACGGCGTAAACTATTTCTCAGTTGCTTCGGGCGGCGGCACAGGCAGAACACTTCATCCCGACAATATGGCAGCAGGCCCCTCAAGTTACGGTATGACCGACACAATGGGCAGAATGCATTCCGATGCTCAGTTTGCAGGTTCTTCCTCTGTTCCGGCACACGTTGAAATGATGGGACTTATCGGTGCGGGCAACAACCCCATGGTAGGTATGACAGTTGCTTGCGCAGTTGCAGTTGAAGAGGCTATGAAATAATCCTGTTTCATATCGTTTTTTGAAAAAGATATATTTACGGACACATTATTACCATAAACGGAATAATGTGTCCGTTTTTCTATTACAGAATATTGCCATTTATAAAAATAGGTGTATAATGATTATAAAATGTGTAATTATGTGGACTTTCTTACGGAGAAATTTAATTAACTGTTCATTGTGGATGAGGGTATGTTCTTTTGAAAAATAACCGTTATGAAATTGATATGTGCAACGGGCCGCTTATGCCGAAACTTGTTTCTTTTGCGGTACCGTTAATGCTTTCAAATGCGTTGCAACTGCTGTTTAACGCCGTTGATTTAATTGTTGTCGGGCGATTTGCCGGCAGTGATTCGCTTGCGGCGGTCGGTGCTACAAATGCGCTTATAAATATGTTCATCAATCTTTTTATCGGCGTATCTCTCGGAGCAAACGTAATAGCCGCAAGGTTTTACGCTTCGGGTGATTTGAAAAAAATGAGTTCGGCTGTTCACACTGCAATACTTTTTGCTTTAATATCGGGAGTATTCATGCTCGGTGTCGGACAGGTTCTTTCACGCCCCGCACTGGTGCTTATGGGTACTCCGCCCGAAATATTGGATAAATCCGCACTTTATATGCGAATTTATTTTATGGGAATGCCGTTTTTTATGCTTTATAACTATGGTGCGGCTATTTTAAGGGCGGTAGGCGATACAAAACGTCCCATGCTGTTTCTTGTTATTGCCGGTTCTGTAAATGCGGGGTTAAATGTTTTTCTTGTAACGGCATTTAAACTTGACGTTGCAGGAGTTGCTATTGCAACCGTCATTTCGCAGATTATTTCGTGTGTTCTTGTAATGATTGTTCTTTTCAGGTCTCCCGAAGGGTACAGACTTTGCTTTTCAAAACTCCGTATAGATTTTGCGGTTTTAAAAAACATAGTCGCAATAGGTATTCCGGCAGGTTTACAAAGTGTTGTAATAAACTTTTCAAACGTTATTCTTCAAAGTTCAGTCAATTCTTTCGGGCAGAACGCCATGGCGGGTTACACCTCGGCGAACAGTATTTTCGGTTTTCTGTATTCTTCCGCAAACTCCATAACACAGGCGTGTATGAGTTTTACAAGTCAGAATCTCGGTGCAAAGAAGTATGACCGAATGAGAAAGGTGCTTCTTGATTGCCTGATACTCGAAACAGCGTTTGAACTTGCTTTGGGTGCTGTCGCATTCTTCTTCGGTGAGCAGGTGCTCGGCATATATTCCTCATCACCCGAGGTAATAAAATACGGGCTTGAAATATTAAGTCTTACCACGCTTACGTATTTTATATGCGGATATATGGACTGTATTCCGGGTTCGCTTCGGGGAATGGGGTATTCCGCCGTGCCTATGATACTTTCGATTATCGGAACAGTCGGAACACGTGTTGTGTGGATATTCGTATTTTTCCCGATGCACCGTGATATCAAATTTCTGTTTATTTCATATCCGCTGTCATGGATTATTACCGTTGTTTTACAGACGGTGTGTTATTTCGTGATAAGAAGAAAATTCAAAATGATGAAAACAGAAATAAAAACATAATTTCGATATTACTTTTTTAAAGTTATTGAATAAAATATCATTATGAGTATAATATAAATTGTGGAAATTCGGGAGTGAATACTCCGTTTTCATATTATTTTAACAGGGGATGGTTTTATGTCATTTTACTGGTATATAGCGCTCGGCGTTGCTTTACTCGCAATATGCTATGTAGTATTCAACTTTTTCCGTATTCGCGCTATGAAAGAGGGTACTGCCGAAATGTCCGAAATGGCGGGCATAATCAGAAGCGGTGCTTCGGCATTCATGAAAACAGAATACAGAGTTATAGCAATAGTTGTTGCGATAATAGCCGTTGTGTTTACTCTTTTCATTGAAAAAACAAGCGGAATTACATTTATATTCGGTGCTTGCATGAGCAGTGCCGTTTGTGTTCTCGGTATGAGAAGCGCAACTTACGCAAACGTGCGCACGGCAAACAAAGCGCGTGAATCGCTTTCAATCGGCGAAACCGTTAAAGTTGCTCTTTGCGGCGGCAGTATAAGCGGCTTGAGCGTTCAGGCTATGGGTATGCTCGGACTTATTGCCGTTCTTCTTATCTGGGGAGTTGAGCCGGATGCAGTCGGAAGCGGCTTCCTTGTAAATCTTGAATGTAATCCTTTTATTATGAGAATAACGACATATTCACTCGGTTGTTCCGTTGTTGCAATGTTCAACCGTGTTGCAGGCGGCAACTATACAAAAGCGGCTGATATTTCATCCGATATTCTTGCTAAACTGCGTCACGATATGCCCGAGGATGACAGCCGTGTACCGAATGTTGTTGCTGACTTTATAGGCGACAACGTAAACGATATTGCCGGTAACTGTTCGGACCTTCTTGAAAGTTTTGTAGCCACAATGGCGGCGGCTATTATGATAGCGGTTACTGTAAGTAAAGGCAGTTTTATTTCCGAAAGCACGTTTGATGCTACCGTAATTTTCCCCATAATTCTTGCCGCAGGCGGACTTCTCGGCTGCCTTATCGGTCTCGGCTTTGCTTCAATTCGTAAAATGGGCGATGACCCCTCGAAAGAACTTAACCTCGCAACATACATTTCGGCAGGTCTTACCGTTCTTATCGGTCTCGGTGCTTCTTATAAGATGTTCGCAGGCACGGAACTTTACGCCGATTTCAAACTCGGCTGGCTTTCACCGTGGATTTCAAGCGTTCTCGGTATAGTAAGCGGCGTTGCAATAGGCATTATCACCGAATATTACACAAGTACGGATTATAAACCCACACGCAAACTTTCCGAAATGGCAACAGAAGGTGAAGCGTTCGTTATTACAAAAGGCGATGCAATCGGCTCACGTTCGTGTCTTATTCCCATTCTTTTAATCAGCATTTCACTTTTCATTTCGGGTAAACTTTGCGGAACATACGGAATCGCTCTTTCTGCACTCGGTATGCTTGCATTCGTAGGTACAACGGTTTCCATAGACGCTTTCGGACCTATTGCCGACAACGCAGGCGGTCTTGCGGAATCCTGTCACCTTGAAGATAAAGTCCGTACAATAACAGACAAACTTGACTCTGTGGGCAACACCACAGCCGCAATCGGAAAAGGCTTTGCAATCGGCTCTGCGGCATTTGCAACGGTTTCGCTCATAGTTGCTTATGTAGGCAACTACACACCCGCAAGCGAAACACCCATTCTTAACATGGCTTCATTCGTTGTTGTTGCGGGCGGTCTTGTAGGCGGCGCACTTATAGAATTTTTCTCGGCACTTCTTACCGACAATACAATAGAATCCGCACGTCTTATGGCAGATGAAGGCGACAAACAACTTTCAGTACCCGGTGTTATAGAGGGTAAAGTAAAACCCGATTACAACAAATGTATTGAAATGGCGGCAAAACAGGCACTTAAAAAGATGCTTGTTCCGTCTGTACTTGCGCTTCTCATACCCGTGCTCGGCGGTTTCCTGTTCGGCGTTGAATTTGTAGGCGGTCTTCTCATAGGCGCAACAATAGTTGCAATTCCGAGAGCGCTGTTTATGGGCAACTCCGGCGGTGCGTTTGACAATGCTAAAAAATATATTGAAAGCGGCGCACTTGAAGGTCACGGTAAAGGCTCTGCGGCACACAAAGCGGCTGTTACGGGCGATACGGTTGGTGATACCCGTAAAGACGTTGTCGGCGTTGCGCTTGATATATTCATTAAAACAATGTCAACGGTTGCAAATACACTCGCTCCCATTTTCGCATCATTAAGATAAAAATAAAATAATAATAAACATCAGCGGATTTTGCATTCCATTTTGTGCAGAATCCGCTGATGTTTTTTTATAAGATGATTTTTTATCTGTTCCAATCATTCGGTGTGTATTTTGTGTTGTATCCGTGATTCTCGGGCGGGCGAAGGTCATTGGGATACATCGTGTCGGAGAAAATGTCCGTCTGGAGTTTTTTTACAAGGTTGAATGTTTCCTGATAATCCGAAATGTCGGCTATTGTCATATTGAAATTTGCGTTGTTGCGCTGCTTTGAAAAATTAAAAGAATAACCGTTGGATGAAACGGACGGCGTGCTGCACGAAATAACAACGTCGCCAACGCCTAACTGCTGGTCAAATATACCTCTGTGTATGCTTATGTGTGAAATTTCGGTAAACGGCTTCATTTCCGTATGCAGCGAAAAAACGCCGCCTGCGATATATACGCCTTTGTCGGTAATCATATAGTCGGTGTTTCTGTATTTTCTGAACGAAAAGAACACGCCGCCGAGGTAGAGCCATACGGGCATAGGCTGGCGAGAGTCGAACCTGTTACGGTTCCGCTCGCAACCTTTTCCCGTCTGCATTGCAGTATTTTTTGGCAGGCGACAGCCTGCCTGCAAAATTCCTGCTTCGCATACGAAAAAATCTTACGGCAGGAACTGCGAAGCACCTTACAAATAGAAA
>JAZLLP010000001.1:0-84827 GCA_045598225.1 Acutalibacteraceae bacterium | reverse complement strand
TTTTGCTTTTCTAAGCGTTTTTTCGCCCTCGGCATACCTTTGTATTGCCCACGGGACGAAGAAAACGCTTTCTGCATCTGAATGCGACAGCCCCGCTTGATTTATTCAGTATTTTATTCGCAGTAGTGGCATGTCCACGCTTTGACCTGCTCACCGCAGTTCGGGCAGGCGCAGTCAATCACGAACTGAACACAGGTGCCGTTTCTGACGTCTCCGCATTTCTTTCCGCAAGTCTGGCAGTACCATACCGGATCGTCGTGAATGTCGTATTTCGGGCATTTGCTCGAATAATGTTTTTTCCATTTCGTTCAACTCCTTATTTTGATTTTCTTTATCGGTGCGTCAATGATTTTGAGAAGCAGTGCGGATACACCTTCGACCGGTTTATTCTCATCAATAAACATTGTCCGTGCCTTGTTGACGCATCCGACCAATAACCGATACTCAAAATCGTTTAGAACCAAGTGCCTTTTGATTTCCTTCATAGTCTCTCGACCTCCTTCGGCTATATTGTAGGATAAAAAGGAAGATAATACGAATGTGTGGGCGAATGTACGGTAGAATAGAAATAAGACTGCCGAATTGTTTTCCGACAATCTTATTGAAAAAGAGATATGAATGTGTATCGAAACCGGCTTAAAATCAAGATTTTTGTCACTTGCGTTATGAACACTCCGACCAATCGGGTGTTCATAACGGATTTGAGTTATGAACACTTTCTTTTTTTATTTAAAAAGGGATTTGAACCCCATTATGAATTCTTAACTCTCGTTGTTCCAAATGTATTTTGTGTACCGACCGCCGCCCAGTTTAATGATTTCTTCATTCTTATGCAGATCATTAAGTGTGCGCTGGACAGTTACCTGACTGATATCAGGGCAGATTTTCATAATTTCGGATTTTGTAATTGTTCCGAGATTTTCTTTTATAACAGAACGTATTCTGTCGGGCTTTGAAAGACTTTGGTTTGCCAAAAGTGTTACTCTTGATGAAAATTCACGGTATGCAGCCACAATAACTCCAAGCATATAGCGAACAAACGGAGCATAATCATTTTCGTTTTCGTGCCAACCGTAAGAACTTTCCTGTAAGACTTCGTAATAAGTTTCTTTACTGTCAGAGATTATTTTTTCAATGCTGATATATTTGCCGACAATATAGCCGGCACGGTAAAGCAGTAATAATGTTAAAAGCCTGCTCATTCTTCCGTTGCCGTCGTTAAACGGATGTATGCAAAGAAAATCAAGTATGAACATCGAAATAAGTATTAACGGGTCCATTTCTGTATCTGTAAGTGCGATTGCATATTCATCGCAAAGTGCTTTGACAGCTTCAGGTGTTTCCCATGCCGAAACAGGCTGAAAACGAACACTTCTTGTTCCGTTCGGATGCTCTTCTGCAATTATATTATCACTCGATTTGTAATTACCGCCGATTGAATTACCGCTGTATTTGTAAAGATCACGGTGAAACTGCAATATCATATTTGGCTTCGGGGGAATGTAATCATGACTTTCATGAATGATTGCAAGAACATCACGATAACCGGCAATTTCTTTTTCGCTTCGGGTTTTGGGCATTGTTTTTTCCCTGACAAGTTTATTCAGACGATCCTCTGTTGTGACAATGCCTTCAATTTTATTTGATGCTTCGGTACTTTGTATTTTTGCTGTTTCAACAAGTTCCGAAAGCACATCTTTCCTGGATTCAATAAATAAATTCTGTTGTCCTTTATACTCATGTATCTGTGAAAGCAACGCCACAATATCCGGCGAAAGCAATTTATTGTATTTGGTTTTAAATGAGTAGTTTTTCATATTCATTCCCCAAGTCAATTTAATCATTTTTATATATTATGATGTAATTGTAATCTAACATACAACTTATTATTTGTCAACTTTAATTTAATCATATTCAACAAAATGATTAAATTAAACGCTTTCATTCTTTTATAAGAAAGTTGAACCCGTCAGCCTGAAAAGCAGAAAAAACCGATTTACCGTTCTTTCAGTCAGAACAATAAATCGGTTAATTTTGTTTTTGTATTCTTTTTTGAAAATAAATATCAAAGTATAAACTAACGGTTATTCACAAAGCAATATTACGGCTTTGCCACTAAACTCCACGCTCAATACTTATCTTTACACACTTTGGTGTTTGCGTAAGAACCGGTATAACTTCCGTTACAGGCTACTGCATAGTAAGTATATGTTTTGCCTTTCTTTGCGGATTTATCGAGATAGGAAACCTTTGTTGCGCCTTTTACCGTTGCAAGTTTTGAGTAACTTCCGGAGCCTGTTTTTCTGTAAACTGCATATCCTTTAGAAGCGGAAACTTTTCCCCATTTAACGGTAATACCTGTTTTACCGCTTGTGACGGAGGAAATTTTTACGGCTGTAAGGTACATTGTTGTAACGCCCGATTTATATCCGCTGTAAGTACTTCCGTTATATGCTTTTACATAGTAAGAATATTTTGTACCGCTCTTTACGGATTTGTCTTTATAAGAAACCGTTGAACCGCTCTTTATTGTTGCAAGTTTTTTGTAACTGCCTGAGCCTGTTTTCTTATAAATTACATATCCTTTAGCCCCGCTTATCTTACCCCAGGAAATTTTTATATATCCGTTTTTGTTTGCAACCTTTGTTGTGGGTGCGGAAAGAAAAAGGATTGTTTTTCCTGTTTTATCGTAGCCGCTTTTACCGTCTGCATTAGAAGCCCGAACAGAATATGTATATTTTGTTCCGCTTTTGGCAGTTGTGTCTGTATATGATTTTGCAGTACCGGAAACTGTTTTTATTGACTTATATCCCGATGAGCCGGATTTACGGTATATTGTATATTTTTCCGCACCGGAGAATGCAGACCAGGTTAATTTTACACCTTTTGATGTATTTGAAATTGTACCGAGTTTTACTTTTGCCGAACTGTCAAAGAATTGTTTGAACGGAATGCCGTTATTTTTTGCGTAATTTTGTGCAACACTTCCCGTTTTGCCGTAAATCGTAAGTTCTGCACAATCCAAGAAAGCATCTTTTCCTATTGATGTTACATTTTCCGGTATCACAGCCGTGGTAAGACCGTCGCAACAGGAAAAAGCATATTCGCCTATGCTTTTTGTACCGCAACCTACCGTTACTTTTTTAAGACTGAAACAGCCACTGAAAGCATAAGCACCTATATTTGTTACGCTGTCCGGTATTGCTACCTCCTCAAGGTTCTGACAGTCACCGAAAGCTTCATGACCAATTGTTTTTACACCGTTCGGAATAGTAACAGAGGAAATGCCGGTAGCATAGAAAGAATCGTCCCCTATAGCGATTAATGTGTCGGGAAGCGTAACATCAACAAGGTTTAGACAATTTGAAAAAACACCGTCTTCTATACTTGTTACACCATTCGGAATTACAACAGAAGTAATGTCAGCACAACAGAAAAACGCTTCTTTTCCGATATTATTTACACTTGACGGAATTGTAATTGCCGCTAAATTCTGACATTTATAAAAAGATTTATCGGTTAAGTTCTTTACGCCGTCCGGTATTATATACGAGCCGTTCTTACCCCCGGGGCAACAAAACAGTTCGGTTTTATTCTTATTAAAAAGAACACCGTCATCCGAAGAATAATTTAAATTATCCGCAGAAACATTTATTTCCGCAAGGTTTTTGCAGTTCAAAAAAACTGATTTCCCTATACTTAACACTGCGGAAGGAATTGTAATTTCCGTAAAACTAATACAGTCATAAAAAGCACTGTCACCTATGCTTGTTACTCCCGTTGGAATTGTAATATTTTTCAATTTTTTACAACCGTAAAAAAGATTTTCTTCGATATTTGTTACGGAATCCGGAATATTTACAGACTCAAGATTATAGCACCCACGGAATGCCCCGTCACCTATAATTTCCACTGTATTCGGGATTATTATTTCGCTGATGTTTACACAATCCTTAAATGCTTCCGATGATATTTGCGTTATCGGTGTATCTAAAAATTCAGACGGAATTTCCACTTTGCCGCTTACGGTATTTTCACAATCCGTAATACTCAATGACATTCCGTCATCATTAAGCTTTAATTTTAAATCAAGCAAATCGAAAGCATCGGCTTTAACCGATAAAAAATTATAATATTTAAAAGACTCCGATAAACCGCAAAACGGCACCGCTGAAAAAACAAAAATCATCGCCAAAAAAACAGAAACAATTTTTTTCATACAATAACCTCCTGAAAACATCAAATGAGAATTTACCGTTTTATATTAAAAAACGCCCCGAAACGGAGCGTTAAAAATGCCATTCTCCGTTTTGCTGCGACACAAACTAACATCATCAAGCAGATAAAGTTATAAGAGAACGCACTTTTATCAAAGTGTTTCCCTGCTTTGTGATGTTATTCGGTTTGCGTCGCAAGGTTATAATACCATATATACCGAAAAATGTAAAGTAAATAAAATACAGTTTTATTTGAATAATGATTTATATATGTGGCTGTCGCTTAACGCGACAGCCACAATGTCAGTGATATTTGAAATATGTCAGGAAGCACAGATGCTGATTCACTTTTTTACGGTTACTTTTTTCGCCGTGCTTGCCGCAGATGCTTTACCGTATGCGTTAATTGCGGTTACCTTTACGTATATCTTCTTTCCGCCGGTAAGCTTTGTAACAGTATATGTTGTCTTTGACGTAGTCGTCACTTTCGTCCACTTCTTGCCGTCTGTTGATTTATATACAGTATACTTTGAAGCGCCGGTGACCTTTTTCCACGATACTGTAGCCGTCTTTGACTTTGTGGATTTAAGCGTTATAGAAGGTGCAGAGGTAAGAGTACCTGTTTTGAGAACAGATGAAGCCTTGCCGGCAATCTTCTTTGTGCTGTTTAGTGCCGTTACTCTGTACTGATACTTCTTTCCTGCTGTCAGCTTTGACACAGTGTAACTTGTTTTGCCGGTTGTACAGAGTGTTTTCCACTTCTTTCCGTCCGTGCTTTGCTCAACCTTATAATATTTAGCGCCTGTAACTTTTGACCACGAAAGCTTGATTGATGTTTTTTTCACCGATGAAGCCTTCAAACCTGTTACCTGCTTCGGTTTTATCGTGAATGAAATTGTTTTTGTACCGGAATAGTCACCCTTGAATGTAATTGTTACTTTAGCCGTACCGACATTTTTATTATCGGAATATTTGACAGTGTAATTTGAAGAAGAAATTTTGTTTCCGTTACTGTCCTTAACAGTTACAGTAGGCTTAATATATTTACCGGTATAAACAGCGCTTTTCGCCGAAAGTTTAAATGTCTTCGGATAATAAATTGTCGCTGTGGTCTTCACGTCTCCGCATAAAGAACATTTTTCTTCTGTTTCACCGTTCTTTGTGAGAGTGGCTTTTGTTGTAACTGTTTGGTAAGTGTGACCCGATACATTACCGTACTCTGCTTTACAGAAAGAGCAGACTGCTTTCTGTGTACAGGTTGCCGTACCGCCGGAACAGTTCACCGCATTGCCGTATTTATTACAACCGTTTACACATTTGAAAGAATGCGTTCCGTTGTTATTCGCTTTGACTGCACCTGTATAGCTATGGTTGAGTTTTGCAAGCGTCTGAGCTTCAACTGTTGTTTTAGTTTTTGCAGCTGAATCCTTGAAAACCTCATCACATATTGAGCAACACCAATATTCATTGTTACCGCTTGCCGTACATGTAGCCTTTTTTGCAGAAATTTTAAGTAGAGCATGCGTGTGATTCTGTCCTGAAATCCACTCAAACGGCAGAACGTTTGCTTTAGCATATTCTTCTGCAACACTTCCTTTTTTGACATAAAGAGTGGGCACAGAAGTATTATATGATATTTTATGCCAACTTGAATCACCGTATCCGACACGTACTTCTAACGGGTTGCCCAATAAATCGCCCTCAATATTCGCAACACTTGACGGAATATATATACTTGTCAACTTATTGCAACCGATAAATGCTCCGGCTCTGATTGTTTTTACAGTATTCGGAATTATCACTTCTCCTGTCTTATACGTCGGGCAATAAACAAGCTCCGTAAAATCTTTCGAATACAAAATATCATCTTTTATTGCATAGTCAGGATTATTCTTATCAACAGTAAGTTTATTTGTTTCAAGACCGAAGAATGCATAATCTTCTATTTCCGTCAAAGAAGCCGGTATGTTAAGCTTATCAATTTTAGTATTATAAAAAGCATACTTATTGATGTATTTAAGAGTAGACGGAACGGAAGCAATCGAAATACCGTTCAATGCATCTGTACCGATAACTTCGAGTCCTTCGGGAAGAGACAAATTTTTAACCGGTGAACGTTCAAATGCGCAGTCGGCAATAATTCGGGTTCCGCTGCGAAGCGAATAAACACCGCTTACCGCATCCCTGGTACCGTATATCAATGCATCTCCGATATAGGTAGAGCCGTTATTAACATCATTAAGTTTCACTCCGTCAAATGCGTGAGCACCAATATGCTTAACACTTGTAGGAATTTTAAGAACGGTCATACTGTTATATGCGTCATTCCGAAATTCCCCGTAAACAATATTCGTAACTGAGTCGGGGTAGATAATAGTGTTTCCGTCTTTATATGCCGGAGAGCCTGTAAAACGGACTTTTCCTTCTACACTTATTTCGTCCGTTTGGCAATCTGAGAACGAATCGTAATTAATAACAGTATCTTTGCTGTTTACGGTAATACTCTTTAAGCCTGAGCTGCTGAAAGCATACCCTCCGATTTCTTGTGTCGATGCGGGAATAACTATCTTTTCAAGTGACGTACATCCCGAAAACGCACCATTCTGAATTTCCTTTAATGTTTCCGGAAGATTAACATTGTTAAGTGCCGAACATCCGTAAAAAGCACAGGACTGAATTTCTTTTAATGTTTTCGGAAGAGTAACATTTTTAAGTGCCGTACATCTTTCAAATGCATACTCTGAAATAACAGTAAGACCGTTTCCGAACTTAACATCAGTTAATTCTTCGCAGTTAGAGAATGCCTCCGAACCGATTTTTGTAAGAGAGTCGGAGAAGTTTACTTTTTCAACAGATGTATTATAAAAGGCGCAATCCTCTATATCAACTATTGAAGACAGATCGATTGTTTTAACACCGCTGTAACTAAAAGCTTTTTCACCTATTTTCTTTACAGAAACAGGAAGAGTAACCGTACTTAATTTTTCGCAGCCGTAGAAAGACTTATATACTATTTCGGTTACCTTATCCGAAACAGTAACACTCGTAAGATTTTTACAGTACTCAAAAGCACCCGGTGCTATTGTCTTTACGGTATTCGGCATAACGTATTCGCCGCTTTTTTCGTTATCGCACGAGAATACCATAGTCTTATCCTTGTTATATATAACCCCGTCCTCTTTAACGAACAGCGACTTATTCGAGTTAAAGACACAGTTTTCAACACTGTGCGACATGAGATAATCGTCAATATCGGTTACCGTAGCCGGAACATTATAGGTTCCTTCCCTTAATACAGGGTATGCAATCAGTTTTGTTACACCTTTGTCATATAACACACCGTCAACAGAAGTGTAATCGGGATTTTCTTTGCTTACCGAGATGCTTTCAAGATTTACACAGTCTCTGAACATTTCGGAATTAAGACCGGCAACTTTTTTGCCGAAACTTATTTCTTTACAATACATAAGCGAGTTTAATGCATTTGCACTGATAAATTTCACACTGTCGGGAATAATGAGTTTCTCGACATTTTTGGCTTTATCAGTTCCCGATGCATTCAAACCGGTAATTCCCACAACAGGTAAACCGTTAATTTTTTCGGGAATTGTAAGTTCAGTAAGCGAACAAAGTAAATCGGTAATATATAACTCGCCGTTCTGTTCAACATAGCCAAACAAATCTTCGGCACTGTCTTCTTCTGTCTGAAGCGTAATATTAAAATCTTTGTTTAAATAAGAGAAATACAGTTTTCCGTTTTCATCCGGAATTAATGATTTGCATTTCACTCCATATCCGTCAAAGACACCGTTTGCGTAATATTTAAACGTCTTTTTACTGCCGTCTTTATAGTTTACCGTAAAATCAAAGGAGATACTTCCCTCGCGGTAAGAATTACATTTGCGATAATCCTCATCATGTCCTATAACGGAATCTTTTGCTTTTGACACAGGCTTAACCGACGAAACAGTTATAGAAGCAACCGGATTTTCGGTTATTGTGAACGGAACCTGACACTCTTTGCCCATGCACTTGACGGTAAAGCTGTTTTTGCCGACATAAAAATGATTACTGTACTGATTGGTGCTATAATCAACCTCACTTATAGAGTCGCCGTCTTCACTGACAAATCTCCATATTTCTTCATTAAAAGCATAATCAACCGAGCCTCTGCCGTCATTGTAATTAACGGTCAGAATATTGCCTTTTCTGTATATTGACGGAATATGATAATAGAAGTATTTCACTTCTTCATCGTCTTCATTCCAATAATAATCCCAATCACCGTCAACATTTTCAATAAGCTCTATCGGTTCTGCCAATGTGAATGAAATTGATTCAACAGGATTTTTCACTATCTTAACCGGAACATTACAGGTTACTCCCATATATTTAACAGTGAAATAGTTTTCACCGCCGACTGTCCACGGTTTTTGTTCCTGATTGGCGTTGTAATCAATGTCATTTATAAAGTCGCCGTCTTCACTGACAAAGCTCCATTCATCTTTATCAAAAACATAATCAACCGAGCCTCTGCCGTCATTGTAATTAACGGTCAGAATATTGCCTTCTTTTCTGATTGACGGTGTATCATAACGGAAATATTCCACTTCTTCATCATCGTCATTCCAATAATAACTCCAATAACCGTCAACATTTTCAATAAGTTCTATCGGTTTTGCCGGGGTGAATGAAATTGATTCAACGGGGTTTTTCACTATCTTGACCGGAACATTACAAGTTGCTCCCATATATTCAACAGTAAAATAGTTTTCACCGCCGACTGTCCACGGTTTATGATACTGATTGTCGTTGCAATCAATGTCATCTATAAAGTCGCCGTCTTCACTGACAAATTTCCATTCATCATAATCAAAAACATAATCAACCGAACCTCTGCCGTCATTGTAATTAACGGTCAGAATATTGCCTTCTTTTTTAATTGACGGTGTATAATAACAGAAGTATTCCACCTTTTCATCATCGTCATTGTAGTAATAATCCCAATAACCGTTGCTGTTTTCAATAAACTCTGTCGGTTCTGCCGGGGTGAATGAAATTGATTCAACGGGATTTTTCACTATCTTGACCGAAACATTACAAGTTGCTCCCATATATTCAACAGTAAAATAGTTTTCCCCGCCGACTGTCCACGGTTTTTGATACTGTTTCGTGTTATAATCAACTTCACCTATAGAGTCGCCGTCTTCACTGACAAATTTCCATTCATATCTATCAAAAACATAATCAACCGAGCCTCTGCCGTCATTGTAATTAACGGTCAGAATATTGATTGACGGTGTATCATAACGGAAATATTCCACTTTTTCATCATCGTCATTGTAATAATAATCCCAATAACCGTCAACATTTTCAATAAGCTCTGTCGGTTCTGCCAAGGTGATTGAAATTGATTCAACGGGATTTTTCACTATCTTAACCGGAACATTGCAGGTTACTTCCATATATTTAACAGTAAAATAGTTTTCTCCGCCGACTGTCCACGGTTTTTGATACTGATTGTCGTTGCAAGCAATGTCATCTATAAAGTCGCCGTCTTCACTGACAAATTTCCATTCATCTTCATCAAAAACATAATCAACCGAGCCTCTGCCGTCATTGTAATTAACGGTCAGAATATTGCCTTCTTTTCTGATTGACGGTGTATCATAACAGAAGTATTCCACCTTTTCATCATCGTCACTCCAATAATAATCCCAATAACCGTTGCTGTTTTCAATAATCTCTACCGGTTTTGCCAATGTTAATGAAATTGATTCAACGGGATTTTTCACTATCTTAACCGGAACATTGCAGGTTGCTCCCATATATTTAACAGTGAAACAGTTTTCACCGTCGACTGTCCACGGTTTTTGATACTGATTGCTGGTGAAAGCAATGTCATCTATAAAGTCGCCGTCTTCACTGACAAAGCACCATTCATCTTCATCAAAAACATAATCAACCGAGCCTCTGCCGTCATTGTAATTAACGGTCAGAATATTGCCTTCTTTTCTGATTGACGGTGTATAATACCGGTAGTATTCAACTTCTTCATCATCGTCATCGTAATAAGAATCCCATTCACCGTTGCTGTTTTCAATAAGCTCTATCGGTTCTGCCAAGGTGATTGAAATTGATTCAACGGGATTAAGAGAAATACAAACATCAAAGGAAATGCTTTCATCGTCATCGCCATATTTCCTTGCGCCGAGGTAATAGAGCTCGCCGGCATCAAGATAAGCAACCACTCTGAAATTGCAACCGTCTCCGCCGTCATCATCGGTGGCTATTTCGTCCATATCAGAATCATATATATATCCGTATGTATCCACGTCAGAAAACGACTCGAATATATATTCGCCGCTTTTTTCGGGCGAAAATTCGATATAGGTTGTTTCACCGTCTGCCACCTGAATCTCCGTTCTTTCTCCGACTGCAATGCCGGAATAAGTGCCTGTTCCGGCATACATAGCGGCTCTGTCAACCTTTTCAACTTCTTCAGCCGAAAAAGAAAGCAAAGCGAGACCCGAAGCCGGCATGCAACTTGCGACCACAAGAATAACAAGGAATACGGATATGACTTTTGTAAGTCTTTTTTTCATTGCAAATGTACCTCCGTTTTTTAATATGTATATATAAAGCCTTTCGGCATTATTTTTGCTCTTTTTGTAGTTTACTGATGTAAACTACACTGAGGAATACTGTCGGTTGATTTATAATATCCCATTTCAATTCCGGAACATTTTCCCGAAACAAGAAGACCGCTTTCCGGACAAAATATTTTCTGCACAACACTTTCACACGGCGTAAAATTTCCGTTTGATGAAATTTTTGCTTCCGGAACAAAACCGGCAAAAATTTCAGCAGCAATATTTGATGATTTTTTTCCGTGCCATACAGCAACTGTATTTTGCGGCATAACACCGACAAACCAGTTATCCGAATAATCGTCCGTTGTGCCTGTTTTTCCGACAATATATTCTCCGCGAATGTCAGCTTTTTTTCCGGTGCCGTTATCAATTACATCCTTAAGCATTCGGTTAATTATCCATGCTGTTTCTTCAGAAACCACCTGCTTTTTTTCGGCTTTTGCCGTATAAATGACTTTTCCGTCAGCATCTTCGATTTTTTCAATCGTAAACGTCGGAGTATAGTTTCCTTTATCGTTAAAAATTCTGTAATAACCCGCCATATCGCACACATTCACCCCGCTCTGCAAATATCCGAGTGCAATGTTAGCTAAAATTTCTTCTTCGGAAGTCAAGGCATAAATACTTCTTTCACGTTGCAGATTCATTCCGAAGCTGTCTTCCAAAAAGTCCATTGAATTTTCAACGCCGTATTCTTTTAACCAACGAACAGCCACAGTGTTAAGCGACTGAGATAAAGCAGAAGCGGCAGTCACATTTTTCTCCGTATAAATGCCGTTACTGTTACTCGGCCATAAGCCTCCGCCCTCTTCGTCTGACAGTTTTTTTACAGGACTGTCAGTTTGCATTGAAGACCAGTTCATTATGCCCTTTTCAATGCACGGAGCATAAATACTAAGCGGTTTTATTGCAGAACCGGCAAATGAGGACGTAATATCACCCGAAGACGAATATATCATTGTAAGCCTTGCCTGCGAATCCGTAACCGCTATGGAAAGCGGGGCATCGTAACACAACTGAGAGTGAACATCCTTTGCCGCTGAAATCTGAAGCGGTATAGCCGCAGTGTAGATTTTCAGGCCGTTCTCCTGAAGCATTTTCAAGGCTTCGTCATCACCGCATTCATAAATATCCGACAATATCTGCACAGCTTCCGAGGTCGAATATTTTGCATAAGCAGAAAATGCTTCGTCATACAGTTCAATCGTATCGGATACATCCGCAATAGGATTGGCGTCAGCATCAAGTATAACAGACGGTGCCCCTTTTGAGCAAGAGGAAAGAAACAACACAAGAATAAAGAGAAATAAAAATGACTCAATCAATCGCTTTCTCACGGAATTTCAACCTCCTGTATCATACTTATGTAACTATTTGTCTTTTCGTTCGGTTCAAATGACGGTTTATCGTCAATTTTATAAGCAAGACTGTCTGTCCTTTTTTTCAATTCTTCGAGCATTTCCGGAATTTTCAACATTTCATCACGGCAAAATCTCATTCCGTTAAAGTCCTTTTGCTTCTTACACATTCCGAATCCCACTGCAAGCATATCGCAGTATTCATCGTATAATGCAATATTATACGGCTCACATTTTATCTGCTGCAATTTATATTCGGACATCGCCTTATAATCACCGTCATAAAACGCTGAAGCGGCTTTAACTGCATAAGCGGAAGAAACATAAATATTTCTTTTGAGCACTTTATCCGCTGTTTCAACAGCATTTTTATTTATACCGCTGTTTTCAATCATTTTAGTCTGCGCATAAGTATTAAATTTATAAACGGCAACTGAAGCATCATATTTTTTAAAGTGATATAATGCTTGAGAAAGTCCGAGCCATACAGAAAAAACAGACAAAACCGAACAGGGAACGGCAATAATACTTTTACCGGTAATGTTGAACTTCTTTTTTCCCGGTGTATAAAGAATTACCGCAAACAGTAAAAACACAGATATGAATTGCAAATCAAAATCCATAAACATATGTCCGCAAAAAGCAAGTATCAAAAGACGTGACCTTCTGTCGGCTGTTTTTGAAAAAAATGCCGCAATAATTGAAGCAATAAAAAGTATTCCTCCGGGAATGCCGACATCAAGCATAATCTGCAAAAATTCGTTATGTATAAACTGAACTGCATATACGCCTGTTTGATTTGAAAACTGCGCATAGCTCCAACCAAGATATCCCAATCCGCAAGGCTTTGAAGCAAGAATTCTTAAGCCGTCTTTCCAATATAAAAATCTGCCCAAAAGAGTGCTTTCGGAAAATGACATTTTTAAAAAGCGACCTATTGAAGAATAATTTCCGCTTACAAAAGCATAAATTCCTGCCAAAACCACCGTAATTGCAAGTAAAAGCAGAATTATACGACGGTTTTTTCTGCTTTTTGAAGTAAGCAGAGCTGTCAATACAAAAAACACAGTAAGCACTGCCGTCGTCCTGCTTCCTGAATACAAAATTCCGAAAATGAGTACTGCAACGCAAACGAAATCAAGCGGTCTCAGCTGATTTTCAGTTACTATTACAATTATTCCCAAAAGGAGAAATAATGCGAAAGTATTCGGATATTGAAAGAAGCCGGACAGTCTTCCCGAAACCGAAAAATATGATCTTATCGGAGTAATTTGCATCAAAAGTGAAGAAATTAAAGTCTGAAAAACTCCGACGTAAGGCAAAATCCGAAGAATATTGTTTTTATCATCTTCACTGTCTGAAAGAATAAGAGTGAACAATGTCAACGGTAAAAACTTTATGAACCCCAACAAAGCAATTCCCGTATCAGCAGCCCATAAACTTGAAAGCAAATACAAAAACGGAAACAGCAACAGAATTATATTAACAAAGCTCAAAGAAAACTGAACGGATTTATTTTTTATAATACGAGAAATCAATATAACGCTAAGCACAACACAAAGTAAAGCAGAGATATATTCATGAAACCCGCCGCACATAAAACTAAACAAATATAACACTGCCAAAGCAGGTGTAATTGCAAAAGAAGTTTTATTTTTCATTATTAAGTAAACCTCTGAAAATATTTTGTAAATTGAACTGTATTACAATAATAATATCACATTTTTCATTATATTTGCAACTTTTTCCAAAAAATATTTAACTTGATGACAACCATTTTTGGGTGAAATTGGCAGAAACGTGTTTTGAGCAAAAAAACAGATATAAATATCTGAATTCTTAATTCTCATTGTTCCGAATGTATTTTGTGTACCTACCGCCGCCCGGTTTAATGATTTCTTCATTCTTAGGCTGGCGAGAGTCGAACCCATTACGGTTCCGCTCGCAACCTTTTCCCGTCTGCATTGCATCAATTTTCGGCAGGCGACAGCCTGCCCACAAATTTCTGCTTCGCATACGAAAAAATCTTACGGCAGGAACTGCGAAGCACCTTACAAATAGAAAATTTTTTGAAGTGCAAAGCCGAAAATCGCAGATATACTGTCGTATTTCAAGATTTGAGGCAAAGCAATTCGGGAAATTTTCATTTGTAAGGCGTGACGGGTTCGACTCTCGCCAGCCCAACTGTTTTCATATTACAGAAAACAACTGAAAAAGTCAAGTTACGAGTATGTAATAATAAGTTACATGTATGTTACATCTAATTTTCCACGGTTATTTTTTCAATATCTTTTTTAAGTTGCAGAATAATTTTTTCACTGTATATTATTTTAGTCACATACAAACCTCGCCGTCGTAGAATAATAATATAAGCAGACTTACTCAATTCGGGAAAGTCTGCTTTTTTAATATAATATTAAACTATCGACAAATTTTAACTATCAACCGCCAACTGACAACCGGCAACCGGCAACCGGCAACTGACAACCGGCAACTCAATACTTATCCTTACACTTCAAAGTGTTTGCATAAGAGCCTGTGTAACTTCCGTTATACGCTTTGACGTAATAGGTGTAAGTCGTGCCTTTTTTCGCTGATTTGTCAAGATATTTTACAGTCGAGCCGCTTTTTACGGTTGCAAGTTTTTTGAAACTGCCCGAGCCTGCTTTACGGTAAACATAATAACCTTTAGCACCCGAAACTTTGCTCCATTTAACGGTTATGCCCGATTTACCGCTTGTTGCGGATGAAAGTTTAACAGCACTAAGGTACATAAGCGTTGTACTTGCTTTATAACTGCTTACTGTTTTGCCGTTATATGCTTTTACATAGTAACTGTACTTTGTTCCGCTTTTAACGTTTGTGTCGGTGTAAGAAACTGTTGAACCGCTTGTAATTTCTTTTACTTTTGTCCATTTGCCCGAGCCTGCTTTGCGGTAAACATAATAACCTTTTGCACCTGTTATTTTGTTCCATTTAACAGAAACACCTTTTGATGTGTTTGAGATTTTAACTGTCGGCGTTGCAAGATATAACAGAGCTGTACTCGCTTTGTAACCGCTTACGGTTTTACCGTTGTACGCTTTTACATAGTAACTGTACTTTGTTCCGCTTTTTACATTAGTATCTGTAAATGAAACTGTTGAACCACTTGTAATTTCTTTAACTTTAGTCCAACTGCCTGAGCCTGCTTTTCTGTATACATAATAACCTTTTGCACCTGTTATTTTGTTCCATTTAACGGAAACACCTTTTGATGTGTTCGAAGTTTTAACTGTCGGCGTTGCAAGGTAAAGTTTTGAAAGACCTGTTTTGTCATATTCGCCTTTACCGCTTGCGTTTGTCGCCTGTACCGTATAAGTGTACTTTGTTCCGCTTTTTGCGGTTGTGTCTGTATATGAAGTTGTACTGCCTGAAACAGTCTTTATCGGTTCATAACCCGATGAATCTGATTTGCGGTAAACTATATAGTTTTCAGCGCCGTCAACGGCAGACCATGTTATTTTTACACCGGTTGTTGTGTTTTCCGCTTTTGAAAGCGAAGGTGTTGACGGTTTAACTACTGAGGGTTTGAACGGTATTTTAAATTGTTTTGCATATCTTTCAGCTTCGCTACCTGTTTTGCCGTATATTGTTAGACCCCTACTATTATAGAAAGCCCAGACACCTATGCTTATTACGCTATCCGGGATTGTGACTGACATAAGGGCATCACAATCCCAGAAAGCATGATGACCTATACTCGTTACGCTATTTCCTATAGTTACTGACTTAAGGCTTCTGCAATCGGAGAATGCCCAATCACCTATGTTCGTTACGCTGTTGGGGATTGTAACTGTCTTAAGGCTGAAGCAACAACAGAAAGCCTCCTCACCTATGCTCGTTAAGTTATTGCCAATTGTTACCGATGTAAGTCTTTCGCAATCATAGAAAGCATCATTACCAATGTTCTTTACGCTGTCGGGGATTATAACTGTCGTAAGGCTGAAGCAATAATAAAAAGCACAATCGCCTATGCTCGTTACGCTGTTTCCGATTGTGATTGACGCAAGAAGGACACAATTTTCGAAAACATTAGTACCCATACTCGTTACGCTGTCTGGGATTGTTATTGATGTAAGACTTTTGCAATTACTGAAAGCCCCATTACCTATGCTCGTTACGCTGTCGGGGATTATTACGCTATTAAGGTTGCTGCAACCGTAGAAAACGCCCTCACCTATACTCATTACGCTGTTTCCGATTGTGACTGATGCAAGGATATTGCAACCTGAGAAAGCCCTATTGCCTATGCTCGTTACACTATCAGGGATTGTGACCGATAAAAGGTTTTTGCAACCATCGAAAGCATAATCTGCAATACATTTTGTTCCTGATTTTATTGTATATGAACCGGTAATATCATTTTTCCCCTCTGTGACCCCTATAGTATGATTTCCTATATAGAGAACTCCGTTTTCCCAGTTTGATGAATTATTATAATATGCTGTATTATAGAAAGCATTACCACCTATGCTCATTACACTGTCCGAGATTGTGACTGATATAAGGTTTATGCAATCATAGAAAGCATCATTACCTATGCTCTTTACACTGTCGGGGATTGTTATTGATGTGAGACTTTTGCAATGAGAGAAAGCCTCATTGCCTATGCTCGTTACGCTGTTTCCGATTGTGATTGACGCAAGAATGTCGCAATTTTCAAAAGCTTGATTACCTATGCTCTTTACACTGTCGGGGATTGTAACTGTCGTAAGGTTGAAGCAATAATAAAAAGCACAATCGCCTATGCTCGTTACGCTGTTTCCGATTGTGATTGATGCAAGAATGTCGCAATTTTCGAAAGCCCTATTGCCTATGCTCGTTACACTATCGGGGATTGTAACAGATAAAAGATTTTTGCAACCATCGAAAGCATAATCTGCAATACATTTTGTTCCTGATTTTATTGTATATGAACCGGAAATATCAGGTTTTGCATCTATAAGATGGTTTCCTATATAAAGAACTCCGTTTTCCCGGTTTGATAAATTATTATAAAATGCTGTATTATAGAAAGCACTATCACCTATGCTCGTTACACTGTCGGGGATTGTTACCGAAGTGAGGCTGTTGCAATCAAAAAAAGCCTCTTTACCTATACTTGTTACACTGCCCGGGATTGTGACTGATATAAGATTTATGCAATCATAAAAAGCGTTATTACCTATGCTCTTTACACTGTCGGGGATTGTTATTGATGTGAGACTTTTGCAATGAGAGAACGCCTCACTGCCTATGCTCATTATGCTGTCGGGGATTGTAATTGTCGTAAGATTTATACAATCATAGAAAGCGCCATTACCTATACTTTTTACACTGTCGGGAATTGTTATTGATGTAAGGCTTTTGCAATAACAGAAAGCATCCTCGCCAATGCCAGTTACGGATTTCCCGTTATAAGTTGACGGAATTGCAAGTGAAAAACTTGCATCTTGATTACAATCGGAAACATAATACGATTTACCGTCATCGTTCAATGCAAAAGTCAAGTCACTCGTACTCGCCGCATTTGATTTTACCGCCAAAAAGGTAAAATCAGCATTTTTCACCAAATCCGCAACGCCGGTTGCAGGTATTGCGGAAAAAATAAATAAAACTGCCAATAATACTGATAAAGTTTTTTTCATACTGAAAACCTCCTTTTGGTCATTTTACTGCAATTTGCAGTAAAAGTCAATACTGCAAATTGCAGTTGTTTATAATAATAACGGTGATATGAATGTATAAAAGAATACGTGATTTACGTGAAGATGCAGATTTATCGCAAAGAAAAATGGCTGAAAAACTGAACTGCTCGCAACAGGTTTACAGCAACTATGAATTAGGTCAAAGGGATATTCCGACCGAAATTTTAATTAAAATTGCCGACTTTTTCGATGTAAGTACAGATTACATTCTTAACAGAACCCAAAACCCGAAAATGAATAATTAAAAATGTAATTCCCGCACAGAGTATTAAATCGCTTTGTGCGGGTGTTTTGTATTTTTAATTGTTTTTTCAATAAACAGATATTAATTTTCCACGGTTATTTTTTCAATATCTTTTTTCAGTTGAAGTATTATTCTTTTTTCGAGCCTCGAAATGTAACTTTGCGATATTCCGAGCAGGTCGGCAACCTCCTTTTGTGTATGTTCTTTTTCGCCGTTCATTCCGAAGCGCATATTCATAATAAGTTTTTCACGCTCCGAAAGCGAATCCATACAAAGATATAAAATGCGTTTTTCGTCTTCGTCTTCAACATTATAGTTTATTTCAAGTCCGTCACTTCCGAGAACATCGGAAAGAAGAAGTTCGTTTCCGTCCCAGTCAACATTCAAAGGCTCGTCAAGTGATATATTGCCCTTTTGCTGATTGATTTTTCTGAGATACATCAGTATTTCATTTTCAATACATCTTGAAGAATACGTTGCAAGTTTAATGTTTTTGTCGGGTCTGAATGTGTTTACCGATTTAATAAGCCCTATTGTTCCTATTGAAACAAGGTCTTCAATGTTTACGCCCGAATTTTCAAACTTTTTTGCTATGTAAACCACAAGGCGCAAATTGTGAACTATGAGTTTATCACGTGCTTTTTCATCACCGTTTATGAGGTCTTCTATACATTTTTCCTCATCCGCTTTTTTTAAAGGCGGCGGAAGCGCCTGCGGACTGTTTACATAAAAAACACGCCCTCCCGAAAGTTTTAATTTTATTCCCTCAAATATTTTTTTGATTTTATTAAAATCAAAAAGTTTCATTTATCATCTTTCCCCTTTCAAAAATCGAGTTATTTAAAATTGCGGAATACTCCCCGTCGGAAAGTTTTTGGTCTGTAACGGCAATCACCGTATTTTTCACTTCGAACGCTTTTTTGTCATCAAAAATTACAATGCGTTCCGGAATGAAAGCAGGCAAAAGCGATATGTCACCGACACCCCTGCACGGAATAACGCGAATACATTTTTTTAAACTTTCGGGCGGTGAGGAATATGTAATTTTGCCCTTAAAGAACTCACATTCATCGTTATAAAACAGTTTTTGCACGGATTTTAATTCCGCTATTATTACGGGTCTGCCCTCTATTCCGTCTGTAAGATTGTTTCCGGTATCATAAAGTGCAACAAGTTCGGCACTTTCATTTCTGAAAGAAATTCTTACTTTATAAAGCGTTTTTTCTGTGGCACGGTGTCTTAAAAATCTGTCGACAAGAAGAACGAGCCCGTAACACCCGACGCTTGCAAGTACAATAAAAAGCACGCTCACATCGAAATAGACAGTTCCGTTAATAAAAACCATATTTTTCGGGTGAACAGTAAACTCCAGAGCGAGCATAACTCCCGCAAAAATAACGCTCACCGTAAAATAGACCGTAAAAGATTTAAAAAAAGATTTAATGTTTTTCGGTAAAAAAGCAACAGATGTTATTACAGCGCAAAAAATCACTTTCAATGCAATATCAAACGGTGCACCGATTGGCTCAACAAGTACGGTAAGCGATGAAAAACCGCCTATAACAGATGACAGCGTAAACGGTATTTTCTTTGTTTCATATTTTAAAATAAGCCGTGTCAGAACAAGCAGAAAATATGTAACGTATATATTCAGTGCAACAAGCACATCGGCATAAACAACAGTTTCCATACAACCACCGTTATTATTATATAATTCAGTTGAGGTTTGTTTTTGTCTTACCGTGTCGAACAAAAAAACTTTTAATTGACATTAAAGAAACGAAGATATAAAATTACCGTGAGGTGTTTTTTATGCTCGGAATTAAAAACGTAAAAGTAATTTTTGAAGATAAAATCCGTGATTGCTGTGTTATTACGGATAACGGCAAAATAGCGGATATATGCGACAGATTTGATGAAAACTCCGTTTCGGTAATTGACGGAAAAGGTCTTTACCTTTCACCCGGATTTATTGACGCTCACGTTCACGGCGGCGGAAATTACAGCGCAATGAGTAAAAACAGTGACGATATTATCGGTATGGCTGAAGCGCATCTGAAATTCGGAACAACATCTATTGTGCCGACAACGCTTGCCGCACCTGTTTCAAGACTCAAAGAAGCCGTAAGCGCAATTAAAGATGCAAGCGAAAAATCAAAAAAAGCGAATATTTTAGGCGCACACCTTGAAGGTCCGTATTTATCGCTGAAATATAAAGGAGCACAAAGCGCCGAAAACATTTTAAATCCCGTAAAAAATCCGCCCGAAGAACTTCTTGATATGTGGGACAAAATACTTGTTATGGGCGCTGCCCCCGAAAACGAAGGCTGTCTTGAACTCGGTGATAAACTCAAAAAACGCGGTATTGTCGCTTCAATAGCACACTCCGCTGCAAGTTACGAAACAGCAGAGGAAGCGGTAAAACACGGTTACAGTGATATTACTCACATTTACTCGGCTTGCTCCTCCTGTTACAAAGAAAATCTTTTCAGAATAGCGGGTGTAGTTGAAGCCGGTCTTGTAATGGACGAATTTACAACACAGGCTATTGCCGATTTAAAACATCTTCCGAAAGGCGTTTTGAAACTTATATACAAATCAAAAGGTGCCGGGAAAATGTACGTTATTACAGACGGGCTTGAATTTTCGGCAAGCGACGTAAAAGAAAACACCGTTTACTCACAGGAAAACGGCGTGGGTGTTATTTATGAAGACGGTGTAATGAAACTAGCAGACCACACCGCTCTTGCAGGCTCTGTTGCCACACTTTCGGATTGCGTTAGAAATATGTACAAAACGATTGAAGTTCCGCTTTATAACGCTGTAAGAATGGCATCATTAACACCTGCCGAAGTACTCGGATTCGGGAATAAAAAAGGCAAAATCCAAAAAGGATATGACGCCGACCTTATTTTGTTTGACGGTGACATTAACGTAAAATCCGTAATCACAAACGGCAATATTATTTTTTAAAAATCATATAAAAAATCAATAATATATGTAAAAGACTTTCACAAAAAACGTGAAAGTCTTTTAATGTTTTCTTTGTTAAATTATTAAATAATCAACTGTACGCTTTTTTAAGAGCACTTCTTGTCCCTGAGCCGACAACTCCGTCGACATCAATTTTTGCGTCGCTTTGGAATTTTTCAACCGCAGAAAGTGTTCCGGAGCCGAATTTGCCGTCAATGTCACTCGTAGACGAAAAGTAACCGAGTTTATAAAGATACCATTGAAGCCACTTTACGCCTGTACCGCTGTCGCCTGAACTCAAAGTGGAAGTCGGTTCTGTGTAAGGGCATTTTTCGGGTGTAACTTCAGGTTTCTCTTCAGGTTCAGATTCAAGTTCCGGCACGGTATCTTTCGTGACAATATATTTACTTGAAGCGTAACCCGTATATTTTTTACTGTTGTAAGTAACGGTAATTTTATACCATGAACCGGTTTTACCGAGAAGTGAAACAACCGTACCGTCGGGAAGTTGAACAAGAATGTCACCGTCAGTGCTCGGTTTACTGCGAACATTAAGCGAATCTGACACGTTGACTGTTCCCGAGGCGGTATTTGAAACAGTTACGCTAAAAACAGAACTGTACTTCGAGTAAACTGTTTTGCCGTTTTCCGTGTAATACGCTTTTATTTTATATTTATGCGTTTCACCTTTTTTTACAGATGTATCTGTATAACTCAAAGATGAAGTTTTGTCTATGCAGGTGTATTTTGACGTTGAACTGTCATATTTATAAATTTTATATCCGGTTGCAGAATTAAGTCCGTTCCATTTTATTATTACGCCGCTTGAAGATGAACTTCCCGAAGCAATTACGGGTTTCAACAATTTAAAGTAATCTCCGTATTCTGCGGTGGTTTCCGGCATTTTTGAGAAAACGGGTATTTTGAATACTTTATGAGTATTGAGAATTCCTGCGGAAGCATACGCATTATAAGTTGACTTGGCCTCTGCCGCCGCCGCTCTTACATTGCCCATATATTCATGGTTGTAAAGGCTTCCGGATTCCGCATTCACGTTAAATTTCTGCAAATAACCTGTAAACTGGTATTTTGAATAGGAAGAATAAATATATTTTGCACCGTAATAAATTGTTTTATAGGGGTTGTCCCACGGTCTGCCGTATGATGTTTGAATATCAACATCTGTTTTCTTTATGTACCCCGTGTAAGATGATGAAGAAACAGTTGTCTTAACCTTATAATAGTTACCGCTTTCACCGATATAATTAAGCGTTGTTCCCGACGGAACGGTAACAAGTTTTGTTTTTGTTGAGGCTGTTTTATAAAGAGGCTTGTCCGAGGTGACTTTCATATAACCGTTCGCCCATTTAAGACCGTCTAAAGCACCCGTGTATGCACCTATATTGTAATAATTGTATATTCCGTTATAAGGCGACATATTACCGCACGAACCGCCCGCATAAGATGCGGTATTTGAGCCTACTTCCTGCCTTATTTTGGAAGCAAGGTAATAAGCACTCATGCCGCTGTCTTTGGCGGCTTTAAGAATGGCTGATGAATATTTTATTTTTTTACCGTCTTCGGTATATGTTTTGGTGTTTCCCGAAGCGTCAAGATACGTTATATATGAATTTTCCATCCAAGTACCTTTAATAATCGCTTCAACACCGTCTGTTGTCTGCGATTTAGAGTAACCCGTATCTTCAAACTGGAATATGTAACGGTCGGTAAGGAAATTACGGGGGTCAAGGTAATAAGCAACGGCATATTCCGAAGCACTCACCCACATTGTAGATTCCTGAATTACACCGTCGCACTTTGAGCAGTCGCACATCAGATATGACGAAACATTTTTCTCAATAAGTTGTTTGTTGTGAGGCGTGTGTTCGCCCGCTAAAGCTTCTGCCCACGTAAGTCCTGTAATATATGGCTGATATTCCCAATTCGGAAATTTTTCACGCAAGGCAACGAGTTTTTCGGCGTATGATTCCGGGAAACCCATATCAATATAATGTTGATAATAATCGGTAACGACCGTTTCAATGTCAATAGCACAGCAAAGTACCGACTGTGCGTCAGTTGACGTAACACACCCGTCACCGTCATAATCGGCATATAAAAGAGCATCGGACGAAAGTTCGGCAATACCTGCGGCATAACGAAGTATTGAAAGTGCGTCGGAAAGAGTAAGTTCGCAGTCACCGTCAACATCACCTAAAGGCCTGTCGGCAGCAGAAACTTTAAAACACGGTAAAAAAACCGTCAGACAAAAAGTCAGAGCAAGAATAAAAGATAAAACTGCTTTCCTGTTTTCGAGCATTTTCACACCTCCGTCCAGGATTTCCCCTTTATTTTATCATATCATTCAGATTTTTTATTTCTTTTTTAGAAATTTCATTCATATTTTCTTCAAAAGAAAATGAGTACGAAAACAGACAAAACCCACTAAAATCGGCACTTTTTTCTATAAAAAGGTATTGTTCGGAAAGAATGTCTGAATTTTCCAGCCATTCATTTTTGCCGCTTCCGGCATTTTTGTCCTCTTTACCGCATTTGTAAGATGCAAGTCCGCAGTAAAGTTTAACGTTTTCATTTTTTACAAGTTCGCACCATTCTTGTGCAACGTCAGAAAACTTCATTGTTTCATTTTCAAATCCGAAATAAATCTGCGGCATAACGTAATCTATATACCCGCTGCTTCTGCACCACAATATAACATCGGCAAATATTTCGTTTTCGTTGTAGTCAATTTTTGCAGACGGACTTATTCCGAAAACCTTTTCTCCGCCGTAACTTTTAACAGTTCTGTAAACAGAAGAAACAAATTCCGAAACGGTTTCACGCCTGAATTCCGAAAGTGAAAGCGTTCCGCCTTTTGAACGGTATTCTTTATAAGCGTCACTGTCGGCAGTAATTTTGCACGGCGGATAGAAATAATCGTCAAACTGTATTCCGTCAATACCGTAATTTTCAAAAAGTTCCTTTATTCCGCTTAAAATGAGTTTCTGCACTTCGCTGTTTGCGGGATTGTAATAAATTCCCTTTTCGCATATAATAAGTGCATTTTTGTTATTTTTATCTTTCAAAAATGATTTTGCGGGATTATTATCCGATATTTTTTTCACATCGTCTGAAAACGAAACACGAAACGGATTCACCCATGCGTGAGTGCTTATATCATTCTTTTTTGCGTATTCGATAAAAATTTCAAGCGGGTCAAAAGAAAGCGTGTTGCCCTCTTTTTTTACAACGTATTTTGAAGACGGAAAAAGAGAAGAACAGTAAAGCGCATCAGAAAAAGCACGCACCTGAAAAAACACGGTATTATATGAGTTTTCAGAGAGCGAAGAAACAATTTTTTTAACTGATTTTCTGTATTCTTCTTCCGTTTTACCTTTGCAAATTTCAGCAATTTCATAGCATGAAAGCCACACGCCACGAAGTTCATCTGCGGAGTTCATTCCGATTTTTTCATCATTCTCATCATTCTCTTTTTTGTTACCGTTTTCATTATTCCGGTTATTTTCCGCACTTTCAAAAATACCGTTTTTTTCCGTATCATCCGATTTAAAACAGTAAAAACATACGGGAATCGCAAACAAACAAACAAAAAACAATAAAACTATTTTTTTCATAAAAAACACCGCCGTTTTATATATACGGCAGCAAATTATAAATATTCGGTTTATTCAGCAAATAAGCATTTGCGGAATTACGATTACAGCAAAAAATGCAAGGCATATTTTTTCAAAACAAGCCATAAATTTCATTCCGTTACCCGGATATTCCCGTGTGTAAATACGAAGATTTATTACAGACGCAAGCGAGCCGATAACGGTAACAAGCCCTGCGCTGTCAAGACCGTAAATAAGCGCTTTTAAATTTTCGGTGAACGGCCACAGGACTATTGAAGCGGGAACGTTTGAAATAACCTGACTTAAAAGAATACTCCACACATATTCGTTTCCCGTTACCGATTTCTGCAAAAATGATGCTATTGCGGGATTTTGAGAAAGTGAAGACGAGAACACGAAAAAGCAGAAAAACGTTATAAGAAGCGCATAATCAACCCGTTTGAAAACGTTGCGGTCAAATATAATAAGAACAGCGGTTACAAACGCCGTAACGTACGCCCAGTAAGGTGTTCTTGTTACAATGGTTGCAATAATAATCGCAAAAAGCGAAAAATAAATCACACGTTTTTTTCTTCCGTCTTTTGTCCGGTCGCCCGACGAATATGATGAAACCTCAATATTCTCTTTAACATTTTTTCTGTAAAGAAAAACAATGAAAAGTGAAATAAGAACAGCACTACCCACCCACAGCGGAAGCATCATCAAAACAAATTTTGCGGCTGAAAGTCCGCTTTTTGAGTACAAAAACAAATTCTGAGGACTTCCGAACGGTGTAAGCAGCGAGCCTCTTACCGCCGCTATATTTTCAAGAACAAGCACGGGAATTATGTAATGCTCTTTGCCGCCTGCTCTGAAAAGAATTATTGTAAGCGGAACAAAAATTATAAGTGAAACGTCATTTGTTACAAACATTGAGGAAAAGAAAACCGCAAAAACAAGAAAAAAACTCAATCCCGCCTGCGATTTGATTTTACCTGCAAGTTTAATAAGCGGCTGAAACAGATTCTCGTGTTTGAAGCCGTCAAGAACCGACAAAAGCATAAAAAGCGTGGCAAGTGTTTTCCAGTCTATTGAGGAAATAAGTACTTTGCTCGGCGGTGTTATAAAAAGCGATATTACAGCCGCCGCAACGGAAACAACAAGCATTATATTCTTTTTTAAAAAATCCGTTACCTTTTTCAACTTTATACCCCTTAAAAATCAAATCAAAATACCGTCACAATGGTCAATTTCGTGCTGAATTATCTGTGCCGGAAAGCCTTTAAACGTTTTCTTCTCCGATATATATAAAACGTTTTACTTTTTTACCGTCAAATTCAACTTCTTCATTCCACATTGAAGCAGGGCGAACCCATATACCGCCGTCACCGTAAAGTGCTTTATAAACAACTGTATCCTCAAGCGTTTCGCTGTGCTTTGCAACACACAGAACTTCATATTTATTACCTTTGAAATGACGGTATTTTCCGATTTTTATTTCCATTTTTATATCCCCTGTTCTTCAAGTTTTCCGTTTTTAAAAACAAGAACACTTTTAAAACCTGCGTGTTTTATAACTTCAACCGCATTTTCAAATGCAAAATCAAGTTTTTCGGCGTAATGACAGTCACTGCCTAAAATTACATTTCCGCCTTTTTCAAAAATATGTTCAAGCACAAACATTGACGGATACGGAATATTTTTAAGTCCCCGTGCCATAGCGCCCGTATTCACTTCAAACGGAATTCCGTTTTCAAGAACAACGTCTGCCGCTTCAAGTGATGTTTTTCGGTATATTTCATCGGTTTCATCAAAAGCGTCAAACTTTGTAACAAGGTCAAAATGTGCAAGGTAAACGGGTTTGCGCTTCACCGTTTCCATAACGTTTTCATAGTAGTAACGGCAATATTCCCTGAAATCGCCGTTAAATGCGTTAACAAACGCATCACGCCGTTCTTTATTGCTGCTGTCCACCGAATAGTATATACCGTCTTTTTCAACGTAGTGAACCGCACCTATAAAATAGTCTGTACCGTCGGCAAATGAAACGTCCGAAAAAGCATCTAGTTCGGTGCCGCAATATATGTCAAGCCGGCCGGCATATTCTTTTTTGAAGTCATTGATTTCTTTTAAATATTTTTCTTTTTCTTCATTTTTCATACAGTACGAAAGGTCGCATTCGGTAAAACTGTGGTCCGAAATTCCGAGCGTGTGAAAACCTTTTGCAACAGCCGAATCGCAAAGTTCACGCAAAGTGTTCTTTCCGTCGGAATATATGCTGTGCGTATGTATATTTGAAAGAATCGTGTTCATTATTAAGTCTCTTTCTCTTGTTTATATAGTTTTATTCACATTCAAGTAAAATATTTTTCAAAGCGGGAATGTCTACTGTCAGCGTATCATAAATTACACGGTAATCAACGTTACCGTAATCGTGCACTATTCTGTTTCTCAAGCCGTAAATACTTTTCCACGGAACTGTCGTTTTTTCAGACTTAAACCGTTCTGAAAGTTTAGCTGAATTTTCCGAAATCTGCACAAGCCTGAACATCATAGAATCCTGAAGCACTTCATCGGCGGAAAAATCACTCAATGAAACCTTACCGGTATGCTTCATTATAAAATCAATATCTGTCAGTATTTTTCTCAAATAATAGTTATCATCTTTTATATTATCCATAAATCTTTACTCCGTCTGCAAGAATTTCGTTAAGCAATACATGATTATTTTCGAGTTGATTAAAATCAAGTACATCTGTTTTTTTGCCGAGTGCTTCCCTTAATGCTTCCGTCATTCCGAAAAAACGCATACCTTTAACATCGGATGATACCAGTAAATCGACATCGCTCGTTTGGGTTGCCGTTGATTTTGCATAGGAGCCGAAAAGGTAGCAGTATTTTACACCGTATTCCGAAAACACAGGATAACACCGTTCTTTTATTTCGTCAATTTTAAGAATACCGTGAGTTTCATCAATAACCCCAAAACGACTTAAAACGTCGAATATATAGCCGTATTTTATGCTTTTGCTTTTTGATACATCATTTTCATACGTTACATAACTTCTGAGGGAAATTGAACACAGTTCTGCCGCTTGTGCCTGTGTAATACCCTTTGAAATTCTTAATTCTTTCAGAGTCATATTTATCACCACATAAGAATTATAAATTATTTGCATATTTTTGTCAATATAAATATGCAAATTTTGCACATTGTTAAAACATATTACACGAGAGTTTTGCATATTACTCTAACAGTAAATGTGCATTTTTGCACATTATTTATTATACGTATTCACATTAATATTATTTACTACTCGCAGGAATCTTCCGAATGATGAAAAAATAACGCTCCGTTTCCGAAGCGTTGATTTTTTATGATCAGAAATATCTTTTAAGCAGACCTGCGAAAGCCTTGCCGTGTCTTGCTTCGTCACGGATAATAACGCACAACCCTTGTAAAATATCGATTGATTTACTTAGTAAATTCAATATCGAGTTTATAAAAGTTTCGGCAGGCAATCAAGCCGCGGATATGTTTATAGCGTTCTATATAGGACAAATACTCTGTGACCTAAAAGAAACGGATGAAATAGTGATAATCTCCAGAGACACCGATTTTGACAGCTTAATAAACACATTAAAAAGTCAAATAAAAATATCTCGTGTTTTCTCGGGTGAAAAGCCAAAAGTTTCTGCGGCGATAGAACACAATAATTTAGTTATACATAATTTGAAAAAGTCAGGCTTGAAGGATACCGATGTCGGCAAAATAGCAAAACAAGTTGCATCATTTTTAAGAAACGGTGAAAAAGTTAAGCTGAGCACTTATCGTTATTTAATCAAAATGTATGGTATGAAAAAAGGCGTGGAACTTTACAACTACATAAAAAAGTATTATAAAAGCCACCGCAGGTGCAGTTTATTTTCTGCATCCTGCGGTGTGTTTTTAATGTAAACTTTACAGCGTATTCATTATGGCAAGAAGATTTTGGTAACTGTCAACATCGTGATATTTAACATTGCTTGTTGACATTTCATTAAACAGCTTTTTCGCACAGGAGATTTTTGCCTGCTCTATCGGACGCAAATTCAGACTTTCCATTGTACCTTTTGTTTCGGCAACAAAGAATATGTGCTTAACCGAATCTTTATTAAAAGCAATAGCCCAGTCGGGTGAATAATTACCCACGGGTGTGGGTATGGCAAAGCCTTTCGGAAGTTTAGCGTAAACGCAAACTTCTTCTGCTCTGTCAAGTTCTGAAGCAAAACGCTTTTCAACGCTGTCTTCTGCGGAACCGTCTGTAAACACATAATCCTGTATTGCTTTTTCTGCCTTGAACGCTTTATCAAGTTTTTTGCTTCCGTTTTCGGCAGTGAAAATATCGTTGTCGTATGTGCCGCTTGTTTGGTCGTATGAAATGTGGTCAACAATCATTGTTGCTTTTTGCTCATTGATAAGTTTAATTACCTTTGAAATAAACTCTTCCGGATTGTTTTTATACATATAAAAACGGTCGAGTTCAAGCCCCTTGAGTATGGCAACAACGGTTTTGCGGGTAAGAATCGTACCCTCGGCAATTTTGCCGATAAGGTCGTATTTCACCTGACTTGTTTCTGAATGTTTCAAAGTCCGGGTGCGTGTTTTTGCAGTTTTGAATGAATCACCGCGTTCCACTTCGTTCTGGTCCATTTGTGATTTCTGCGAGCCCACGGAAGCAGTATATTGAAGTTCGGAAACAAACAGTTTTTCGTTTATGGACTTAATCGCTTTTTCAATAAGTTCTTTACTGTCGAACGAAACCGAATAAGCATATTTGTGATTGATGTATCCCCAAAGTGTCCGGAATTCTTTTTTGTAAAAATTGTCGTTCAATTTGTTGTCAACGGGCGTTTTGTTTCCGTCGGAAACCATCTCTTTAAGAATGCTTTCATCGAATACAGATTGAACAAGTTTATGTATACTCTCACCCATAGGTGCAAGTTCTTCCGGCAACGGTGCGAGAACACCGTTTGCGAGGTCACTGCGGTATTGATCGAGCACCTTGCCGTCTTCATCAACATAATCGTTCTTAACAAGGTAAAAATAGATTTTCCCCGCAGTTTTCGCATCAATTTCAATCTTGCTTTCACCGCACGAAACGAACTTACCCTTGAAATATTCGGCGGTTGCGGCGGTCGGTCTGTTATAGAGAACAGATTTTATATCGGACTGTAAATCGGTTACAAACGATTTGTAGCTTTCGCTCGCAATAACGGTAAGCACGTTAATATCGTGAACATTGCCTATGCAGGTTTCGGCATCCATACGCGTACCGCTTTGATTAACGCAAAGACGAAGTCCGCGTCCGACTTCCTGCCGCTTGGCAACATTGCTGTCGGAATGTTTCAGAGTGCAAATCTGGAATACATTCGGGTTATCCCAGCCCTCACGCAGAGCCGAGTGCGAGAAAATAAACCTTGTAGGCTCTTCGAAACTCAACAGTCTTTCCTTGTTTTTCAAAATAAGGTCATAGGCTGAAATATCATCAGAAAACTCGCTGCCGCGTTTCAATTCGCTGTCAACGCTGCGGCCCGTCTTTTTATCAATGCTGAAATAACCCTTATGTACTTTGTGTTCGTCGCTGCAGGTTGACTTCAAATACTGCTGATACGGCGTATCGTACAAACTGATATAGTCGTTCAGAACACTTACATATTCCTGCTCGAACATTTCACCGTATTCACCGAGAAGTTCGTCGCCGTTATCATCATACATACGGTATTTTTTAACTTCATCAATAAAGAAAAGCGAAAGTGTTTTAATGCCTTTGTTATACAGTTTTTCTTCTTTTTCAAAATGAGAAAGGATAGTTTCACGAATCTGTATTCGACGCATATCCTTTTCGGAAATGTCACCGACAACATCACCGGTTTTAATTACTTCACCGTTTGTGAAAGTAACTGTGCCGTGCAACGGGTCAATTTCCGAAATAACGTAACCCTTGTACTGTTCCATTTCCTTTGAAACATAATAGAGGTTATCATTTACCTCGAGCAAGCGTGTTTCACGGTTAATTGACTTGTTGAAGCCGATTTCCATTTCAATTTTCGCCATAGGCGGTTTGTTATGAGAAAGTACAATCTGTTCAAGGAACAGATAACTGTCGGTTCCTCTGAAATTCTTAACCTCAAAGCCTTTAACCTCAATTTTCTTTACGAGCCGCTGATTAAACGCTTCAAGGGCGTCAAGCACATAAATAAGGTTATGCTCCTGTTTATGTGTAGCGGAATAATTCAGACTGAAAAGCGGATTAAAGTTTTTAAGTGCCTTTTGAGTGACTTCACCGCCCATTTTCTGCGGTTCGTCGAGAATGATAATCGGTCTGTTTGCCTTGATGACATCAATAGGTCTTCGTGAGCCGAATTCATCACGTTTTGAGTAGATAATTCTTGCTTCCTTGCTTCTGCCGTCCTCTTTCAAAGAAGATGCAAAAGCCTGCGTGTTGATTATCATAACATTTATGCCGGCAGACGAAGAAAAATTATCGAGCTGCGTGAGGTTGGAACTGTTGTAAATAAAAAATCTTGCTTTTTTGCCGTAATACTCCATAAAATGCTCGGCAGTAATTTCAAAGGATTTTTTCACACCCTCACGAATGGCAATAGACGGAACTACAACAATAAACTTGCTCCAGCCGTAACGCTTATTGAGTTCAAACATCGTCTTTATATACACATACGTTTTGCCCGTGCCTGTTTCCATTTCAATATCAAGACTGCAGCAGCCGAGAGTTTTGTCAAGTTTATCCGATATTCTTATATTGCTCTCGTTCTGCAGTTTTTGAATATTTTTAAGAAGCTGTTCTTCAGTAAGTGTAACTGCGGCATTTTTGTAACCCATATCATTTAACGGGTCAAAAGAGTTCTCGTCAAATCCTTCGAGTGTCCCCTGATAGTCTGTGTTTTCGGCAGTTTTGCCTACATCACGGCGATAACCGGACTTTGCCTGAAAGCCTTGTCCGGAGAATACATTAACAACAGCATTTACCGCGTCGGTTTGGTATTGTTGTATTTTAAAATTAAACTTCATTGTTTTAACCCACTTTTTTCATTCAATTTTTTAGCGGTTTCAGAAGTTTCTTTAATAACTTTTAAATATTCTTCTTCAACGGGAGAGAGGTTTTGGGCTTGATATTTTCTATATTCGGCAGTTGCTTTTTCAAGTGCCTTTTTATTACTGATTTTGCCGGCATCGGTTAATGGCTTTTCACCTGTAGCGGAAAGAACGGAATCAAGATGCTCAACATAATCTTTCATATACATCGGTTTTTTTCTCATTGCCTGAATTTCGGCAAAATCAAAATATCCGGAAACAAGATTATTTAACACTTTTAATTCATCGGCTTCAAGATAGTTTTTTGCGATTTTTATATCTGCCAAAGTCGGAAAATCGCCCGAAAAACTTGTGAGACCCATAAAAGGCTTTTCCGAATCGGCTCTTTCATAGATAACTTCAGCCGCCGTATGCCCGTGTGCTGCAAAATGAAGTTTGTTTTGAACGATTTTAAAGAACAGCACGGACTCTTCACTATTGGGATTATAGTCTACACTTGTTGCATATAAATCCAAAACTTGTCGATACATAACTTTTTCGGAAGAACGAATATCTCTGATGCGGTCAAGTAATTCTTTCCAGTAATTTCCGCCACCGAGGTTTTTCAGACGTTCATCATCCATTGTGAAACCTTTTATCATATATTCTTTTAACCGTTCGGTAGCCCACCTGCGGAATTGAGTTGCAACAGATGATTTGATTCGATAACCGAGAGAAATAATCATATCAAGATTATAGTATAATATTTCTCTTGTTACATTGCGATTTCCCTCCATACGAACTTGTCGGAATTTCCGACAAGTTGATTCTTCATCCAATTCACCTTCGGAATATATATTTTTAATATGTTCTGCAACGTTTGCGTGTGAAGAACCGAAAAGTTCTTCCATTTGCACCTGTGTCAGCCAAACGGTTTCATCGTGAAAACGGACATCAATTTTCGTATCTCCGTTTTCTGTCTTATATATTATAATTTCACCTTGTGCTTTTTCTGATTCGTTATCAATCATAAATTTCACACTCCACTCTCAAACTTCACAGCACCTTCCTCACAATATTGACTGAATAATACGCAAAAGCTGCTCCGCATCGGCAACATCGGTCATTCTCATTTTTCCGTCAGCGGCAGTTATTAAGTAATTCTTAATAACTGAATTTTCATTAAGTTCACCGTCATTAAAAATCTTTTTTATATGTTGATTTATTGCTGGAACGGAAACATCGTAAAGCGTTGACATCATTTTTTGAGTTAGCCATATATTTTCATCCTCATAACGCATTTCAACACTTTCATCTTCGCCCCCTGTTGCAGCAACGAATGTTAAATACTCGGCAGCCGAAGAATGAAGCGACTTATTATCTTTGTTATTCATTTGTTTTCCTTTCTTAACAGCATATATTTTATAACAAAATACAGCTTCTGAATTATCACCGAATTCATCTGATAATATTTCGTGCAAGTTACCGGCAAGTTGAATTACGCCCAAAACAGTATGCTTTTTGCGTATTCTCGCATATTATTCGTCAGATTTTTCGGTGTTATCTGCTATATTTTCAATCAGCTGCGTTACAACGGCATTTAATTCAGCCGCGTTTTGCGAGGTTATAACCGACTTGCCTGTGCGTTTTTCAATATCACGCCTTGCGTTACCGGCGACCTCGCCGCCGCTTTTTGCCACTTGTTTATTTTCCGCAAAGGTTTTCGGGTCGGTTGTCTTTGATATTTCGGTTGTACTGACATCGGCAAGCATATTAAGCACTATTTCTGCGGTGCTCATATTATCCCGCAGATTTTCTTTTTTTAAGCCCTTAAGCTGTTTGTATTGGCGTGTGGTCATACCCGACCACGCCTTTGTTATTTCATCTGTAAGTATTGCATATTCTATGCCTTGCTGCACGCCTCTGTTCTGCCATTCGTCGGTGAGTTCTTTCCGCACCTGAATTGCCTGCAAACGCTGATTTATCCATTCACGCGTGTAACCTTTTTTCAGGTATGTTTCAAGGGCTCTTTCAATAATCAGTTCCGGGTCGATTGTTTCCTCTATTCGCTCTCTGCCGACTTTAGCAAGCCACATTTTGAATGGTTCGGCTTTGGGTGACGGTATTGACTGAATAATTCGCAAAAGCTGCTCCGCATCGGCAACATCGGTCATCCTCATTTTTCCGTCTGCGGCGGTCATTTTCAACTGTACGATTTTTTCGTACACTTCACTTCCTTCTGACTGCAATTTTCGTTTAAGGTCGCTCCAATATCTGCGTGGATTATCGGTTTCGCTTAAAACATCACACACATCAACAACCGAAAAATACCATTCTTCTTTTTCGGCATCCCACGCCGAGCGGATTTTTTTATCTTCAAATAACTGTATTTTATTATCCATAAAATCTACTCCTGATAAATTTAATTTATTACAGCACCTTCCTTACAGTATCGGGGCTATATGTTTCAAAGATTTGGTCGAAGTTTGTGGCGACGCTGTCGGAACCCATTGAGCTGTCACGCATTACGAAATAATACGGTTTCATTTTGGCGATTTCGGTAATGGTTTCATCGGTAAGTTCGCTGTCAAAGCAGGCAATTAAAAATCCGTCTGCAACATTGAAAACTTTTTTGCCGGCAACGGTTGTTTCTTCAATTTTGCTTGAAAGAACGATTCCGAGGTCGAGCATAACCTGGAAGAGCAGGTCTTCGGGCGTTCTGTCCTCTTTTATGTTATCGGCAACAGTATCAAACAATGAAACATCAAATTCATCGGGCGTGTAGTAAACATCCTTCATATTACTGCTGTCGAGTTTGAGAACACGGAAGCCGGTGTCTAATGAGGAAGCATTTCCTAATGAGGAATTAGTAATGAGGAATGAGGAATTGTCCTCATCCAAACTTAACTGTTCATTTTCATTCCTAATTCCTAATTTCTCATTCCTAATTTTTATCCCTGCTCGGCGTATGCGTTCTTTGCCTATTTCGCAGATATTCTTATATCCTGCTTTATATGCTTCACTCTTTTCATCTGTTTCTTCCGGTAACTGAACCATAATAAACTTACGGTTACCGCCGTCTTCGACATTCAACTGCATAACAGCGTGGGCGGTTGTTGCAGAACCGGAGAAAAAGTCGAGTATAAGAGAATTGTTATGTGTTCCCATAGTCAACAAATGTTTTATTAACTCTGTCGGCTTTGGATTTGAAAAAAATTCTGGTTTCTCAAACAAACCAATGTTAACCTCTTTGCTTGCACTATCTGTGCTACCAAAATCCAATAAAAGATTGGGATTAGCAGAAAAAGTGTCGTGTTCTTCAAAATCATATATTTTTAATTTAACAATACCATTTTCTATAATAAATTTATTTTCCTTTTCATATTTTCGAGCAGTTTCTTCACCAATTTGCCACCGTTTTCCTTCTCTTGGAGTTTGTCCAAGAATATTGTATTTCATTGTTGCTCTTGCGTAAGTTCCTGAATCTTTCTTTTCAATAATAGTAGTTCTATATTTTCCTTTTTCATCACTAAAAGGATAATCTCTTTCTGCTGCACTAAACTTACGTCTATTTAACGCTATATTATCGCTGTTTGAATTTCGACAATAACATAATTGGTAATCAACCTGTGAACTAACTTGTGCATTCGCAACATTTGTTGATGTACTTTTCTTTCTCCACAAAAAACACCCCAAAAAGTTTTGATTTCCAAATATTTCATCGGCAATTTTTCTTAAATTTTCCACTTCATTGTCATCAATACTAATAAAAATTACGCCGTCATCGGAAAGTAAATCCTTTGCTAATTTCAAACGAGGGTAAATCATATTAAGCCAATCGGTATGGAAACGACCGTTGGCTTCTGTATTCTTTTCTAATTTACCTACAATCTGATTACCGTCTGCATCAAAATTCCCGCTGACTTCGTCCCATTCCGAATTCCGCATTCCGAATTCATCATTATACACAAAGTCATTGCCGGTGTTGTACGGCGGGTCTATGTAAATCATTTTGATTTTGCCGAGATAAGTTTCCTGCAAGAGTTTAAGAACTTCAAGATTATCGCCCTCAATATACAGGTTTTCGGTATTATCAAAATCGACACTTTCTTCACGGCAGGGACGAAGTGTTTTTGAAATGGGTGCATTTGCAAGAAGCACGGATTTTTTCTTATCGGGCCAGGTGAACTGATAGCGTTCTTCATTTCCGTCAACAACCTTGCAGGAAATTTCCTGCATAAGCACATCTTTATCAATAGCACGCACAACTTCGCCGTTTTCATCTATTGTTTCGGTAACTGCATTCGGAAACAACTCCGCAAGTTTTTTGAAATTTTCATCAGCCTTATTCGCCGTCTGCATTTTAAGTTTATCCATTTCTTTTAATTCGGAATTATGAATTCGGAATTCGGAATTATTATATTTTCATTTACATATAACAATTCTTTTAAATTACAAACTCTATTCTGAATTTTTCCTCCCTTGATTTTTAATTCGGAATTATGAATTCGGAATTATGAATTATGAATTCATAATTATTTTATCGTTAATTCCGCATTCCGCATTCCGAATTCATAATTATTTTATCGTTAATTCCGCATTCCGCATTCAGAATTGTTTTTTCTGAGTTTTTGTTATAGATACAAGAAGTCTAATTATTTCCTCGCAATCATAATAAATACTATCAAATGATTGTTTATCAATATATTCACTTTCAAATAGTAATTCAAGCCAATATGCCGTTTCGTCTGCCTCTTTTAGAGAAATATTAAGTTTTGAATAAAAATCAGCTTTGCTTTGACCTCTGACAGCTTCTCTGATATTTGCACCTATACTTGTTCCGCTTCTGAGTATTTGTTTTGATATTATAAATTCACTTTTTTCTGAACATAAGAATTTATACAATTTAATAATCCTTAATGCAAATGCTTTACTTTTTCCCAATATTATATTTTCCATATATAATTTTTTAATTCGGAATTATGAGTTCGGAATTCGGAATTATTATATTTTCATTTACATATAACAATTCTTTTAAATTACAAACTCTATTCTGAATTTTTCCTCCCTTGATTTTTAATTCGGAATTATTATATTCAATTCCGCATTCCGCATTCCGCATTCCGAATTCATAATTATTTTATCGTTAATTCCGCATTCCGCATTCTTAATTTTTTAATTTTCTGCACCAACTCATACTTCTTATTCGGCTGATTTTCACGCCGAGCCGCTTTTTCAAGCCGCTCAATTTCCTTTTGCAGTTTTTCTTGCTGTTCATTTTCGGCAATTTGCTCATCCAGCGTGTTGCCGTCCGAAAGTGTTATTTTGCCGACTTCTTTAATAAGGTTTTCCCAAACAACATCAAGATTAAGACCTTTTAAGTTTACCGTAAGTTCTTCTGACGGAACCCATTCGCTTTGTAAAAGTTTTGAACGATAAATTGCGGTCCGTCTTTCATTTTCAAATTCCAGAACAAAAAGCATATTCTGTTCAATCAGTTTTGAAAGCAACACAAGATTTTTTTCGTCATAACTTTTTTTCTTTAACGTAACAAGCAAAACATATACAGCCGAAACTTTTTCGCCTTTTGATATATTGATTGTATTCGGCGATATTTCCGCAACAATGGATATTTTGGAAATATCCGCATCAAATTTTTCTTTTGCCGCAGTATTCATATTAAATTTTGCATAAATTGCTTTTTTCGGCAACTGCTTTGATATTTCGGTTGATTTAGGTAATCCGAATATAACTGTCACCCCTTACCTGACAATCAGGAAACTGACGAGTTCAAAATCGTCCAGTCCTTTTATTCCGCTATCAAGGAAATTGACTTGACTTCCGCCGAGGAAAGAATCAATATCGCTTTCTTCCTTGACTTCTATAATGGAAGAAATTGCATCTCCGAGCAGTTTGGAAACCGCTTTCATATTTCTGCCGTCGTTTGTTTCTTTATTAAACCGACGGTAAAGTTCCGGTATTGCTTCGGTTTTGCCTTTGCAGATAAGACGCATTTTATCAAGCATCTTTTTCGGTGAAAGGTGGTCGCATACTATATCGCCGTTACTGCCTATGTAAACCATATAGAACGGGTGCAATCTGTTTTGATTATCTATATTCACCGAATTTGTTCTGTTTTTCAAAACAAATATTACGCCTGCGGGTGCATCTTCGGCAGCGGCGGTTACGGCGTGAAGACCGAAAGGCGTTTTTTCAATTTCGGGATGATTTTTAACATATTCAAGCAAATCAAGCCGAAATTCATTTAACCCCAAATCCATAATGGATATTCCTGTTGACATATCCTCAATATCAACGACTTCTTCTTTGAGCCGCTGCAGTTGTGCTTTGCGGTATTCGAGGTCTGTTTTTTCCTGCTCAAGAATGTTGTCGTCGCCCGTGGCGGTCATATCAACAATTTTCATTCTTGTTTCAACTTTCGCCTTTAAATCTATGTATTCATCGAGTGAAACATCGGGCCAGAAATTTACTAACTGTATTACAGCGTTCTTACTGCCTATACGGTCAATTCGCCCGAATCGCTGTATAATTCTGACGGGGTTCCAATGGATATCGTAATTTATAAGATAATCGCAGTCCTGCAGGTTTTGTCCTTCCGAAATACAGTCTGTTGCAATAAGAACATCTATATTGGTGCTGTTGTTCGGCATCAATAAGTGTTTATCTTTTGAAATCGGCGAAAAACAGGTAAGAACGGTATTCAAATCATTGCGTAAACCCGCTACTGTGCTTCTGCCTTCAACAGAGCCTGAAATCATCGCCGTATTAAGCCCGAATTCTCGCTTTACATAAACGCTGACATTGTCATAAAGGTAATCGGCGGTATCGGCAAACGCCGTGAAAATAATAACCTTTTTATTACCTTCATTTATCGGGCAAGTTATCTTATTATTAAGTGTTAAAAACAACTCCTGCAGTTTACTGTCGTGCTCCGGCGTAATATCGGAAACCATATAATCTAATAACTGCAAAATGTCATAGTCACGTTCAATATCGGCACGCCAGGAAACGTAATCCATATCTTCGAGAGCTATATCAAATTTTTTGCCGATAACAACATTCTCTTCTTCATCTAAATCGTTGAACTCGTCATATTCGTTACTGTGCAATATCAATTTAGGTCTGCTTGACGGGTCGTGTTTATCTATTTCAATTATCTTATATTCAATAGTCGCAATTATTCGCCTTAAAGTCAACTTGAATGCGTGAACGGAACTTTCCATACGCTTCATAAGGTTTATTGCCATAAGGCGTTTTATGCCCTGCTCACGCCCTAACTGTGTAAGCGTGGAATCATTATATAATTCAGCGTATTTGCTCACCTTACTCGGCAGAATATAATTTGACGGAGTGTATATCGCCAAAGAAAGCAACATAAGCTGCTCGAATATTTCATTGTAATTCACCGCACGAGCCAAATCTGTAAGCGGCGGTTGTTTCGATACAGGCGTAAGGCGTTTCGGGAACTTACCTATATCCGTCATATCATAATATTTTTGAATGTGCTTGCGTGAACGTGCTATTGTTACGCTGTCGAGGACTTCAAAGAAATCAAAATCAAGCATCTTCAACAGACTGTCGGTAGTTCTTTCGCGAGCATCCCACCTGCTCCAGGTATTGAACGCTTTTTGTGCGTTGCGGAAAATATCATCAATAGAACGGTTGGTATTTAATTTTGAATTTATAAGTTCAGAATTGCCTTCATACGCAAGTGCGAGCTGATTTTTCAAATCATTGAAACGGTTATTTACAGGCGTTGCCGAAAGCATAAGCACTTTTGTTTTTACGCCTGCACGCACCACCTTATTCAAAAGTTTCAGATAACGGTTTTCTTTTTCATCGTCATCGCCGGAAACTTTGCCGCCGTTACGGAAATTGTGCGATTCATCTATTACAACAAGGTCGTAGTTTCCCCAATTAAGCCTGTCGAGGTCAAGCCCGTTTGAAACGCCGTACTCACGGTTTAAATCGGTATGGTAAAGAACATCGTAACGGAGTCTGTCCGCTGCAATGGGGTTATTCACATAATTATCTTTATATGTATTCCAGTTGTTTGTCAGCTTTTTAGGACAGAGCACAAGAACGCTTTTATTACGGTTTTCATAGTATTTTATTACGGCAAGTGCGGTAAATGTTTTACCCAAGCCGACACTATCGGCAAGAATACAGCCGTTATATTTTTCAAGTTTATTTATAATTGCGAGTACGGCATCTTTCTGGAAATTATACAGCATATTCCAAATCTTGCTCTCTTTAAATCCGGTTGCTTCATTCGGCAAAACATCTTCGGAAATATCTTCAAGAAATTCGTTAAAGATGTTATAAAGCGTAACAAAGTATATAAACTCCGGTGAGTTTTCTGAATACGCCGTGCTGATGTTTTCAAGAACTACATCGGTAACATCCTGCAATTTTGAAGCATCGCTCCAAATGCTGTCAAACAACTCAAGAAAATATGCGGATTGCGGCATTTCGTTTTTCTGAACGATATTATAGGCATTATTGCCACGTTCACAACCGAGGTCAACAGTTGTAAAATTATTCACCGGCATATAACTCTTATCATCAACATTGATAAAGCCCATCATATTATCGCCGGAAACATTGGATTTGAACTTTACTTTTTTTCGAACCCACTCGGCACACTCTTTGGCTATGGCCTTCTGGGTCATTTCATTGCGTAACTTCACTTCAAATTCCGTTCCGTAAAGGCTCTTTTCACGGTTGAGGCGTGGTATGTAAAATTCGCGTTTTTCTTTTGATGCTTTTTCCGTAGTGAATGTGGGAGAGGTAAAAATAAAACGCAACTGCTCAATACCTTCAAGTTCCGTTTTCAACTCCTTGAAAGCATAAATCGAAAAACACGCTGCCGCAATTGACAACTTGCTGCCCTGTTTTATTTCAACCGATAAATCATCCCGTAATGTTTTGCCGATATTATCAATAATTTCCACGAAAGCACCACACATATATTAAAAATGATTATAAAACTCTATGTTACATATAATACCATTATTCGCAACTTTCTTCAACACATTTTTACAATATTCGATTGTATTAATTTTATTAAATACCCTCAAAAATCAAATGTCAATTAAACAAATGTACGGTGTACTATTTACGGTACTGAAAACGAAAAAATGCGTATGATATGACACACAAACTTTGTGTGTTTTATTATTATAGAGATAATATTTTTTATTTACCCCCGGCATTACCCCTGCTATACTTATTTCCAAACATATTAACACACCACAATACACACCATATTAATAATCAATAAAAACAGAACGATAAAAACCACATTTCAGCACAAACACAGTAAAAGAGCCGAAAGCCCTTGATTTTAAAGGGTTTTCGGCTCTTTCAATTTGTTAATTATCAATTAAAAATATCTTTTAAGAAGGCCTTCAAATGCTTTGCCGTGTCTTGCTTCGTCACGAGCCATTTCATGAACTGTGTCGTGAATAGCATCAAGTCCCTGTTCTTTTGCCATTTTGGCAAGTTCAAATTTGCCGAGTGTTGCGCCGTTTTCCGCTTCAACTCTCATTTCAAGGTTTTTCTTTGTGCTGTCGGTAACAACTTCACCGAGAAGTTCTGCAAATTTTGCAGCATGTTCAGCCTCTTCATAAGCGGCTTTTTCCCAGTAAAGACCGATTTCCGGATAACCTTCTCTGTGAGCAACTCTTGCCATTGCAAGGTACATACCTACTTCCGTGCATTCACCGTTGAAATTTGCACGAAGACCTTCAAGGATTTTTTCGTCAACGCCTTTTGCAACGCCTACAACGTGTTCTGCCGCCCATGTTTTTTCGCTTTCAACAACCTCGGTGAATTTTGCACCGGGAACGCCGCACTGGGGGCATTTTTCGGGTGCTGTGTCACCTTCGTGAACGTAACCGCATACGGGACAAACCCATTTTTTCATAATAAAACACTCCTTAAAAATTATAATTATTTATTTTTTTCGGTTTCCTCCTGCTTTTTACACAAGGGGCAAATACCGTAATATACCGTTTTTTGCGAATGAACGGAAAAGCCTTTGTTTTTAAGTTGTTCAATGCCTTCGGGTAAATATGATTTACAGAAAACATCTGTAATTTCACCGCATTTTTCGCACAAAAAGTGAAGATGTTCTTCAAGATGACCTTCGTAATGAACTTTTGAGTCAGAACTTTCAACAACCGTTATAAGCCCGTTTTCTTCAAGTTGTTTAAGGTCACGGTAAACCGTACCGAGACTGATGTTCGGTATTACTTTTTTTACTCTTTCATGAACAACGTCTGCCGTGGGATGGTCGTAAGACTCTTTTAAAACCGTGAGAATTGCATCTCTCTGTTTTGAGTTTCTCATAAATCACCGCCGCTTTTCAAATTAAACAAACAGTAATGATTACTGTTATCGTTATAACATATTTTTCCTTTTTTGTCAATATTATTTTTTTAAAATTCGCCCTAATTCGGATATTTCATCAACTTCCGAAGATAATTCAAGAAGAAATGTTTTTGTTTCTTCATTTAACAGCAGATATTCACCGCATAATTTTACCGCGCGGATAAAACTTCTTGAAAATTCCATATCGTTTTTTGTTATGGGACAATCGGCTCGAGGGTCTTTAATTACATCTATGTAAATATTTCCGTTGTTATCTTTCAAAGCAAGCGGAAAAAGCGGATAAATCCGGCACGAAAGCGGGCGTTTATTTCTGTCACATCCGCCTTTACATAACGCAATGTCATATCCGCATTCGGATTGTTTTATTGCAAAACACTCGTTGAGTAATTCTCTTTCACCGGGAAAAACAATCATTCCCGTTTCGGTGTCACCTTTACAGCATTTACCGCCGCAAATAAGTCCGCAATCGTATTTAAGCGGAGTTTTGTTTTTAAAAAGCGAATAACAGTCTTTTATCAAATCTTCTTTTTTCAAAATAAACATCCTTTCAAAACGTTTAATTCTTATTTTTTCGGGAATACTTAATTCAGGCTGAATGCAGTCGAATCTATTACGGTTTCTTTTGAGGCCTTTTCCCGTCTTCATTCAGCCTAACGGCTCAGCCGTTTATTATTTCACTAAACGGAGGTAAACCAAAAATGAAAGACAGTAAAAATGAATGCATCGGCTGTTCGGTAGAAACATGCAAATATCATTGCGGTGATGCAAACTATTGCACAAGAAACGGTATTGAAGTCGGCTCCTGCGGCAGCACAGACGCTCAGACAAGCGAAAAGACATTCTGCCAGTCCTTTGAAGCAAGAAGCGGCTTCTGATTTTAAAGCCGAATGTAAAAACCGTGAGGTGCATGCTTCACGGTTTTTGTTTTTATCGGTTATTTCGGTTCATCGGAAACAAGACGGCTTACATTTTTCGTAAAAACGCATTTATTGTATTTTGCTTTTCCCTTATACACATTATTTTTCAAAACAACGTTGTCGCACGCTTCGGCATTAAGTGCGTGAGTGTTGTTAAGAATAAAAAGATTATTTTCAATAAGTATGTTTTTGTGAACGGGACCGCCGTATTTTTTAATTTCGGGCGCAATAAGTATTGCGTTGTCACCGCAGTTCATAAAAGCGTTGCCTCTTATTGTAACGTTTCTTACAAATCCGCTTTCATACCAACTTGAAGCATCATCGGCAATCAAAATTCCGCTCATTCCGGTATTTAAAAACCTGTTGTTTTCAATAAGCACTTTGCCTCTTGTTGTTACAAGAACGCCCCGTGTAACTATTCTGTTTAAAGTATTTCCCGAAAACTCAAAATCGGGACAGGCGGAAACATTCTCTATAAATCCGCCTTTTTTAAGCGGCGGGTCGTAAGTTGTAAGCGTCAGGTCATAAAAATATTTGTCGTGAAATTTCACTTCAATTACTTTACTCTGCCCTACTTCCTGCAACGTTTTCGGGTCAATAAATGCTATTATGTCGCCCGGTCTTATACATTCATAACCGTAACTTTGAGGATGACAGAATTTAACGGTCATTTTATCTTTATTACTTTCGACTATTTCAAAATGAAAACCGTGTACGTTTACAACATCGTCACCGGCGTTGTCAAAATTACTGTTTAACACTCTGACTTTACCGCGGCACATACAAAACTGTGCAAAATCGGCACAAGAGCAGAAGTCGACTTCTCTGCCCTCACGCGGTGAAAAATCAACGCCGTCGAGTGTAATATATTCACTGTTCTGTGCAACGAATGCAAGTGAGTTGTTGTAATGCTGTTTTACATTTTCAAATTTTATGTTTTTTGATTTGTCAACAAATATTCCGACGTTCGTACGCCTGCACGGATAAAAATAAAAAATCTGCCCTTTTACATAATCTTTCGGTGAAATAAATCTTGCGCTGAATACACCGGGTGCGGTTTCTTTAAGTGATGAAACACCTTGAAAAGGATGCGTACCGTTTCTTACCGTATGATTGAAATTGTCAGGTTTTGCCGTTACCATCCACCACCCCGACTCGCAAAAATCAAGAAAACCGAGTTTATAGTCGGTACCAACCCAGTAATACTTGCCGTTTTCTTCAATATATTTACTTTCTTTGTCAACTTCAAACGTGATGTAAAACGGAGATGCTTTTGTAACGGTAACTTTATGAACATTAGGAAAAGCGGTGTCAATCGTAAGATTTTTTACCGTGATGTTACTGCAATTTTCAATAACCATATTAGTCATAACGCCGTCAATAATAAACGTTGAGCCGTTTCCGTCAATTTCAAGGTCGTTAACGTTGCGAATGTCAAGCGCAATTTTGTGCATATTTTTAACTTCATCTTTTTTAAATTCGTTTTCGCCTACCGTATTTGTTATGTACAGTTCACGCTCGTCGGCATTTTTGCTTTGAAAAACATAATTACCGTGCGGAAGAAGAAGTGTTTTCTTTGCGCCTGCTTCGCTTATTGTATTAAAAAGGTTACGAAAACATTTCGTAACATCGGTATTCGGTTTAATGCTGAACATTTCAGGATATATTACCATTTTTGCACCTCGGAAATTTGTCTTACAAAATAATACAATAATTGCACATAAATTGCAAGCCGAAAGATACCCCATCTGCTATACTATCTGCTAAACAAAACCTTCCGACAAGAAAAGAAAGCCGCATATTGCGGCGGTCTTTTCTTGATAGAAGAAGTTTTAACCTCTTGCGTATCCGTATTGGCAAGTTTATAGTAATACATTCATATTGTATCGATGTTGCAATATTGTGAACAAATTGTTAACATTTGTTATAATTTTACATATTAACAAAATCACATTGATTTTTTTGGTTATTTTCAACAATAAAACAGGCTGATTTTTATAAAGGTGATTATATTGATTAAATTTATTTGAATTTTAAAAATCATTATTTTAAAGTTTTATTGAAAGTTGCAGTTAAATGTGATAATCTATAAGTGTTAAAAATGCAAACGGATATTTTATCCGTGCAAAAAACGGAGGTTTTAATTATGGCAAATCTCGATGCTTTTAAAGAGCACCACGAAGAAGCAAAAGTTTATACCGGCAAAAAAATAAAAGTCGGCATAATAGGTTGCGGCTGGATAGCAGGAGACCACGTAAACAGTTACAAAAAATGCGATGATGTTGAAATTGTTGCACTTGCAGACATCGTTCCCGGCAAAGCAGAAGCATTCGCTGAAAAACACGGTCTTAAAAACGTAAAATTTTACAACAGCGACAAAGAACTCGTTGACAACGAAAAAGATATTGACGCAGTTTCCGTATGCACATACAACCGTCAGCACGCACCCTGCGCAATTTACGCTCTTAAACACGGTGTTAACGTTCTTCTTGAAAAACCGATGTGCGTTACACTTGACGAAGCGGTTGACATCTGCAAAGCCGAAAAAGAAAGCGGTAAAATTCTTTCAATCGGTTTCCAGCCACGTTTTGACGAAAATATGAAAATGGTTAAAAAAGTCGTTCAATCCGGCGTTCTCGGTAAAATTTATTACATACAGACCGGCGGCGGCAGAAGAAAAGGTATTCCCACACCTTTCGGTACATCCTTTATCCAGGAAGATACCGCAGGCCTCGGCGCTCTCGGCGATATAGGATGCTATTCTCTTGACATGGTGCTTAACGCAATCGGCTATCCGAAGCCTCTCACCGTTACAGGCTACAAATCCGGTTTCTTCGGCAAAAAGCCCGAATATCTCGAAAAACCCGAATATACGGAAGTTTTCGGTGTTGACGATTTTGCGGCGGCATTTGTACGTCTTGAAAACGACATTATTCTTGATTTCCGTATTGCATGGGCAATGCACATTGACAGTCCCGGTGACACAATAATTCTCGGTACAGAGGGCGGTCTTCGTATCCCCGCAACAGAATGCTGGAACGGCTCAATAGGCGGTCCTATGAAACTTTATCACAACGTTGCCGGCGAATGTGTTGAAACAATCATTCCCGAAGCAAATTCAAAAGGCGACAACTTCGACAAGAAAATCCGTTCTTTCATTGACGCTATTGAATATAACCTTCCCGCTCCCGTTCCCTCAAGCCAGATTATTTACAACCAGGCAATAATAGACGGTATTTCACGTTCTGCCGAAGCAGGCAAGGAAGTTGAAATAGTTATTCCGGAGTTTTAAATTTCAAATAAATAAAATTTTCAGCAGATTTTTCGAAAGAAAAGTCTGCTGATTTTTCATATTTTTATATAAGCACTTGTGACTTGTTTTAACCAAAAATTTATGCTTCCAAATATCCTTTAATAACCTTAATACTGTTATAAACACCGTCTTTGTGGCTTCTTTCGTAGCCGTGACTTGCATATACACCTGCGCCGATAAGACCGTGACGAATATCGTTACCTGCACGAAGCGTTGCTTCGACATCCGAACCGTAATGCGGATAAACGTCAACGGCATAATCGGCATTTTCACGCTTTGCCGCTTCAATGAGTTTACCTACAACATCGTAACTGTACGGTCCGCCGGAATCTTTAGCGCAAATTGAAACCTGCTTTTCAGTGCATTTAAGTCCGTCACCTACGCAACCCATATCAACACTTATTGCTTCGGTAACACCTGCCGGAACAGATGACGAACCGCCGTGACCGACTTCTTCATATACGGTTATATGTGCATAGGTTCTTCTTTTTAAAGTTATGTCGTTATCCTTTATGTATTTTGCAAATCCGAGGATAATTCCGACCGAAAGTTTGTCATCAAGAAAACGGCTTTTTATGTAACCCGATGACGTAACACGGCATTTCGGCTCAAAACACACTATATCGCCGGTTTCAATTCCGTATTTTCTTGTATCTTCAGCATTTCTGACATCTTCATCCACAACGACCTCGGTTGTATCAAAACCGCGTTTTGTATCGCAGTAATTGTCGTTAACATGAACAGAAGCATTGATAAGTTGTAATGTTCCCTCATAGACTTTACCGCTTCGTGTATGTATTCTGACATTTTCAGCCTCACCGTTCGCCGCCTGCATTCCGCCGAGTGCCGTTACTCGAAGCCTGCCGTTTCCTTTTACTTCGGCAACCATTGCACCGAGCGTATCCGTATGTGCTTCAAGCAAGAGAGCATCTTCATTGTTTTCACCGCCAAAATCAACAAGTACGCCGCCTTTTACCGTAATTTTCGCATCAAATCCGAGCAAGTTAAACTCTTTTACCAGATATTCAACTGCGTTTTTCGTATATCCCGTCGGACTGTCAATATTAAGAAGTTCAACCGCTTTTTCGGTTGCAAAATCGGCATATTTATAGTCAAGCATTTTTACCATCTCCCATACGTTATAATATCATACATTATTCTTATTTACAACACAACTAAATATAAACTTGACTTATATATTAAAAAATGTATATAATATTGTAGAGGGAGGTTATGTTTATGTGTACCAAAAGCCAACTGAATACAATTACATCAGCTGTCGCACAAGAAGCAAAAAACCTTCTTGGTGATAAGTTGGAAACGGTAATTCTATACGGCTCATACTCTCGTGGTGATTACGATGACGAATCTGATATTGATATAATGGTAAGAATAAACTGTCCTATTGAATCATTGGAAGATTATTCTCACTCCTTTAATTTAATCAGCAGTCGTTTATCGCTTGAAAATGATATCACTGTTTCAATAACTTTGAGAGATAGTGAAACCTTTAACAGATTCAAGAACGTTTTGCCGTTCTATTCAAACATCGAAAAAGAAGGTGTGAGAATTGCCTGATGAAGGAAGAAAAGCACTGGCAAAATTAAGAATTCAAAATGCAAATGAAAGATTAAGTTATATTCCTGCAATTTTAGACATCGGTGATTACAAAACAGCCGCTAACAGAGCTTATTACGCAATTTTTTATGCTATGAGAGCTGTGTTAGCACTTGACGGCATTGATTCAAAAAAACACTCCGGAATAATTGCAGAGTTCAGGAAGCAATATATAAAAACCGGTATTTTTGAAAGCAAAATGTCAGATATTATTTCTGATTTATTTGAAGTTCGTTCAAGCAGTGACTATGATGATTTTTATACTATCAGCAAATCAAGAGTTACAGAGCAATATGAAAAAGCAAAATATTTTGTCGAAAAGGTTAATGAATATTTAAGTAATAAAATTTAACTTTTTATTAAATTCTTCGGAAATTTAATAAAACCTATAATCGATTTACTGATTTTTAAAAATTCTACAAAACCGGAAATTTCAAAAAAATGAAATTTCCGGTTTTATTTTTAATCATGAAAAGTCTGCATACAGAATCACAAAAATAACATATGCACAAAATCGACCTTACATTTATTCGTCGTGGGAATTTTGATGCAGATGGCATTTTTCAATTCGGAATAATACTTAAAGTATATGGAGAATTTAAAAATGACATATGCGCAAAATTAACCGACGAATCAGTAAACTTCTACCGTACCGTCTTTATAAACCTTGATTTTGTCACCTGTTTTAACTGCTTCAAGGAATTCATCACCGAGGCAGTCAACTGTGGGAAGACCGTTGCCCCAGACATCTGCAAGAACTGCACCTGCCGCCGCAAGAGAGTCAATATGATTTGAGAAAAGAAGACAGGACGGGCATTTTCCGAGCATATTAGCACAGAAAAGAATCATACCGCCGGTTGTAGAACCGATAGTCTGCGGAAGGCAAAGCGCCTTGTTAAGCATCGGCTTACGGTAAATTTCGGGGTTATTCTGGTCATCACATTCAGTCTGTTTGTACTTATTGCCGATTATGGGCAATTCGCCGAACTGAAGTGCGCCCTGAAAAGAGGCAAGAGTGTTAAAACCGTTATGGGAAACAAGTGCTTCTGCTTCTGCTTCGCCCGGAATAACCGGACGTCCTTTAAAAGTTTTCATCTTATTTTGCCTCCTTTGTGATTATGTCGAGAATTTCTGCGCTTGTATAATAGCGTGATGTAGTATAAGTTCTGAGTTTATTTGAGTTTGTAATAACGGGCATTGCCTTTGCAAGCGGGTTATTCATATACATAAGCGGGCAAATATAACTGAGAACAACGCCTGTGTCGGCGAGTTTTTTCGCTTCGGCTGCATGCTCTTTATTGAATTTTTCAATAACTCCGGGAGCGGCTGTGAAAACGGTGGGAATTGAAACTTTTTTAAGACCGTTCTTTTTAAGACCGTCGCTTACGTTATTTGTCCACTCAAGAAGTTGAGCGATTGTAAGATGCGGACAACCTACGAAGCAAAGTTTCGGTTTAGCGTTTTTGTCTTTCCACATAACGGGATAGTTTGATTTAACTCTTTCAAGTTCGGCATCATCAATAACGTAAACCTGTGCATTGTCTGCAATAAGACTTTCACCGAGTTCAACTGCTTCGGGAGTAAGCCCTGCAATATGGTAAAGACCGACTGCACCGTTTGAAGCAGTTGCGGCGCCGAAATCTTTAAGATATGCTTTTGCATCATCGTCAAGTTCGGTTCCTATCCAATCGGTAAGACCTTTAACGTAAGGAACGTCTTCCATAACTTTCATACCGATTGCACTGCCGAGTATCTGTGCTTCGGGTTTTTTTGTTGTTTTTACTTCAACAATCCATGTTGCTTTTCTGCCTTCGTCGGTAAGAAGTCCGAAATACGGAACATAACCTACAATAGAGCCGAAAAGTTCAATAATACCGGAGTTGCGGTTACAGCGTGCGCCGATAACGGAGTTTGCATAAACAACTGCGCTTGATTCAGCCCAACTGAGAATTTCGCCTTTTGCGGGTTTGTTACCTACTTCGTCAAGATAGCAAGTGCATGTATATGCGTTCTTGTCAACAAGACCGAGTTTTTTAAGTTGCTCATCATAAGAATCCTGAGCATTGTACATAAATTTGTTGAAAACAAAGTTTTTAAGGAAATCTGAAGGAACGTTTTTGTCAAGCGGTCTGGGGTCTACTGAAAACTTCTGACCGGAAACGGCGCCGCCTTCAATAAGTTTGTCCATAAGTTCATATACGGGTTTCATAACGCCGAGTCCGAAACTTGTAACAAGATGACCTTTTTCGCTTGTAACAGGTACCATTTTTGTTGCGCCGAACGCTTCGCCGTACATAACAAGAGTTTTCATGACTTTCGCCATTGTTTCGCCTTTTTCACCGTTAAGTATGGCAAGTTGTTCGGGTGTGAATTCCATTTTGTAATCCATATTCGTTCAACCCTTTCTTTTTATTACCTTATTTATTGTATCATAACATAGTCATTTTGCAAAGAGTTTTTTTGAAAAAACGACATTTTTCATACAATTATAAAATCCTGCGGGGAAATAAGCACGCCCTCAACCTCCGCAACTGATTTTGTATAATTGACATATACGATTTTGTTGTAATTGTATATGATTTTATAAACGCCTTCCTGCATTTTTTCGTGTGAAGTCATACGCATATCCGTAACTGCTTTAAGTGATTTGAGTTTTGAATAGTATGACGAAAGAACAGACGCATACGTTCCGTATGAAAGATTACCGTTATTTTCATAAGTGAACAAATATGACGGAACAGCACCGTATTCAATAGATTTAAGAACTGTGTTCCAGCCTTCGGAAGTGTTGATAAAATCACCGCCGTATACAACGGACCCGTGCAAAATCATCTGAACAAACGGAATACTCTGTGTGCCGTTTCCGTTTAAAACATTGTTTTTTTGCGGAATATTTGAAACGACATCTGCTGCTTTCATAAGATATACCGCAGGTTGAGAAAGCATTACCGGTGAATTAACACAAAGCGAATATGTTTTTTTACTGAGTTGAGAAAGTGAGTTCTGCCTGTCACAATCTTTTGAAGAAAAAAGAATATAAGACGCATCATTTACAGATACTCCGCAGTCTTCAAGATTTGATGAAATGTTGAAAAGCGAGGAAATATTCTGTGAAACCCCGGACAAATCCGTTAATCCCGTTTTTTTCGTCTGAACACCCGAAGCGGCGGTTAAATCGCCGTAAAGAGAAAGTAAAAGTGCATTACCGCCGATATTTTCAGCCGAAGAAACACCGGTCATTATGTTTGCTTCAAAAAAGACCTTTGAGTTTTTTTCTTTTGCCGTTTTACAGAGTTTCATAAACTCTTCTTCAGTACCGAGAACACTTTTAAAACTTCTGTTTGAAATACCTTCATTGTAAAGTCCGCCTTTAAGAACTCCCGTGTATCTCATATAAATGCTTCTGACCCCTTTTGAATTGAGAAGCGTTATCATTTCTTGGGCACCTTCGAAGTCGGAAAATACGTTTTTCTGTTTTCCGTCAGGTGAACCGAGAACGGTTATTAAAACCGGCAAATCTCCCGTTTCCTTTGAAACGTTATCGGAAATATAACCTTTCCCCACAAGAAAATCGTGAACACGGAAAGCGACTGTACCGTAGAAATTTTCGGTCGATTTTGCAAAATTCAGCAAAACGGATATTTCACCGTCATACGTCGCACCTTTTAAAACCTTGCCGTTTTCTTCGCTTACGGGTGTAATGTTAAATACGTTATAAACGCTCGCACGCCGGTTTTCGAATTTCGAATAATATATTTCGGAAATTGCATCTGCATCGTCTATTATCTGCGTAACACAAACACCGCCGTCTGTATAGGCAAAGCACGAAACAAGCGCACCGTTTCTGTAATCTCCGACATAAATATCCGAATTATACACAGGGAAAGACGCCTGAGTTTTTTCTTTGTCGGGAACGGAAAGGTCAACAAGGCAACCGCATCCGTCGGGCACTACGTATTTTTTCCCCGCCATATTGCCGCCTGTTGAAAAAAGCCCGGGAATAAGGCTGATTTTTTCAATATAAAATCCGTCTTTAAGAGTTACGGCAGACATATTCGCGCCGACTTTAAAACCGTCATCGCAAACGCTGAATTCAACCGGTATAACCGCATATAACTCCTCTTGCGAGCCACTCTCGTATTTTTCGAAATTTTCATAAAACGAGAAAGTCAGAACGAGTTTGTTTTTTTCAACTTTACTTTCAAATGCACCGAACGCGGCACTGTTGTCCGATGAGTTCAATGTGTATGAATTTCCGTCTTCATCCCTTAACGTAAGAGAAACTATATTTGCAAGTCCGTCATCAAACGCATTTTCATTAAACGGGTCAAGTTTTGTTTTTGAATACTTTGTTTCAAATTGCACAGTACCGTTGTTTCCGTCAAGGTAAAGTATGTTTCCGTTTGAATCTTCAAAATTCGTTTGTGCATTTTCAAACACCAGAAGATTCTGCTCATCGCAAAAACTGTAATGTTCAACCTTTTCAGTCGAAAATCTTACGACAAGCGCAATAATAAACATACACAGCGCAACCGAAAACAAAATTATCGCCGTCAGTAATTTTTTTGAAATTTTTATTTTTCTCATAACTTCATCCATTCATATTCATTCAATATATAATAACCTTTATTAAAAAATCCATAATAAATATATCACCTGTTCAGGTTTATGTCAAACCGCAAAACGTCATTTTAAAAGATAAAAAGATACAATTTCTTAAACAAAATGTAAATTTAGTGTATTATACAGGCAAAATATTAAAAATAGACTTGTAAATTTCTTTTTTTTGTTATAAAATGTATGAGTTATTTAGCGCATTGTTATAACTGCGCCGAAAAAGTGAAGTAAAGGATGAATTTTAATGGCTAACAACGAAATTAAAACAAATGCCGAAATTTATCGCGAACAGCGTAAAGAACGCCTTGCAAAGGCATCAAAGAAAAAAAGCAGTCCCAAACGCGATAAGGCGGTAAGAGTTCTTGTAAAAGTAATTTGCATAGTTCTTGTTGCAGCAATAGTTTTGTTCGGCGCAAGCAGAGTTCTCACAAACATTTTCTGCATTCCGCAAAAAGTTCTCAGTGTTGCTTCCTACGGCGACAAAAAAATCAACGCTGCAGAGTACAACTACTACTACAAGTCACTTTACAACAAAATGTACCAGACGGCAAGTTACTATGACCAGAACTACGGCAGCGGCTACGGCACTTACCTCACCGGTTTTGATTATACCGCCGACCCCGCCGACCAGGAATACACAGGTGAAGATGCTCCCGAAGGAGTAAAGACATGGGCTGACTACTTCAAATCATATTCTTCAACATCTGCATTCTTCTATCAGACAATCTATGAAAAAGCAACATCCGCTGAAGCGGTTAAAGCAGGTTTCACATACTCCGAAGAAGAAATGAACACACAAATTGATGACGTAATCACTCAAATTGAAACCGCAGCAAAAGAAGCGGAGTTTTCTGTTGACAACTACATTTCGAAAGTGTGCGGCGAAGGTCTTACGGAAAAAACCTACAAAGAATTGATTCAGAGAGATTTTATAGTTTCCGAATATCTTGAATGGTACCAGGAAAACGAAGGCAACATCCTTTCGGATAAAGAAATAGACGCTTACTACAAAGAAAACAAAGATTCTTACGACAAAATCACAGCACGTGTATTCACTTTTGAATACAAAGGCAAAGATTCCGATGAAGAATCAACCGCAACATATACAAAATCCGAAGCAAAAGCACTTGCGGAACAAATGCTTGCAAAAGTTACAACTTCCGACAAATTTGCAGACCTCGCAGTTGAATATGCTTCTAAAGACCAAAAATCATCATACAAAGAAGATTCTGCAACACTTGTTTCCGGCGTTACAAAATCAAGCATAGAATCAAGTGCCGCATCTGTCGCAAAATGGCTCTTTGATTCAAAACGTGCAATCGGTGACAAAGCAGTTATTGAAGAAAAAGACACAAACACATTCTATGTTGTTCTTCTTGTTTCACTTCCCACACCCGACAAAACCGATGCAGGCGTAGCAGTTCGTCACATTCTTTGCCAGGCTGAAACAACCGATGAAGAAGGCAACGACCTTGACGACAAAGCAAAAGCAGACAACTTTGCAAAAGCAAAAAAAGATGCAGAAGCAATCTACAAAGAGTGGAAAAAAGGTGACGCAACAGAAGATTCCTTTGCTGCACTCGCAAAAGAGAAAACAGACGATACAGGTTCTGCGGAAAACGGCGGTCTTTATGAAGACATTAATGCTGACAGCAGTTACGTTCCCGAATTCCTCAACTGGTCAATTGATGGTTCACGTAAACCCGGTGACACCGAAATAATCAAAACAGATTACGGTTATCACATTATGTACTTCGTATCAAAATCAGGTGAGCCGAAATTTATGGGCGACATTCGTAAAGAAATCGGTCAGACAAACTCCACTGAACTTATTGAAGGCATTTACGATGACATTGAAAAAGGCGTTAAAGAAAATGATACTCTTATAAATTACTTCGCCGGAAGAACACAGGACTCAATTTCATTAAACATTTCAAGAAGCGCTTCTTAATTAAATAATAATAAGGATTTCAGGTTTGAAAAATCTTACCCGAAATCCTTATTATATAAACACAAAACGGTGCAGTTTATGTTCTCATACCTGCACCGTAATTTATTTTAATTATTCATATTGTGCTCTGCTTCCGCCGATGTATTTCGGCCTTGTTGTTGCGCCGAGAAGAATTGCTTTACCGATTTTTTTAATTTTGAGTTTTGCGGGTACGGCAACGTTTTTAAGGTGCATACCTATAAGCACGCCGCCTATGTCAAGACCTGCGTCAGCCTTGATTTGTTCAAGAGTAACAGGGTCTTTCATATTATTCCATGCCGCCGTTGCAAAAGAGCCGCCCGCTTTCGGTTTGGGAACGGCACACACTATTTCACTGACCCCTGCTGCTTCACGTTCAATAATAATCGCTCTGTTCAGATGTTCACAGCATTGTGCGGCAACATAAATACCGTTTTTTGAAAAAATGCCGTCTATTGTTTTATATACAATTTCGCCGAGTTCAACAACGGAATTTGTACCCATTGTTTCCCCTGTTATTTCGCTTGTTGAACACCCCACAACAACTATACTGCCTTTTTTCAACTGTGCTTTTTCAAGCAATTCGTTACAGGCACATTCAAGTTGATTTACAATTTCTTTTATATCCGTTGCCATATCAGTTTTCGCCTCTGCCCAAAAGAAGGTCTATTGATGTCACTCTGTCTTCCTTCAAAACAATGTTTGACTCTCCGTAAATTGTTTTCTGCAACGTCTGTGCGGCGAGCGGGTAGTCAACTGCCCAATACCATGTTGAGCCTGAATGACCGTATCGTGATGCTTCATCGGGCATCACAACCTGATTCACGGTGAATTTTGCCCATCCGCCGACAACAGCCTTTGTAGCAAGTGAAATAAGTTCACTTTCGGAATAACTTGTTTTTACATAAGGAAGAAAGAGTGTTATGTAATCGGTAATTTCAGACGTATTTATTTTAGCGGATTCCGACAATAGCGCAACTATAACCTGACGCTGTCTTCTTGTTCTGCTGACATCACCGTCGGCATCACATTTACGGCTGCGGCAAAACGCAAGAGCCTCATCTGCATTAAGTCTGACAGCATTCCCCGAACTCACGTTAAATCCTTCGTATGATTTGTTGAGATAATTTGCTTCATACTCCATAACGGGTACTGTAACACCGCCGAAGTTGTTAATTACCGCTTTGAAGAAATTGAAGTTTATCATTGCGTAACCGTCAATTCTGATTTTGAAATGATTTTGTATTGTATCTATAAGATTATCCACTCCGTAAAACGGAAAAGCGGAGTTTATTTTGTTAAAACTGCCGACTCCGTCGGGGGATTCAAGGTATGAATAACAGTCACGCATTACAGAAGTCAGAGTTATTGTTCCGAGTTTTTTATTGATTGATACAATTATCATTGAATCTGTAAGACCGGATATTGTTGACTTATTTCTTGTGTCAACACCGACGCAAAGAACATTTATTACATCATTGCTGTACATAATGTCGCCGCCGTTTGTAACCCACTCTTTTATTGAAGACTTAAAACCGTCGGCAGTACCCTCAAAAATCTTGTCAAACTCAGGATCGTCTTCAAATTTTTCGGGTTCTTCTTCGTCATCAAAATCATATACGAATGTGTCTTCAGTTACTTCAAGTGCATTTTTCTTCATTTTATTATATTTTATAAGTACAAATGAAGCAAATAATGCAACTACAACCATAATGACGGAAAGAAAGATCAATAAGCCTTTTTTCCTGTTATTCTTTTTCTTTTTTCTATTTGACATTATAATACTCCTGACTTTTTCAGAGTAATAAGGGACGCAAATTGCGTCCCAAAGCATTATTGTTTATGTGTAATACCCGCTTCGGCTTTTGCCTCAAGACATTTATGACAACCGCATACAACCGTTCCATCCATAAATATGTAATAACAGTACTTGCCGTCCTCATCAAACGGGCAAACCGGTATTTCTTCGTTTGCAAGGAATTTGTAAAACGGAGTATTTCTAATATCATATTTTTTTAAATAATTACCGGCTTTGCAACCTGCATTATAATCGATATTCGGAGGGTTTTTTGCTGATGCACGGTAACCTCCGCGAACATCGCCTATAGTAAAACATTCGTCGGTATCACTTAATTGATAACAACACACAGAACTGCTGACTTTTTTGCCGTAAATTTCATTAGAGTTGCCATCAGGATAAGTTGAATCCCATTCACTTAATTTTTTACAGTGAGAAGCACCGAATTTTATAACACACTGTTTTGAATAATTCGAATAATCATCGATATTTAAAGAACAAACAAGATTTTCTTCTTCAAGATTTTCTTCTTCCGGATTAAACACCATATAATCTGCAGATGTGTTGTCTGCAATATCTTTTTTAACATAATACTCCTGTTTTTTGCCATTATCCATCATACCGTACATTGCTTCCTGGATTGCTGTAGATATAAGCTGACAATTATTTTCACAATCATTTATTTTCTGCTTTTTAGATGATGCAAAGTATATGGGAACCGCAACGGCAAGAAGAATACTCATAATTGAAACCGCTACAAGAAGTTCGGTTAAAGTAAAACCTTTCTTATTGTTTATTTCATTCAAAAAGAACTTATACAAGAATATCACCCCTTATTATTTATTTAATACTAACACATAACAGAAGCAAAATCAACGATAATTTTCATTTGTTATATTTTATTCATAAAAAGTTTAAACCCCTCACAGAAAACTGTGAGGGGTTTAAACCGGAAAGAGAAAATGAAATTTAGCAATCAATGTCTGTATTCTTTATATCATAGCATTATTACAACAAATTCACAAAAACGTGAACAATTTGTTAACATTTATTAAAAACAAGCACAAATTGTTTCATTTTTTTGATTTCTGACTTATTTTACCATAAGTTCGCTGATAAGTCTGCTGAGTTCAACCGGGTCTTTTACCGAAACACCGCTTATAAGACAGCCTTGCGCATAAAGAAGTTTTGCATAATCTTTAATAAGTTCTTTGTCGCCGTTTTCAAAAACGGATACAAGTTTATCGCATACCGGATGAGAAGCATTTATTTCAAGAGCAATTTCAGCCTTAACCTTTTGTTCGTTAGGCATTGAATTAAGTACCTTTTCCATTTCAAGCGAAAGGCTACCCTCACTTGTAAGGCATACTGCGTGATTTTTCAGATTGTTTGTAAAACGAACTTCCGAAACATTACCGTCAAGAGCATTTTTAATTTCCTCGAGAAGTTCTTTGTTATTCTCGTTTTTCTCTTTAAGTTCGTTTTTCTCATCTTCCGTGTCGAGATCAAGTTTTTCATCGCAGATGTTAAGGAAATGCTTACCTTCATACTCCATAAGCATTTTAAGGCAGAATTCGTCAACGTATTCAGTAAGGTAGAGAATTTCAAATCCCTTGTCTCTAACTCTTTCGGTCTGCGGAAGCATATCAATTTTTTCAACAGTTTCACCGCAGGCGTAATAAATGTTTTCCTGACCGTCTTTAAGTCTTGCAATGTATTCTTTAAGTGTAACGGGTTTATTCTCAAATGAAGACGTGAAAAGAAGCAAATCTTTCAAAAGGTCTTTGTTCATACCATAACTGTTATAAACGCCGAATTTAAGTTGTATTCCGAATGTTTTGAAAAACTCCTCATAATTTTCACGTTCATTATTGAGCATTTTTTCAAGTTCACTCTTGATTTTCTTTTCAATCGTCTTTGCAATAAGTTTAAGTTGAGTGTCATGCTGAAGCATTTCACGGGAAATGTTAAGAGAAAGATCCTCGCTGTCAACAAGACCTTTTACAAAACTGAAATAATCGGGCAAAAGATCTTTGCATTTTTCCATAATAAGTACGCCTTTTGAGTAGAGTTGAAGACCTTTTTCATAATCCTTTGTGTAATAATCAAACGGGGCGTGTTTCGGAATGAAAAGAAGTGCATTATATGTTGCATTGCCCTCTGTTTTTGAATGAATTACTTTTAAGGGTGCTTCATAATCATAAAACTTATCGGTATAGAAAGAATTATACTCTTCCTCCGTAACTTCGGATTTGTTCTTTTTCCAGAGCGGAACACGGCTGTTGAGAGTTTTATCGGTCATTACGGTTTCATATTCGTCTTCACTGCCCTCTTTGAGATCACGTTCTTCCGTGAGCATTTTTATAGGATGGCGAATGTAATCGGAGTATTTTTTAACAAGATTTTCAAGTGTATACTGTTCAAGATATTTTGAATAGTTTTCATCATCGGTATCTTCTTTAATGTGAAGCGTGACAACCGTGCCGAAATCTTCCTTTTCACATTCTTCAACCGTATAACCCTCTGCGCCTTTTGAAGTCCATTTATACGCTTTGTCCTCGCCGTAAGGTTTACTTTCAACCGTTACGCAGTCGCTAACCATAAACGCAGAGTAAAAACCTACGCCGAACTGACCTATTATGTCAACATCTTCGGTTTTCTCATTTTCTTTTTTGAAATTGAAAGAGCCGCTTTTTGCTATTGTACCGAGATTATTTTCAAGTTCCTCCTCTGTCATACCGCAACCGTTATCAATGACTTTAAGAGTTCTGTTTTCTTTATCTGCTTCAAGTCTTATTACAAAATCATCTCTGTTAAGCCCTACCGATGAATCGGTAAGAGATTTAAAATAAAGTTTGTCAAGCGCATCGCTTGAATTTGAAATGAGTTCTCTCAAAAATATTTCTTTATGGGTATAGATTGAATTTATCATCATATCCATAAGTTTTTTACTTTCGGCTTTAAACTGTTTTGTACGCATTTTTATTCTCCTTAATTTTTACTTTGTTTCGGCAACAAGTTGCGTGCCGTTGTAATCAACTGTTATAACGGTTTCCGGTGCAAGATTTTCGGCTACGATTTTCCGTGCTATAAGCGTTTCAAGACTGCTTTGAATAAATCTTTTAAGCGGTCTTGCGCCGTAAACCGGGTCAAAACCGGATTCAACAAGAAAGTCGTACGCTCTGTCGGTTACTTCAAGAGAAAGTTGTTTATCATAAAGCCTTTTTGAAAGGTCATTGATAAGAAGTTTTGAAATATCGTAAACATTTTCTTTTGTAAGCGGTTTATAGAACACAATTTCGTCAAGTCTGTTAAGAAATTCCGGTCTGAAACTGCGTTTTAAAAGAAGCGATACTTTCTCTCTCGCTTCCGAACTGATTTCGCCGTTATCTTTAATTCCGTCAAGAATTATATCCGAACCGAGGTTTGAAGTCAATATTATAACCGTATTTTTAAAATCGACCGTTCTGCCCTGACTGTCGGTTATTCTGCCGTCATCAAGCACCTGCAATAATATATTGAAAACATCGGGATGCGCTTTTTCAACTTCATCGAAAAGAATTACCGCATAAGGTTTTCTGCGAACTGCTTCCGTAAGTTGACCACCCTCGTCGTAACCGACATATCCGGGAGGCGCACCGATAAGACGTGATACGGAATATTTTTCCATATACTCACTCATATCAATTCGCACAAGTGCGTGTTCATCATCAAAAAGCGCTTCTGCGAGTGCTTTTGCAAGTTCGGTTTTACCTACGCCCGTAGGACCGAGGAACAAAAATGAGCCGACCGGTCTTTTCGGGTCCTGTATTCCCGCCCTCGAACGGAGAATTGCATCACTCACTTTAATTACCGCTTCATTCTGACCGATAACTCGCTTATGAAGTATTGAATCAAGGTGCAAAAGTTTATCACGTTCACTTTCAACGAGTTTTGAAACGGGTATTCCCGTCCACCTTGCAACTATTCTTGCTATTTCTTCATCCGTAACTTTGTCTCTTAAAAGAGATAATGTATCTTTTTCGGTTTCCGTTTTGCTCTCAAATTCTTCAAGTTCTTTTTGAAGTTGCGGCAATTTGCCGTATTTGAGTTCAGCCGCTTTATTCAAATCATAACTGTTTTGTGCTTTTTCTATTTCACCGTTTACTTTTTCGATTTCCTCACGTATTTTCTGAACACGGTTTATTGATGATTTTTCATTGTCCCATTTAATTTTCATCCCGTTAAATTCATCACGAAGTCCGGAAAGTTCTTTTTGTATTTCTTCAAGATGAGAAACGGAAAGTTTATCCGTTTCCTTGGAAAGTGCTGCTTCCTCAATTTCAAGTTGCATTATTTTATGTTGTATTTCATCGAGTTCCGTCGGCATTGAATTCATTTCGGTTTTAATAAGCGCACACGCTTCGTCAACAAGGTCAATCGCCTTATCAGGCAAAAATCTGTCCTGAATATATCTGTTTGAAAGCACAGCCGCACTTATCAGTGCGCCGTCCTGTATTTTTACGCCGTGATACACTTCATAACGCTCTTTAAGGCCCCTCAATATGGCAACCGTATCTTCAACTGTCGGCTCTTTTACAAGTACGGGTTGAAAACGCCTTTCAAGTGCGGCATCTTTTTCAATATACTGTCTGTACTCGTTGAGCGTGGTTGCGCCTATACAATGAAGTTCTCCTCTTGCGAGAAGCGGTTTCAAAAGGTTGCCGGCATCCATTGAGCCTTCGGTTTTACCTGCACCGACAATAAGATGAAGTTCGTCAATGAACAGTATTATTCTGCCTTCACTTTTCTGAACTTCGTTAAGAACGGCTTTTAACCTTTCTTCAAATTCACCTCTGTATTTTGCACCCGCAACAAGTGCGCCCATATCAAGAGAAAAAACAGATTTGTCTTTAAGATTTTCGGGAACGTCTTCTTTGACAATTCTCAAAGCAAGTCCCTCTGCAATAGCAGTTTTACCAACGCCCGGCTCACCTATAAGGCACGGGTTGTTTTTTGTTTTTCTTGAAAGTATTCTTATGACGTTTCTTATTTCCTCATCTCTGCCTATTACCGGGTCGAGTTTTCTGTCACGGGCAAGAGCAACAAGGTCTCTGCCGTATTTTTTGAGTACGTCATAGGTATCTTCGGGATTTTCGTTTGTTACGTTTGAGTTTCCCCTGACACCTTTAAGTGCTTCAAGAAAATTCTGTTTTGTTATATTAAACGATTTGAAAAGTTCTTTTATTTCTTTTGTCGGTGCATCAAGAATTGCAAGAAAAATATGTTCGACGGAAACGAAACTGTCTTTCATATATTCCGCTTGCTTTTCGGCATTTTCAAGAGCATTATTCAACTCCTGCGAAACGTACATATTTCCGCCCGCAACCTTTGAAAAACGGGAAATAATATTTTCAAGTTCCGAAGTCAGAGTGGTTTTATTATTTGTTATTGACGAAACGAGCCCGCCTATAAGACCGTCACGCTGATTTAAAAGCGCAAGCAAAATATGTTCTTCACGCAATTCCTGATTACCGTATTCATGCGCTATGCTTTGAGCCTCATTAACCGCCTCGACACTTTTTTGTGTAAACTTTTGAAAATTCATACAGACTGCTCCTTTCACATTTTTATATTTTGAATTATAACCTCCTATTTTATACCTTTTGTGAACTATTTATGAACAAATTGTAAATATTAGCACTCTTGTATATAGAGTGCTAACAAATATTAAAAAACAGCACGCATACAGCGTGCGTTTTCGAATATATTGTTCTGTTTTACGAAAATGAGAAACACATATTTATACACCGAAGCAATTACAGTTGCAACCGCTCATTTCCGTCATTTCGCCGTTTTCGTCATCGGCTTTAAAAATTATTTTTTCACCGCTTTTTAAAGTTACTTTGTTAAATCCGTTTTGTTTTTCCGCTTCTCCGCATATTTTACGCAAACCGTCAACATCTGCATACAAACTGAAAACACAATCTGTTTTCGCTTCAATTTCAAGGAATGTCAATTTGCCGTTTACACGTTTTGCAGATACTTTGCATCCGTTTTCGGCAAGCAGATTACAATAAGAAACATTCTGCCATTTATCGGGTGTTCCCGTAAAAATACGAATTTCGTCATTAGTTGAAATAAACATCATATCAAGAATACTTCTTGCGGCGGCGGGCGGTGTTTCAAGCACAGGTCCGCCTTCTTCGTAATACATAGTATTTTTTTGAATAAACCCATCAAAAAGATTTAAAAGGTGTTCATATGCTTTATTTCCGTTTCCGAGATACGCATACATTGATGATGCACCCGACTGCGAATACCCTTGAAGACCTTCGGGTTTGCTTTGCCAGAAAGATACGGAATTCTCAATAAGCGTTCTTGTTTTTTCATCACGTTCATCAAGACGGTGCAGAGGATAAAACCCGAGTAAATGCGAATAGTGACGGTGCGATTCGGAATAAGGCACATCGGCGGCAATCATTATTCCCTCATCCGAGTTCACGGGCAAAGGTGCGAGTTTTTCAAGTGTATACTGCCACACAACATCATTGCCGTCTTTCATTTTATATTTTTCATTAAGGCGTAAAAGAGTAAAAAGCCCCCATTCTATTAATGACAGATTATAACTGCAATCATAACCGTACTTAAGATATTCCGGTGAAACGGTCGGCAAAAGATGATATTTTCCGTCTTCCCCCTCAAAAAGGAACATACACATATATTCAACCGAGTTTTTAAGAAGCGGAAAAAGGAACTCTTTTATTCGCTTTTCATCACACATACTTTCGAGATGAACATAACAGTTATGAAGCGCCCATACAAGGTTGCCGAGTTCAAATTTAGTCATATCATCGATTGTTCCGGGTGCTTGTGCCGGTGAGTGCATACTTCTTGTGGTATTTCTTCCCATAGTGCAGAATTTGCCGTTTCGGTATTCTTCCGGTACGTTTTCACGCAATTCATCAATACCGTTTTGAAGAGTTTCTATAAGCGATTCTCCGATTTCCGTATGATTTGACGGATATAAAAGAGAGTAATGTAGTTGAACGTTAAGATTCCACCAGCCGCCGGGCCATGACGTGCTTTTTTCCATCCACGGCCCCGTCGTGTCATAAACGTGACATCCGCTTCTTGTGGCGGCGGCGCATTTATAAAGTTGTATCCAGTAAAAACTTTCCAAAACATCATCGTCAAAAGATACAAAACTCTTTTTGTAAAACCCGTGCCAGAACGAAAGATGTTCTTTATAGTATTTTTCTCTGTTTTCATAGAGAGAAATTGTTTTTTCAAAACCCGGTTCGCTTTTTTCACCCGCTTCATCGTTTTCAACAAGGCACACAAGCGTTTTCTTTCCACCGTCCGAAAAGACTTTGTAAAGCACTCTGTATTCGCCGCCGTTGAATTTCGGCTGAATGTGGGCAGTAACGCCGTTCTTCGTTTCGGTATGCGGCTTTTTCGGTTCTTCATAACACGGACACGCTCTCGAATCGTTATTCATTACCATTCTGTATTGTCTCGGACTGATTGCTGCCGCAGGCACATATTCAACACTGAAGTTTTCATCATTTGAAAATTCAAAGAAAAACGCTTTTTCACTTTCAGCCGTAAAAACTTTAATTTTCGTATTTTTATTACCGTTCCCGATTTCTCCTGAAAATTCGCCGTCATAAAGCGAAAGCCGTAAATCGCATAATGAAAAACCGCTTTTACTTTTAAATTTAAAACCACCCAGAGGAAGTCTGGGTGTGAGAAACAAATCGTTATGTCCCTGTTCCTTACCCGTTCTGTTGTCATATATATCCGTATCGCCGAGATTAAGGTAAAAATCGTTGTCCTCATCAAAATACGCAACAACACCCGTACTGCCGTTTCCGATAAACGGTGCTTCATACCATGCTTTCGGCATTGTCTTAAAAAGCATATCGTGTTTTTTCAAAAACTTTTCATAATTTATGTTGTTTACCATATTAACGCTTCCTATATATCTTCATCGTATTTTGCTTTATAATAAGCACTCAAAAGCATTTTTAAATGTTCTTTTGTACTGTTGACATTTTTAACGAAACGCACACTCGTCATTCCTTTTCTCAAAAGAATACGAAGTTTTCCGCAATAATCCGTTTTTTCGATTTTATTCAGCATTCGGGGCATTTCGCCCGACTGTACACCCTCACCGTCGGCAAAAGTGTGAATATTTGAAATATCGTCAAAAGGAATATACTCTTCTTTACCTAAACGCCTGTGAATGTATATTCCCTCGGCATCGTGCTCTATTAAAACATAAGGCAGCGTGATGCCGCTTACGGAATTACCCAAAAGCGTTATAAATGACAAACCCGTAATTCCGGCAAGTCTTGATATGACATAAAAACTTCCCCGATCCAAAAGAAAAAGGAACAGCCACCCCATAACAACGGTGAGAACAATATTTAAAAAAATCGCTTTCCGGTCTTTAACGGCAACAACTTCACGCATTACAAACCCCTCCGTTTTTTATATAATATCAAAAACAGTATTATAATTCAATATTTTAGTGACAAAGTCATTAAAATATGGTAAAATAAAATACATAATATTGTTAAGAGGTACAAAAAATGGAAATTGAAAAAATTCTTTGTTCTGAATTTTCGGTAAGTGAAGCACATATGAATAACATAATTTCACTTATTGACGACGGAAACACAATTCCGTTTATAGCACGGTACAGAAAAGAAATGACAGGCTCGTGCGACGACCAGAAACTTCGTGAAATTTTTGAAAGACTTACTTATTTAAGGAATCTGCAAAAACGAAAAGAAGATGTTCTTGCATCTATTGAAGAACAGGGCAAACTGACGGAGGAATTAACAGAAGCAGTCAACAATGCCGTAACACTTGCAGAGGTTGAAGATATTTACAGACCTTACAAGCAAAAAAGAAAAACAAGAGCATCCGTTGCAAAGGAAAAAGGTCTCGAACCGCTTGCAAACACACTGTTTTCGTTTGAACTCAAAGGCGTTGACCTTATTGATGTTGCAAAAGAATACGTTGACGAAGAAAAAGGCGTTGCCACACCCGAAGAAGCATTGCAGGGTGCTTCCGACATAATTGCCGAAATTATATCCGATTCGGCGGAAGCAAGGAGACTTTTGAAAGACCTTATTGAAAAACGAGGCTCTATCGCTTCTTCTGCAAAAACCGAGGAAGACAGCGTTTATTCGATGTATTATGAATATTCCGAACCCGTTTCAAAAATTCCGAGCCACAGAATACTTGCGATTAACCGCGGCGAAAAAGAGGATATACTTAAAGTTTCACTCGTAATAGATGAAAACGAAGCATTGAGAATACTTTATCATCTTTTTATTGAGGAAGGCTCATCTTCAACCGAATTTTGCAAAGCGGCGGCTGATGACAGTTATGAACGTCTTATTTTCCCCTCGCTTGAACGTGAAATAAGAAACGCTTTGACCGAAAAAGCCAACGAGCAGGCAATAAAAATGTTCGGCAGTAATTTAAAACCGCTTCTTATGCAACCGCCCATAAAAGACAAAACAGTTCTTGCCGTAGACCCCGCTTACAGAACGGGATGTAAACTTGCGGTAGTTGACGGCAGCAGCAGAGTTCTTTTCACGGGTGTTATTTATCCCACGCCGCCGCAGTCAAAAATCGAAGAATCCGAAAAGAAAGTTCTTGAACTTATTGATAAATACAAAATCGACTGCATTTCAATAGGCAACGGAACGGCAAGTAAAGAATCGGAAATATTCGTTGCCGACACCATAAAAAAATCGTCACGTCCCGTATCGTATATGGTTGTCAATGAAGCGGGCGCTTCCGTTTATTCCGCTTCAAAACTCGGTGCGGAAGAATTCCCCGATTTTGACGTTTCCGTTCGCTCTGCCGTTTCAATAGCAAGGCGTCTTCAGGACCCGCTCTCGGAACTCGTAAAAATAGAGCCGAAAAGCATTGGTGTAGGTCAGTATCAGCACGACGTACCGCCCGCACAACTTTCGGAATCTTTGCAGGGCGTTGTCGAAGACTGCGTAAACTCCGTAGGTGTAGACCTTAACACCGCTTCGGTTTCACTATTAAAATACATTTCCGGCGTAACATCGGCAACGGCAAAAAACATTGTTTCATACCGTGAGGAAAACGGCAGTTTCACTTCAAGAGCCGAACTGAAAAAAGTTAAAGGTCTCGGCCCGAAAGCATTTGAACAATGTGCAGGTTTCCTCAGAATACCGCGCGGAAAATCCGCACTTGACAACACAGGCGTACATCCCGAAAGTTACAACTCTGCAAAAGCACTTTTGAAACTTTTCGGATACACAGAAAAAGATATTGCTGACGGCGGCATTGCCGATTTGCCCGAAAAAGTAAAGGAATACGGAATTTCAAAAGCGGCAGAAGAATGTGAAACGGGTATTCCCACTCTTAACGATATAATAAAAGAACTTGAAAAACCCGGCAGAGATATTCGTGACGAACTTCCCGCACCGATGCTCAGAAGCGACATTATGGATATGAATGACCTCAAAGAAGGCACAATACTCACCGGAACAGTCAGAAATGTTATTGATTTCGGCGTTTTTGTTGACATCGGTGTACATCAGGACGGGCTTGTTCACATTTCGCAAATCTGCAACCGATATATTAAACATCCGTCCGAAGTTCTCAAAGTCGGTGAAATTGTTAAAGTAAAAGTTCTTTCGGTAGATCCGGTTAAAAAGCGCATTTCACTCACCATGAAGGACATTCAGTAATCAGTTGTCAGTTGCCGGTTGTCAGTTGTCAGTTGCCAGTTATCGGTTGTTAAAACTGATAAAAACACCGGTTGCTAAAACTGAAAAAACATTAGTGACAAAACATAAATGGTATGATATAATATTTAACCGATAAAAAATATAGCGAGGTATAACAATGCTTGAACTTAACTATGCACTTAACCTTATAATAAAAGGACTTGAAGGGACAACCAATTCTCTCGGCTTTAACGTTGAATATCCGGAAGGAGTTCGTCCTCCGGAGGTTCCCGTTACTACCGTCGGCAACAAAAGCATAATTATGTACAGAGGTGAAAAAGGCAGAATCCGTATGGAATATGAAAACGGAAAATTAGGCCTTTTCTGTGCAACCGCAAACGAAGCCGACGCTCCCGATGACGATATGCCCCGTTCATCACTTTCACTTCTTGATTTAGATGAATATGACGAACGTGACCTCAAATACATCTTTGACGAATTTACAGATACAATTCTCACAACATTTTCATCAAAACGTGAATTGCAGGGAACAAAAAAACTGCCCACGCCCGTTTCAAAAGCAAAAGCAAAAAGCGGCGTAATTGCCTATGATGCAAACACACTCGGCAGCAGATTCACTACATCCGTATGTCCCGAACTTCGTGATGAATACAAAAACAATGTTGATGAATACGGTGAATTTCTCGCTGAAGATTTCTTCGTAAAACACGGAAACAAAGTGGTTCTTGACATAATCCGTGAAAACGACAAAATTAAAATGCGTAAACTTTTTAACCTTCTCAACGAAATATACGAAGACGGTACAAACGATACACAAAGCCTTGTTGCCGTTACAATTTTAGGTTCAATATCAGAAGAACCCGATCTTCTCGAAAATGCACAGCCTTATTTCAGCGAAACAATGGCTGAACCCGTTACGGAAGTTATCAAATATCTTGCATCTTCAAGAAGCAAAAGTGCAAGAATGAGACTTGAAAATCCGCCCGTTTACAAGCCCAAAAAACAGAAGAAAAAAAGTTCGTTTTCTTCAATGCTCGGAATGTGAGGAATTAAAATGAAACATTATGATTCAGTCATAATAGGTCACATTACGGAAGACCATAACATTGATCATCTTGACAACGAAATACACATTTGCGGCGGTGCTGTTCTGTTTTCTTCCGCATCCGCATATTCTTTAGGTCACAAAGTTGCGGCAGTTACCCGTGTAGCAAAAAAAGACTGCGAAAGACTTGAACAGTTTACAATTCCGAATGATGATGTTTACGTTATTGATTCCGAACACTCCACCACTATACGCAACAAATACTTCACCGCAGATAAAGAACGCCGTGAATGTCGCTGTCTTGAACTCGGTGACAGTTTCAAAACAGGTGATGTTCCCGAAGATATTGAGGGCGATATTTACCACTTCGCAGGGCTTATTTACGGCGATTTCCCCGATGAAATGATTAAATATTATTCAAAAAAGGGCGCTGTTGCCGTAGACGTGCAGACCTGCCTTCGTCACGCCGATATGAAAACCGGCGAAATGTATTTTGAAGACTGGGCAACCAAACTTGAAATGCTCCCGTACATTACATATTTAAAGACAGATGCCGCCGAAGCGGAAATTATGACAGGTCTTTCCGACAGATACGAAGCGGCAAAACTTCTGCACTCATGGGGCGCAAAAGAAGTTCTTATAACGCACAATACCGAAGTAATTGCTTATGATGGAAAAAATATGTACTCCTGCCCTATTAAAGCACGCAATTTAAGCGGCAGAACAGGCAGAGGCGACACCACTTTTGCGGCATATATAAACGAAAGACTTAATAATGATATTAAAACATCACTTTTATATGCAACCGCAATAGTATCTTACAAAATGGAAACTCCCGGTCCTTTCAAAGGAACGAGAGCAGACGTTGACGCTTACATAAACGAGTTTTATAAAGATTTTATATAAAGGAGCAAAACAATGAAAGAGAAAATCAATGTTGCGGTTATAGGCTGCGGCACTATTGCAAACGCGGCACACATCCCCGCATACATTTCAAGTCCGATTGCAAACATTAAATATTTTTGCGATATTATACCCGAACGCGCCGACAAAGCAGTCGAAAAATACGGATGCGGTAAAGCGGTTTACGATTATCACGAAATTCTCGACGACCCCGATTTAGATGCTGTTTCCGTTTGCACTCACAACGATTTACACTCCGTTATTTCAATAGATTTTATGAAGCACGGAAAAGATGTTCTTTGTGAAAAACCTGCCGCAAGAATCCTTTCGGAAGCAGAAGAAATGCTCAAAGTATCATACGAAACAAACAGAATACTTTCAATCGGTGTTTGCAACAGATACGCAAATTCCGTAAACCACATAAAAAAACTTATTGATGACGGTGAACTCGGTGATGTTTATCACGTTTACGCAAGTTTCAGAGCGCACCGTTCAATTCCCGGTCTCGGCGGAGATTTCACAACATTTGCTTCTTCCGGCGGCGGTTCTCTTATTGACTGGGGCGTTCATTATATCGACCTTATTTTGTACTGCCTCGGCGAACCTACTCCCGTTACCGCAAGCGGCGAAGCGTTTTCAAAACTCGGCGTTGATATGAAAAACTATGTTTACACAAGTATGTGGGCGGAAGATACCAAAAACGTTGAAACGGGTACTTATGATGTTGACGATTCCGTTACAGGTCTTGTCAGAACAAAAGAAGGTCCGGTAATAAGTTTCACAGGTGCATGGGCACAGAACATAGGTGAAAACGACACATTTATTGATTTTATGGGAACAAAAGGCGGCGTACGTCTTAAATATTGCGGTAATTTCAAATTTTACTCAACAAAAGACGGTATGCTCACCGAAACAGAACCAGCATATAAAACAAACGATATGCACCATGACGAAGTTCTTGATTTTGCCGAATGTGTTGCAAATAATAAACGCAACAGAAATGACATTAAATACGCTATTAACACTTCAAAAATACTTCAGGCAATTTACGATTCATCTGCTTCACATAAAGAAGTGGAAATCAAATAACAGATTCAATATTCAAAAACAAATAGGCTTCCCCGTAAATTTTCGGAGAAGCCGTATTTTTATATACTTTTATTTAAACAAAAAGCCGATAAGAGTAAGAAGTATTTTAAAAATGTGTACATACCATTCCGTAAACGTATAATCAACAACAACCGATGATGCACTTTCTTTTTCTATTGTAAATTCATCAAAAAGTTCATCGCTGTCAGTTGTATATGATTTTACTGATATCTCATTTTCCGAGAAATCAAGAATTGAATATGTCGGCTCTGTGCAGTTTTTGTAAGCAACCGCACGGCTGTCACATCTGTCATAACGGTCAAAACTACAGCCGGAAGCAGTTGAAACCGCAAGGTACGTTACACCGTCTTCGTCAAGACAATCGCCCGTCATAGGCGCTGTTCTTGAATAAAGATGTTCATGTCCCGAAAGAACCATATCTATATCAAATTCGTCAAATATCGGGTAATACAAATCAACGGTTGTCTGATCGTCTTCTTTCATTCCGAAGAAATACGGACTTACATGCATCATAACAACACGCCATTTCGCATCGGGATATGCGTTTACCGCACTTGCAATAACTGCTCTGTGGTCTTCAACAACATAGTTGTTTGAATTTATTACAATAAACAACGCATTGCCGTACATAAAATAATATCCGTTTTCCGCAGTTGAAAGAAAATCTTCGGAACTGACATTGGGGTTATTAAACGCAAGTGTGTACATCGGTGAATAAAAGTCGTGGTTTCCGACCGCCGTTGCAAGAGGTATGCTTCTTAAACTTTGCGGATAAAGAAAAGCATTATATTCTTTTTTATTTATTGCAACGTTTACCTGGTCGCCTGCACAAAGAGCGAAACTCATTTCAGGGCATTTTGCTTTTGCCGCTTCAAGAGTGCGGTTCCATCCGTAGCAATCATCAATTATTGCAGTATCGCTGTCATCGCCCGAACGTCCGAGTTGAGGGTCGGAACAAAGCATAACGGAAAATCCGTCGTCAATATTCTGAATTGTAAACGATGAAATTCCCTGCCATTCTCCGTTATAAGTATAATTGTAATAATATTCCCCTGCTTCAAGGTCAACAAGTGATACTCTGTTTGAAACAGATACAAATGAAGATGTGGTAATTGTTGTAACATCTGCCGCTATTCCGTCGGAAAGGTTGGATTGTTTCCCGTAAATAAATTTTTCATTTACATGAGTAAATCCTGTTACAACCCATGCAAAATTCATATCGCCGTGTTCCGCACCGGGTGTAAGACATATTCTGCCGCTTTCTGATAAAATCGTTTCGCTGTTTGAGTACCATTCAGCAGGTGCGCTGACAGAATTTGCCGCAAATGAAGAAACCGCAAAAAGCCAAATGAGTGAAACACACAAAACTATTGATACCGTTTTTTTGAATTTCATATTAGTCCCCTATTTCAATAGTCATTTTTCATAATCTGTGTGGAAAAACTTTTTATTTTATTATATCGGTAAGTCTTACAATATAATGAATTATATACTGTAATTTTTGAAGAATTGACTGCAAAAAGCCGGGAAGTTCATTGTCGAGTACGTTAAAGTCGGAATCACCGTTAATTTCAATTACACCGTCATTATCACTTACACCGTCATCGTCATAAGCGAACTGATAAAGAATCGGAGATGCGAGTGCAACAATAAAGTATTCGGCAGGATTGATAGCGCCGTACGACTCTGCATAATCTTTAACTATTATTTCGCCAAGTCCGTCATAACCGAAGTTTGCAAGTATGGCATCAGCCGCGCTGAATAATACATCATCATTAAGGAAAATAAACTCTTCTCTTATAATATATGCTGCTGTTCTTAAAAGAGCGGTAATTTCAGGTCCGTCAAGGTTATACGCTTCTTCACCTGCATAATGTGCGGCAACAAGGTCAGTTGCTAAATCCCAGCCTGTTGTGTAAGGTGTAGCAGGTATTTCAATACTGTATTCAGCCGCCTTTGCTTCTATGCTGTTTTCATCACCGTAAAGCGGAGCATTGAGGATTTCTCTGAGTATTCCGACAGCACCCATAACAAGGTCATAGAAAACAGAATCTTCGGCTATTCCGAGTTTTTCTTCTGTCAAGCCTATTTCAAGACGGTACTGTACGCCCGCTTTAAGAAAACCTTTTGCGTATGCGTTAAGGTCTTCGTTCATAAGATTTATCTGATCCTGCGAATAACCGGAAACAGCACTCTGAAGAGCATCGGTATCTATTGAGGAAATTGTTTTCGTTTCGTATTTTATTTGTGACTCGGTAAATGTAAACGCTTTGTACTGAAGAGGATACATTGTAAGAGATGTATTCGCAAAATCATAAATAGTATTGCCGAGTGCACTTGTGTATGAAGTAGAGTCACTGCAATGCTCGTGACCTGTAAGTACTATTCTTATACCTGCATCAGCAAAAAGTTCTGCCGTAGAATAATGGAATTTTACTATAAAGTTTCTGCTGAGTATTCTTTGAAGCGGAAGATGGTCAAGAAGATTGTGGTGCATCATAAGAATAGGTTCTCTGCCGTCTTCTTTTGCCTGTTTGGCTTCATCAAGTACCCATTTAACTTTTGCTGCATTCATACCGTCTTCGGTTGATTTGTCGTATGCGCAACTGTCAAGAGCAATAAGTCTGTACTTTTCTCCGAGGTCTGCGGTATATGACAAATCGTCACCGGTTGCGTAACTCATACCGAAATCAGCATAAATTTCTTTAAAAACTTCGGGTGTTGTGTCGCAATTCAAACCGCAATCGTGGTTACCGTCTATAACGTAAACAGGTATTCCGGTTTCGTCTTTAAACGCTTTTAATTTTTCGGCTACCGCTCTGTGGTCATCTGACATTGTTTTGCCGTTGTCAGCCATATCACCGGGAATGAGAACATAATCATAAACATACTTTCCACCCTGTTTTTCCTTGCACTGTTCAAGAAACTCATCAATAATGAATCCGCTTTCATCTTCCATGGCTGCTCTTCTGTTTGCATACCAGTATATCGGGTCTTCGTTAAGCGGCATTGTTTCTTCAACGTTTGTCGGGCCTTCAAGTTGTTCTCTCGGTTTATTATAATGAAGGTCTGAGGCTACCGCAAAAACGAGGTCTGCGTCATCAACCGCAAATGATGCAACCGAAAACGTACCGACAAGCATTACTGCCGCAAGAAATACCGATAAAAGTTTTTTCATTAAAACATCTCCTAAATTCTTCTCAATAAACACATTAAGATTTCTTTATATTTATATACATAATACCATATTTTTCTGTGTTTTTGCACACAAATTTTCTGATGTTTTTTTAGATAAATTCACCAAAAACCCGCGAAATAATGCAAGCAAAAACCGCCTCCGATGTTAACCGGAAGCGGTTTGAATTATTGAAATAATCAGTAAAAAGAATGTTCAGTTATTCAATCAATCTTCTTTTTTCTTTCTTGTAAGTGCAAATGCTGCTGCCGCTGCTACGCATACTGTTGCTGCAAGAGCAATACCTGCATCGCCTGTCGGCTCAGAACCCTGCTGAGAACCGCCGCTTGTTGTGGCCGGATCAGCATCCGAAGCCTGCTGAGTTGTTATAACAGCAGTTGAATCATCAACTTTTGTGTTGTCCTTGTTGTCGGGGTTAAACAAACCTTTGAAGAAATCAATGATTGTATTAAGTATATCTTCAAGCATACCGAAATCAAGACCGAGATCCTGAAGTTTATCAAGGAATCCGCCGTCAAGACTGAAATCGCCGCCGAGAAGTTGTTCAATCATATCGGTTATGTCAGCATTACCGAGAACGTTAACAACTGCATCAAAGTAATCCTCAAAAGAAACGCCGTTGCCTTTAAGAAGGTCTTTGAGCATCTGAAGAAGATCGTTAACGTCCTCTGCATCAGCAGTTTCTGTTGTTTCTTCTTCAGAAGAAGGTTCAGTTGTTTCAAGTTCGGAAAAATCGAATTTGATTATTTTGGATTCGTCAAGAACTGTTGATGAAACATCGTTATCGTCATTACCGTCATTTGTGGTAAACTCGTTAACATAAAGGTTAACCGTTGTTGATGTAGCAGATGTGTCAAGAACTTTGAATGTAATGAAAGCAAAATCTTTTGCGGAACTCTTTGAAATTCCGGTAGTTTCTGCAATGCCTATACCCATTGAATATTCATTACTTTTGCCGGTTTTAATACCGGAAGCAAACATACCGTTGAAAATCGGAATCTTTCCGCCTTCGTTATCAACTTTATAAGCCTGACCGCCTTCAACGACTTCAAGAACGGAGTCGTCAAATTGAAGATGCATATTAACGCCGACAAGTTTGTCAACTTTCGGGAATTTGAACACAAGAGTAAAAGTTGTGTCGGTTACGGTTGAAACGCCCGATGCATCGGGAGTGTACTCACCGTTTGCAACACGCATTGCAATACCGGGGGTATACACAGCGTATGCAGCGGGTACGATGCCTATAAGCATAATCATAACCGAAAGAACGATTGAAAGAACTTTCTTCATTTAAATCTTCCTTTACTAATCATTTGGGATTCACCCTGCCAAAGTGTTCCGATACATAACTATGCAGAAACACTTATAAGTCTGTGAAGATTATATTACATTCAGGGTGTAATTGTCAATAGAAAATTTACTTTTTTTCTATCTTAAATATTATTAAATTTTTGTTTTACCGCTTCAAATGATTTTATATCGTTGACATTACCGGTGTAAAACTTTGTATCTCCGTTTATACAGGATATTATTTTTCTTTTCGCTTCTTCGGAAATATCGGTTTCGATGTTTGAAACTGCCACTTCCGCAAACATACCGACAGAACATTTTCTTCTCAAATCATCGGGAATCATTTTTACTGTTCTGCCATTTACTTTTCTGCGTGTAAATTCACATTTTCTGTCACAGAAGTTACATACGCATTTTTCCTCTTCAAACGGTAAAACTATATTTTTTACAGTCGGCGTTTTTGAAGTCAGCGCACCTGTGGGACAAACGCTCACACACGCACCGCACGAAACGCACTTACTCTCTGAAAGTTTTTCGCCGAATGCCGTTGTCGGAACTGTTGCAAAGCCCCTTCCGAACAAACCGAGATTTTCGGTACCGCTTATTTCACGGCACGCACGCACACACAGAGCACAAAGTATACATTTATTATTATCTCTTACAATAAACGGATGACTTGCATCTTTTTCGTACATCTTCTTTTCTCCGCCGTATGAGGTTTTGAAAGAGTCATACTCTCTCATCAACGGCAAAAGTTTGCAGTCATAAACGGAAGAACATCCGCACTCAAGACACCTTGATGCTTCTTCAAGCGCTTCCCTCTGTGTAAATGTATATGCTGATTCTTCGAAATTGTTTTTTCTTATTTCCGGATTTTCAACTTTAAATTCCTGTCTTGATATTTTCTGTACGTTGCCGAGAACGGAAGCATCAAAATTATAATTTATCGAATAATCGGGAAGTTCGGGCAAAACTTCAACACCTTTAAACATACAGTCAATCGCTCTTGCGGCATTTTTACCTCCTGCAATTGCTTTTATTGCTATGTCGGGACCTTTGTTTACGGCGTCGCCTGCAGCAAAAACTTTTTTGTCCGACGTTGCAAAAGTATTTTCATCAACGGCTATTGTGCCCCGTTTTGTAAGTTCAAGTGATGAGAGTGCATTACTTACAACACTTTGTCCGACAGCCGAAATTACCGTATCGAAATGAAGTTGTTCAGTTTCGCCTTCAATCGGAACAGGTGAACGTCTGCCGCTTGCATCGGGCTCGCCCTGTTTCATTTTCTGAAGCAAAAGTCCCGTCATTCTGCCGTTTTCCGTAACAACTTTAAGCGGAGCACAAAGGAATTTGAACTGTACACCTTCTTCTTTTGCTTCGGCAATTTCCGATTTTTCGGCAGGCATTTCATTTTCGGTTCTGCGGTAAATGAGTGTTACGTTCTTTGCACCGAGTCTTACCGCCGTTCTTACAGCGTCAATAGCGGTATTGCCGCCACCGACAACTGCAACGTCTTCACCTATTTCAATTTTTTCGCCCTTTGCGACTTTATATAAAAAGTCTATTCCGCCGATAACTCCGTCGGCATTGTCATTTTCACAGCGAAGAGTACCGCTTTTCCATGCACCTGTACCGATAAATACCGCATCAAATTTTGATTTAAGCGCTTCAACGGTTTCGTCGGAGCCGAGCACGCTGTTTGTATGAATAACAGCACCCATTTTTTCAATATTTTCGATTTCTCTGTCAAGAATGTTTTTCGGAAGTCTGTATGCGGGAATACCGTAACGAAGCATACCGCCGCATTTTTCCTGCGCTTCGAAAATTTCAACGTCATACCCTTTCATTAAAAGGAAATACGCACACGAAAGTCCTGCAGGTCCGCCGCCGACAACTGCGACTTTTTTACCGTTTTTCTTTTCACATTCCGGAATGTAATCAATAAACTCATCTGCCGCAAAGCGTTTGAGTGCGCATATTGAAATCGGCTCGTCAACAAGTCCCCTTCTGCATTTTTTCTCACACGGGTGAGGACATACTCTGCCGATTGAGGCGGGAAGCGGATTATCCTGCTTAATAACTTTTACTGCCTCATCGGTTTTACCGTTTGCAATAAGTCCGACATAACTCTGAACATCCTGATGAGTCGGACATGCCATAAAACAAGGCGCTTTGCAGTCGCCTGCATGATTGGAAAGAATAAATCCCAGACTTTCTTTTCTGCTTTTTTCAAGTGCTTCGCTTTTTGTATTTACGACCATTCCGTCTTTAACCGCTGTCGAACACGCACGCAGAGGTTTTTTTACTCCCTCAACTTCCACAAGACAAAGACCGCATCCGCCGTAACATTCAAGAAATCTGTTATGGCAAAGGTGGGGAATATGTATTTCGTTATCAACTATGTTATCAAGTAAAGTTTTTTCGGTAGAAGCAGTATACTGCTTTCCGTTGACTGTTATTTTTACTTCGGACATTATTCTTCCACCCCGCTTTTAACTTTAATTGCACCGAAACGGCAGGTGTCAATGCACATACCGCAGCGCACGCATTTTTCCGAATCAATAACAAACGGTTTCTTTATTTCGCCGCTTATTGCAGATACGGAACATTTTTTACTGCAAAGAGAACAGCCTTTGCAAATATCACTCTGTATTTCATATCTTATAAGTTTTCTGCATTTTTTGGCAACACAGCGTTTTTCGTTTATATGAGCCTCATACTCATTACGGAAATACCTGATTGTAGTAAGCACCGGATTGGGTGCTGAATTTCCGAGACCGCAAAGAGCACCCGTTTTTATGCTCTCACCGTAATTCACAAGAAGTTCAATGTCGCCTTCACAGCCTTCGCCGTTTACTATTCTTTCGAGTATTTCACGCATTCTCGTAGTACCTATACGGCAGGGAACACATTTTCCGCAACTTTCTTTACTTGTGAAATCCATAAAGAAACGAGCCATATCAACCATACAGGTGTTTTCGTCCATAACAATCATACCGCCCGAGCCCATAATAGCACCGGTTTTCATTATGCTGTCATAGTCAATCGGCGTATCAAGAAGTTCTTTAGGAATACATCCGCCCGACGGACCGCCCATCTGTACGGCCTTTACATCCGCATCATCTCTTATTCCGCCGCAGATTCCGAAAACTATTTCATTGATTGTTTTGCCCATAGGCACTTCAACAAGTCCGCCCCTTTTAACCTTGCCTGCAAGTGCAAACACTTTTGTACCTTTGCTTGTTTCTGTACCCATTTCAGCGAATTTTTCGCCGCCGTTTTCTATTATCCACGATACGTTTGCATAAGTTTCAACGTTGTTTATGTTAGTCGGTTTTCCTCTGAATCCCTTTTGAGCAGGGAACGGGGGTTTTGTAACGGGCATTCCCCTGTTGCCGCCGAGTGATGCAAGAAGTGCGGTTTCCTCGCCGCACACAAATGCACCTGCGCCCATCATAATGTAAAAGTCAAAATCAAAACCGCTGTCAAGAATATTCTTGCCGAGAAGTTTTCTTTCACGAAGTTGAGCAATGGCGTTTTCAAGTCGTTTTACGGCAAGCGGATATTCCGCCCTTACATAAATAACACCTGCCGATGCGCCTATGGCGATACCGGCTATCATCATACCTTCAAGCACTCTGTGAGGGTCGCCCTCAAGAACCGCTCTGTCCATAAATGCACCGGGGTCACCCTCGTCCGCATTACATACGACGTATTTTTCCGTACCCTCGGCATCTTTCGCCGCCTGCCATTTAAAATGAGTCGGGAAGCCTGCGCCTCCTCTGCCGCGCAAGCCCGATTTTTTTATTTCATCTATAATTCCTTCGGAGCCGAGAGAAAGAGATTTTTTAAATGCCGCATAACCGCCCGCTTCAATATAACTGTCAATACTTTCGGGGTCAACTCTGCCGCACCCCGAAAGAACGATTCTCGTCTGACTGTTAAGGAAATTGCACTCTTCGTCTGTAAGTCTGTTTTCTTCGGGTATTTTGCCGTCAAGCAAAGATTTTGCAAGATTTTGTGCAGACGTTTTATCAAGTCTTCCGTAAAGAATACTCTTATTGTCATCTGTAATAATTTCAACAACGGGTTCGGCAAAACAAAGTCCGTTACAACCGACTTTTTCAACCTTATATTCGGAATCTTTCAACGCAAGTGAAAGACCTTCGAAAACGTTTTCTGCACCCGATGCTATACCGCACGAGCCGTAGCCGAGTAAAAACCTCATTTTGCTTCCTCCTTTGCTTTTATTTCATTTAATATTGTTTCAACTTTTTCACCGGTAAGTTTACCGTATGCCGTACCGTTTATCATCATGGCAGGTGAAATGCTGCAACAGCCGAGGCAGGCAACTTCCTCCCACGAAAAAAGTCCGTCTTCCGTAACGTCGCCCGCTTTTATGCCAAGACACCTTTCAACCGCCTCCGCTATACGCTCGCCGCCGTTAACGTGGCACGCCGTACCCATACACACCATAATTCTGTATTTTCCTACCGGTTTAAGACGGAATCCTGCGTAAAATGACGCAACGCCCAGAATTCTGCTTTCGGATATTCCCGTAAGTTCATTAAGTATTTCAACATCATCTCTTGAAATATATCCCTCTATCGCCTGTACTTTCTGTAAAACGGCAATAAGGCTTTCTTCGGGATTGTTAAATTCATTGACAATATTTTCGATTTTTTCTTTTAATGAAATATTCACATAATCACCCCATAAATAAATAAATTTTACACCTTTTTTCAAGCACTTTCAATAGGAAAATCAAAGAAGTTTGCGAAAAATCGAAGAAATTGACGACATTTTAAAATACTGTTTACTTTTTTTAAAAACAGTTATAAAATAAATGCGGTGATTTGATGAAAGAATACAAATTATATATTTTTGATTTTGACGGAACAATAGCAGATACGGTTCCCGGCATCATAAACTCGGTAAAATATGCGCTTGACTTTTACGGTATTGAGGAAAAAGACGAAAAGAGGCTTGATTATTTTATAGGTCCTCCCCTTTTTGACAGTTTCAAAACACTTTACAATGTTTCCGATGAGATGGCTGACAAACTCATTGTAAAATACCGTGAAAGGTACAAAATAAAAGCAAGTGAAGAATCATCCGTTTATGACGGCGTTGAAGAAATGCTTAAAGAATTAAAGAAAAAGGGCAAAAAAATCGCTGTCGCTTCATCAAAACCGCTTTTATTTGTTGAAGATATTTCAAAGCATCACGGAATTTACGATTATTTCGATTATATTTCCGCCGAAACATTCGCTAACACTCATTCGAGAAAAGCAGAACTGATTACAGATGTTCTCGAACACTTCGGCATAACCGACAAAAGCGAAGCAATTATGACAGGCGACAGGTTTTACGATATTGAGGGTGCAGTTGCAACAGGCATTGACAGCGCAGGCGCACTTTACGGATTCGGAACAGAAAAAGAGTTAAAAGAAGCAGGTGCGACATACCTGCTTGACACACCCGCCCAATTATGCGATTTTTAAATTTGCGAGGTTTTGTTATGATAAGACGTGCAGAAAATAAAGATATTGACAGAATAAACGAACTTCTTTTTCAGGTACAAAAAGTTCATTCCGACAAAAGACCGGACATTTTCAAAGCCGGTGAGAAAAAATACACTACCGATGAACTGAAAGAAATAATTGCCGATGACAACAGACCGATATATGTTTACGTTGAAAATGAAAAAATTCTCGGCTATTCATTCTGCATTTATCAGATTCAAAACGAAACACCGCAACTTCACAAAAGAAAAACGCTCTATATTGATGACCTCTGCGTTGATGAAAAATCAAGAGGCAAACATATAGGCACTTTGCTTTATGATTTTATTGTAAAAACCGCAAAAGAAAACGGATGTGACAACATCACTTTAAATGTATGGGCACTCAATGACGGTGCGAAAGCGTTTTATGAAAAAATGGGACTTAAACCTCTTAAAACAACAATGGAAAATGTATTATAAAAAACAGCATAAAACAAATAAAAACCAACGACTGCAAAGATAGATTTTCATATCTTTCCTTGCAGTCGTTTAATTATTATCATAAATGTTACGGCAAAATTTCTTTTATTTTTTCAATAAAGGCATTTTCACCTATGGTATTGATTTTAAAAAACAAAGCCTGACTGCCGCCCGAAGTTATTGCACTTATGAAAACATCACCTTTTTCGGGTTCAAAAAACGTTACGCTCATTGTCAGTCTGTTTCCGCCTGTGTAACTGTACCTTTCAAAAACACGAACAGCGCATCTTGACTGATTAAGAGAATAAAAATCACTTGAATCTTCAAGCGTGGCGGAAATGCTCCCGTCAAGTATTCCTTTTTCGACAAGTTTAACTATGGAATTGAAGTCACCTTTAATTCTTGTTTCATACTTTGCCATAAAAACACCGCCCTGTTTTAATTTATATTTATTTTACATTATAAAAATGAAAAAATCAATATTACCGAAAAAGAATAAGTGATATTTTCAAGGTTATAATAGTCCTGTAAATAAATTCTTTTCGGAGGAATTATGACTAATAACGAATATTTGAAAATGGTGGGAAAATCCACCGACAAATCGCCGCTTTTCAAAGATTGCCTTATGGCTTTTCTGTTCGGCGGCGGAATATGCTGTTTTGCACAGGTTTTAAAAACTCTTTATGAAATGACGAATATGACGGAAGATGAAGTTAAAATCGGCGTTTCGGCAACACTCATACTCATAACCGCAATTCTCACCGGTGCGGGCGTATTTGACAAAATCGGTAAAGTGGCGGGCGCAGGTACATTCGTTCCGATTACGGGATTTGCAAACTCGGTTATTTCACCTGCCGTGGAATTCAGCATGGAGGGGCGAATACTCGGAACAGGTGCAAAAATGTTCAACCTTGCAGGGCCGGTAATCGTTTACGGTTGCACGGCGGCTTCAATTTACGGATTGATAATATATATTTTCGGATTGGTGTGATTTATAAATGCCTTTAAGACAGGGAAAATACACAATACTTTTACCGACACGCCCCGCAATAACGGGCAATGCGGCAGTAGTAGGCAAAAAAGAAGGCGAAGGGCCTTTAAAAAATGAATTTGACAAAATATATGAAGATGAATTTATAGGGCAGGAAACTTTTGAAAAAGGCGAAACCGAACTCCAGAGATCGGCAATTTCAAAAGCACTTGAAAAAGCAGGTGAAACCGCCGAAAACGTCAACCTTGCATTCGCAGGCGACCTTTTGAATCAGTGTATCGGCTCATCTTTTGATATGAGAGAACTCGGCATACCTTTTGCAGGACTTTACGGAGCATGCTCTACAATGGCTCTTTCGCTCGCACTTGCTTCAACGCTTGTTGACAGCGGCGCTCTCGGTCTTGCCGTAGCCGCAACATCCTCGCACTTCTGCTCTGCAGAACGTCAGTACAGATATCCGCTTGAATACGGCGGACAGCGCTCACCCGCATCACAGTGGACAGTAACAGGTTCCGGTGCGGCGGTAATTAAAGGCAATACCGGCAATGCGCCGAGAGTTGATGCGGCAATATTCGGAAAAGTTCGTGATCTGGGCGTAACCGACCAGAATAATATGGGTGCCGCAATGGCTCCTGTTAGTGTTAAACTAAGACCATACCCGATACGAAAATAAGGGCGGTATGCGTCTGTTTTTCATCACACAAAACGACAGTCAGAAAGGTAAAAAAATCGCTTGCGTATTGGGTATTTACTTGATTTTTAAGGAGTACTTGATATGCCGAGAAAGAAGAAAATTGAAGAAAAAACCTTGCCTTTGGAAGAGATTTTGATTGAAGAAAATCTGACAGAAGATGAGGAAGAAGAGGAAGAGCCTAAGCCCCGAAAACGCACCCGAAAGGATGTGCCCGTGTTCGTTTTTGCCGACGAACTGCACATGAAAGCCCTTTACTACATAGACCTGTTCGGAGCAACCGATCCGCCCGTTTTCACAAATGTCATTGAGACGGAATTTGAGGTTCAAGAAGATGAAGACGAAGAAAGTTAAGTGGCTCGTCTTCTGCCTGATGCTCGGCTGTTCTGTTGCCCTCGCGGTGTCGCTCCGGGACTATCTTTTGGTCACGAAAATGCCGCTGCTTTTCATCGCTCTATCGGTATGTTGCAGTGTCCTCATCCTGCTCGATACCAAATCAAAAACACTGCGAAAAATTACATACTGCCTTTTCGTCACCGTCGCTCTGCTCGGCTTCTATTACGCTATGATTGCCCGAAGACCGCTCGGCTTTTATACCGCCGCTTCGGCAATTGCCGCACTGTCCCGGTGGTTTATTGCGGGAGCAAAAACTTCCCGCCGTCCCATCGTGACGAAAATCACTTGGGCAGTCACAGCCGTCCTGATTGTCGCCATTACCGCAGGAATCCTGCACGGATTTTGGTTATCAAAATCAACCGGGCTTCAAAACGGCACATCCTGCCTTTGGAGCAAAAGCGACGAAGCATTCTTCGACGAAGTCTGCCCCAAACAACCCACCGACGAAGAAACCGTCAAAGCCGCCTACAACTGGGTGCTGGATTATCTGGAATATGATGCGGATTTTGATACCGAATATCAGTATTTCGATATTCGCCGAACGCTCGACACCCGCAAAGGCATCTGCTTTGACTACTCGCACCTCTTCGCCGCCGTCTGCCGTAGCCACGGCATTCCCTGCTATATCCTCGACGGCTATAACCGCAAGGACAGAGCAAACCTGCACACTTGGAACCGTGCCTATTATGGCGGCACTTGGTGGAATATCGATGTCTCCTGCGACGACCGTGTCAAAGGACAAAAATACGGTTTCCATCCCCTCGAAAACTATAACTCGAACGATGACGATTATATCATTACGAGGATATATTGAGGTGCAAAAACGGCAAAATATATGCCCAAAGCATACATTTTTAGAGAGTGAAAATTACTATGCTTTTGGCATATACAAGTATTTTCGTAACTCCTTAAATAGAATACATCGCAAAAAAGCCATTCCTACTCCTTATGAGAGTGAGAATGGCTTTTGTCTGTATGCGACCGAATTTCTATTGAGAACTTGACTAATATTTCGCCTACTTTTCAATGGAGAATAATTTTTGATCGAAATAACGCAACGGATAATCCACAGAAACCTTGTTATGACAGTGTTTTTCAATGATAAGCTTTCGTTGGCTTTCCATTGAAAACTTGACTAATATTTCGACCTACTTTTCAATGGCAGGAAATTTCAACCAAAATATACAGCGAAACGCCGCCTTTCGGACGGCATTGTTTTTATTTGTTTTTATATTGATCCATCTGCAAAAGCAACTTATATAATTGCTCTTGTTCTGATTTGCTTTTTGAAGCAACCAATTCATAGCATTTTAGCGGAATGCTGTCGGCATTATCTTCTGCTCCGAGCTTTTCAAATAGGGTTGAAAGAGAAATATTTAATGCAGAAGCGATTTTCTCAATACTTTCGAGCGTTGCGTTTTTCTCACCACGCTCAACCTGACCGATATATGTGGGATGACAACCGGACAATTCTGCCAACTTTTCTTGACTTAAATTCTGCCCCGTTCGATAATTGCGTATTCTCTGCCCAATAACCTTTGCTAAATCGCTCATACTATCCCTCCCAATTCATCACATATATAGTCTATAAATATTAAAATCAATTATCCACAGACTATTGATACTTATTTCCGCGGATGATATACTATAAATATTATAAAATAGGAATATTATATTTATAGTATTTTAGAAGTGGGGTTATGAGCATGAAAACAGAGCGTACTTGCTGTTTTATCGGACATAGAAAAATCAATGATACACCGGAATTGCGGGAACGGTTGCAGAGGATTTTGCTTGATTTAATTGAACACGGGACAACTAAATTTATTTTCGGCGACCATTCGGCGTTTGATGATTTGTGCTATGAATTGGTCACGGAACTGAAAGAAAAATACCCCGCAATCAAGCGGATAATTTTCCGCTGTGATTACGAGGATACCCACGATTACACAATGCAGTTTTTGATTGCCGGGTATGAGGAA